>NZ_JABXWR010000001.1:1478618-2217927 GCF_013377755.1 Methanofollis tationis
GAACAAAATGGAGCGTATCGGGAAGTTCTCCCTGGAGATCCCCCACAACACCACGGTCGAAGAGCCCTACTCCTTCTCCATCGAGAGGACCGACATGAACCGGCTCCAGTTCCTCCTTTTCAACGAAACCGTCCCCTCAGACAACGTCTGGGGCGAGGATAGGATCGAGGCGAGCTACCGGGACCTCCACCTCTGGGTCCGGGTCAGGCCGCCTGTTCGATAATGATCTGCAGCCCGTCCCCTGCGGGCGCCGCCGAGGCGATCCTGCAGGGGGCGGCCAGACCCTCTGCGGCGACGCAGGCGGCAAGGCTGCAGATCGGGCACCCGACCATCGTGCAGCATTTCGGCGATGCTTTTCTGACCGCCAGGCACCCTTTGAAGAGCGTGAAGTTCCTGAGGTCGATGACGAGGTTCTCGCCCTCGAACCGGGCGGTCACCGGCCCGGCCACCTCAAGGACGTTCCCGAAGATTTCGACGATCGCCTCGCAGAGCTGCTCCCGGTCCGACGGGATCTCGAGGGAGCAGGAGCGTTTGAGGTGGTCGAGGAGCGGGGCGGCAAGGGGGGCCATGACGACGGCGGCACCGTCTGCAGCGGTCACGTAGGAATATCCTGCAGGGAGTGAGGCCGGCACGTTCGCCCCGGCCGGGACGACCTCGACGACGGCGCCGTCCTCGCCCGGCGGCATGAACAGGGCATCACCCTGAACACCAAGGTCGGCGATGAGGGTGGCGATCCCGATCGTTCCCTGCACCGGGAGCAGGGCGGCGACGGCCGGGTCCACCGGCTCGCCTTTATACAGGGCAAGGAGGAATACGCCGGCGATAAAGGATCCAAAACCCGCAAGCACGAGTGTGGCGCTCGTCAGGTCGCCCCGGCCGGTCAGGGTCGCCACGATGAGGGCGGCGGCGGCGGCGCCCAGGAGGAGGAACGCTGCAAGATAGGTATCGTTCAGGTCTGACAACTTCATGGTTCACCTTTCTGTGAGGTCCATACGAGCCTGTACCACAGCACCGCCAGCACACCCACCCCGGCGAGGGCCGCGGCGAGCAGGAGGGCGAGCGGGAGGGGGACGTGGCGCAGCCCGGCCATGGGAATGAGGAGGAGGGCAACGACGGTAAAGAGAACATAGGCCCGGCGGTCTTTCGGGGCGTTCAGGAGGCCGAGGTCGCCCTCGACCCACGCAAGCAGGACGAGCATGATCGCCGCCGTCCAGAGGAGCGAGGAGAGACCAGCAGCGACGGCGACGAGCGAGCCTGCACAGAGGACGGTAAACCACCGTCCCTCACGAGGCGGAGAGAGGAAAAACACCGCACAAAAGACACCGACCGCCGCAACGCCGGCCAGTCCCGAGGTGCCGGAGAAGGCCGAGGCGAGGCCGAGAAGCGCCACCGCCAGTGCCAGATATCGGCCGTCCATGCTAGACCTCCTCCACCGTTGCAGCCTCGTGGGCTGCCAGCATCCGCCCGACTGCTCCGGCGCCCGAGGGCCCGGAGGCGCGGACGGTGACCGGCATCCCCTGCCGCTGCGCCTCCTGGACGACCTGGACGATATGGCTCAGGTCGCCCAGCGCCGTCGTGTACAGCAGGACCGATGCGGCACCGGAGGAGCGCATCGCCCGCGCCACCTGCTGCCTGAAGATGACGGGAACACCGTCCCCGCCGAATGCGGATAGCGTCCTGGAGAGAGACTCGCCGAACCCGCCGGGATCCGCACCCTCCCGTTTGAGGGCGCGGATCCGGGCTCTCGCCATCGCCGGATCGATATACCTGTAGAGGTGAACCGAGCGTTCGACCGGGCGGATCCCGGCAAGGGTCTGGAAGAGTTCTTTCTCGCCGGCGCCCGGCGGGATATATGTGACGATATCGCCCCCGGAAAGGATCAGGAGGGGACAGGAACCGAACTTCGTGAACGATCCCTGCACCGCACCGTTCACCGCCAGGGCATAGCGGTCGAAGACGTCCCTCTCCGGGGCATCGTGCCGGTCGGGCAGGTCCACGACGATAAATGGCCTCCCCCCGGAGAGCCCCTCGGCCTCCCTGACGTACATCTCCCCGTACTTCGCAGAGAGCTTCCAGTCCACCAGGTCAAGGCTGTCGCCGGTGATATACTCCCGGTAGCCGCGCGTTTCCTGACCCCTGAGAAGGCGCAGGGACCCGCCCTCCTCGTCGCCCGGGCCGTGGCCCTTCCCCCTGCCGGAGAGCGGGAGGACCTGCGGAGTGACGCGGAGGGCCGGGTTTTTCAGGGCGGGCTTTCGCAGGGAGAGCGTGGCCGAGAAGAAGGGATCCTTTGCAACAAGCCCGATCCCGCTAAAGGAGGTGTCGCCGGCGGCCATGACCCTGAACGAGTGCCTGAGGGCGACACGGCCGGGCCCGACCACCCGGGACTTCTGCTCGCTTGCAGCCACCGCCACTGCCGGGATCAGGTCTTCTATCTCCACCGCAAGAGCGGTCCCGGGGTCGTAGGAGACATTCGTCTCCACCGCGAGCAGCGAGCCCTGACGGACGATACGCTTGCCGACAGCCCGTTCAACCGAAATGGTGGAGGCAAGGCGGGAGATGCCATGGAGAAAGACTGCTCCTCTGAAAACGAGGAAAAAAAGAACCGTTCCAGCGGCCAGAAGCCCTGCGAGGTCATCGAAGACGAGGGCATACGCAGCGAGGGCGACGGCAAGGACGGCCCCGCCTTCAGCCGCAGGGCTGGGCTTCACAGATCAGGACACCTCGACGGAGTTCAGGATCTCCTCGATGACCGTGTTCACCGAGATCTGCCCGATGATCGCATCACGCTCCATCAGGAGGCGGTGGCGGAGCACGGGCATGGCAAGCGTCTTGACGTCGTCGGGGAGGACATACGGCCGGCCGTCCATCGCGGCCCTGACCTTTGCGCCCCGCAGGAGGGCGAGCGAGGCGCGGGAGCTCGCCCCGAGACGGACGTCCCCATGGGACCGCGTCGCCGCAACGAGGTCAGCAATATACCTGAGCACCGCCTCATCGACATGGACCTGACGGACGACGCCCATCATCTCCCCGATATCCTCCGGGCTCAGCAGGGCAGGGAGGGACTCCTCAAAGTCAGTCCAGCTCAGCCCGCCGCCGTTGTCGCGCCTGATGATCTCGAGTTCGTCCTCGACATTGAGATGTTCAAGCGGGATGCTGTACATAAAACGGTCGCGCTGGGCCTCCACCAGGGAGAACGTCCCCTCGAACTCGTAGGGGTTCTGGGTGGCGATCACGAAGAAGGGTTTCGGGAGCGGGTAGGTGTTCCCGTCGATCGTCGCCTGGTGCTCGCTCATCGACTCCAGGAGGGCCGACTGGGTCTTCGGGGTCAGCCGGTTGATCTCGTCCACAAGGACGAAGTTCGAGAAGATCGGCCCCTTCTGGAGGATGAACTGATTTTCACGGGCGACATAGATGCGGACACCGATGATGTCGGCGGGCTGGACATCCACCGCACCCTGGATCCGCTTGAAGGAGTAGGAGAGGAGTTTCGCCATGATCTTCGAGACCGTGGTCTTCGCCGTTCCGGGCACGCCCTCGATGAGCACCGCACCGTCGGAGAGGACGCCGGTGAAGATAAGGTCTATAAGGGCCCTGTTCCCGACCACAAACCGTTGCGTGGTCTCCAGCACCTCATGATAGGCATCGGCAATATAACTTACATCGAGGTCTGTCGCATCCATGTCATCTACCTAATGATCCTCTTTCTAAAAAAATATGCAGCCGCACCGATAAAGAGTCCGGCAACGGCAATCTGAAGGAGGGGATACTCCTTTGCCAGGCGGACGGCGGCGGTCGGCGCTCCGGCCGAGGCCGTGCGGCTCCAGCCCTGGTCGACGAGCAGCACCGGGCGCAGGGAGATGAGGGCCTCGATGAACTGCCGGTTCTCGCTGGAGAACCCGGACATCGCATTGAGGAAGATGCCGGGGTCGCCGATGACGATCACCTCGCCGCCGCCGACCTGTTCGAGGGCGCAGACCGGGTACCTGCTCACCACCTCGTCGCCGTCGATCCGTCCGTTCGAGTTTCTGTCCACCCATGAGAGAAGGGAGGTCTGAAGAAGCGGCGTACCACCTTTCAACGCCGCCGGACGGTTGAAGAGGACAGTAGAGACATTTTCGACGAGGGTGTGGTTGCCGGCACGGTAGCCCTTCACCGCCGCACCGTCGGCATAGTCCCGGTCGACCGAGGTGAGGTTGCCGGGCAGGATGGAGATGCCCGACCCGACCGCGGCGAGGAACTCGTTGCCGCTCCCGAAATCATCGCAGAGAACAATGGTGTTGTTCCGCGCCAGGAATGCCCGGTATGCGGCGATCTGTTCTGCGCCCGGAGAACCCTGCGGGGCGATGATGATGAGGACGGCGTCGTTGTAACCGCCCAGATCCGCCGGCCTCCAGACCTCGTGTGCACCACGCTCCTCCAGGAAGGAGAAGAACGAGGAGGTGCCGTTCCACTGGATGTTGTGGCGGCTATAGTCGTCATAGGTAGTGAAGAGATGGACGCCCGCGGCGAGGGCGAGAACGAGGAACACGACGGCCGCGGCGACGAACCGGCCCTGCATCAGGCATCACCCGGATAGACGAAGGTTCCTGAGACGCCGGAGAGCCCGCAGAACCGCGAGAGATACTCCTCATGCACGGCCGCCGGGTCCAGCCCTGCGCAGCGGTCAGGGTGGAGCCAGCGTGCACTATAGTGCAGCCCGACGACGTACCGCGGCCCCTCGACGAGGCTGGCGTGGATCAGGTAGACCCTTTCCTCTCGCTCGGCAGGGAGGGCACTCCAGCCAGGGCGATTGCCGATGGCGTTCCTGACCTCGATGAACCTGAGGGGGAGACGGTCGCCGAAGCCCCCGAATCTGGAGGGGTCCTCCCCGACCAGTTTGATGACGACGGCGGGGGCGGCGGCGATGACCACCCCGTCGTCGACCCCGAACGTTCCGGAGCCGGCAGGGACCGGGCTACCCCCGCCGAGAAGGACGAGGTCGCCGGCAGGCGTTCCGGAGCCGCAGGCGATATACGCCGGGAATGATTCCACGTAGACGGCCTGGACCTGGTCGGCCGACAAACCGTCGAGGCAGGAGCGCACCGCCTCATCCTGTTCGTCGAGGAAGCGGCAGAGGTCTTCGGCGCCGTCCTGGCAGCCGAGGAGGGAGCCTATCGCGAGGGCCTCGTCGCGGACGGAGGCCGGGGAGGCGCAGGAGAACCTGAGCACCGGAATGCCGAGAGCGGAGGCGGCATCCGCGACAGCGTCCCCTTCAGGGCCGACCGGAGCAAAAACAACGTCCGGGAAGAGGGAGGCGAGGGCGGCGGCGTCGGGGTCGTCAAGGCTCCCGACCGCCCTGCACCCGACGAGATCAGGGAAGAACTGCCGGTCCATGAGGATCGAATGTTCAGCGCCCCGCACATATCTCATCGGATAGCCGATCGCACGGATCGTCTCCAGAGTCTGCGGGGACATGACGGCCACAGCCCGGATCGGCCGTTCGAAAACGAGCGTGCGCCCCGCTGCATCGGTGCACTCTCCGGGGGCGCCGCCCCAGTGATGGTAGATAAAGGAGGCATCCTGGAGATCGGCAGGCGACGGCGCAGTTCCAGTGCCGTTCCGGTAGGTGACGTCGAGGTATGAGAAGATCGCCCCGACCATCTCGCCCTCGGAGAGCCTGTCGTTGCCATCGGCGTCGCATGGTATCGCCGCCACAGAGGGCACCGCAAGGAGCAGGCAGAGGACGACAGCAAAAGTGGCCTTCATCCCGATCGCCCCCAGGCAAACAGGATGGCCGCAAGTGCGAGGAGAGTCCCCGGCACTGAAAAGCCCGGTGCGGCTGCAGGGATCGTGGACGCTGCCGCCTCCCGCGGTTCCGTTGTGGGGGAAAGCCAGGTCGGCGCCACGGTGCCATTCTCGCCGGCGACAAAATCCTCCCAGTACCCGGTGATCACGCCGTCTCCCTCAGTCGGGGCGCGGAGACGGTAGCTGACCCTCTCGTCGTCAAGGAGGGCGAAGGAGACCTGCCGATCGGCGACCGAGACGCGTCCGGGTGGGTGGGTGGAGGAGAAGAACAAAAACCCTTCCGGGATCGTCTCGACAAGTCCGCCGACGGCGATCCCGCTCACATTCAGGGTGATGACGAACTCCCCGCCTGGCAGAAGAGTACCAGTGACCGTCCGTTCAGGCGCCGCCGCAAGGGCGGGGACGGATAACAGTGCCAGAAGAAGACAGGAGATGATGAGGGGGCCGGGTTTCATTCGTTATGGAGGTGAGGGCCCGGCGCACATATATCTTCTCTCAGGGGGTGCAGCGGGGTCCGGGCGAGGAGAGCGGCCAGAGCAGGGCAGTCGTCGTGGTCGGCGCGGACCATTTCGACGAAAAGCGAGGATGGGAGGAGGGGGCCGAACTTCCAGTCATCGGATGCCGGCAGGGGAAGGGTGACGGCGAGGTCTGCTGCGGTCCACCGTTGCACCGCACCGAGGGCGTCCCACACCTCCCCGGCCGGGTCCGGCCCGGTCACCCCTGAGACGAGGAGCCAGAGATCGGAGACGCGTATCTTCGGCCCGTCCCCGAGCGCCCGTTCTAAGAGGGCGGCGAGCGCCCGGTTAAACCGCCCCCCATGGCAGGAGAGAATAAAAATACCATCGGCTCGCTCCCTGACCATGAAGCCCTCGTGAGGGATGCCACCCCCGATATCCTCGGCAACCCCATGGATCGACGCCTGTTCCCGCCTCCCGAGGGGGAGGGAGGAGGAGCCGCGGGCGAGGAGGCGCTGGACGGCGCGGGCGACTGTCGGGCTCATCGGGGCGCCGGCGCCCGACCAGAAGGGGCGGCGGTCTGAGGACCGGGGGCCGCCGCCCTCAGGGACGACGGTGGCGATCCGGTGGTCGCCGTCGAGGGCGATGATCCGCCACCGCCGCCCTCCGAGGGTGCAGACCGTCCCGACACCCCCGGCCACAAACCTGGGATCGAGGTCGCCGGCCGCCTCGCCCTCAGGGGTGAGAGCGCGGAAGGCGCCGGCGCCCGCGAAGACCGAGAGGAGGTCGCGGCCGTGGACGCGGGCGACCGTGCGTTCGGCCACCGGCCCGAGCATCAGAAAGACGCCGTCTGCCGAGAGTATGCCCTCCGCGAGGAGGTGATCGACGATCGCTCCGGCGTCCTCTTCCCTGATCCCGGCAAAGGCGGCACATGAGAGGAGGGAGGAGGCTACACCACGCCGCGGCGCCCGCCGCTCTTTCAGGAGCACAAGAAGAAGTTGCTGGATGAAGACGGTGTACGGCAGGACCGGGGGGCGGAGGGGCTCGACCTCGCGGCGCATCGCCGCCTCGACGGTCGCCGCCGCCACCAGGAGGTCGAGGTCGTCCGCGAGCACAAAGGCCATCCGTGCCGGCGAGCCGCGCCGCCCGGTCCGCCCGAGCCTCTGGAGAAAGGAGGAGACCGAGGGCGGCGGACCCACCTGGACGACGAGGTCGAGGCCGCCGATATCGATGCCGAGTTCGAGGGTGCTGGTGCAGATCACGCAGGCGGCGCCCGATTCGGAGAGCGATGCCTCGGCGGCCTTTCTGGCGGCTGGAGGGATAGAGGAGTGGTGGACAGAGAGGCCATCGACCGTCCCGGCAAGGGCGGATGAGAGCCTTTCGGCCTCGCTCCGGCTCCTGACAAAGACGAGGGCGCGCTGGCCGCTGACCAGGCGGGAAACAGTATCGGCCAGCCCGGACCGGTCGGTCACGAGAAAAGAAAACTGTTTTTTTCCCGGCGGGGACGGGACGGCGACGAGGCTGGCCCGGCGGCCAGGGCCGGAGAACCATCCGAGGATCTCCCCGGGATTTCCCAGGGTCGCCGAGAGCCCGATCCGCTGGAGGGGCCGGTAGGCCGCGCCGTCGAGACGGTCGAGGAGGCAGCGGAGATGCACACCCCGCAGGTCGCCGGCAAAGGCGTGGACCTCGTCGACGATGACGAAGCGGAGGTTTCGCAGGTCGCCAGCGAGGAAGGGATCGAGGAGGATCACCTCAAGCGACTCCGGGGTTGTGAGGAGGATGTGGGGTGGGTCGCAACCGCCCCAGGAGCGTTCGCCCTTCGGGACGTCGCCGTGCCATTTCTGCACCGAAAGGCCGGCCGGGGTACAGAGGGTGAGCATCCGCTCCTCCTGATCGTTGATCAGGGCCTTGAGAGGCGAGAGGCAGATGCAGCAGACACCGGAGAGGCCACCCTTTAAGACGGCGTCGATCACCGGGATCAACGCCGCTTCGGTCTTGCCCCCGGCCGTTCCCGCCACCACCAGGAGATCGTTTCCTTCGGCCGCGGCGAGGGCTGCCTCCTCCTGCACCGGCCGCAGGTCGTCCCATCCAAGACGGTGGGCAAGTATGCCCTGCAATGTCGGATGAAGGGATGCAAAGACCTCTGACACAGAAGAATGTTCGGCATCCGGGTTTAACTACATTGCACACACTGAGAAATATTTAAATATAATGACCCGAAGGCATATCCATGCCTCTCAGCACAGAATCGGTGCAGCCGATTGTTCCGGGCGCGGCGCCACTCACCCGCCGGGAGATCATGGCCCTGCTCCCGCAGGTGCCGGGGTGGGCGTTCGAGAACGGGAAGTTGAAGAGACGGTTCTCCTTCGGGTCGGTCGGGGAAGCGGCCGCCTTCATCGGTCAGGTGATCGCCCTCGGCGCCGAGAGCGCGGACCATTACCCTGACATCTGCCTCACCAGGTACAGGCATGTGGACGTCTTCTGGTACACGCACGCCTCGGGCGGCCTCACCCGGACCGATTTCGTGCTCGCCGCAAAACTCGGGGAGATATTCGGGGGAAGGACGTTATTCGGATAGACCAAACGCCCTCTTCACCTGCGACCTGAGCGTCTCGCGCGGCAGGGCGCCGGTGAGCCTCCCGACCGGCCGGCCGTTTGAGAAGAAGACCAGCGTCGGTATCACCTCGACCCCGAACGACCTCGCAGTTTTTGGATTTTGGTCGACATTGCATTTCCCGAAGGCGACCCGCCCCGCAAACTCCAGAGCGAGCGCCTCGATCTCAGGGGCGACCCTCTGGCAGGGACCGCACCATTCGGCCCAGAAGTCCACGACAAGATATCGATGAGCGGCGATGGCGCCGGCAAACCCGTGGTCCGATATCTCGATCACGCCGTCTCTGGCAGAAAGCCGCGACGCCAGCTCCAGCCGTTTTCTCTCCCTGATCCGTTCGAGTTCGTCGTCCATGCAGGGGATAGGAAGGAGGGGGTTATCCAGGTATCTATCGGGGAGCAGGGAAACTATATACGCAAGAAAAGACCAGATGTATATCCCGCACAGCGAGGTGGGGTAGTCAGGAAATCCCGACGGGCTCATAACCCGTAGACCGATGGTTCAAATCCATCCCTCGCTACTATTCTGCACATTTTTCCCGCGTTTTGCCATGGGAACAGCGATGGCGCCGTCCAAACCTCAGCGCCCCAGAACCGGAATCAGGGAGCGCTCGCAGCGCGCAGCCGTACAACGGACGGAGGCGGCAGAAACAACCGCCGCCGTCGGACCCTGAGATTCTTATATATGAGAGGACCGACAAACAATATAACAGCGAAGCGAGGTGGGGTAGTCAGGAAATCCCGACGGGCTCATAACCCGTAGACCGATGGTTCAAATCCATCCCTCGCTACTGTTCTTCACGTTTTTCACTTCTTCGCGTAAGTTATCCCCCCGATCTCAGCCTCCGGCATGCCCACACACGCGCGAAGAAACAACATCCCGAAATGTTCCCGGCGGAAAAGAATACCTGACAGGAAAGAAAGGGCTCTTCGCTGTTTCATGTGGGTAACGCTTTCACACGTGCCTATCGATCAACCGCCTTCCCCGCACTGCACGCCGGGGGTTGCACCCCCGGACCCACGCGCACGATTGGACCGGGAAGGCACACACGGGATCCTGAGGGATTACGCCCATCCCCCCTATCGCAGATCAGCGGGGCAAGCCAGCCCCCAGGCACCAGCACAGGGAACAACTCCTTTTAATCTGGAAACACTCCTCGCTTTCTCAATCGCGACCTGCTTCGTGAGGTCAGCCCATTATCCCGTGTCGCCTGAGAGGAGTCAAATGAAGATATCAGGGCTACCCACACACAGTAGCGAAGAGCCAAAGAAAGGAGAAAAAGAGTTAATCCACGTCCAGACGCGTCTGGACGCTTCCCTTCTGAAACTCGACGCACCGCGCGTCGCAGCACTCCCCGGGCACCTCGACCGGGTACTGCCCGGTGAGGCAGGCCGTACAGAGGTTGCCGACGTCGATCCCGATCGCCTCCACCATCTTGCAGAGGGGAACGTGATAGAGCGAATCGGCGTGGATCAGGTCCTTCACCTCCTCGGTGCACCGCGAACTTGCGATCAGTTCGGTGCGGGTGGGGAAGTCCACACCAAGGTAGCAGGGGGCGACGATCGGCGGCGAACCCACGCGGAGGTGGACCTGACGTGCCCCGGCATCCCTGACGATATCGATGAGCCGGCGCGAGGTCGTGCCCCGCACCACCGAATCGTCGATGAGAACGACGGACTTGTTCTCAAGGTGCTTTTTGATCGGGTTGATCTTGATGCGCACGGCATTCTCCCGCATCTGCTGGTCAGGCATGATGAAGGTCCGGCCCATGTACCGGTTTTTCATCAGCCCTTCGAGATAGGGAATCCCGGACGCCTGCGAATACCCGATCGCATATGCCGTCCCCGAGTCCGGCACCGGCGCCACCATGTCGGCGTCCATCGGCGCGCCCAGATAGAGCTCCTCGCCGATCTTCCGCCGGGCATCGTAGACGAGCGTGCCGTCGATGACCGAGTCCGCCCGCGCGAAATAGACGAACTCGAACATGCAGTGCGCCCTCCGATCTGAGACGGCGAGCTGCGTCGAGGTGATCCCGTTCTCCGTGACCTTTACCAGCTCACCAGGGGCGACGTCCCGCAGGAGAGTCCCGTTCAGGGCGTCGACAGCCACACTCTCCGAGGCCACGATGTAGCCCGAGCGCGTCCTGCCGATGCAGAGGGGCTTGATCCCGAGCGGGTCGCGGAAGGCGTAGAGAGCGTCGTCCAGCGTGAGAACAACCGAGTACGAGCCCTGCAGTTTCTGCATCGCAACCCCCACGGCGTCCTCCACCGATCCAGAACGGCGGATCTCATGGGCGATGATCGTTGCGATCACCTCAGAGTCGGTGGTCGTGCAGAAGATCTGCCCGTCCTGCTCGTAGCAGGTGCGCAGGGCGTTGGTGTTCACCAGGTTCCCGTTATGGGCAAGAGAGAGCGTATGCTCCCGAAAGACAAAATTGAACGGCTGGATATTCTCGGGCAGATTAGCCCCTGTCGTGGGATATCTTACATGCCCGATCCCGACGGTGCCCCTCAACCTTCCGAGTATCTGTTCGTCAAATACCTCGGCCACAAGCCCCCGTCCTTTATGGACGAAGGGCCTCCGGTCAAAAGTTGATATTCCCGTGCTCTCCTGTCCCCGGTGCTGGAGAGCATACAGGGCATAATACAGCGGGAAAGAGACACCGCCAGCATCCACGATGCCAACGATCCCACACATGTTCAGACCTTAATGCGTTGGAACCTTGGGGCGCTTCGTCGTCCACTTCCAGCTGCTCATCTTCGTGCTGCGACCGAACCCGCAGGCAGAACAGACTTTGTGTTTCGCATGGAAGGATAACTTCCCGCACCTGCGGCAGGTGATGTGGCTGTGGTGCTGCCGCTTACCCATTGATGGCGTACCTTTTGACATTTTAATTCACCCAGATTATTCGACTGAAGGAGAGATATAGATCACATTGTCCCCGCGCACTATCAGTGTGCCGCGCTTTACAACGGCACCGTCGACCTCTTCCTCAGCCCGGTCAAGGACGAGGTTGAGATGGACATCGTATCCCTGCAGGACCCCCCGGATTTCATGCCCGCCCTTCAAAGAAATGATAACGGGCTGGCCGTTGAGCACCTGATCAAGAATCTCCAGTGGTCTTTTCGTCATGGCAATTACCTTTAGGACCTCTTCAAGAGTACCATACATGCGCGTGGAATCTACTTAAACATACCGCGGCGAACGATTTAAAGAAGAATAAACGCACATTGTACTGAAGAATGGAAACAATCGTGGTGAAAAAAAGGCACACGATCAAGAAGTCAGAGGGCTCGCGCGTCCAGCGGGCGCTCGCCGACGAGATCGGGGCCGCCGAGGAACAGTTTCGCTCGAAAAATATCGAGGTGGTCGAGACGAACTCCCCCTTCACCCTCTACCTCATCGACAAACGGCCGCTCCTGATGGAGGTGGACGGCCGCGTCTTTACCACAGTCAGGGGTGCGGTGGAGCGTCCGTTCGCTGAGCGGCGGGTCACCGTCGATTCCGGGGCTGTGCCGTACGTGATGAACGGCGCCGACATCATGCGCCCGGGCGTGGTGGGGGTGAGCCCTGACGTAAAAAAGGATGCTCCCTGCGTCATCGCCGAGGAACGGCACGGGAAGCCGCTCGCCATCGGCATCGCCCTGTACGATGCCGCGGACCTCCTTGCCATGGAGAAAGGAAAGGTCGTACGGATGCTCCACAGGGTCGGAGACGACGTCTGGAACCTGGAACTCTGAAGAAAGATTGGATACCCTTAAATAAATTCCATTCTACAGTTCTTTTCATGGGTAAATTCCTCGACTCCATCATCGGCAAATCTGCTCCGGCGAAGCAGGACGACTATATGGAACTCGATCTCGCCACATACGAGGGGGCGACCGGCGAAGAGCCCGCCTCGATGTACGTCAGGGTCGCACAGGTCGCAGACATCAAAGACACCCCCAAGGTCAAGGACGAAGTCTACAACGGCAACATCGTCATCGTGGACATCTCCCGCTTAAAGCTCGACAAGATCATGTACGAACGCGTGCTCAAGGACCTGCGGGAGGTTGCCCACGACGTCAACGGCGACATCATCGGCCTTGGAGACCAGCACTATGTGCTCGTCACCCCGATGTCGGTGAAGATCTCCCGGGAAAAGATCGGGGGACTGTAGTGCGAAACGTCCTCCGTGCGCCCTGTCCGGTCTGTAAAAAGGAGATCGAGTACATCTACCAGACAGAAACCATCCCCTATTTTTCTGAGATCCTCATCGAGAGTGCGGTCTGCCCGTGCGGGTGGCGGATGGCCGACGCCTTCATCCTGAGGGAGGGGCAGCCGGCCAGGTGCGAGTATGCCGTGACCTGCGAGGACGACCTCTGCGTGCGGGTGGTGCGGGGATCGTCAGGGACGGTCACCGTCCCGGAGCTCGGGATCGTGATCAGGCCGGGCCCGGCGGCCGAGGGATATATCACCAATATCGAGGGTGTACTCGACCGGATCGAGGACGTCCTGGACACGGCGCTCAGAACGAGCGAAGGGGAGGAGCGTGACCGGGCGCTCGCTCTGAAGGAGCAGATCGCCCTCGTCAGGAAGGGGCAGGCACAGATCACCCTGATCATCGAGGACCCCTCAGGGAACTCTGCAATCATCAAAAATCCCGGCGACGCCGCCGCAGAAAAAAAATGAGTTGAGGAGAAGAAATCTCACTTTTTCTTCGCTCCCTTTGCCGGTGCGCTCTTTGCGGTCTCCGGTTTTACCTCTTCAGGTTTTTTTGCTGCCGGTTTCTTTTTATCTGCCATGAACTCACCTCCCTTCAGGTATGATTGGCAGTATATCGCTTGATGATATAAATATTCCTGATTTATCCGGGAGACGACAAAAAAAGATGAGAAATCGATTTTTTCAGCGGATGCGCACGCCGCGGAGAGAGGCCCCGCTCTCTTTCACGACCTCGCCGCAGACCCGGGCGTCCGGAACGATCTGCTGCAGCGTCCGGAGACTCTCCTCAGGGACGACGAATGCATAGCCCATTCCCATGTTGAAGGTGCGGTACATCTCGTTTTCGGAGAGCCCGCCCATCTCCTGGGTCCAGGCAAGGATCTCGGGGACCGGGAGAGGCTCGGTGATATCGAAGCCGAAGGACGAGAGGCGAGTGAAATTCAGGAGACCACCGCCGGTGACATGGCACATCCCGTGCACCTCGCAGGCGGCCGCGGCGTCGAGGGCCTCCCGGTAGATGCGGGTGGGCGCAAGCAGCGCCTCGCCGACGGTCCGGCCAGAGGGGAGGACGACGTCGAAACCGCCGTTTTCGAGGGCGACCTTCCTGGCCAGGGTGTAGCCGTTCGAGTGGGCGCCGGTGGAGGGGACGCCGACGACAAGGTCGCCGGGGACGATCGCATCCCCGGTGACGACATCAGCCTTCTTCTGGGCGCCAAGGCAGGTGCCGGCGAGGTCGAGGCCGGTGACGAGCCCCTTCAGGGTCGCCGTCTCCCCGCCGACGATATTCATGTTCGCCTGACGGGCGCCCTCGTTGAGGCCGACGCCGATCTGGCGCATCTTCTCGATCGAGATCCCATCGGTGGCGATGTAATCGACAAACGCCACCGGTTCGAGGTTCATCACGAAGAGGTCGTTCACGTTCATGGCGATGCAGTCGATCCCGACGGTCGTCCAGTCCTGGAGGGCGTCGGCGACGAGCATCTTCGTGCCCACGCCGTCGACGGCGAGGGCGAGCGCCATGTCGCCGAACTCGATGAGCCCGGCGAAGTGGCCGACCGAACCGAGCATGGGGAAGGCCCCGGTCCGTCTGAAGGTGAGCTGCTGGATGAGCGTCTTGACGCCCTGCGCCTCAAGGTCGATGTCCACGCCGGCGTCGGCATAGCCCGAACCCTTACTCATCGTCGCACGCCTCCGAGAGCCTGAACTCGTCGTGGAGCAGCTGCAGTGCCCGCCGGCTGTCGTCCTGCCGTACCACGAACGAGACGTTCACCTCTGACGAGCCCTGCGAGATCATCATCACGTTCACCCCGGCCTTGCCGAGCGCCGTAAAGATCCGGCCAGATATGCCGGGCGTACCGGCCATTCCGGCACCGACGACGGCCATCGCCACGACGTTCCGGTCAGAGGTGACCTCGCGCACGATCCCGGACTTCACCGGGGCCGCGAGCACTTCGAGGGCTTCCGCAAGGTTTCCCTCGTCGATGATCAGGGAGATGTTCGCCTGCGAGGAGGCCTGCGAGATCATCATCACGTTGATCCCGGCGTCGCCCAGCGCCGTGAAGATCTCCCGCGCCACGCCGGGCCTTCCGATCATCTGGACGCCGTTGATGTTCACGAGCGCCACCCGTTCGATGTGGGTGACCGCCTTGACCACCCGTTTCTCCCGGTGCTCCTGCCGCCGCACGATCGTTCCCGGGTGGTCCGGGTTGAAGGTGTTCTTCACCCGGACGATGATGTCCTTCTCCATCGCAGGCTCGATGGACTTGGGGTGAAGCACCTTCGCCCCGAAGAACGAGAGTTCCATCGCCTCGCGGTAGCTGACGTACGGGAGGACGCGGACGTTCTTGATGATCCGCGGGTCTGAGGTCATGACGCCGTCCACATCGGTCCAGATCCAGACCTCGTCGGCGTCGATCGCCCGCCCGACGATCGCGCCCGAGTAGTCAGAACCGCTCCGGCCCAGGGTGGTGACGATTCCCTCGGGCGTGCAGCCCATGTAACCGGTGATCACTGGCACTGAGTTCATCAGGAGGGGAAGGATACGGCTGTTGATCCGCGGATCGCTCGTCGGGAGGACAAGGGCGTCGCCGTGCTTGTTCGTCGTCAGGATCCCGGCCTCGCATCCGTCGAGCGCCGATGAGGAGATGCCCCGCTCGCGCAGGGCGGCGCTCACGATCAGAGACGAAAGACGCTCGCCGTAGGAGACGATATAGTCCTTGGAGCGGCGGGTGAGCTCGTGGAGGGCGTGGACCGCCGTCAGGATATGATCGAGGTTTTCGAGCCGGTCGTCGATGACGCTTCCGACCGCTGCGGCCTGGCCCGGGGCGACGGCCTCGAGGGTCTTCATGTGCTTCGCCCGGATCGCCTGGATAAACGCCTCAATCGGGGGTTCTTCAACACTGGACTCGGCTTCTGCTGCGATGGCGTGGAGCTGGTCGGTCACCCCTGACATCGCCGAGACGACGACGGCCATCTCGTGCCCTTCGGCATGGTAGCGTTCAAGGATGTCGACCGTACGACGGATACATTCCGCATCGCCAACGGATGTGCCCCCAAATTTCATTACAAGCCTCATTTCTGGCTCACTCTCGCTGATCCCACACAATGGTATTTATGTACTGACATGTCCCACGTAATAATAGGATGCGCGCGCTGGAAGTAATCGACTGCCATGTCCTGGTGATCGGGAGTGGCGGCGCCGGGGTCAGGGCGGCAATCGAGGCCGACCGATATGGCAAAACTGTCCTTCTTTCCAAGAGCATAACCGGAAAGGGAGGCTGCACGACGATGGCCGAAGGCGGGTACAACGCCGTCCTGAAGACCACCGACGCCTGCACCCTCCACGAGGAGGATACGATGCGGGGCGGGGCCTACCTCAACGACACGGCCCTGGTCGAGGCGCTCGTCAACGACGCCCCTGCGCGGATGTCCGACCTCGTATCATGGGGAGCAGTCTTCGACGCCTCGGCTGATGGCGAGGTGGCCCAGCGCTCGTTCGGCGGCCAGTGCCGCCCGCGGACCTGCTATGCCGGCGACCGGACCGGCCACGAGATGATAGCGACCCTGATGGAGCGGCTGAGAGGGAGCGGGGTCGAGCAGATCGAGGAGACAGCGGCGATCGAGCTCTTAAAAGACGGAGATCGGGTCTGCGGCGCCCTGGCGCTGGATAAAAAAGGCGAGATCCGGGCGATCCGGGCGGACGCCGTGGTGCTGGCGACAGGAGGAGGAGCGCGGGTCTACGACGTCTCCACCAACTCGGGCACCGGGAGCGGGGACGGGTTCGCCCTCGGCTACCGCGCCGGGGCCGACCTGATCGATATGGAGATGGTCCAGTTCCACCCGACCGGGGCCGTCTACCCGTATGACGCCCGCGGCAGGCTGGTGACCGAGGCGGTGCGGGGCGAGGGAGGGCGCCTGATCAACGCCGCCGGCGAACGGTTCATGGCCCGCTACGACCCCGAACGCATGGAGCTCTCGACCCGCGACGTCGTCGCCCGGGCGATCGCCACCGAGGTGCTCGAAGGAAGGGGGACGAAGAACGGGGGGGTCTGGCTCGACGTCACCCACCTGCCGGCCAGGCAGATCGAAGAGCGGCTGCCGGTGATGCTCGAGCAGTTCCTCAGGTTCGGCGTGGACATCAGAACGGAGCCGATGGAGGTCGCCCCGACCGCCCACCATATCATGGGCGGGCTCCGGATCACCCCTGAGGGGCAGACGACCCTGCCCGGCCTCTTCGCCTGCGGCGAATGCTCGGGCGGCGTCCACGGCGCAAACCGTCTCGGCGGCAACGCCCTTGCAGACACGCAGGTCTTCGGGAAACGGGCCGGGGAGGCGGCAGGCCGTGCACCTGTACGCAAAGGGGCAATCGATCCCGCGCAGGTCGAGGCGCAGGAAAAGAGGCTCGCCGCCTTCTTCGAGGGCGAGGTGACGCCGAACGTCGTGCAGGAGCGCCTCCAGCGGGCGATGTGGGACGGCGCCGGGATCAGGCGGGATGAAACAGGACTTCGCACCGCCCTCCGCTCCGCGGAGGAACTGCTCGGCGCCAGGCTGAAGGCGGCGTCGGGGCGGAACCTCCTCCAGTGCTGCGGGGTGCAGAACCTCTGCACCACGGCGATGCTCATCGCCAGATCGGCCCTGCTCCGCCCGGAAAACCGGGGGGCGCATTACCGCACCGACGTCGTCCATACGTGGGACGCACAGACCTCGCCCTTCGGCCACACCCATATCAGCCTCAGAGAGGCGTGGATCGAGGAGGTTGGACAATGAAAGAGATCACCTTTACGATCATCCGCTTCAACCCGGAGACCGACGAAAAACCGCACCCGGAGGCCTACACCGTCGAGGTTCACGAGGGGGCGCGGGTGCTCCACGCCCTCCACGCTGTCCACGCACAGGACCAGACGCTCGCCTATCGCTACTGCTGCGGGTCCGGGCAGTGCGGGAGCTGCGCCGTGAAGGTGAACGGCACGCCGGTGCTCGCATGCCTCGCCGAGGCGAAGGACGGCATGGTCGTCAGCCCGCTCGACCTGCCGGTAGTGCAGGACCTCGAGGTGGACCTTGCCCCGTACATCGACCGCCTGGCGCATATCGCCCCGGCCCCATGCGTCACCTTCCCGACAAAGGAGGAGATCGATGCGATCAAGCCCCTGCGTGACTGCATCGAGTGCATGGCCTGCGTCTCGGTCTGCCCTGCCCTGAAGGTGACCGATTTCGCCGGCCCGACGGCGATGCGCCAGGAGCTGCGCCTCGCCCTCGACCCCAGGGACACGGGGGACCGCGTCCCCGAGGCGGTGAAGGAAGGGCTCTTCTTCTGCACGAGCTGCCAGCAATGCTGGAAGGTCTGCCCGAAGGGGATCCAGCTGCCCGGCAAGGCGATCGAGAAACTGCGGGAGATCGCAAACAGGCAGGGCCTCACCCTGCCGCGCCACCAGGAGGTCGCCGAACTGGTCAGGAAGACCGGCCGGAGCGTGCCGCGGATCAAGGAGACCTTCCTGGAGGGGGTGCCCGAGGTGATCGAGCCCGAGGGCGAGGTGCGGGCGACCGTCGGCTTCTTCGTCGGCTGCATGTACAACGGCCGCCTCCCCGACACCGCCCTCGACATGCTCGAGGTGATGCGCAGAAACGGCATCCGCGTCGTGATCCCGCACGAGCAGGTTTGCTGCGGGTCGCCCCTGATCAGGACCGGGCAGACCTCGTTCATCGACCACCTTAAACGCCGGAACATCGAGGCCTTCAGGACGCGGGATATCGACGTGGTGATGACGATGTGCGCGGGCTGCGGTTCGACCCTGAAGAACGATTATAAAACGCCTTTTGAGGTGCTGGACGCCACCGAGGTGCTCAACCGCTACGGGATCGAGCCCCCGGCAAAACTCCATGTCACCGCCACCTATCACGACCCCTGCCACCTCCTGCGCGGGCAGGAGATCTCAGAGGAGCCAAGAAAATTCCTCAGAGAGGTGGCCGGGACCTTCGTCGAGACCCCGAACCAGTGCTGCGGCTCGGGAGGCGGGGTGAGGTCGGGCGTGCCCGAGGAGGCGGCCGCCCTGGGGCGGATGCGGGGCGAGGCCTTCGAGGCGAGCGGCGCAGACGTGGTCGTCTCGTGCTGCCCCTTCTGCGAGTTCCATATCGCCGAGAACACGAAACTGCCGGTAAAGAACCTGATGACCCTGCTGCGCGAGGGGTATGAGGAGAAGGACCGGAAAAAAGCCAGCAAATCAGAATAAAAAATCCAGAGTTTATTTTTTCACCGGCAGGTGAGTACGGCGCTGAAGCGCCGGTTCGGTCGTGGACAAGAAAGAGTACCGGCAGGATGCCCACTATTCCTGACCGGTTTTGAGAAACCTACATCTTCCCCCCTCACTGAATCTATACCTGTCAGATACTCATGGAAGCATCGATCCTCACCGACATCGTCGTCATCTTCGGCCTCTCCATCGCCATCCTTTTTGTCTGCTCACGCCTGCGTATACCGGCCATCGTCGGCTTCCTCATCACCGGCATGCTCGCCGGCCCCTATGCGCTCGGGCTCGTGCAGGACACCGCAACGGTCGGCGACTTCGCAGAGATCGGCGTGATCCTCCTCCTCTTCACCATCGGGATGGAATTCTCGTTCAAAAGCCTCCTGCGGATCAAACGGGCGGTGCTCCTCGGCGGCTCCCTGCAGGTCGGCGGGACGATCCTGATCGTGGCGGCAGCCTCCCTCCTTCTCGGGATCCCATGGCAGGAAGCGGTGTTGTTCGGGTTTCTCCTCTCCCTCTCCAGCACGGCGATCGTCCTCTCGGTCCTCCAGGGCCGCTCCGAAATGGAGAGCCCACAGGGGCGGACGGCGCTGGGCATCCTGATCTTCCAGGACCTCGTGATCATCCCGATGATGCTCCTGGTGCCGATCCTTGCCGGGGTGGACGATGGTTCGGGGATGTCGATCCCGGCCTTCCTGGCCACCTCGGTCGGGATCCTGATCTTCGTCATCGTCTCGGCGAACTGGCTCGTCCCAAAACTTCTCTTCCATGCCGCACGCCTGCGGATCCCGGAGATCTTCCTCCTCTCCATCGTCCTCATCTGCCTCTTCACCGCATGGCTCACCGCCAGCACCGGCCTCTCCCTCGCCCTCGGGGCCTTCCTCGCCGGGCTGATCATCTCGGAATCAGAGTACTCCCACGAGGCCCTGGGGGCAATCCTCCCCTTCAAAGAGGTATTCACCAGTTTCTTCTTCGTCTCCATTGGTATGCTTCTCAACATCGCTTTTCTCTTCGAGCACCTCGGCGTCGTCCTCCTCCTCATGGCAGGCGTCGTCGTCGTCAAAGCGGTGGTCGCAGGCGCCGCCACCCTCGCGATCGGCTACTCGATCCGCACCGCCCTTCTCGCCGGCCTTGCGATCAGCCAGATCGGAGAGTTCTCCTTCGTGCTCTCCAAGACCGGGGCCGATTACGGCCTCATCGACAGTGGAGCATACCAGACCTTCCTCGCCGTCACGATCCTCACGATGATCGCAACCCCCTTCATCATCGGAGGTGCACCGACGGTCGCCAACCGAACAATGAGACTCTCCCTGCCCGAACGGATACGGCTGGGCACAATCAGGGAGAAGCCCCCCGAAGAGCCCTGCATGAAGGACCACGTCATCATCGTCGGCTTCGGCCTCGGCGGAAAGAACGTGGCGAAGGCGGCGAAGGCGGCCGATATCCCCTACGTGATCATCGAGATGAACCCCGAGACCATTCAGGTGGAGCGGGCGAAGGGCGAACCGATCCACTATGGCGACGCAACCCGCCGGGCCGTCCTCGGCCATGCCGGGATCAGGACGGCAAAGGTGCTCGTCATCGTCATCTCAGACCCTTCGGCGACCCGCCGGATCATCGCCACGGCCAGGCGGGCCAACCCCCACGTCAGGATCATCGCCCGCACGCGCTATGTCGGAGACATCGCCGACCTCTCCGACCTCGGTGCCGACGAGGTGATCCCGGAGGAGTACATCACCTCCATCGAGATCTTCACCTGCATCCTCTCGTCGTACCTCGTCCCGAGGGACGAGATCGAGCGCTTCGCCGCCGAAGTCCGGGCCGACGGCTACGAGCTCTTCAGGTCGGCGCACCCCCTTGAGCCCGGTCTCCAGGACCTCGGTTTCTACCGCCCGGGTGCGGAGATCGAAACCCTCCGGGTGGGGCAGGAGGCGCGGATCGCCGGCCACACCCTTGCCGAAGCGAACCTGCGGCGGCGGTTCGGCGTCACCGTCCTCGCTGTCAGGCGGGGCGAAGAGGTGATCACGGCGCCGTGCGGCGAGACGACGATCCAGGGCGGCGATGTCTGCGTGGTCTTCGGCCCGGCTGAGAAGATCGCCGATCTCGACCGGTATTTCAGGGAGAAAAACGAAAATAATGGATATTAAGGGGCCTGGAGAGAGAGGAGATATGCCTGCGCCTCGAGGGCGGCCTTCGCCCCCTCGCCGGCGGCGATGATGATCTGCTTGCCCCTGATCGAGGTGACATCGCCGGCCGCATAGATCCCGGGGACATTCGTATGGCAGTTCTCGTCCACAACGATCTCGCCCTGATCGTTGAGCGCCACGACGCCGCGGACGGCATCAGTGTTCGGGTCATGGCCGATCTCAGCAAAAACACCGTCGACCGCCAGTTCCTCATCGTCGCCCGAGTCCTTCTCCCGGATCCTGATCCCGGTGAGCACCTCCTCGCCGAGGAGAGCGGCGACCGTGTACGGCTGGTGGATGGTGACGTTCTGCTCCATCCCCTTTAGCCGGTCGAGGTAGACGGGATCGGCCCGGATCGTGCTCCGCACAATGAGGTGCACGCTCCGGGCGATCTTCCCCATCTCGATCGCCGTAATCACTGCCGAGTTGCCGCCGCCGACAACCGCAACGTCCTTTCCTTTAAAGAGCGGCCCGTCGCAGGTGGAGCATACCGACACACCCCTGCCCCAGAACCGCTCCTCGCCCTCGACGCCCAGGCGGCGGGAGTGGCGGCCGGTAGCGACGACGACGCTCTTTGTCCGAAAAACTCGTTCCCCGTAGGTGGTGATCTTAAACAGCCCGTCTTCCTTCTCAACGCCTGTCACCCGGTCGAGTTCGAGGTGGATGTTGAGGTTTCTCACCTGCTCCTCGAACTTCGTCATCAGGTCTTCACCGGTGACCATCCGGTAGCCCATATAATTCTCGATCGCCCAGCTCTCCATCGCCTGCCCGCCGATGTTCTCGGAGATGATCATGGTCGAGAGGAGTTTGCGGCTGGCATAGACCCCGGCGGTCAGCCCGGCCGGCCCCGCCCCCATGACGATCAGGTCGTAGACCTCGCCCGACCTCTCTGACCCGAAGAGTTCGGTGAGGCGCGGAGCGTCGAAACCGATGATCACCTCGCCGTCGACGACGGTCACCGGCACGCCGTACTGCCCGGAAAGGTCGATCATCTCCGCCGCCGCCGCCTCGTCGGCCCCCACATCGATAGACTCGTATGCGACACCGTTTTTCTCGAGGAAGGCCTTGACCATACGGCAGTACGGACACTGGGCCGTCGAATACACTTTCACACGCGGCATACACACCCTCCTCGGCCCCGGGGAGATAAAAGAGTTGTGCAGACCGTATCCACCCCGTTATCCCGTGAGCGACGGAAACGATGCCTTCAGGGCACGAAAAAAAAGGAGAGGGGTCACTCGACCCTGAGGAATTTTGTCCCGGGGACGCCGCAGATCGGGCAGCGTTCGGGGGCGGCGCCGATCTCGACGTTCCCGCAGACCGGACAGAGGAAGACCTCCGCACTGTCGAAGTCTTTTCCAGCAGAGACTGCCTCCAGTGCCCGTTTGTACAGCCCGGCATGCACCTCCTCGGCCTTCATCGCATGGGTGAAGGTGATGGCGGCCTCGCTGTTCCCTTCCTTCTTCGCCTCCTCCACGAACCGCGGGTACATCTCGGTGAACTCGTCGGTCTCTCCCTCGATACTCTCCTTCAGGTTCTCGGCCGTGCTCCTTACCCCGCCCATCACGGAGAGCTCGCGCCGTGCATGAATCTCTTCAGCCCGGGAGGCTGCGCGGTAAATACGTGCGACGTTCTTAAAGCCCTCTTCATCGGCCTTCTGGGAGAACGAGAGGTATTTCCGGTTCGCCTGCGATTCTCCGGCAAAAGCCGCCTTGAGATTCTCCAGTGTTGCCATGCTGATCCGATCGGCGCCCGCCCTACATATACTTTCCACCCGGAAGAGATGCACGAACGGACATCGAGGCCGAAAAGCATCCTTTCCTGAAGAGAAGAGTCCAGACAGACGGGTGAGATGAGATTCGAAAGGTTCTATACCGGCGGGGCAGAATCTGCCCTGATGAAAAAGATGCGCGATGTCCCTGACGGCGACCGGCCGCGGGAGAAAATCGCCGCAAAAGGCGCCGCGGCCCTCACCGAACGCGAGCTCATCGCCGCGATCATCGGCCGCGGCGTGGCCGGGCGGGACGTGCTCGAGATCGCGCGGGACATCGAGGGGGTGATTGCCGACTCGGGCGTCCCGGCATATGCCGATCTCGTCGGCGTTTCCGGCGTCGGGGCGGCGAAGGCGTGCCAGATCGCCGCCGCCTTCGAACTCGCCCGCCGGCGCCTGACGCCCGAAGAAATACGGATATCGGCCCCCACCGACGTTCTGCCCCTGGTGCGCCACCTGGCCGACCGGAAACAGGAGTACTTCATCTGCATCTCCCTCAACGGCGCCGGCGAGGTGATTGGCAACCGGGAGGTGACAAAAGGGCTCATCAACTACAGCCCAGTCCACCCGCGGGAGGTCTTCGCCGACGTCCTCACCGACCGGGCGACCTCGGTGATCTTCGTCCACAACCACCCGTCGGGCAGCCTCGAACCAAGCCGCGAGGACATCGCCATGACCGGACAACTCGTCGCCGCCGCCGGGATCCTGGGGATCAGGGTGCTCGATCACATCATCGTCTCGCGCAAAGGGCACACCTCCATGCGGGAGCGGGGGCTGCTCTGAGGAGAGACGAAGAATGACCGAATACAACCGGGTCCAGCGGGTGCTCTGGGTCATCCTCGGCCTCAACATCATAGTCGCCCTTGCGAAAGCGATCTTCGGCCTCCTCGCCGGTTCGATGAGCATGGTCGCCGACGCCCTTCACTCATCCTTCGATTCGGCCTCGAACATCATCGGGATCGCCGCCACCCGCGTTGCCGGGCGCCCGCCAGACCGGGACCACCAGTACGGCCATGCGAAGGTCGAAAGCCTCGCAACCCTGATCGTCGGCGGGATGCTCCTCCTCACCGCCTACTGGGTGATCAGCGAGGGGGTCGTACGCCTGAGCGCGGGAGCGGCGCCCGAGATCACCGGGATCACCGTCGGGGTGATGGTGGCGACCCTTATCATCAACATCTTCGTTGCATGGTACGAACGGCGGATGGGCGAAGAATTGCAGAGCAGTTTTCTCATCGCCGACTCCGAGCACACGAAAAGCGATGTCTACGTCTCCCTCTCGGTACTGGCCGGCTTCGTCGCCGTCAGCGCCGGATATCCGGCGGCAGACCCCGTAATCGCCCTTGCGATCGGGGCCCTGATCGGGAAGATGGGCCTTTCCATCATCAGGGAGGCGGGCATGGTGCTCACCGATGCCGCCACCGTAAGGTGCGAAGATATCGTCAGGAAAAGCGTGCCCTCGATACCCGGTGTCCGGGGCTATAATCGGTTCAGGTGCCGCGGCGGTGCGGGCGACCTTTTCGCCGACATCCACGTCACCGTCGACCCGGAGATGAGCGTGCTCCACGCCCACGAGATTGCCCGGGAGGTCGAGGCCGTCCTCAAAGAGCAGGTGCCAGGCATGAAGGAAGTGATCGTCCATATCGAGCCGGTAACGGAGAATGGAACTGAGATACAGGGCTGAACGGCAGGAAAGAGGGGTACAGAACACCGCAGGGTTTCGTCTCTTCGCGGCCCATTGCATGGAAGCGGGACACAACGGCAACAGGCCAGAAAAAGAGGTTATTTCGGCTCTGTTGAATCGCACATGAGTCCGGGAAGGGGACGCAAGCATACCCCATGAAATGTTTTTCATGGTAAACCCGCCTGCCGAGGTTGATCTCTCTCCTGTAATCGCAGGGAAGGAGCGCAGATCCCCCGCCTTCCCCATACTGCTTGCCGGGGGTTTCACCCCCGGACCCCCATTGCGATGGGCCCCGGGAAGAGCGACCAGAACATCCAGGGAGATGGAGAGGGCCATATCCCCACCTATCCTGAGCGGGGGTCCGGGGGCGGTAGTCCCCTGGCTCAAGAACGCCGAAAGAAGATTTCAAAAAAGCCGTTATTTCCGGAGAATTGCGATTAACTCCTCCCTGCCATCAGATACTCGCTCCCGACTGCCCTCTTCCCCTCGCTGTTCAGCCGTTTCCTTCCTGAACCCCTGCATTTAGAGGGTTTTTTGGATTTTCTCGAGAGCTATCGCTCGGCAGCTTGCGCTTTGAGGGTAAGAAGTTGCCTGAAGTTGAAATTCATGCAGGAGAAGATGTTCTTGACGTGCACTCTGGCAACCGTCGTGACCATGAGGTGGCCTGCATGGAACACCCGCTTGATCACGGCAAACGGTCGTTCCACCAGCGATCGTGTTCTGCTGATGGCCTTGTTCCGCCGGTTCTCCTTGATGGAGAGGGGATGGTTGCGAACGGCCCGGTGCATGGTCTTGTCCATAGATGCCTGCGGTTTCACCCCAAAATAGCCTTTATCGCGATAGACCGTCTCACCTTCCCGGGAGAGATCGATCCTGCTGTCATGGAGTGACGCCGTGGTGGTCTCAATCCGGCGGATCAGCTGACTGTCCTTGTCGAGCAGGATGTGAAGTTTGTACCCGAACTGTGACTTCGAGCCCTTCTTGGCCCAGGTGCCGTCGCGGCTGCGCCGCGTCTCTGCCTGATCTCCCCGGGGCGTGCCGGCAGGAGCATGCCCGGGATCGGCGGTGATGAACGTCGCGTCCTGCATGACACCGCGTTTGATGGCGAGCCCTTGTACTTCGAGTTGCCGCTGGAACTCATCCCAGATCGCGGTATCCTTCCCGGTTTGCGCCAAGCGTTCCCGGAACAGCCAGACCGTCGACCGATCCGGAATGGTTTCCGGATATCCCAGGAAGTGACGGAACGAGATCCGGTCGGTCGCCTGACGCTCCAGTTCGGGGTCAGACAGGCCATACCACTGCTGAAGCACCAGCAGCCGGATCATCAGAACGACGTCATAGTTCGGACGGCCGCCTCGCCCCTCGGCGTTGGTGTAGAGGTCAGCAAGGAGAGGGCGGAAGGCATCCCAGTCGATCAGACCGCTGACCTCACCCAGCCGATCACCCAGAGCTGCAAGGCTGGCATATTCGTGGTGGATCGCGAAATTGGTAAACGTGCTCATGGGAAAAAGGTCGATCCGGGACTATAAAGTACTTTGGGTGAGGTGGGGTTGTTCGAAATTCTCTCCGGATCTTTGCCCTTTCACGCGGGTGGTTCGCCTGGCACAGGCACCCCGATTAACCGCCGTCCCCTCCTCCCCGCGCCCGGAGGTTCTTAAGCCCGGACCCCACGAACGATCAGGACGGGCAGGCGGAGATGCGATCCAGAAAGGGAGGGGGGTTCACCCGCACAAAGGAGCGAAGAGCCTTATTTTTCCCCGACGATCCTGCAGAGCTCCCTCCCCTTCTCGTACGCCGCCGCCACGATCTCGGGGCGGGTCCTGATGTCGCGCACATGGTCCATGTCCCGCTGGAAGATCCCCTCCCAGTACGGGCAGTCGATGATCTCGCAGAAGGTCTTCGTAGTCTGGAGGGCTCCGTCGAAGTTGTCTGGCAGGTTCATCCCCGAGATGCTGATAAAGAGTGTTTTTCGTTGCTTTCGGCGCTCTTTCGAGATGAAGGGCTCCTTACGCATATACTTCGCCATATAATAGACCTGAAAACGGTCCATAAACGATTTCAGTTTCCCGGGGATCCCCATCGTCATGATCGGCGTGGCGATGATCAGACCGTCCATCTCCCGAAACTTCCGGTAAAACGGGGTGACGTCGTCCTGCATCCGGCAGTCCTCGTGATCCATGCAGTGGAGGATCTCCATGCAGGGCTGGAAATTCAGGTACGGCACCATCACCCGCTCAACCTCACAACCTTCCTCTTCCGCCCCTTCGACCGCTTTATTGAAGAGATATGCGGTGTTGCCCCCCCTGACCGGGCTTCCGAGGAGGGCGATGATCTTCTTCTTTCCCATGAAAAAGAACCTCAGTGCGCTCCTATATCTAGTTATTCCTGCCCCCTGCAAAAGCCATAAATAGGGCAGTGCACTATTCTCGATCTGGTGAAACAGTGACCGCAAAAGAACCACAGAAAGTGAAAGCAGGAGAAAAAGTCGGCCCGGGAACGTACGTCTGCATTGACTGCGGGCGGGAGCTGAAAGTGACCGAGGCCGAGAAGGACCTGGTCAAGTGCCCGAGCTGCGCCTGTGAAAACTACCAGTGCTTCCCAATGACGCACATCAGGCCCGACATCAAGACGCCTGAAGACGCAGTTCACCCGCCGAAACGAAAGTGAAACCGGGACGAATCCCGGGCGTATGACCCTGAGGACGTGGAGACGATGGTCAACGTGGAAGAGGTAGGGCAGGTCTTCATCTGCGAGATCTGCGGAAACGTCGTTGAAGTCAGAGAGGTGGGAGGAGGCGAGCTGATCTGTTGCGGCGAGCCGATGGTCCTCCAGGAGTGAATCATGGATGAACAAATGAAAGAACTGGAAGAGGAGATCGGCAAGATCCCGAAGATCTTTGCCGAACTCAAGGATGTCGAGCCCGAGATCTACGAGAAAGTGATGGGCATCGACCAGCTCGTCTGGGCCGACGGGGCCCTCTCGAAGCAGACAAAGAAGGTGCTGGCGATCGCCATTGCAGCGGCACTCAGGGACCGTCATGCAGTGCGGGCGCAGATGGCCGGCGCGAAACATATCGGCGTCAAGAAGCAGGAGATAGAAGAGGGGCTCCGCGTGGCATTCCTCCTCGCCGGGATGCCCGCCTATGTCTATGGGAAGACGGCGCTTGAAGAGATGATGGGGAAGTGACAGAGGTGGAAGAGCTGCACGCCCTCCCCATCATCGGGGAAAATGCTCCTGAGTTCGAGTGCGTCACCACGCACGGGCCGATGAAACTCTCAGACCTGCGCGGCAAATGGGTCGTGCTCTTCTCGCACCCGGCGGACTTCACGCCGGTCTGCACGACCGAGTTCATGGCGCTTGCACGCGCGAACGAGGAACTCGAGACCATGAACGTGCGGCTGATCGGCCTCTCCATCGACAGCGTCCACTCCCACCTCGCCTGGGTCAGGAGCATCGAGGAGAAGATGGGCGTGAAGATCCCCTTCCCGATCATCGCTGACCTCGACATGGGGGTCGCAAAGAAGTTCGGGATGATTCACCCGGGAACGAGCAACACATCGACGGTCCGCACGGTCTTCTTCATCGATCCCGAGGGGAAGATGCGGGCGATGATATATTACCCGCTGACAAACGGGCGCTACATCCCTGAGATCATCAGGTTGATCAAGGCCCTGCAGGTGACCGACCAGTTCAAGGTCTCGACCCCGGCAAACTGGCAGCCCGGCGACCAGGTCGTCGTGCCTCCGCCAAAAACGGCCGAGGAGATGGAACGGCGGAAGGGCGAGGGCTACGACTGCAAGGACTGGTACCTCTGCTTCAAGCAGATCTGATCTTTTTTCATGGGGCGGGAGCTCCCCGCTCCCCTGCCGGTGACGCGCCAGAGCAGGCGCGTTTAAGACGCCGGAGAGTTACAGGTAGTATATAGAAGGGTCATGGCAGTGATTTCCGTGCTCTGTCTCAGCGCGTCGCGTGAGGGAGAGCCAGGGCCGGCAGGAGATGAGGAAATCGTCGTTACGACGGCAGACACCCTCGAAGATCTCCTCAGCCTGGCGGCATCCCGCCCCTTTGACGTCGTGATGATCCCGGCCGATCTCGCCCTCACACCGGTTTTAAACCTCCTCGAGGCTCAGTACTTCTCTAATTCCTTCCTCCCTCTCATTTCATTCAACGGCGTTTCTCGCTCCCTTTCCTAAACAGGATACCTTAACACAGGAATGGCTCTGGCACCCCTCATCGATGTGCGGATCGCCTCCCAGATTATGCACATGAAGGAGCTGAACCGGAAGCCGCGCACCTCAATGGTTTGTGGTCCCTGTTTCACGAGGGAAAAGTGCTTCCAGAGTATATCGATCCAGATATTCTTGAGGAGGAACGATATTATGGCGTAGAGATACCGGATGACCGGGTTTTTTGTGCTCGTACGGGGTTTCACCTGGTTGCGCATCCGATAGGACGATTCAATCGAGAACCTGGACCGATAGGTCTGATGGACCCGATGGGGATTCCACCGGAGGTTTCCCACGACGTAACCCAGATTCTCAACGCCGCGCTTACCCCGTTTTCCTTTTGCATACTTCACGGCAATCGCAATCTTCAGGACCAGCACCGGTTTTCCGTGCATCCGATATTCAGCATACCGGGAGTGGGTTCCCTGGAGGACTTGTTTCATCCTTTTCCCGTGTTTCCTGACAGGAACGATGAACGGCACCTGGACGTCCATCAGAAACCCGAGCACCTTCCGGGTGTAGAACTCCCGATCCAGGCAGAGAACTTCGATGCGAAGACCGAGTTCAGTGATCCGATCGAGACATTGCGCGATGTATCCGACCTTCGAGGTATCCCGGCGCACCGGGAACACGGCCAGCGTCATCTGCCGGTTCCTGGTGGTCACATACAGAGTGATGTAGGAATAAAACTCATGAGAATTTCGAACAACCCCACCTCACCCAAAGTACTTTATAGTCCCGGATCGACCTTTTTCCCATGAGCACGTTTACCAATTTCGCGATCCACCACGAATATGCCAGCCTTGCAGCTCTGGGTGATCGGCTGGGTGAGGTCAGCGGTCTGATCGACTGGGATGCCTTCCGCCCTCTCCTTGCTGACCTCTACACCAACGCCGAGGGGCGAGGCGGCCGTCCGAACTATGACGTCGTTCTGATGATCCGGCTGCTGGTGCTTCAGCAGTGGTATGGCCTGTCTGACCCCGAACTGGAGCGTCAGGCGACCGACCGGATCTCGTTCCGTCACTTCCTGGGATATCCGGAAACCATTCCGGATCGGTCGACGGTCTGGCTGTTCCGGGAACGCTTGGCGCAAACCGGGAAGGATACCGCGATCTGGGATGAGTTCCAGCGGCAACTCGAAGTACAAGGGCTCGCCATCAAACGCGGTGTCATGCAGGACGCGACGTTCATCACCGCCGATCCCGGGCATGCTCCTGCCGGCACGCCCCGGGGAGATCAGGCAGAGACGCGGCGCAGCCGCGACGGCACCTGGGCCAAGAAGGGCTCGAAGTCACAGTTCGGGTACAAACTTCACATCCTGCTCGACAAGGACAGTCAGCTGATCCGCCGGATTGAGACCACCACGGCGTCACTCCATGACAGCAGGATCGATCTCTCCCGGGAAGGTGAGACGGTCTATCGCGATAAAGGCTATTTTGGGGTGAAACCGCAGGCATCTATGGACAAGACCATGCACCGGGCCGTTCGCAACCATCCCCTCTCCATCAAGGAGAACCGGCGGAACAAGGCCATCAGCAGAACACGATCGCTGGTGGAACGACCGTTTGCCGTGATCAAGCGGGTGTTCCATGCAGGCCACCTCATGGTCACGACGGTTGCCAGAGTGCACGTCAAGAACATCTTCTCCTGCATGAATTTCAACTTCAGGCAACTTCTTACCCTCAAAGCGCAAGCTGCCGAGCGATAGCTCTCGAGAAAATCCAAAAAACCCTCTAAATGCAGGGGTTCAGGAAGGAAACGGCTGAACAGCGAGGGGAAGAGGGCAGTCGGGAGCGAGTATCTGATGGCAGGGAGGAGTTAATCGCAATTCTCTCATTTGTTGACTTTTTACGCTTACTTCGCACGATATAGGCCTCATTCTCCTCATCGGTTGACCCGTAGTACGGATCGTTGGTAAAGTCAATCGCAAACTGATAGGCGTACCCAGGTTTGAGGACGTGGTGCATATGGGTGGTGAGGATCGAGGTGTTATTCTGTTCCAAATCGGCCATATCGAGCTTTTTGAGGTGGTAGCGAACGGACGTTTCGCACGGTACCCGATCCAGGATGTGGGTGATTGAGTGAACTGACTGATTCATTACAGCCATGCCGACCAGAGAAGAAATCAAGTCCGTTTGAGTGAGTTTTCCCTGAATGGGAATGGTTAGATGCTGATCCAGTGCCGAAACAACAGGGGCGCAACAGTCTTTAGGTTTCAGAATGTTGCTCTTTCTGCAGGTCACCCTCGATTTAGGTAAAGGCATGAGGGGAAGCCTGCAATCTATATAGATCTTTCGATTTTGGGCGGGCTTCGGGCGGTAGAGGGGGATTTGGGGTTTCTAAAATTAGCGAAGTACTGAGGCTCCAGGAGGCGCGCCTCCCCTGGTGGTTGCCTCCTCAGAAAAGGGCACCTTTGTCATCGATTTCAGAGCCCATGACAGAAGCGAAGGCGGCATTGCCCTGACCGTCAGGGAAGCGTACCGGGCGCGCATGGCAGAGCGAGATCTGCAGGAGCGGGAGAGGCAACTCTCGACCCTCCTGAGCAACCTGCCGGGCATGGCATACCGCTGCGAGAACGGCCCGGACTATACGATGACGTTCGTGAGCGAAGGGTGTTTCGACCTCCTGGGCTATGCCCCCGGCGATCTCGTCGGGAGCCGGACTGTGGCATACGGCGACCTGATCCACCCGGACGACCGGGCGATGGTCTGGGAGGAGATCCAGAAGGCGCTCAAGGAACGCGGGTCCTTCAGGATCACCTACCGGATCAGGAAGGCCTCGGGAGACGAGCGCTGGGTCTGGGAACAGGGGAGAGGAATCTTCGCCCGGGACGGCAGCCTCCTCTCCCTCGAAGGCTTCATCGCCGACGTCACCCATCTGGTGCTGACGACCGAGCAACTCAGGAGACGGGAGCTCGAAGAGAAGGCGATCCTGGACAACATCCCTGACATCGCCTGGCTCAAGGACGAGGACGGTCGCTACATCGCCGTGAACAGGGCTTTTGAACAGGCTGTCGGGAAAACGGCCGGCGAACTCGCTGGACGGACAGACCGGGAGATCTGGCCAGGTTACATCGCAGAGCGCTATATGAGCGAGGACCGGGAGGTGATCGCCTCGGGAAAAAGGACGTTGTTCATCGAACCGTTTGTCAGGGGCGACGGCCTTGAGATCTGGGTCGAGACGGTGAAGACCCCGATCTACGACCACAACGGCAGGGTGGCCGGGACCGCCGGCATCTTCAGGGACATCACCGCACGGCGTGCGATGGAGGAGGCGCTGAGGAAGAGCGAGGAGCGTCACCGCATATTTCTCCAGAACTTTCCGGGGATCGTCTTCAAGGTCGATTCAAGTCTTCATCCTCTCTGGCTCTCGGGCAATGTGGAGGGGATCACCGGCTATACCGCCGACGAGATCGTCAGCCCGGGGGTGGGGGTCGACAATTACCTTCACCCGGGCGATGTAGAGTCAGGCAGGGAGTTTCTGGAGGAGATCCTCACGAGCGGAAAGGAGAGCGCCGCCGACTTCAGGATCGTCAGAAAGGACGGTGCGGTCAGGTGGGGGCACATCCGCGCACAGAGGGTCAGGGAGGCGGAAGGGAGAGAGACCAGCATACAGGGGGCGATCTTCGACGTCACCGAAGGGAAAGAAGCGGAGAAGAAGATCCGCGACCTTGCAAAGTTCCCTGAGGAGAACCCCGGCCCGGTAGTGCGGGTCGACCGGGGCGGAAGGATCCTCTACGCAAACGGGGCAAGCAGAGATCTTCTGAAGACCTGGGGAACGGAGGAAGGGGGCGTTCTCCCGGAGACCTGGCAGGAGGTGGTCTCCAGCTCATTCGCATCGGGCCGGATAAAAAGACGGGACGTCGCCGTGGACGGATCAGATTTCACCATCACCTGCGTCCCGGTAGCGGGTGCAGACTATGCCAACCTCTACGGGATCGAGATCACCGAGCGGAAGGTGATGGAGATCGCCGTGCAGGACGCGAACAGGAAGCTCAACCTCCTCAACAGCATCATCCGCCACGACCTGCTCAACCAGATCACCGTCCTCCAGGGATACATCGACCTGACCGAGCAGTCAGGGGAGGGAGGGCCGTATCTCGGCCGGATCGCCGATGCGACCGAGCGGATCCGGCGCCAGGTAGAGTTCACCCGGGACTACCAGGAGCTCGGGGTCAAAGGGCCGATCTGGCAGGATGCATGCGCCGCGATGAAGAGGGCCTTCGCCTCTCTCTCTCCGCCGGGGATCGCCCTCGAATGCATGATAGATACCGGTCTTGAGGTCTTCGCCGACCCGCTGCTGGGACGCGTCTTTTACAACCTGGTGGATAACACCGTGCGCCACGGCGCAGGGGCGCAGACGATCAGGTTCTCGGCCGAAGCCTCAGGTGGCGGCATCTCCCTCCTCTACGAGGACGACGGCCCGGGCATTCCCATGGAAAGAAAAAATAGACTCTTCAAATGGCCTTATGGAAAAGATAAGGGCCTCGGCCTCCCCCTCTCCGCCGAGATCCTCTCCCTGACCGGGCTCTCGATCAGGGAGGAGGGGACGCCGGGCCAGGGCGTGCGCTTTGTGATCTCGGTCCCACCCTCACGGTTCAGGTACCGGGAAGAACCTGCCTGACCGCCAACCTTTTTTCCCGGCAGGGAGATAGGAGAAGCGATGCCACTCCATGTCCTCGCCATTGCTGGAAGTCCCCGGCGGCACGGGAACTCAGAGACGCTCCTTGACCGGGTCATCGCCTCCATACGGGAGGAAGGCGTCGAGGTCGAGAAGGTCGCCCTCGCCGATATAAAGGTGAACCCCTGCAGGGGGTGCAATGCCTGCGAGAAACTGAACAAATGCGTGCAGAGGGACGATCTCGACTGGCTGGGGCCAAAACTTCTCGACGCCGACTGCGTGATCCTGGCCGCACCGATCTACTGCATGGGGATCTGCGCCCAGGCGAAGGCGCTCATCGACCGGGCGCAGGTCTTCAGGTCGAGAAAATATGTTCTCAAACTTCCGGTGGTGCCGCCGGAGCGAAAGGGAAAGCGGCTCGGCGTGTTCCTCTCGACGGCCGGGCAGAAATGGGACTACGTCTTCGACGCCGCCGTCCCGAGCGTCAAGTGCTTCTATCACGTGATGGAGATCAGGAATGCCGATATCTCGTACCTGATGGTCAACGGCGTCGACCTGGCCGGGGAGATCGAGGCGCACCCGACGGCAAAGGCGGACGCCGCGGCCCTGGGAAAAGATCTGGTGAAAACGATGCGGGAGAGGTTTGGCGATGGCAATTAAGGTGCTCGGCATTTCTGGAAGCCCGCACCGCCACGGGAATACGGAGACCCTCCTGGACGCATTCCTTGCCGGGGCTGAAGGGGCCGGTGGCGAGGTCGAGAAGGTGGTGCTCCGCGACCTGCACTACACAGCGTGCCGGGGCTGCAACGCCTGCCACAAAACCGGGGCCTGTGTCGTAAAGGACGATCTCACCGCGCTCTTCGAGAATATCCTGGCCGCCGACGTCCTGGCACTCGCCTCGCCGATCTACTCGATGGGGATCACCGCCGACCTCAAGGGGCTCATCGACCGGGCGCAGTATCTCTGGGCGCAGAAGTTCGTGCTGAAAAAACTGTACTTCTCGACCGAGCACATCAAACGGCACAAAGGAGTGTTCATCTCGACGGCCGGGCAGAGCTGGGACAATGTCTTCGATTCGGCCTATCCGATGGTGACCGCCTTTTTCAACGGCACGGGCTTTGAGTACTACGACAACATCATCGCAAACAACATGGACGAGTACGGAGGGATCAGGGGACACCCTACTGCCCTCGCCGAGGCAGGAAAAAAAGGGGAGGAGGTCGTCCGGGAGGTCGCCTCCCTCCTCTCTACAGGAACATCAGAGCGCCGATGAGGGCGCCGAGCGAGGCGACGAAGAGGACGGCAAAGACGGCAGGGTTCCACGCAAGGACCTTTTTGCCGTCGAGCACGCTCACCGGGAGCATGTTGAAGGTGGCGATCATCGCGTTGATCTGGACGCCCATCAGCCCGATCAGCAGGAGGATGTACTCCCCGAAGATCCCGCCCGCAAGGAAGAGCCCGTAGAAGACGGCGCAGAGGGCGAGGTTCGTGACCGGCCCGGCGGCCGAGATGATCCCGTTCTCGCGCTTCGTCGTGGAGCCGTAGATGACGGTGGCCCCGGGGGCGGCAAAGACGACGCCGGCGAGGGCGGCCAGGATCACAGCCACGATGAGCATCGTGTTGTCCTTCCGAAACTCAGCCCAGTATCCAAAGTGCATGGCGGCGAACTTGTGGGCGAGTTCGTGGAAGACGAAACCGACGCCGACCGTCAGGAGGGAGACGGCAAAGAAGAGCACGAATGCGCCCGGGTTGAAAGTGCCCCTGACATAGAGAAGGCTGAATGCAACGGCGATGGCGGCCCATGCGATCAGCAGGTCGCGCCGTTCGCGCTGCGGGATTCTCTCAAGCATATAAAAAGATTGGCTGGCCGGAGTATTATCCTTGTTGGGGCGGCACCGTTTTTATCCAGGCGTGCCGATCTTTTCCCATGACAATCGAGGAGATCAGGAACGATATCGACCTGCTGGACAGCAGGATCATCAGGCTCATCGCCGAGAGACAGGGGATTGCAGGCAGGATGGCCCATGAAAAGTATCTTGCCGGGCTGCCGGTCAGGGACGAGGAGCGGCGCGAGGCCCTCCTTGACCGGATCTTCAACGAGGCGGTGGAGCAGAACATCGACCCGGTGATGGTCAGGCGGATATTCGAGATCCTGATGGATATGAGCGAGGAGCGGCAGCACGAGTGCATCGGGGAGGGAAACCTCCCCTGAGGATTCACTCTGTCCCACGCAGATAGGACGAGGCGGTGATCCCGCCGAGCGAACGTTTTTTTGCCTCCTCTTTGAGGCGGGAGAGGAGAGCGCCCTCCCCCGCACGCCCGATTCCAGAAAGGGCCTCGCGATAGATCGCCGTTATTTCCCCGGCATAGGCGGCCCCGCGGCCGCGGGCGTCCACGGCGACGCCGCCGACACCGGCGGCGAAGATCGCCGGGAGGTGGTCGATCAGGCAGGTCTCGACGGCGTTGCCGATATGCGCCCTGCACTCACGGTCAGTCCGCACCGGAAAGATCCGGCCGCGGCCATCCCGTAGCGCCCATGCATCGCCGCTACAGCCCGCAGGGCAGCCGAGGGCGGTAGCCGGGGGGCAGTCCTCGGTGACCATCGCTTCGGTTGTCCCCTGCACAACGACCTCCATCGCAGGGGAACCGGGGGGAAGGCGGGCAACGAGGCCCCTGATATCCGCCCCTGAGACCTCGGGGGAGAGTGTGAGGGCGGTAAAGCCAGTGTGGCTGAGGGCGGCGAGGTGGTTCCAGACGTTCAGCCCGGCCCCGCCGAAAAGTGGCATGGAAGGCGAACGCTCTCTGACGGCGCCGGCGCAGCCGTGACCTGAGACCATCACCCCGGCGATGCCGGGTGTATCAAGCAGGGGCAGGGCGGCGTCGAGAAAGGAGCGACGCGCGATCCCGGGCCACACCCATACGAGGGGAATGCGACCGGCAGTTTTTGCCGCGTGAGAGAGAATTTCTCCCGTGCATTCGACCGGCTCGAAATAGATGCGATCGGCGCCGGCGGCACCGGCGGTCCCGATCCCTTCGACGGTGTCGGTATAGACGGAGAGTGTTGGGGTGACGGGTAAAGGGCGCCCCCCTTCCGCGGCGATCTCAGGGAGTGCCTCCTCATATCGCCGCCGGGCGGCGTCGAGGGCATCAGGCGAGGGGCGGGCCGCCGCCCGAAGAGCCTCTTCGGCCGCTTCGAAGAGGCTCCTCCTGAGGGCGTTCAGGTAGGATGGGGGGGCGAAGAGCCCGCCAGGATAGTGCAGGGCGAGATCCCCGATGAAAAACTGGGTGCCGCCGCTCTTTCGCAGGTGGTCGGCGATATCGGCGGCGGCGAGCGGACGGGTGCGGGCCGGCCCCATCGGGGTGGGGGCGCGCACCTGCACCCGGACGGCGGCGCGGCGCGGCAGGGTGCAGACAGCCTCGATCACCGGCGTGCCGTCCTCTTCCCATCTCATCTCCGCGTCGATCCGCACCGCCTGCCGCCCCAGCCTGATCGTCTCCGCGGCCCGCTCTTCAAGAGAGGCGGACCTGGTGATCGAGACAACGGCGCCCACCGCCGCAGTTTCAGGAGTCCTCAAACGGATCAGGCCGTCACGGACCCTCGGGGTGCCGCGGACCACAAGCCCGAATGAACCTTCAGGCGAGGTGACGGCAAGGCCGTCGCCGTTGCCTGGAACGAGCGGGCCGTCGAGGGCGACCGTCGCCTCCATCAGGCTGTGCGAGAACGCCGTCACCTTCCCGACGGCCACCCCACGGTTGTCAGGGCGCTCCGGGCCGATCAGATCGCGGTGCCGGACGCCCGAGAGATAACCGGTAGTAAAGCCGCGGGTGAAGGCGAGGGCGAGGTCCAGCGTGTCCTGTGCCGAGGGGACGAACCGCCCCTCAGAAATCGCGTCCATGGCCCGCCGGTAGATCCCGGTGACGGTGGCCACATAGGTCGGAGACTTCATCCGCCCTTCGATCTTCAGGGAGGCGACCGGCGCCCTGACGACCCGGTCCAGGATCGGGTAGAGGCAGAGGTCCTTTGTGGAGAGGGGGTAGGGGCCGGCGCCCCGGACCGGGCGCAGATCAGTCGGACGGCCGTAGCGGTCGGGCGCACCCCTCAGGAGGGTGTAGGGCTTGCGGCAGGGCTGGGCGCAGGCACCCCGGTTCCCGCTCCGCCCCCCGATCAGCGACGAAAGGAGGCACTGGCCCGAGTAGGCATAGCAGAGGGCGCCGTGGAGAAATACTTCCAGTTCAACGCCGGTCTCCTTGACCACCGGCCGCATCCCCTCGATCTCCTCGAGACCGAGTGCGCGGGCGAGCACCACGCGGCCGATCCCCTGCGCCGCCGCCCACCGCACCCCCTCAGCAGAGGTGACGGTCATCTGGGTCGAGGCGTGGACGGGAAGGTCAGGGACGATCCGGCGGGCAAGGGCGAGCACACCGGCGTCCTGGACGAGGACGGCGTCGACACCGATCTCGTAGAGGAAGAGGAGATACGCTGCAACCGCCGGGAGTTCGGTGTCGTGGACCAGGGTGTTGAGGGTCACGTGCACCGCCACGCCGCGGGCATGGGCGTAGTCCACCGCCTCTTTCAATGCGGCGTCGTCAAAGTTCGCTGCATACCGCCGCGCCGAGAAACGCGTGCCGCCGAGGTACACCGCATCGGCTCCGGCCGCTACCGCGGCGACGAGCGCCTCCATCGAGCCTGCGGGCGCGAGGAGTTCAGGGATCTCTGCGAATTTCGTGGGGAAGTATGGGGGCGGCGCGGTTATAGCCCTTTCAGGCGGCGGTGATCAGCCAATATCGGCACCAGAACAGAATATAAACCATATATTATTGCCGGAATTGCCGAATCTCTTAGATAAGTCCAGCAGACGATCAGAGATGTGGCAGCGTTCGACCCCGCGCTCTGGAATGCCTTTGCAGGATTTGCGGATGAGGCCTCAAAAGAGGGCGCCCTGCCGGAGAAGTACAAAGAGATCCTCGGCGTCGCCCTCGCGGTCGCCGAACACTGCTCGTTCTGCATCGCAATCCACGCAAAGGCGGCGATCGCGGCCGGTGCATCGCAGCAGGAGATCATGGAGGCCGGATTCATGGCGGTCCTGATGGGGGGCGGACCGTCGATGGCCTATCTCAGGTACGTGATCGACGCCTGCGACGAGTTCGCCGCCGAATAACCGGCGATGCAGGGACAGGCATATAACCCCTGAGCGTCTGATACCTGAGTGTATGAAGATCGTCGTCTCACTGACGAGTCCTGACGAGATCCAGAAAGCGGTGGCCCTCGGGGCGGATCTTATCGAGCTCAGGCTCGATCTCATGGATGAAGACCTTTCAGCGGCGATGGCCGGGTGCAGCAAGGCGTGCGCGGCCCCTCTCATCGCCACCCTGAGGAGTCAGGAGGAGGGGGGCACCTTCACCGGCGACCCTGACCGCTGGTTCTCGATCGTTCAGCCCTTCCTCGACCTCGTGGACTACGTGGACGTGGAACGGCGGTTCAGGCGGTTTGCCCCCCTCATACGCTACCAGCACCTCCAGGTCATCGCATCGGCGCATATCAACTACATGCCCCCTCCCGACGACCTGAAGGCGATCGAGCGCGACCTCAGGTCCTTCGGAGATATTCCTAAAATCGCGGTCACGCCCTCGTCTCAGCGCGATCTCCTCGACCTCCTCGCCTTCACGCTCGATGTAGAGAAGCCGGTGATCACGAGCGTCCAGGGGGCAGAATTCAGGTATGCCAGGACCTTCCTCCCGTTCTTCGGGTCGGAGATGGTCTATTGCCACATCGGCACCCCGACGGCACAAGGGCAGTACGACATCAGGGAACTGCAGCAGCTGAAAGAACTGCTTATCTATCACTGAATCCCTCTCTCACCATTCTTCCAGGAAATAGAGGGGCACCGGCAGATACCCATTTTTTTGCACCCCCTGTTCATCTCGCAGAAACCCTCACGAAGAGAACGTCCGCCTGTCCACGCGAAGGCGCGGAAAAACGAAGCCCGGGTCTGCTCCCATTAACTTTGCGGCTATACCTGAGATCGTTCTTCCAGGAAATCGCACGAAAAAATCCGACGAAAATACCCCAAAAAAATGCCGGGAGAACAGACGGGGTTATTTCCCCATCTGCCCGGCAACGCTCCAGCCATACGCCCGCCCCTCCAGCAGGGCGTCGACGAGCACGAGGGCGAGCATCGCCTCCGCTACCGGGACGAGCCTGAAGGCGATGCAGGGGTCGTGCCGCCCACCGATCGCGATCTCCCGCTCCTCCCCGCGGATGTCCACGGTCCTCTGCGGGAGGGCGATCGACGGCGTCGGCTTCACCGCCAGGCGGACGACGATCTCCTGGCCGGTCGAGATCCCGCCGAGGATGCCGCCGGCGTGGTTGGAGAGGAAACCCGCAGCGTCCATTTCATCGTTGTTCTCCGAGCCGGAGAGGCTGGCGGCACCGAAGCCCTCCCCGATCTCGACGCCCTTCACCGCCCCGATCCCCATCATGGCGCCGGCGATGGCGGCATCGAGTTTTCCAAAGACCGGGCTGCCGAGACCGGCCGGGACACCGGTGGCCCGCACCTCGGCAATCCCGCCGACCGAGTCGCCGCGTGCCTGCGCAGTCCGCACCTCATCTTCAAAGCGTTCAGGGTCAGAGATCCCGTGTACCTCACAGACCGAACCGGCGATCGAGATCCCTTCACCCCTGAGGACGGCCAGCGCCACCGCACCGGCCGCCACCCGTGCAGCCGTCTCCCGGCCCGAACTCCGTCCGCCGCCGCGGTGGTCGCGGTTACCGTATTTCATCAGGTAGGAATAGTCTGCATGACCGGGCCTGAAGACGTCCCTGAGGGAGTCATAATCCCGGCTCCGCACGTCCCGGTTCCGGATCAGGAGGGCAATCGGGGTGCCGGTCGTCAATCCTTCAAAAACGCCTGAGAGGATCTCCACCTCGTCGGCCTCGGCGCGCGGCGAGGAGAGGGGGCCGCCCGGTTTTCTGCGATCGAGCAGGGGCTGAATATCGGCCACAGAGAGCGGGACGCTGGAAGGGCAGCCGTCGACGACGGCGCCGATCGCCGGGCCATGGCTCTCCCCGAAGGTGGTGACACGGAAGATCCGCCCGAAGGTGTTCATTCTTCAAGCACCCCCCTGACGGTTTCCGGCTCCACCGCAATGCCGGTCATATGGAGGAATTGTTCGCAGGCCTGATAGACAAACATCTCGGTGCCCGGGATCGTCAGGCAGCCGCGGGCCCGGGCCGCCCGCAGGAGCGGGGTCTCTGCCGGGGTGTAGACGAGGTCGAAGACGGTCATCGAGGGGTCGAGGTCGCCGGGGGAGAGAAGCGAGCGGGGATCGCCCGCCATCCCGACCGGCGTGGCATGGACGACGAACGCCGGCCTGATCCTTCCAAAGTCCCGGAGAGAGCCGGCACCGCAGCCGAAACGGGAGGCGAGCGCCTTTGCCGCATCCACATTCCGGGCGAGCACCGTCACCTCGCACCCGAGGTCCAGGAGGGCGTAGACGGCGGCAGCCGCTGCACCCCCGGCGCCGAGCACGACCGCCGGGCCGGGCGGCACGCCCTCCAGCGGGCGGCGCACCCCGGTCCAGTCGGTGTTCGAGGCCGAGACCTCACCGCACCGGAGGAGGAGGGTGTTCGCGGCACCGATCGCCTCCGCATGGGAATCGGCCAGATCGGCCGCGACAAGGGCCGCCTCCTTGTGCGGGATCGTCACCGAGAGTCCCTGCACGCCGAGGGCTTCCACCCCGGCAAGGATCGCCCCGAAGTCCGGGTGCCCGAGCCAGGTGTAGTGCGCATCGATGGCGTAGCGCTCGAAGAGGGCGTTCCAGAGCGGCGGGCTTTGGCTGTGGAGACAGGGGTGACCGGCGATCGCATAGAGGTGGGTCGTGTCCCGGAGGGCCGCAAGCCGCCCGGCCTCGCCTTCGGGCATCTCGAACCCGGCAAAGCCTGCCCGGTCGCGCCGCCGCCCCTTGAGGAGGGCGAGCACGGCGAGGGCGACCTCGCCAGGCTGAGATGTACCGGTATCGACGCAAAAATCGGCCCCTCGACGGTAGAAGGGGCGGCGCACTGCAAGGAGCGCCCCGACCTCCTCCTCAGGCGAGAGGGAGGTGAGGGGCGGGCGATCGGAACCGCCGATCCGTCCGCAGATCGTTTCTGCGGAGGCTTCGAGGAGGACGATGGTCCCGCCCTTCCTGAGGGCGGCGACATTCGCCGGGTCGAGCACCGCCCCGCCGCCGGTGCTGATCACGCCCTCGACATCGGAAAGCCCTGCGATCACCCGGCGTTCCAGCGCCCGGAACCCGCTCTCCCCGGCCGAGGCGAAGATCGCCGGTATCGACGCCCCGGCCAGCCGTTCGATCTCTGCGTCGGTATCGATGAAGGGGAGACCGAGACGGCGGGAGAGCAGTCTGCCGACGGTCGTCTTGCCCGTGCCCCGGTAGCCGGTCAGCACCACCTTCATAGGAGCCCGGCCTCCTGGAGAACATTCCAGAATTGGGGGAACGACTTGTCCACGCACCCGGCGCCTGTCACGCGCACCCCGCCGGCGCCAAGGCCGATCACGGCGGCGCTCATCGCCGTGCGGTGGTCGTTCTCCGGGTCCACCGTCGCACCGTGCAGGGGGCCGGGAGTGATGGTGACGGCGTCCTCCTCCACCGCCACGCGGGCGCCGACGCTGCCGAGCACCCGCTCGATCGCCGCGATCCGGTCGCTCTCCTTATACCGCAGATGGGCGATGCCGGTGATCCGCGTCGGCCCGCGGGCGAAGGCCGCAACGGCCGCAAGAGTCTGGACGGTGTCAGGGGCCGCGGCCATATCCACCTCGATCCCATCGAGGTCACCATTGGACTCCAGGACGATCCCGTCCTCGCCGTACCCCGCCGACGCCCCCATCATCTCCAGCGCCTCGACAAAACGTCGGTCGCCCTGGAGGGAGGCGGGGTCGAGGTTCTCCACGACGACCCGGCCGCCGCAGACTGCCCCGATCGCAAAGAAATACGAGGCCGAGGACCAGTCGCCCTCGACCGCATAGGTGCGCTGGCCGTAGACGCCGGGTGGCACGGAAAAATGCTCGCCATCGCGCCGGATCGAGACGCCGAACGACCTCATCACCGCCGCCGTCAGGTCGAGGTACGGCGCCGAGACCAGCGGGGGGATGAGGGTGAGGTCAAGCCCTTCCTCCCAGCAGGGGGCTGCCATCAGGAGGGAGGAGACAAACTGGCTTGATATATCGCCCCTGATCACGGCGGCGCCGCCCCTCGCCGGGCCGCGGACGGTGATCGGGGGGTAGCCTGAACGCACCGTGTAGCCGACCTCGCCCCCGAGGGCGGCGATCGCATCTCCCAGGGGTCCGACCGGGCGTTCCAGCATCCTGGCACTCCCGGTCAGGGTGACCGGGAAGGCGGAGAGGGTCGCAACGCCGGCAAGGAGGCGCAGGCTTGTGCCCGAGTTTTTCAGGTCGAGCGTGACCGGGCTGCGGGTCGGGAACCGCCCGCCGCACCCCCTGACCAAGAGACCGTCGCCCTTCGCCTCCACCGTCACACCGAGGGCCCGGAGGCCCTGGCTGGTGAGGGTGGTGTCCTCGGAGGCGAGGGGGCGCAGGATTTCGGAGACACCATCGGCAAGGGCGGCGGCGACGAGGGCGCGGTGGGTGAGGCTCTTCGAGGGCGGGGCCGCAACGCGGATCTCCACGCCCGACCGCCTGGAGAGGTTCACCTCCAAGCGCCCACCTCCAGACGCGGGTAGCAGCCGAAGGGCTTCACCTCGGCGAGGGCGGCGAGGCCCTTCAGCGCCTCCCCCCACTGCGGCACCGCCTCGCCGTCGAGGAAGAAGACGTAGCGCCCGATCCCGCGTTTCGCCGGGCGGGACTCGATCCTGGTGAGGTTGATCTCCAGCCGCGCGAACACCGCAAGGAGATCGGCGAGCAGGCCGGTGCGGTCGGTCCTCGGGTCGAGGAGGACCGAACACTTGACCGCATCCTCCCCCCCATACGGCCGCTTTGAGATGACCACGAACCTGGTGGTATTCTCCGCGGCGTCCTGGACGTTCTGCTCGATGACCGGGACGCCGGCGCGGAACGCCGCCTCTCTCGTCGTGATCGCCGCTGCACGACTACCGGGCAGCACCGCCCGGGCGCTCGCCGCATTCGAGGGTGTGTGGACCACCGCCACCCCGAGGGCGTCGGTCAGGCGGGAGCATTGCTCATGGGTCTGGGGATGGGCATAGAGCAGGTTGATCTCCTCTTTTTTCACAAAAGAGGCAAGATGATGACGGACCGGGAGATAGACCTCGCCGGTGACGAACACGGGGTGCGCCAGAAGTCCGTCGAGGGTAGGGCCGACACCTCCGGCCTCGCTGTTCTCGATCGGGACGAGGCCGTCGCCCAGACCTGCGGCGACATGGGCGAAGACCGCCCCGATCGTCGGGAGGAGGAGGACCTCGTCTGCAAGGCGGACAGCCAGCGTGTGGGAGAACGTCCCCTCAGGGCCGAGGGCGGCGAGTTTCAACGGTCTGCCAGGCATCGCACCAGCGCCTCCGAGTCTTCTGTCGCCTGCGGGATGTACGCCCTGAAGAATGCAGCGTCCGCATCGAAGATACGCCTGAACGCCTCTTCGTCGCTCCCTTCCACCGCCTGCCTGAGTTCCCCGGCGGCCTCTTCAAAGGCAGCGAGCACCGCCGGCACCGCCGGGTTCTCCTGCAGGATCGGGCCATAGAGGGCGGGGTCCTGTCCCAGGATCCGACCGACAAGGGCGGTCTCGATCCGGTAGACCGGGCTTGTTGCGGCGAGCAGGGCGTCAAGGTCGACGCCGAGACGGCGCATCGTCCCGGCGACGGTCAGGGTCGCAAAATGGGCGAGCCCCTGCACCACAGCCATCAGGCGGTCGTGCTCGGCCGGGTCCATCACCCTCACCGCCGCTCCAGCCGCCCGGAAGATACCGAGCACCTCCTCGGCCCGTTCAGGCGAGATCCGTGCCGGACAGGCGATGATCGTCTGCCCGTGCAGGGAGGGGACCGATGGGCCGAACATCGGGTGCAGCCCGAGGACGGCGGCGTTCGTCTCCAGCATCGCCGCAACCGGTGCGGCCTTCAGGGAGGTGAAGTCGCAGAGCACCTGCCCCTCGCGGAGGAGGAGAGCGATCTCGCGGATCACCTCGACCGTGCTCCCGATGGGCACGGAGACGATGACCACGTCGCATCCTCGGGCAAGGTCGGTGTTCGAGAGAGGGGTGTGCCGCCCTGAGACCGAAACCCGGTGCCCGGCCGCCGCAAAGACCCGGGCGAAGAGGGAGCCCATCCCGCCGGTGCCGCCGATAATACCGATATGCATCCTTAAGTCTCCGTGATCGTCTCCTCGACCGCCATGCCGAAATGGCGGCCCTTCGCCATGGCGCACCCCATGACAACGTCGCCTTCCTTCAGGGCGGCGACCGATATGGGGCCGGACTGGCCCATCAGCCGCACGGTCTCGGCGTTCTGGAGGACGAGCCCGGCTTTCGCGTTCCCGGCCCCGGCCTCGACCAGGAGGAGGGGGCGGCGCTCGATCTTCACCCGCCCGACCGCCGCCTCGGCGGTGGCGCCGGTCGCATCTGCAACCAGAACGGCGTCGCCCGCCCGCACCTCGGAGAGGTACGAGGTCCGTCCGTCAGGGCGGAGCAGGTAGGCGTGGACCGCCCCGGCGTTCACCCTGAAGGGCCGCGGGGCGACGTACGGGTTCTCCGCCGTCTCGGCAAGCACGAGCAGGAACCCCGACGAAGTGTTGCCGAGGAGCATCCCCTCCCCTTCGGCGAGGAGGGAGCAGGTGTCGATGCAGGCGCGGTCGCCCATCCCGATCTGGCGGACAGCAGTGACGGTGAAGGGGACGATCGCAAGGCGCGGGCTCTCCGCCTGCACGGCGGCGGCGACGCGGCCGACCTCGAGAGGATCGCCGGTCTGGAGCAGCACGCCGGCGACGCCCTTCTCAAGGATGCCGAGGGCGAGTTTCGCCTCCTCTGCATTCCTGACGACAGCGACGACGCGGTCAGAGGCCGCCACCAGGTTTTCGAGCGGGATGATCGTCCAGTCAGACGTGGAGACGACGAGCGTTGCACGCCCTGCCTCAGGGAGCGGCGAATCGGGCGTCACCTCGGCAAAGACGACGTCCGTTCCCGGCACCAGGTCGCCGTCGGGTGCGATCGTCGTGATCCGGCCGAGGGCTCTCGCATCGGCGGCCGCACCGACGACCAGCGCCTGGGCACCGGCCTCGATCGCCGCCGTGGCGATCTCCTTGTTCCAGGGGCGCACGTCCACCCAGAACTGTTTCATTGGCCCTCCAGTGCGGCGTCGGGGGCGGTCCCCTCGTGGACGACCCGGCAGAGCGCCCGCACAAAGGATGCTGGCTCGTCACGCTGGAAGGCGTTTCTCCCGATGCACACCCCGGACGCCCCGGCAAAGACGGCGTCCCTGATCGCCGAGAGGGTGGCGAGATCGCCGGCCTTCTCCCCGCCGGCGATGAGCACCGGCACCGAGCAGGCGGCGGTGATCTCGGCGAATGAGACCGGATCGCCGGTGTAGTTCGTCTTGATCAGGTCGGCGCCGAGCTCCTCGGCGACCCTGACGCAGTGGCCGACGGCCGCGGGGGAACGCGGGTCGATACCCTTGCCCCGCGGGTAGATCATCACGAGGAGCGGCATCCCCCAGCGGGTGCACTCCTTCGAGACCTCGCCGGCCGCCTCGATCATCCGCGACTCGTGCGGCGCCCCGAGGTTGATGTGGATCGAGACCGCGTCGGCGCCGAGGGCGACCGCCTCTTCCACGGTGCAGACGAGCACCTTGTCGTCGGGGTCGGGGTTCAGGGAGGTCGAGGCCGAGAGGTGGACGATCAGCCCGATGTCCCGGCCGTGGCCGCGGTGGCCCGCCTTCACCATGCCCTTGTGCATCACGATCGCATTCGCACCGCCCTCGGATACGGCCGCAACCGCCTCGGGCATCCGCCTCAGCCCCTCGATCTGGCCGAGGGTGAAGCCGTGGTCCATCGGGACGATGACCGTCCGTCCGGTGTTCCTGTCCATAATCCGTTCGAGACGGATTGCCTTTCCAATCATTTCACCATCTCCAGCGCCTCTTCTGCGCTCAGTCCGCCGTGCACGATCGCCGCCGCCGCCCTGATGAAGAGGTCGGGGTGCGGGTGCTGGAAGGCGTTTCTCCCGATGGAGATCCCGGCGGCGCCGCCCTCCATCGCCCCCTCGATCAACTGCAGGGTCGAGAGGTCGTCGGTCTTCGATCCCCCGGCGACGACCACCGGCACCGGACAGCCCCGCGTTACTTCCCGGAACGAGTCCGGGTCCCCGGTGTAGACGGTCTTGACGATGTCGGCGCCGAGTTCGGCACCGGCCCGCGCCGCGAGGCAGACCGCTCCGACATCCTTCTCGTCGGCGATCTTCGCCCCCCGCGGGTACATCATCGCCAGCAGGGGCAACCCCCACTCCATGCACTCCACGCCGATCCTGCCAAGGTCTACGAGCATCCGCGCCTCTGAAGGAGCGCCGATATTGATATGGACCGAGACGGCGTCGGCGCCCATCTTCAGGGCGTTGGTGACGGTGTTCACGATCACCTTCTCGTTCGGGTCGGGCCCGAGGCTCGTGGAGGCCGAGAGGTGGAGAATGAGCCCCACGTCCCGCCCGCTCTGCCGGTGGCCGTAGAGGGCGAGGCCCGGGTGGCCGAGCACGGCGTTTGCTCCGCCGGCGGCGACGAGGTCAACGGTCTTTCCCATATCGATGAGCCCGGGCATGGGCCCGGCCGTCACACCGTGATCCATCGGTACGATGATCGTCTTTCCGGTGTTCCGGTCCATGATGCGTTCCATCCTGATCTGTTTTCCTCTCATGATCAACTCCTCCCCGGCGGCATGACATACTGCGGGGACGTTTAAAAGAGATAAAAATACCTAAAAAAGAAGCCCTGGAGCGCGGTCGCTCTGAGAGCGGGGTTTAGAGAAGCAATGTCTGCGTGATGGGTATCGGCCGGGCTAGTGAAGGTAAAGACATTCACTGGCGAAAAAACATTCACCACACATTGACTATAGGATCACACGCTCTCCTATATAATAGGTAGGTATACCCCCGGGGATCGGGCAGCCCTGCTTGCAGATCCGGCAGTTCATGCCGAACACCCCTTCCTCATCACAATCCAGAGGCCTGAATCATCACAGACGACATCGCCATCGACGCCCTCGACCACCGACACCGCCTTCAAAAACCGTTGCATCGTCTCAGAAGAGATATTTTTCCGGTTGAACCCCTCCCAGTCAGGATTGCGGCGGATCATCTCCCGCACGATCCGCTCATTCAGTTCGGCGTTCCCGAACCCGCCACCGATGATCGCCATCCCTCCGGCCCTCAGTATCCGTGCAGCCTCATGGAGCGCCGCGGGAAGGTCATCCCAGAAGAACACTGAACCGCGGCTGACCACGAGATCGGCGGAGGCGTCAGGGAGGGGAAGGCGTGTCACATCGCCGCGAATTGTCCTGACCCGGCCTTCAAGGCCCGCGTTCCTGATGTTCGTCTCTGCAATCGCCTGCGCCGCAGCGGAGAAATCGAGCGACCAGACCATCATATCGGAGGCTTTCGCAACGGCAATCGCCAGATGGCCGGGGCCGCTTCCCAGATCGACGCACACGCCGTCAAGCCGCCCGAACCTCTCCAGAAACATCCCGGCGAGCACCGGATAGACCGGGGCGAAGATGGTCTCTGCGATCCTGTTCATTCCTTCGGCTTTTTCCTGTTCGGTCCGCGTATCCTGGCTCATCATCTTAACCCCTCGTTCCGGCACGCCGGCACGGGACAGGGACGGAACGTCCGTCCTTCAGGTCCATTTGGCGCCAGGGTCGGATGAAGATACCTGTACCATACGCCAGAAAGAAATCAGAAATGGTTGCCTGCTGTCCTCAGGTCCCTCCCCCACAACACTATATATCAGGAGGGAGAGGACTGCCCATGATCAGTCTGAACGCCGGAGCCCTCCAGACGGCCGCAGGGATGGTTGCCCGGGCCGATCCCCTCGGGATCAGGGCCACAACAATGGGCTGCGGCGCACGGATCGTCGACTGCGGCGCCGATGTTCCCGGGAGTTATGAGGCCGGTTGCCGCCTCGTCGAGGCGTGTTGCGGGGGATGCGCCTCGGCGCGTATCGAGATAGCAGAGTTCGGACCCTATGCCATCCCGGTCCTCCATATGACCGTCTCGAACCCGGCGATTGCCTGCCTCGGCGCCCAGCTCCCCCTCTGGAGGGTGACGGCCGGGGGCGAGGGGACCGACGCGGGCGGGCCTGGAAGAGCGCTCGCCAGAAAACCAGCAGCACTCTACCAGCGATTGAATCATGACGAAAGTGCAGAAGAAGCCCTGATCTCCCTTACTGCCGATTGGCCGCCGGACGAGGGTGAGGCAGGGATCCTCGCCGAGGCCTGCCGGATCGATCCGGCGGACCTCACCCTCATGGTCGCCCCGGCCGGGAGCATCGCCGGCACGGTGCATCTCGCCGGGCTCGTTGCGGCGACGGCCCTTGCACGAATCATGAACACGGGCTATGACCCCCTGCATATCGTCCACCTCACCCTCAGGGTGCCGGTGGCGCCGCCCGGTCCGGACGGTGAGAGTGTCAGGGCCGCTGCATCCCTGGCCGGTTCGGCCTGCGGGACGCTCCACCTGATCGCAGACGGCTTTGAGGAGTCACTTTCCGGGGTTGTCGATGAACGAGCAACCGCGGGCGCCGGGCGGGAGGGGAGGTTCACCGCACCCATCGCCGAGGCCTCCGTCTCAGATCTCAGGGACGGGAGCGTCCGCCGTTTCGGGTCACGAGACCCAACAAAGATCCTCGAACATTTCGGGATCAGAAAACGACGGGGCCGGACTGATCGGATCACCGACATCAGGTAATTCTGCCAGAAATGCGTCTGCACGGAACAGGGGGTTGAGCCTGCGTCGGGCTCTCTCTCCCGGGAAATGGTGGATTGAGTGCCCGAACCCTCACTCTTTTTTCTCTTCGATCGGGCACTGCGCAACGTACTCAAGATTGAACTTATAGAAATGCGTGTAGCCGCAGTTCCTGCACCTGGTCGTGAACTGGTTGCAACCGACGATCAGGTCGTGCGGACCCTCGACACCGCAGTTCTTGCACGGTGCGACCGTCTCAAGGTTCCAGATGTCGTAACAGCTGATCGGGGTATAGGTACCGGCCGCGCTGACATCCTCTACCCGCGGGACAAAGATACGCGTCGCCCCGCAGTTCGCGCACGCCACCTGCGCCTGTGACGAAACCGCCTTGATCACCTGGTCGGCGTCCTCGTGGCAGTGGTAACAGGAGGTACGATATTTTGTAAAAATGAACCGTTCGGCCATGTGTTCCCCTCGTCGTTTGATCTTCATATACTTACCCCGTCGGGATTGCAGCCCCTAAATAGAATAATAATCGGATATACCGATGCCACCCGATATATTTATCAAATAAAATAATATTATTGCCCAGATTATATAAATCAAGAATAGAAAGGTCTATTAATTAGTTTATTAAAATAATTTAGCCACAGAACACAGTGCGTGAGGGACGATACGATGACAATGCAAAAACCAGAAAAAATTGAAGATGCCCTGCAGCGCGCCCTGAAGGGAGACCTTTCAGTGCGGATCACCATCGATCTCCTCCCGGAGGAGTTCAGAAGCCTCGGAAAAATGGTCAACACCGCCATAGAGCGGATGGCAGAATCTGAAAAACTGAAAAAGCGTGCCGAAGCCTTCGTGAAGTACAACCCCCAGGCGATCGCCGTCCTGGCTCCGGACAAACACCGCCTCGACCTCAACAAACAGTACGAGAAGGCCTGGCGCGGCTCGTATGACGAACTGATGGCAAAGAAGCTCTACGACTTCAATATCAAGACAACCGGCGACGATTTCTACGCCTCCTTCGAGACGAAGAAGATGGCGGTATCAGACATGGAGATCTCCTGGGAAGACCGGACAAAGACCTACCTCCGCCTCTTCCAGGTCCCGATCCTGGACGAAAACGGGGAGATCGACGTCAACTACTATATCTACCAGGACCTCACCGAGCAGAGGGAGGAACTCGAGAAGATCCGCGCCCTGCAGAGGCGTGCCGACGCCTTCTTGAAATACAACCCCCAGGCGGTCACCGTCCTGGCTCCGGACAAACACCGCCTCGACCTCAACAAACAGTACGAGAAGGTCTGGCGCGGCTCGTATGACGAACTGATGGCAAAGAAGCTCTACGACTTCAATATCAAGACAACCGGCGACGATTTCTACGCCTCCTTCGAGACGAAGAAGATGGCGGTATCAGACATGGAGATCTCCTGGGAAGACCGGACAAAGACCTACCTCCGCCTCTTCCAGGTCCCGATCCTGGACGAAAACGGGGAGATCGACGTCAACTACTATATCTACCAGGACAACACTGCACTCGTCGAGAAGGAAAAGGAAGCACAGCAGCAGGCCTCCCTTCTCGCCGCAAGTGCCGAGGAGCTGAAGGCGGCCATGGACGAGATGGCAAAGGGCGACCTCACCGCCCTCGTGGAGATCGGGGAGAACGATCCACTCCGCGACCTCAAGCTCGACTACCGCCATTCCCGCGAAGGAATCAAGGCGGCCCTGATCAAGGCGGCCGGTATCGGCGAGAAGGTGAGGGGCAGCTCGGCGGAGACAAGCCGCAGCTCGGCCGACATCTCCCGGGCGATCGAGCAGGTCGCCACCAAGAGCCAGCAGAGCGCAGAGGACGCGAAAAGGCAGCTCGAAAATCTCGAAGAGGTAGCGCGGGCGATGTCCGACCTCTCGGCATCGATCGAGGAGATCGCCAGCACCGCACAGGGCGTGCTCGACGGGACCACCGCGGCGGTCAGGATCGGGAACGAAGCCGACAAGCTCGGGCGTGAGGCGACCCAGAAGATGCGCCAGGTCGAAACCATTACAAAGGAAGGCGTCGAGGAGTTTTCACAGCTGAACAGAGAGATGCAGGAGATCTCCAAGATCGTCAAACTCATCAATGACATCTCCAGCCAGACCAATCTGCTCGCACTGAACGCCGCTATCGAAGCAGCGAGGGCGGGCGAGCACGGGAGGGGCTTCGCCGTGGTCGCAGGCGAGGTGCGCAACCTTGCCGGCGAGTCCAAGAACGCAACCAACCATATCGAAGACCTCATCGGCAGCATCCAGTCCCAGAGCGAGAAGACCGGCCGGAACCTCCAGGCGGCCATCGCAGAGATCGCTGCCGGCGTTGAGAGCGTCAACCAGGCGATCGACACCCTGACCAGGATCGTCGCTGCTGCCAAGGAGGCGCATGAGAGCGTGTCGGAGATCGCACGGGCGACCGAGGACCAGGCGAGCGCCACCAACCGCGTGATGGAGCGGATGGACGTGACAAACAGGATGACGAAGGAGACGATGGCGCGGATCGAGGACATGGCCGCCCTGACCGAGGAAGTATCTGCCTCGGCCCAGGAGGTCGGCAGCGCCGCCGAGGAGGTCGCTGCCATGGCCGGAGAGATGAAGGAAAGCCTGGACTCGTTCAGATTGAAGTAAGGTGAAGGGTGTGACAAACGTTGATGTGGTAGAATTCGAGGTCGCGGACGAGCACTACGCCCTCGACATCTCCCTTGCACGGGAGATCGTCGAGATGGTCCCGATCACGCCGGTGCCGAGAGCTCCCCCCCATATTGCCGGGATCATCAACCTTCGCGGCGAGATCACGACGGTCATGAACCTCTCGACCCTCCTGGGCATCCCTGCGGCCGGAGGCCAGGAGCGGCAGAAGATCATCATCCTCGTCCCTGAGGCAGCTGGAGGCTCCAATGTCGGGATCATCGTCGACGATGTCCTCTCGGTGATGCAGATCTCTGAGAACGATGTCGAGAAGATGGACGACGCCCTCACGCGGGACGCCTTTGTCAAAGGGATAATAAAGGTGAACAATAAGTCGGCCGAGAGCAGCGACGCCAAAAACCTGATCATCTGGGTTGACATGCAGAAGGTGCTCGAACAGCTGATCGGGCATAGTGCCTGAAGACCCGCATCGTATCTTTTTTTGCTCTTCACTATTTCATGTGGATAACCCCTCCCTGATCCCACCCCTATCGCAGTTTGGCAGGGCGGCAGACCCCCCGCCCCGGCGCACTGATCCACTCACGCGAAGAAACGAAGCCCCGAAATGCTCTTCCGTACCTTCGCGGCTTTGCGTGAGATTCATCGGTTTACGATCCATTCACGCAAAGGTCGTGATCGTGTTCAGAGCTCTGCGTGAGCGGACGACGGCCAGGATATCAGGAGGCAGCCAGAAAAGAGCGCTCGAAAAAAAAAGGCTGGTGCCCTGTGTTCAGGGCATATGCAGGCGTTTGGCACTTACATCGGGGGCATGCCCATACCGCCGCCCATACCGCCGCCCATACCGCCGCCCATTGCCGCCATCTCCTCGGGTGAGGGGCCGGCAGATTTGGACGAGGCGATGACGTCGTCGATCCTGAGGATCATCACGGCCGCCTCGGCGGCAGAGCTGAGCGCCTGGGTCTTCACGCGCAGGGGCTCGACAACGCCCTGGGCGAGCATGTCGCCGGCCTTGCCGGTGTTGACATCGAGACCCGCGGTCTTCTGGCCCTTCTCGTGGGCTGCACGGAGGTCCACCAGGACGTCAATCGGGTCGAGACCCGCGTTCTCTGCAAGGGTCCGCGGGATGATCTCGAGGGCGCCGGCAAAGGCTTCGATGGCAAGCTGAGCCCGGCCGCCGACGGTCGCCGCATACTCGCGGAGACGGAGGGAGAGCTCGACTTCAGGGGAGCCACCGCCGGCGACGAACTTCTTGTCGCGGAGAGCGACCTCGACGACGCGGAGGGCGTCCTCGATGGCGCGGTCAAGCTCGTCGACGACGTGCTCGGTGCCGCCCTTGATGATGATCGAGACCGCCTTGGGGTTCTTGCACTGCTCGACGAAGGTCATGTCCTCGCCCGAAACCTTCCGCTCCTCGACGATCCCGGCGAAACCGAGTTCTTCGGGGGAGATGGCGTCGATGGAGGAGACGAGGGTGGCGCCGGTCGCGCGGGCAAGCTTCTCCATATCGCTCTTCTTCACGCGGCGGGTGGCAAAGAGACCGGCCTTCGCAAGGTAGTGCTGGGCGATGTCGTCGATACCCTTCTGGCAGAAGAGGACGTTCGCACCGGAGGCGATGATCTTCTCAACGATACCCCTGATCATCCGCTCTTCCTCGTCGAGGAACATCTGGAGCTGGTCAGGGCTCGTGATGTTGATCTCGGCGTCGACCTCGGTCTTCTTGAACTCGACCGCGGCGTTGAGCAGCAGGATCTTCGCGTTCTCGACCTTCTTCGGCATCGCCGGGTGGACACGCTCCTTGTCGATGAGCACGCCCTCGACGATCCCGGAGTCCTCGATGGACCCGCCGACCTTCTTCTCGACCTTTATGAAGTCGAGGTCAACGGTGCCGTCTTCTTCGGCGACCATGGTGACCGCTCTGACGATGAGGTCGCAGAGCTTGTCCTTGGCGGCCTCGGCACCCTTGCCGGTCATGGCGGTACCCGCGATCTTCAGGAGGATATCGGCGTCGTTGGGCTTGACGTCGATGGCGAGGTCCCTGACGATCTCGATCGCCTTATCGGCGGCCATACGGTATCCGTGGGCGATCACCGTGGGGTGAACGTCCTGTTCGAGGAGGTCCTCGGCCCGCTTGAGGAGTTCGCCGGCCACAACGACCGCAGTGGTGGTGCCGTCGCCGACCTCGTCGTCCTGGGTCTTTGCAACCTCGACCATCATCTTTGCGGCCGGGTGTTCGATGTCCATCTCCTTGAGGATGGTCACACCGTCGTTTGTGATCACGACGTCGCCGATGGTGTCGACAAGCATCTTGTCCATCCCCTTCGGACCGAGGGTGGTCCGTACCGCTGCGGCGACTGCCTTGGCGGCGGCGATGTTGATGCTCTGTGCGTCACGCCCGCGAGTGCGGGAACTTCCTTCTTTAAGAATAAGGATCGGTTGTCCTCCAAGTTGTTGAGACATTACATATCACCCATGAATTTAGCGCTCAAATAGTTGGTTTGTAGTTCTATATAAATGTTGTCACTGGTTGATCATCTTGATGAGGTCGGAACCATCTTCAAGGCTCTTCAGATGCTCCTCCCCGACAACAAGTGTTTTTCCAATTCTTTTTTTCTTTTTGTAGTCTGAAACGATGCACATTGCGTGCGTACGTGCGACCTGTGAGATATTGCCGATGAGAGCGGCGCGCTTGACCATCCGCTGCGCCGTCCCGTAGCAGGTGAGGATCGTCTCTTTCTCCACCATAGCGAGCACCTGGAAGGGAGCGCGGCGCATCTGGTAGATCTCGACACCCATGCGCCGGAAATCAGGGAGGATCTCCTGGGATGCGGACTCGTCCCCGGGGATACCGGCAAGTGAGGTATAAGAGAGGAGGTCGATCGACTCGACGACGGCCTCATCGAAGATCTCCTCGAGATGGATTGCGATTTCCAGAGAAGTGCTCATTCCGTCCTCGTACTTGGAGATCGTCCGCCGAGAGACACCGAGATGGCGGGCAAGGTCGCCAAGGGATAACTGGTGCCGCTCCCTGAGGCCCTTGAGCACATCGCCGTTGAGGTTCACATACAGCCCACCTGGATGGGCATATATGAGGGGCGGGACATTCTCGACCAGATAGTCGTACAGGGTTGCCGGGGAGATCGCATAGATGCCATAGCGCAGATAGACGGTGCCGCGTTCGAGATCGGCGTCGCGGGCCCGCTCGCCGATGATCAGGGGCGAGGCGCCGAGGTGGCGGGCGATGGCGTCCATGTCCCGGGATATCTCCTCTGAGACCGAGTCGATATGAGAGACCACCTTGATGACGAGGAGAACCTCGTCTCTCCCGGCGATCAGGTCAAAAGAGCGAGGGCGCAGGCTGCACCGTTCAGAGACGTCATAACCGGCGGTCAGCATCACGCTGATCACCATATCGAGGAGGCGCTCCTGTGACATTGGACACTCGTTAAAGGTGGATATAGTACGACACACTAATAAATAATCGCCTCATGTTCATCGGAATCGACGACACCGATTCGCCCGCAGGGATGTGCACGACCTATCTCGGGGCCGTGCTGGTCGGAAGGCTAAAAAGTGCCGGTCTGACTATCAGAGAGACCCGGCTCGTCCGACTCAACCCGAACGCTCCGTTCAAGACGAGAGGAAACGCGGCGATATGTATCGAGGCGTCGGGGCACCCGGAGACGGCGTTCTCGATCGCAGCAGCGCTGATCGACGACCTCGCCGACCTCTCCTGCGAGAACACCAACCCCGGTCTGGTGGTGACCGGGGAGCGGCCAGACCCCGCGTTCTACTGGAAAGCGGTCCGGGACTTCTGCACGATCGATGAGGCAAAGGCGCTCCTGGAAGAGAACTGCGCCCTTTACCGGGGCTGGAAAAACGGGCGCGGGCTGATCGGGGCCACGGCGGGGGTGGCAAGCGTCCTGCCCGACCGGACCTCCGAACTCCTCGCCTACCGGCAAAGGGAACTCTGGGGGACGCCGCGAACGGTCGAAAAGGCATCGATATTCGCCGCAGAAGCGGCGACCTACCCCCACACCTGGGACTCGGTAGACCTCCAGAACGGCATCGTGGTCTGCGTGCCCCACACGCCCGACCCGGTCCTCTTCGGGATCCGTGGCGAGAGCGAGGCGTGGGTACGAGAGGCCCGCGCCCTCATCCGGGCAGAGAAGAGCGAGATCGAGCAGGTCTGGGTCACCAACCAGGGCACAGACGCCCACCTGGTGGACGGGACGATCGGCCACCTCCTCGATGGGCGGTCGTACCGTGTCCAGGGAACAGTGGCGGAGCGTGCGACGACCGGGGAAGGGGGGCATGTGCGCCTCACCCTCCTCGGCACTGACGGCGAGAGGCTCCGCTGCATGGCATACGAGCCTACAAAAGGCTTCAGGGAGATCGTGCGGGCCCTCCTGCCGGGCGACGGGGTCCTCGCCGTCGGGAGTTACAAGAACGAAAGCCTCAACCTTGAGAAACTGCGGGCAGACCGCCTCGTGGAGGACCGCCTCCTCCGCCCGCCCCTCTGCCCGGACTGCGGGCGGCGAATGACCTCTGCGGGCAGGGATAAGGGCTACAAATGCCGGGAGTGCGGCGGGCGTGCGGGCGATCCCGAGATCATTACCACCCCCAGAACGATCAAGACTGGCTGGTACGAGGTGCCGCCGACGGCACGGCGGCATCTCTCGAAGCCGCTGGTCAGGGATCAGGGGGAGGCCTGAGAGAGAAAAACGGCAATCTCTATATCCAGCCCGGACAAGCATACTGTATGAGAATCGGCATTGTTGGAGGAACTGGCGATATCGGGGAGGGCATGGCCCTCAGACTCTCCACCCGCTATGATGTGATCATCGGCTCCCGGGAAGAAGAGAAGGCAAAAACCGCGTCCACCACCTGCCGCCTGCGGCTCGACGAACTCGGGAAAGTCTGCAGCCTTTCCGGGGTCAGCAATCAGAGAGCAGTTGACGAAGCCGATATCGTCGTCCTCGCCCTCCCGTACAAGCACCTCGTCCCGACGATCGCCTCCCTCACCGGCTTTGAGGGAAAGATCGTGATCAGCCCGGTCAATCCGATGGAGTTTGGCGAAACGGTCTCTTATGTCCCCCCACCCGAGGGGTCGGCCGGACTGCTCCTGAAAAAACTCCTCCCGGAAAGTGCCAGGATCGTCGTCGCCTTCAACAACATCGCCGCCCACCGCTGGCAGACGATCGGGGAAGACCTCGACTATTCAGTCGCCGTCTGCAGCGACGACGAGGAGGCGAAGAAGATCGTCATGGACCTCATCAACACGATCTCGCACCTTGCGGCGCTCGACGCCGGCCCCCTGAAAAATGCCGCTCTTGTTGAGAGCCTCACCCCTCTGATCCTGAACATCTCGAAGTACAACAGGATGAAAGACGTCGGCGTGTACTTCAGATAAGGCGGACATCACTTTTTTTCGGTTTTCTCCCGCCCCACGAACGGGCAGGCCGCAAGACACCCGCGGTCAAAACTGTTAATGGATCGCAGGACAAATCATATGAAATCTGGTGTCCTATGGAATCAAACAGGGAAGAATGCGGGGATCCGGTCAGACAGGTCCATCTGAGCCCGAACATGACCGTCGACAGACTGGTCCGCGCCATCGCCGGTGCCGGCGCATACAACGGCGGGTCGCTCGCCCGCGCCGTCGACATCTATGAGGCGATGCTCCGCGACGAGAAGGCGACGAAGTTTTTCGGGCTCGCAGGCGCCATGGTTCCTGCAGGCATGGGGGGGATCGTCAGCGATCTCATCGAACAGGGTCATATCGACATTCTGGTCTCGACCGGCGCCAACCTCACCCACGACACCATCGAAGCGATCGGCTGCCACCATTACCACGGCACCGCCGTCTGCGACGACGTCGAACTGCGTCACGAGGAGATCAACAGGATCTACGACATCTTCCTCCCGGACGAGGCCTTCATCCACTTCGAGGAGTTCATGCAGGAGTGCCTCTCCGATATCCCGGACAGAACGACGCTCTCCATCTCAGAACTCCTCCGCCACATCGGCTCCCACCTAGAGACCGGCATCCTGGCGACGGCGGCAAAGAACGATATCCCGGTCTTCTGCCCGGCCGTTCAGGACTCGATGCTCGGGCTGCAGTTCTGGTTCTACAACCAGGCGCACCACATCACCGTCGACGCCTTCGGCGACATGAAGACGATCATCGACCGGTGTTATGCGGCAGAGCACGCCGGGGCCTTCCTGGTCGGCGGCGGCGTGCCGAAGAATTTCATCTTCCAGAGCAAGATGATCACCCCGGACGGCTTCACCTACGCGATCCAGCTCACCGGCGACCGACCCGACCTGGGCGGGCTCTCGGGCGCCACCCTCTCGGAGGCGCAGTCCTGGGGAAAGATCAACGAGGACGCCGCGGCGGTCACTGTCTACGGCGACGCCACGATCACCCTCCCGGTGATCGCGGCGGCGGTGCTGGAGAGGCTGAAACATGACTGACCTCGTCCTCTCCCTCGACGTCACCGGACGCAAAGAGGCGCTCAGGATCGCCGGCGCCTGTGCCCCTGAGATCGACGCGATCAAGATCGGCTACCCGCTGGCGCTCGCCGCCGGCCTCGGGATCGCCGGAGAACTCGCCGAACTCGGTCTCCCCCTCATCGCCGACTTCAAGGTCGCCGACATCCCGAACACAAACACCCTCATCTGCGAGCAGGTGTTTGCGGCCGGGTTCTCCGCGGTGATCGCCCAGGGGTTTCCGGGCCCTGACTCGGTCACCGCCTGTGTGGAGGCCGCCCATGCCCACGGCGGCGAGTGCTACGTGGTCGCCGAGATGAGCCATCCGGGCGCTCTCACCTTCTTCTCGGCAGGCGTGCCCGAGCGCCTCTGCGAGATCGTCGCAGAAACCGGCGCCGACGGGATCATCGCCCCGGCGACCCGGCCCGAGCGTGTGCGGGCGTTGCGTGCCCTGATCGGGAAGAAGAAGATCCTCTCGCCGGGCATCGGAGCACAGGGCGGCGACCCGGCAGAGATCGCACCCCTCGTCGACGGGATGATCGTCGGCCGCGCCATCTACGGCGCCGCCGACGCCGCGGCCGCCGCCCGGGCCTACGCACCCTACCGCCGATGACGAGACGACCGTTCCGAGCCTGCGGGCTGTGACGAACCCTATGAGTCTTCCGAGGCGAAGATCCCCGGACTTAAGCCCCGGGACTCACTTTTTCTGGCAGATATTCTTTCCAGATTTTTTCCTGCAATTTTCCGGAGTTTCTCACGGCCTGCGCCGGGGAGCGCCTGCCCCCTCGAGCCGAGAAATGCACGACGTCCCTAAAAAAGAGTTCAGGAAAGTTTCCAGATCTGAGTGCCGATACCCCTGATCGAGAGCCGCAGGTAAGCCTCCGCCGGGTCGGCCGACTCCGGCACCTCAAAGACCAGGTACCCGGACGAATAATCCGACCGGTCGATCGAGGTCGACGCATAGACCGAGCCGATTCCCCTCATGTAGGCCGATGGCTGAGAGGACCTGTACTCCTCCCCGCCAGCGATGAGGGTGAAGTCTGTGGGGGACGGCGTCCTATATTTCGAACTCCCGCCGCCGTAATACCCGATATGGTTGACCTCCATGAGCACGAAGAGGTACTGCTTCCCATACGGGGCCTGGTAAACCTTCACATCGGTGCCGCTGCCGGTCTCAAAACTCTTCCAGGTGGTGGTTGACCTGGGGCGTACCGAGATCTTGTTCACCTGCCTCGTATCCATGAAGCGGTACGGCTCCCCGATCTTCAGGGCACCGGGGTAGAGCTCGGTGGTCCGCAGGGTGAGGGTCGTGTCCTCGATCGTCCTGAGGTTCATCCCCTCGAGAGCGGCGTTGAGCGAGTCCTGTCCCTCGGCGAGATAGGTGTTGCCGAGGTCGATATGATCGGCGTCGGCGAAGGTGGCGCCATACCAGATCGCCGAACCGGCCCGGTCATAGCACTCGAAGGCCTCGACGAAGCGGGCCTTCACATGTTCAAGGTCGTCGGGCACGGCGTACGCCCTGAACTCTGCGGAACATGACTTCGCGCTGCCCGTCAGTTCCATGGCGAGTTTCGAAACGGTGGCATAGTCCTGGTCGTCTGCCCTTATGGACATCTCGCTCACCGTCGATGCGATGCTCGACGCCGCCTCTGTTCCAGCTCTTTTGAGCGTGTCGTAGTCACAGGGGACCTGTTCTTTCGCCTCGGCCTCCTGCAGGGGTTCCATCGCCGCTTCGGGATCTTCGTACGGAACACCGCTGCCCCGGACGACAGCATCAGACCAGTCGGCACAGCGGATATAGGACGACCCTTCCCATGCATTCCCGAACCTGGACGCATCTTTTGCCGTGAGGATGAACTTCGAAGTGTACGCCCCGGTGCGTTTTTCCCTGAAAAATACAGCAACAAAAGCAGTTTTTCCCTTCAGATCACCGGAATAGAAGGCTTCGGCGATCCGGGTGGCATCGACCTCATGGCCCCAGAGCGATCCGGCGAGGACATCCCTGGAGGCGTTCATGACGACATCGACCTTCACCGCCTGACCCCGGCCCAGATGCGCCGGATCGGCGAGGTCGGCATCTGTAATCACCTCGAATGTCGAGACGGTGACACCCGATGCTCCTGCACCTGCGCCCGAGAACCGGCCCCTCGTAATATCTACCAGATATTCGGCCATTGCGGCGTAGTCCCCGGAGTCAGGGGGTGAAAGAGTCGTCTCTGGCGTCCCCGCGGCGGCTCCGTTCCCAAGGAGAGGATTTATCTCGCCCACGCTCCCGTTCCCCACGCCGAACGGCGGGAGTTGCAGCCCTGCGGGATCAGACCATCCCGCCGCAGGCGCGGCACAGAGGAGGACCAGCACCAGCACAAGGGCCGGGACATGCAGGCATATGGTATGATACTGCATCGGACTATCATATGCAAATAGGGCAGAAATAGATTCTCCTCTTGGCACCGTCCGCGGATCGGTGAGGGCGCGAATAAAGCAGATTAAAAGCCCAATTTACTCATCTCATCCCAAAAAAATCGGCAGAAACGGCCAGGAGAATGCGATATCGGCCCTGGCACTAAGACAGATTTTATAATCTGGACGAGCAAGTCTTACGCATGCAGTGGAGCGAAGAGCACCTGGCCCTGGCGCGGAAATATCAGAGGCTTGAGGAGATACCAGTCGAAGAGCGGCGCTACAAGTGCCATACCTGCAACCACGTGGTGGAGACCACACCCTGCCCGGTATGCGGCGAGACCGCACTCGAGATCATGTGCCCGCTCGACCACACGCACTGCCCCCACGAGATCGTCTCCGGGATCGAGTACTGCCCGCTCTGCGGCGAACCGGTCTGCCCTGAGTGCGGATCGCACGACGTCTCCCAGATCAGCCGGGTCACCGGATATCTTCAGGATGTCTCCGGCTGGAACGCCGGAAAACAGCAGGAGCTCAAAGACAGGATAAGGTATACTGTCGCATGAGATATTTTTTCACGGGAGACACCCTTTTTGTCCGTGGTGACTTCAGGGCGGCAAGCACCGGCGTCAACGGCGGGAGTCGCCCGGCGTCCACCATTTTCAACCATACCGTCCCCCATAACTTCGATCACGCCGATCCCGGGCGGTACCTCTGGCAGATCGCCACGGCCGCCGGTTTCGGCGAGGACTTTTTCGGCCTGCTGACGGCAGTGTCGATGCGCCATCTCTGCATCCTGCAGTACGATTTTATCACGGTGTTCGTCACCGCAGGCGTCACGAACCCGAACCCGGACCCGACGGCCCCCCATACGATCAACATCATCGTCGTCTCGCGCGAAGGGCTCTCGGAGGGAGCGCTCCTGGAGACGATTCTAACAGCGACCGGGGCAAAGGCCCATGCCCTCAGCCTGATGAAATATCCCTTCACCGGGACGACGACCGATGCCGTCGCCGTGGCGTCCGAAGGAGGGGTGCGCCACACCTATGCCGGCACGGCGACGGAGGCCGGGCGGCGGATCTACGCCGCCGTGGCCCGCGGGGTGCAGGAGGCGCTTGACCGGCAGGAAGGACGGACAGTGCGGGAAAGACCGTCGTTTTTTATTTTCAACCGGTACGGCGGCGACCACTGGGTGGAGTGGCGGCCTGAAGGCTGTCCCTATTACCCCTGCCATTTCGAGGGACAGGCATGTGACTTCTGTTACTGCCCGTATTATCCCTGCCATGACAGCGAACTTGGAGAATGGGTGGAGAGCTCCTCGGGGGGACGGGTCTGGAGTTGCAGCGCCTGCACGCTCCTCCACGAGCCCGGGGTCGCTGCCTATTTCAAGAAAAACCCGGAGGCTTCGCTTCTCGAAATGAAAAAATACCGGGTCTCCCTGAAGGAAGACCCACAATAGACCGTTTCACTCCGTGATGCCGAGCGCGGAGAGGAGTTCGCTCAGAGGGATGCCGTGGGCTGCCGCCGCCTGGCGGATGCTTTCGCCGCGGCCGATCGCGCAGCCGAGGCACCCCATCCCGAAGCGCATGAGGACATCTGCGGATTCCGGTTTTTCCTGGAGAAGTTCCAGAATGGTACTGTCAGCAGTAACTGCCATATCAAAAGAATGGGTACCAGAAGTATTTAAGATTTCAATTTTTGGGGGGGCGAACACTTCCGCACCGCACGCCCAATCACTATATATCAGGCAGGCGCTGACGCTCATCTGGAGATGTAGATGGATCTATCCGAAGTAGCAGAAAGAATCTCCCGGAAATTTTCGTCCATGAACGTGGAAATCGATCCGGCCCTCGCTGAAAAGAAGCTCCGCACCCTTGTCGAGGAGTTCGGGGTGAACATTCCTGAGGCCGAGAAGACGGTCACCGAGAACCTGGCGAAGGAGCACAACGTTGCCACCGTGCCGTCACAGTCCTCCGACCTCCGTGAGATCGGAACCCTCGTCCCCGGAGAGTGGGCGACGGTCGAGGGGAAGGTCGTTGGCCTCTCCCGCCCGGTATCGGACAGCATCAGCCAGAGCGGTATCATCGCCGACACGAGCGGAGCCATCCAGTTCATCGCCTGGGCCCGGTCGAATCTGCCTCCCCTCACAGAGGGAAGGAGTTACCGGGTTGAGTCGGTAGTCGTCGACGAGTACCGGGGCGTGCCGAAGATTAAATTCCATGCCGGCACAACAATCACCGAAATAGAGAAAGACATCCCTTGCCTCCCCCAGGCAACAAAGGTTGCGGATCTCCGGCCCGGGATCGCAAGTGTCCGGGTGAAGATGGTGCAGGAGTGGGAGGCACGGCACGAGCGGATCCTCCAGACAGGAATCGTAGGAGACGAGTCCGGCACCTTGAAGTTCACGATCTGGAAGGAGGAGGGCGTCGAGCGGCTTGAGCCGGAGACTGTCTACAATATCTTCTACGCCTCGGTCGACGAGTACCAGGGACGCCTCTCCATTACGCTGAATGGGGCGAAGTGTTTCCCTGAGGAAGACGGAGAACTCTCCGTCGGGATCGGCGGCACGACGCTCACCGGTGCAATCGTGAATATCGGCCCGGGTTCAGGGCTGATCAAGCGCTGTCCGGTGGAGGGGTGCAACCGCGTCCTCTCGAAGCGAAACTACTGTCCGGTGCACGAGGTACAGAACGACTTCAGGTACGACCTGCGGATCAAGGCAGTGCTCGACGATGGCGCGAAGGCGCACAACATTCTCATGCAGAAGGAAGTCGTTGAGGCGGTGGCAGGCCTCACCCTCGATGAAGCGGTGAAGACGGTGCAGGAGAGCCCGCTCGGGATGGACGACATCTTCTACCGCCTGCGCGACGCCCTCATGGGCAGGTATTACGCATGCAGGGGCGGCGACCTTGGCGACACCCTCCTGGTAAAAGAATGTACCCCCCTTGGTTTCGACGGGGAGCGGCATGCTGCTCTTCTCAACCGCCTCGGAGGTGAGATCAATGCCAGCTGAAACACTGCGTTACGAGCGCGAACCGGCCAGACGGGTCTTTGCCGCGGAGCTGCGAGAGGCCACCCACCATTTCAAGGACGGCGAGGACGAGAAGAGCCCGACCTATGTCCTCCTCCCCACCGGCGAACGGTGCAACAGGGTGCTGTTCATCGGCTCCATGACCCACAAGGAGAAAAAAGGCGAGCAGAACGTCTTCTACTCGGTCCGGGTCGCCGATCCGACAGGAACCTTCTTCGTCAACGCCAGCTCGTTCCAGCAGGAAGCGATGACGCAGGTCTCGAAGATCGATCCGCCGGCATTCGTGGCGGTGGTCGGGAAACCGAACGTCTACGAGGCGCCGGATGGACGGGTCTTCGTCTCGGTGCGGGCCGAGTCGGTGACCGTCGTCGATAAGGAGATGCGCAACCGCTGGGTGCTGGACGCAGCCGAGCAGACCCTCAAACGGATCGAGGCGTACGGCCAGACGCCCGACTCACAGCGTGCACAGGAACGCTACAATGCCGATATGGCCACATACAAAAGGATGGTCTACGAGGCCCTTACCCAGATCACCCTCTGAAAAACCCTTTTTTTTGAGGCGGCACTCGATAACAGACCGGGAAATGGGATCTCTCAAAAAAGATGCCATAGGCCCGTTTGAGGGCCGCACGATCACTCGCTTTCAGCCGATTCGGCAGACTGACGTTTTCCTTTCCACTCGCCCTTAAGTTCAGGGTGATCGGTGAGGATCTTCGAGACCGTGCTCCGGCTCACGTTGAACATCCTGCAGATCTGGGAGATGCTGGTCCCTGAGCGCCTGACCGTGATCAGGGCCTCGATCTGCCCCTCGTTCAGTGCCCGTGGCCTGCCGATCGTGCCTCGCGAGAGTGCCTCCTGTCTCGGATGGGGGGGCTGGACCTTCTTCACCCCTTCCATGTAGGTCTCAATATAGGCGATAAAATCGCCAATAGCCTCGGCGCGAAGGGCAGGATCATCATAATACCCTATAAAATCACTTCTGGCAAAAAAGGGGACATAACCCTCACTTATCAGGATTTTCAGCTCTTCTACACTGGCATCGGGGTTTCGGGAGAGCGCGGAGAGGCTGAGAAACAGGATAAACTTTATTTCATTTTCCTGGCAGTATTCGAGCATCTGGTTATAACCATCACGCTTTCTCAAGGGCGTGCTGCTGATGCGGTGATCGTTGAAGAACTGATTGATGGTAAACCGATATTTACAAAATTCTTCAAGAATCTCTTTTTGATGCTCTACGTCGCCCCTTTTCCGCGTCACAAGGTAGGCTACGGCATCTTTTTTCATACAAATTATTCAAATTCATTATCATTTATGTTTTCCGATCTAATACAGAGAGCGCATAGCAATTGAAAACAATTTATTTTTATTTAGAAGGAAATTTTATCATTCCAGACCGAAAAAAAGACAGAGCGGCGGGATCAGGAGATCAGGCCTTTATCCGGTCCCACCGATCGAGAACAGCCTGTCCTTCGATAAATACAAGCCCGTTTTTCCGTGCATATGCCTGTGCATCCTCTTTTGAAAGAGCAAGACCATTATCATTGTCGAGCATTTCACATACGACGACGGCCGGCGTTGTGCCAGCCATTTCGGCAAGGGCAATCGAGAGCTCGGTCTGACCGCGCCGGACATCGAGCAATCCGTCTGCGGCCCTCAGAAGAGCGACGTGGCCCGGGGTCCTGAATTCGGCAGCGAAGTTGTGTCCGCCACCGTTGAGAGATTTTATAACCTGGTCTGCAATGGCATTGATGGTCACTGCCCGGTCACGGTCAGGGATGCCGGTGAAGGTGCTCCGGTGGTTCACCCAGATCGAGAATGAAGAATGGTTTTTACGGTCGTACGGGATGTCGCCGGTCTGCTCGGCGGCCCCAATGCCCTTCAGGAGGTCTGAGGCGAAGGGAAGGCCGAGACGCCGTGCGGCCTCGGGGTGGACGGCCGTGCAGATGAGGCCGCCGCCGTCCCGGCGCATCGTCATCACGTCATGCGGCGTGACCGCATCGGCACGGATGATAAGATCGGTCTCGCGTTCGCGGTTGTCAAAGTCATAGAGCAGGACAAATTTGCCCGCCTTCAGGGCGGCACATGCATCTTCAATCATGGGTTACCTCTATCTGTACGATATCATTGTCATGCAGTCCAAAGGTCTCGCGCAGGGGAGCCGGCGAGATGATCTCGACGATCTCTTCGGGATAATGGCTCCGTCCGGGCTCGATGATCGCACCCGGACAGTCACCGATCCGGCACGGAAGGCACCGGGCACTCCCGAACGATCGCCCGTCGGCCTCGAAACCCTCGATCCCGATCCAGACCAGCCCTTCCAGGCGGCGTTTCACCCTGACGCTTTCGGGGTCGAGACGGACGTTGAGCGTGCCGGGGTAGGCATAAAACCCGAGTTTTTCGAGGAATTGCTCACGGTATTGGGGATGATCGATATAGTACCGCCCTTCGCCAAGGCCGCTGATCACCGCCCCTTTGAGGACATAATATCCACCTTCCGGAGAAAATATCCGCGTATACGCCGAAAACTCATGCCGCAGTTCCTCCTCCCCGGCAGGGGCGACGGCGACGTACTGGCCGTCGGGCCTGACGGTGCGCGTGATCAGTCCTGCCGCTTCGAGCGCCTTCAGGCGACGCGAGGCCGTCTGCGGGCTGATGTTCAGGGCGTTCCCCAGAGACTGGGAGGACATCCAGGCCGAACTTCGCAGGCCGCCCATGAGCGCAACGACCTTCAGACACTGGAGATCTCCTGCATCCATCATACATACCACAATTGAGATGCATCCTATATATGAGTTATCACCTCGACTTCGTAGATTGTCGATGAGGCATTCGTTAATTATTTAATGTGCCCGGTCAACATCTACATCCATGAACTCCGAATTGCGTAAGCAGCTTGCTGAGAAGATGGCAGGTGAGATTACGCTCTCGGACTCGCCGGGGAAAGCGCTGAAAAAATGGCGGATGAGTTTCGGCATCCCGCAGGGGACGCTCTCAGAGAGGCTCGGCGTCTCCCCCTCAGTCATCTCAGACTACGAGGGTGGGCGGCGCAAAAGCCCCGGAACCGCCGTTGTCGGAAAAATCGTCGATACGATTCTCTCGATCGACGAGGAGAACGGCGGCAAATACATCCAGCGATTTTCCAGGATCCTGTACAACCAGTTCGACAACGACGACGTCATCTATGACATGCACGATTACGCAGGCCCGGTTCTTCTTCCGGCTTTTGCCGAAGCGGTGGATGCACAACCCCTCTGTGGTTCGCTCGACCTCTCGATCTTCGGCTACACGGTGGTGAACAGCCTCAATGCGATCCTGCAGCTCTCGGCAAACGAGTTCAACCGCATCTACGGGTGGAGCACCGAGCGGGCGCTCATCTTCACCAACGTCTCGACCGGAAAGTCCCCCCTCGTCGCCATCAGGGTGACACCTTTCAAGCCCCGTTGCGTGATCCTGCAGGGGCTGGATATCGAGCACGTCCACCCGCTGGTCAAACGCCTCGCCGAAACCGACCGGATCACGGTACTCTGCACGTCTATGGACGTCGATACGATTGTGAGCACTTTGAGGGAGAAAGAATGGTAGGCATCATAACCTATGGGGCATATATCCCCAGATACCGGATAAAACTCGAGGAGATCGCCCGTGTCTGGGGCGACAACGCCGCAGACATCACCGGCGGCCTTGGCGTGCGGGAGAAGTCGCTCCCGGACATGGACGAGGACACGGCGACGATCGCCGTTGAGGCGGCGCGCAACGCCCTCCTCAGGAGAGATCTCGACCGCGACGCCATCGGGGCGATCTACGTCGGCTCCGAGTCCCACCCCTACGCCGTCAAGCCGACGGCGGCAACCGTCGGGGCGGCGATCATGGCCACCCCGGTGATGACCGCCGCAGACTACGAGTTCGCCTGCAAGGCGGGCACAGCGGCCATGCAGACCTGCATGGGCCTTGTCGGAAGCGGCATGGTAAAATATGGCGTTGCAATCGGCGCCGATGTGGCACAGGGAGCGCCAGGCGACGCCCTGGAGTACACGGCCGCCGCCGGCGGGGCCGCGATGATCATCGGCAACGACGACCCTATCGCCGAGATTAACCGGACCTGCTCGTTTACCACCGACACCCCGGACTTCTGGCGCCGCGAAGGGCAGGCATACCCCCGCCACGGCGGACGGTTCACCGGTGACCCGGGCTACTTCAAGCACGTGCAGGGAGCGGCCAGGATGATGCTCGAACAGGCCGGCACGAAACCTTCAGACTACGACTACGCCATCTTCCACCAGCCCAACGCCAAGTTCCCCCAGCGGGTTGCAGGAATGCTCGGCTTTACGAAGGAGCAGATCAAGCCTGGCCTGGTCGTGCCGCGCCTTGGAAACACCTATTCGGGTGCTTCGATGGTCGGGCTCGCCGCAACCCTCGACGTGGCAAAACCCGGCGACCGGATCTTCGTCACCTCCTTCGGCTCGGGCGCCGGGTCCGACGCCTTCGATATCACGGTCACCGACCATATCCTCGACGAAGCGGTCTTCAACCGTGGGGCCGCCCCCTCGGTGGAGGGGCTCCTCGCAAACCCGATCTATGTCGATTATGCCAGGTACGCCAAACACAAAGGTAAGATCATGGTGCAAAAATGAGAGACGTGGCAGTCATAGGAGTGGGCTGCACCAATTTCGGTGAATGGTGGGACCGCTCCTTCAGGAACCTCTTTGTTGAGGCAGGCGTCATGGCAATCGAGGACGCAAACCTCGCGGGCGAGCAGATCGACGCCATGTACGTCGGTAACATGAGCGCAGGGCGCTTTATCGAGCAGGAACACATCGGCGCCCTGATCGCCGATTACTCCGGGCTTGCGACCGATAACATCCCGGCAACCCGCGTCGAGGCCGCATGCGCATCGGGCGGTCTCGCCTTCCGCGAGGCCGTAATCTCGGTCGCCAGCGGGATGACGAACATCGCCGTCGCCGCCGGCGTCGAGAAAATGACCGACGTGGACACCAGCCTCTCCACCGACGCCCTTGCGGCGGCGGCAGACCGCGAGTGGGAAGGCTTTGTCGGAGCGACCTTCCCCGGGCTGTATGCGATGATCGCAACAGATTACATGCACCGCTACCCCCTCACCCGGGAGCATCTCGCCCAGGTGGCGATAAAGAACCACTACAACGGCGCCAGAAACCCGATCGCACAGTTCCAGAAAGAGATCACCCTGGACACGGTGCTGAACTCCACGATGGTCGCCGACCCCCTGCGGCTCTTCGACTGTTCACCGATCACCGATGGGGCCGCCGCCGTGGTCGTCGCACCCCTGGAGATGGCGAAGAAGTTCACCGACACCCCGATCAAGGTGCTCGCAACCGCACAGGCGAGCGACACGATCGCCCTCCACGACCGCCGGGACGTCTCGACCCTCGACGCCACCGTTGCCGCCGGGAACCGGGCGTTCAAGATGGCCGGACTCGAGCGCAAAGACATTGACTTCGTGGAGGTCCACGACTGCTTCACGATCGCCGAAATCTGCGCCATCGAAGACCTCGGGTTCTGCAAGAAGGGCGAGGCCGGACGGCTTACCGCCGAGGGCTATACCGCCCTCGACGGCAACCTGCCGGTGAACACCTCGGGCGGGCTGAAGGCCTGCGGCCACCCGGTCGGGGCCACCGGGATCAAGCAGGTCTATGAGGCCGTGCTCCAGCTCCGCGGCGAGGCCGGAAAGCGGCAGGTCGCCGGGGCCGAGATCGGTATGACGCACAACGTCGGCGGGACCGGTGCGACGGTCGCCGCCCATATCTTCGGGAGGACCTGAAATGTCGGTACCACGTTTCTGGAGAAAGATCCCTCAGCGCTACAACCTGGAGGGGACGCACTGCGAGGTCTGCGGCAGGTATTTCTTCCCGCCGCGGAACCTCTGCCCTGACTGCCGGCGCGACGGCAAGATCGTCGCCCACACCTTCAAGGGCACGGGAAAGATCGTGACCTACTCGGTGATCAGGACGGCAAGCGATCAGTTCTCCGCTCTCACCCCGTACGTCCTCGCCATCGTTGAGCTTGAGGAGGGTGCGAGAATGACCGCACAGGTGGTCGTCGAAAACCCGGAGGACGTCTATATCGGCATGCCGGTGAAGTCAGTCTTTAGACGTCTCGGCACCGACGGAGAGAGCGGCGTCATCTCCTACGGCACGAAGTTTGTACCGGCGTGAGGCACCCCTCCCCCTCCTTTCAAGAATACCCCGATTGCCCGTCCGCAAAATACCCCTGCCGCCCCGATACCGCCCGGGGCGGCAGAATCTCTCTTTTTGATGAGTTACACCCTATCCAGGGCAGACTCTCGCTTTTTCGCCTTCTGTCCGGATCTGTCCGGCCGGACACATTCCAGAAGATAATTATGCCCCCGGACCGATCTTCCTTCGACCGCCAATGAACGACCACACACCCATCGACTTAAAGGCGATCGCATGGGACGCCATGCGGCGATACGGCTTCGAGCCCGGTTTCCCCGATGCCGTCGAGCAGGAGGTCGGCACAATCGAGGCCCCGGCAATCCCGGACGGCGTTCCTGACCTCTGCTCCCTCCTCTGGTCGTCCATCGACAACATCGACTCACAGGACCTCGACCAGCTCGAATACTGCGAACGCGCCCCCCGCGGGGAGATCCTGGTCAGGGTGGCGATCGCCGACGTGGACGTCTGCGTCCCGAAAGAGTCGGCGACCGACCGGCACGCCGCCCACAACGGCACCTCGGTTTACACCGGCGTCGAAACCTTCCCCATGCTCCCTGACCGTCTCTCGAAAGGGATCACCTCCCTCCTGCCAGGCCCGGGACGTCCGGCGATCGTCGTCGAATACACCGTGCTTCCGGACGGAAGCACCAGGCCGGGAAAGGTGTACCGGGCGGTCGTCTGCAACCGGGCGAAGCTCGTCTACGAGGAAGTCGGGGACTGGCTGGAAGGTGTTGGAGACCCGCCCGCGATCTTCCGCGACCTCCCCGGCCTGGAGGAGCAGGTTCTCCTCCAGCACGAGGCCGCCTGCCGCCTGAAAAGATATCGGGCAGAAGAGGGGGCACTCGACCTCGAAACGATCGAAGCCGGACCGGTCATGGAGGGGGGAGCCGTGAAGGACCTCGTCGTCCAGCGGCAGAACGCGGCGCGGTGCCTGATCGAGGAGTTCATGATCGGGGCGAACGGCGCCACGGTGGCATATCTGGACAGGGCCGGCATTCCCATGATCCAGCGGGTCGTCCTGACGCCGAGAAACTGGGACGGGATCGTGGCGGCCGCCGCTGAATACGGAGAACGCCTGCCGGCGAAACCCGACTCGAAAGCCCTCTCGAAATTCCTTGACCGGCGAAAAAAGGCCGACCCTGACCGCTTCCCCGACCTCTCCCTGACGATCGTGAAACTGATCGGGCCGGGGATCTACCTCCCCCTCGATCCCGGCGAACCGCCCTACGGCCATTTCGGCCTCGCGATCACCGACTACACCCACGGCACCGCCCCGAACCGGCGCTACGTCGACCTCATCATCCAGCGGCTCTTAAAGTCCGCCCTCTCCGGAGAGGACTGCCCCTATACCCGCGAGGACCTGGAGGACCTCGCCGCATGGCTGACCGACCGGGAAAAGGCATCGCAGAAGGTGGAGCGCTTCATGCGAAAGGCGGCGGCCGCGGTGCTGCTCCAGGACCGGATCGGCGAGACCTTCGAGGCGCTGGTCACCGGCGCCTCAGAGAAAGGAACCTATGTCAGGCTCACCGCTCCCCCGGTCGAAGGGCGGGTCATGCAGGGGGAGGGCGGCCTCTTCGTCGGGAAGCAGGTCCGCGTCCGCCTGATGAAGACAGACCCATACAACGGCTACATCGACTTCGCGTGCATCGGGCGGTGAAAATCCGTCAGCCCATCACGCACACGACGCAGATCGCGATCTCCAGCACCGTGAACCCCGCGATCTCCCCCCAGACAAAACCGTCAGGGAGACCGTCGATCCGCAGCCAGATCAGGATGATCCCCGCGGTCATCAGAAAGATGAGGGCGTTTAAGACGGCAAGAAGGGGCGCCGCCGCCGTGAAGAGGAGAGCGAGCGTTCCGGCAAGCCCGAGCAGCAGCCCGGTGGAGATGCCCATGACGGCGAGACCTTTCTTCGGGGAGGCGTCTATCATCCTGTGCCATCTTTGGCCCTTCCAGAGATTAAGGTTGTGAAAGGTGTTTCGAACCTCTCCTGGCAGGATGCAGACCTGCGGGCCCCATACCTCCGAATGCTCACCGCATCGCCCGGGTGCACGGCGGCCCCGCGGCATATCGACATAATGCCAGAGGAACGTCGCCGGACAAAATAAATATACATATATAATACATCGATTTTACCCTCTGCCGGGAAGCGTGTGAACGACGCAGAGTATTGCGGCATCCGGAACAATCATCGCGATTACGGAGATTCAAACCATATTTTCCGGGATGAGGGGTCGTACCCTCGAAAAATTTATTTTTTTCAGAAGGCAGCGAACCGGCCTGATCATGAGGGAGATGACTGCCCTGACTTCCCGAAAATTAAGCACATAGTCCCAACCTCTCAAGGATCGCCCTCTGCCTCCGCGAAATCTCCGTCACCATGATCTCGCCATTGGCAAGCTTGATCTTCTTGATCTTGGCCAGTTCCAGCAGCATCCCCTCAAGCGTATAGTCCTCCATCAGCCCCGTTTCCTTCATCCACTTCAACAACCGCATCCTCAGGATCAGGCTGATGAAGGTCACAAACAGAAATCCCTTCATCGAAGACTCGTTCTTCGCGTTGAGGGGCATCACCTGAATGTCCTGTTTCAACGTTCGGAACGCCTTCTCCACCGCGTCGCGCTCCCGGTACACCGTGAGACATTCCTGCCAGTCGAGCGAACTGTGGGCGAGGATGATCTGTTTTCCCATTCGGTTTACCCGCTGCGAGACCGCATTCTTCCGGATCTCAACCTGGAATCGGTTGTCGACCACCTGCCATGAAAAGTAGTTCGCCATCTTTCCCGCCCGCTCCTTGAATACTTCTTCAGGCCTGCGCCACCCGGGAATCCGACTCGATTCGAGTTTCGCTTTAAGGTCATGCAGGCGAATGTAGAACAGGTTGCGTTCCGTCTGCTCTCGTTTCAGATCATAATAGCAGAATCCAAAAACCACACTTCCCTGAATCGTCAGGGTAACGGGTTTCACGAAGATCGGATCCTGCTGATATATCTGCAGGTACTGCGGGCTTTCGAGATCCCGCTGTGCTTCCGTCAGCACTTCCTTCACCTGTTTGAGGGTGAGTGGGGCTGGAATGACAAAGGATATCTCTTCCTGAAGGAGTTCCTCCAGGTTTCCCTGGCTGAAAAATCCGCGATCCAGGACCATGGTATAATTGTGGATGCCATGCGCGCCGAGCCTGTGGACGGTGTTCTTCAGCGTGACAACGTCGACGATGCTGCCGGGATAGATATCGTACATGACCGGAATCGCATGCTCGGTGTCGAAGATGAGTGAGAAGTTGATCTGCGGCAGGTCCAGGCCGTCTCGATTATAGCCGTGTTCGAGGAGCGGGATGAGCCGGGAGTAACTTGACAGGCTGGTGATGTCGTAGATCAGGGTTGAGTCGGTACCGATGCCCCTGAGGAGGGAGGTCATGAAAGCGTCGGGAACGCCGCTTTCACCGATTTCGAAGAGGAGTTCGCTGATCCGCTGGCTGGAGAGGGGGAGGTCCGGTTTTGTCAGGAAGAGGGAGGTATCTTCGTACCACGACGCGACCAGGTGCATGGCCAGCGGCCGCACGACCCGGTTCATGGAGAGTGCTAAAATGACGTTTGTTTCGATCTCGCTTGTCAATGATGAGAGATAATCGTCCAGGTGAAGGTCCTTGATGATTGCCAGGAGAGGCAGAAACGGACCGTGAGAATAGGCGTTTGTGGGGACGGAGGCGATGGATGCACCGGCGGTTTCGGTCCGTACTTTGACGGGTTTTCCGTCGATGTTTTTCCCGAGATATCGGGATTTGTGCCGGATCTGCTTTGTTTCGGGGTCGTAGTAGGGGGTGTCTTCGTACCAGTACTCCTTCCCTTTGATACGTTTGATCCGGGTGAGGGGTTTCATATGCTTAATTAATAAGCGCATTATAGATATTAAAATCTTTTGATTGGTGGGGCGAACGAAGAATAGAGGAGTTAAAATACAATTATAATGCGCTTAAAAAACGGGAACTCAGGGACTGCCTGATACGGGATGAGATAGCGGTAGATCCTAAAATACACACCCTGATAGAGTTTTTTGAGTCGAGAGCGCTCGGAGAGCGGCGCGCCTTCGACGAGGTGCGGCCAAGGATCGCCGGGGTCAAAAAATGGATCCTGGAGATCCTGAGCGATCCCGGCTACCACAGGGAGTCCCGCATAGAGGATCTGATCGACGCCTTCCGCTCCCACCTCTCCACCACATCCAGAGCGAAGGACAGAAACATCGTCGGGATCCTCCTCCTGAATAACACCATATTGCTGGTCCACTGCAAAAAAGCCCCATCCCTCGTAGAAACGCCCGAAGGGATCATCACCGCGCAGCAGATCCTCTCCTCGGAGAATGTGCTGAGGGCGGTGATCATCAAAGATATCGACGCAAAACTCTTTTTTTCGGCCTACGAAAAATCCGCCAGATGGAGCATGGGCCACGCCCGGTTCTGGGGGATAGACCCGCACCAGGTGACCTGGGATCAGATCGGCGAGATCAGCCTGACCGTCGAGATCGAAGGGTTCGCCGTCCCGGTCCAGGTGCCGCTGGAACCCCGGGACCTCGACGAACTTATCCGGACAGGGCGGATCGCGGCCGGGGGTGAGATCGTCATGGGAGAGACGCGGGGTAGGATCACAAAAGGAAGGATATTCAGAACAGAAATAGGCTTCCGGGAATTTTATGACGATTACATCGCCCGGAAGGAGGATCTGCAGGAGCACCGGAGAACATTCGGGGGAGAATTGCGATTAACTCCTCCCTGCCATCAGATACTCGCTCCCGACTGCCCTCTTCCCCTCGCTGTTCAGCCGTTTCCTTCCTGAACCCCTGCATTTAGAGGGTTTTTTGGATTTTCTCGAGAGCTATCGCTCGGCAGCTTGCGCTTTGAGGGTAAGAAGTTGCCTGAAGTTGAAATTCATGCAGGAGAAGATGTTCTTGACGTGCACTCTGGCAACCGTCGTGACCATGAGGTGGCCTGCATGGAACACCCGCTTGATCACGGCAAACGGTCGTTCCACCAGCGATCGTGTTCTGCTGATGGCCTTGTTCCGCCGGTTCTCCTTGATGGAGAGGGGATGGTTGCGAACGGCCCGGTGCATGGTCTTGTCCATAGATGCCTGCGGTTTCACCCCAAAATAGCCTTTATCGCGATAGACCGTCTCACCTTCCCGGGAGAGATCGATCCTGCTGTCATGGAGTGACGCCGTGGTGGTCTCAATCCGGCGGATCAGCTGACTGTCCTTGTCGAGCAGGATGTGAAGTTTGTACCCGAACTGTGACTTCGAGCCCTTCTTGGCCCAGGTGCCGTCGCGGCTGCGCCGCGTCTCTGCCTGATCTCCCCGGGGCGTGCCGGCAGGAGCATGCCCGGGATCGGCGGTGATGAACGTCGCGTCCTGCATGACACCGCGTTTGATGGCGAGCCCTTGTACTTCGAGTTGCCGCTGGAACTCATCCCAGATCGCGGTATCCTTCCCGGTTTGCGCCAAGCGTTCCCGGAACAGCCAGACCGTCGACCGATCCGGAATGGTTTCCGGATATCCCAGGAAGTGACGGAACGAGATCCGGTCGGTCGCCTGACGCTCCAGTTCGGGGTCAGACAGGCCATACCACTGCTGAAGCACCAGCAGCCGGATCATCAGAACGACGTCATAGTTCGGACGGCCGCCTCGCCCCTCGGCGTTGGTGTAGAGGTCAGCAAGGAGAGGGCGGAAGGCATCCCAGTCGATCAGACCGCTGACCTCACCCAGCCGATCACCCAGAGCTGCAAGGCTGGCATATTCGTGGTGGATCGCGAAATTGGTAAACGTGCTCATGGGAAAAAGGTCGATCCGGGACTATAAAGTACTTTGGGTGAGGTGGGGTTGTTCGAAATTCTCGGGGAACTGATACAGACGCACTATGCCCCGAAGTTATCTGAACGGTTCGATCTCATACCGAGGACATACAAATATGAGGACGACCGAGAGGCTCTTTTTGAAAATACCCCTGAAGGAAGGAGAGTAGTCATACACAAAAACCATCCCGGATGCAGAATATGCTATGTCACCGAGAGGATACCCAGGATCAGGCCCTCTCCCGGCATGACTGACGAGATCTATCAGAGCATATTCGAGAGCAAACCGCTTGCACTCTGGCATGCCGGCGAAGAGACCGCCGGGGATCCGATCGTCATCGGATCGCTGAGCGTCAAAAACAACCTGAAGATGCCGGACGGGGCAGGGACGTACGGCGCCACCCTGCTCGGCCTCTGCAGGGCTTCCCGAAACCTGAACACCCGGTCCATCCTGCAGATGCTCCTCTGCGAGTACTGGCGATACCACCTCGAGTGTGGGCATTTCGGATCGGTCTTCGGCCACATGATCGATCAGATCAAGCATCGAGGAATCGACAGCCGTTTTGAGCAGGAAGATGCACTGGAGTTCAGGTCAAAGGAGTTTGTGATCCAGAAACCGTCAACCTATGCGATCGAAGAGATCGTTCCTGCAATCATGCGGCAGATCCGGGGGGGCGTTCTTCGAAGATACGGCATTATCTACGGCGTGGAAAACGACGGGTTCATTGCACCGTTGCGGGCGGTGAACGGCGATCAGATCACCCTGATAGAGGAGATCGTCAACGATCGGATCCGGAGAGAGCACCTGCATGCCGCCGTGCACCGGGTGCCGGTACAGGGCGGAGCGCTGGTGGCGGTCCTTGTCTTCCCTGATCTGAAAAGGTGAATAAAATCCATGTCTGCACCGTTCAGGGGCAGGGCGGGAAATCCTCATACCCATCACCGGAGAGAACCAGCATATGGATAACAGGCTGAAAAAATCGGTCAGGCTCATGGCATATGGCGGCCTGACCTGGCTGATCCCGTTCCTCGCGGCGGTCCCCTTCTATAGCCCAGAAGGCTTCCTCCTCATCGACGTATTCCTCTTCAAAAGCGTCATGATCGTCATCGGCGGCATCATTGGGGCAGCGCTCCTGGTCCTCTGGTTTGGAGGGGTGCAGTCAGGCCACCTCAGGGAGGGCGTGATCACCGGCGGGGTCTGGCTCGCCATGAACTGGGCGCTCGACCTCCTGTTCCTCATCCCGATATCCGGGATGGATATACCGACGTATTTCGGACAGATCGGTCTTCGCTACCTGCTGATCCCGACGATGGCGATCGCAATCGGCTACAGCACCGGGCGGGTCGCGGCCGGAAAATAGAGGGGAGGGGACCGGCAGGTTCAGGCCGTCGCCGGCGCTTCGACGCCGTAGATGCCCGAGCCGAGCCACCAGGTCTCGTCCACCCGCTCGACATAGCCGAGCTTCGGCTGCACGGTCAGGTTCTGCGCCGGGTCGATGTAATAGAAGTACACGAAACCGCTGCCATTTTCGGCAACGTCACGCAGGTCGCGGATGTAGAGGTTACCCACAACGTCGGTCTCGTTCAGCCGGTTCACGCCGATCTTCTCCTGGTTGATCGGGTGGGCGAGGGTCGTCCCGTCGAAGTCATAGGCGTAGATGTAGAGGTCTCCCCGCGTGAACGAGCCGTTCGGATCGGAGAAGACCTCGAGTGCGGCCTCTTTTCCCTGCTCGTTCGCAAACGCCACCGCATCCCGGACAAAGGCCACCATCTCGTCCACGCTGTGCGACGGGGTCACCGTCGGCTGTACGGTCGGCGTCTCAGGGACGGTCGTCTCCGAGGGCGTCATGGTGTCGGTCGGCTGGACACCCGTGCACCCCGATGCAGCAAGGGTCACCGAGATCAGGAAGGAGAGTAAAATCACCAGAGTCGAATATTTCATAACAGAATTTTCAGGCGCCAAAATTATAAATACGTTATTAAAATCGCCATTATTCTCGAAAAGCCAGCGTTTATCAGCCTTTACGAACAGATGCCCCGGGGGGTGCGACCGCACCTGCACAGGATTTATACCCCTGCCGCGACAGGGAAGAGCATGGTCGACAGAGACTATCAGATCGGCATGATGAAGACGGCCGAATCGATCCTCGATGCCGCCGAAGGTAGATCGCTGGAGAGCATCGAGCAGGACCTTGCCGGCCTCGGCTTCGCGGAGATCGGGGCCGATCCGGCCGCTGTGGCGATGGAGCAGAGGGAGCAGGAACTCTACCTGGAGATCGACCTCGATCCCGGCAGGAAGGTTCACGGCTACGTGCTCATCCCGTTCGAGGAAAAAGCGCAGAAACAGGAGCGGTTCAGGTGGTGAACCGAAGGCGGCCCTGAACCGTCCCCAAAGCCTTGAAACGTTTTCACCGACGACACTCTTCACAGGATGCCCCAACCAGACGCCGGACAGATCGCCAGGGCCGCCAGCCGCCTATCCCAATGCCGGACAAGAGGAGAACTCGGGAGAGCGATTGCAAAAGAGGCGGCTCGTTTCTCCCTGTATGACCTCCAGCGGATCGGCGGGGGGATCAGGCGCGAGGTCGAAGCGCTCCCCGAGCCCTACCGGAGCCGGGTGAGGCCGTACTTCGAGGAGCAGATCTTCGGGGCATATCATAGACTGATGTGCAGCCACCGATCAGGGGCTTTCGCCCGGATGGACGAGCCCATACCCGACCCCGAACATTTCTCCGCCTTCGTCGCCCTGATCCCGGGCGGGTGCCTCAACAGGAAGGGCTCGCAGACCGACATCGGTTTTTCAAACCCCCTTCACACCCTCTTTTACTACCTCGTCACCGGCTATACGATCTTCGTCGAGGGCGGGCCCGGTCACCCGGTCGGCACCCCATTTCCCGGAGGTTTCGCGGTCGAAAGACGAGGGAACGAATATTACTGCCCGATCCGGGACAAAGAGGAGGACGTACCCTTCTCCATCTGCAATGTCTGTCCGGCACGGCAGACGGAGGGAGTGTGAGCGCCGTCCCCGCAAGTTAAAACGGCGCAGACACCATCTATGATCAGGACAACCATGATCTCAGTGTTGCTCGTCGACGACGATCCCATGATTCTCGATGTCACCAGCCTTTATCTGCAGAGGGGAGGTGAATTTTCGGTGACGAGATGCGAGGGCGCATCAGACGCCCTCGACGTACTTGGGGGCAGGTCCTTCGACGCCATCATCTCAGATTATGAGATGCCGGAGATGGACGGGATAGAGTTCTTAAAGGCCGTCAGGGCTCGCGGCCAGACCGCCCCGTTCATCATCTTCACCGGCCGCGGGCGGGAGGACGTGGTCATCGAGGCCCTCAACAACGGGGCGAACTTCTACCTCCAGAAGGGCGGCGACCCGAAGAGCCAGTTCGCCGAGCTGAAAAACATGATCAGGCAGGCGGTCCAGAACACCCGCGCAGAGGCGGCGCTGAGGATGAGCGAGGCGCGCTACCGGGCCGTCGTCGAGAGCCAGACCGAACTGATCAGCCGGTTCCGCCCCGACGGGACACAGGTGTTTGCAAACGAGGCGTTCTGCCGATATTACGGTACGACTCCCGAAAAAATCGTTGGAAAACCATTTTTTTCAAAGGTGCCGGAAGAAGAGATACCCATTATTCAGGAGCATTTCAAGAGCCTCACGCCGCAAAACCCCGTCGGCAGCATCGAGCACCGGGTGGTGCTGGAAAACGGCGATGTTCGGTGGCAGCAATGGGTCGACCGGGCAATTTTTAACAGAGGTGCCGCTCCGATTGAGTACCAGTCTGTCGGCAGGGATACCACCGACAGGAAGCGGGCCGAAGAAGCGCTGCGGGACTCCGAGAAGAAGTTCAAGGTGCTCTCAGAGCAGTCTCCGGCCGGGATCTATATCCTGCTCGACGGCCGATTCACCTACGTCAACCCCAGGTTCGCCGCAATCTTCGGCTATACCGTCGAGGAACTCGCGGCCGGCATGCCCCTCCTCAGTATCGTCCACCCCGGCGACCGGGACACGGTCAGAGAGAGACTCCGCGAGCAGGAGATGGGCAGCAAAGAGGTCTACGAGTTTACGGGGGTGCGCAAAGACGGAGTGACCATCACCGTCGAGATCCGCGGCTCGGCAACCACTATCGGCGGCGTCAGGGTGCTCGTCGGCACCGTCCTGGACATCTCGGAGAGAAAAGGGATGGAGATCGCCCTCACCGAGAAGGTGAACTATGTCCAGGCGCTGATGGACGCAATCCCGGCGCCCGTGTTCTACCGGGACACCCGCGGCATCTACCGCGACTGCAACCGCGCCTTCGAGGACCTCACGGGAAGGTCCAGGGACGAGATCATCGGCAGGGAGATCCACGATTTCTTCCCCGCGGAGTACGCCGACGTTTACCGGGACAAGGACAGGCTCATCGTCGAACGCCCCCATGTCCAGCGCTATGAGTTCGCCATCACGGAAAGGGACGGGAAGCGGCGGGACGTCCTCTTCTCAAAGACCGCACTCTTCGACTCAGGCGGGGCGGTCGCAGGGATCGTCGGCGTCATCGTCGATATCGGCGAGAGAAAACGAATGGAGCAGGCCCTCAGGGAGAGCGAGATGAAATACCGGACGATCGCCGATTTCACCTACGACTGGGAGGCGTGGCTGGGGCCTGGCGGGAGATATTTCTACGTATCGCCGTCCTGCGAACGGATCACCGGATACTCTGCCGGGGAATTCATGGACGATCCCACCCTGCAGGTGCGGATCGCCCACCCGGACGACCGGGAGGCGGTCGAGCGGCACTACAGCGACGGCCTCCACGACAACGAAGGGGTCGGCCACATCGAGTACAGGATCGTCACGAAACAGGGCGAGGTCAGGTGGATCAGCCACTATTGCCAGCCGGTCTTCAGGGAAGACGGCACCTATATGGGCAGGAGAGAGAACAAGCGGGATGTCACCGCGAGGAAACACATTGAGGAGACGCTGAAGCGGGCAAACGAGAAACTCAACCTGCTCTCGAACATCACCCGCCACGACGTCCTGAACCGGCTCACGGCCCTGCTCGGGTATCTCGAATTCGTCAGGGACTTCAGCCTTGAGCCGGAGGCGGTCGCCCTTGTCGAGAAGGCGGAAGAGTCGGCAAACGTGATCCGCCACCAGATCTCCTTCACCAGGGACTACCAGGACATCGGCGTCCACAATCCTGCCTGGCAGGACGTCCGCCGCCTGGTAAGGGACGCCTCGATGACGCTGTATCGCTCAGATATCGTCGTTGAAAACGGGATCAGCGGCGTGCTTATCTATGCCGACCCCCTCCTTGAAAAGGTCTTCACCAACCTCATCGACAACGCCGTCAGGCACGGCGGCACCGTGAGCAGGATCGGGTTTTCCGTGAGAGAAGAGGGCGACAGCCTGATCATCGTCTGCGAGGACGACGGGGTCGGGATCGAAGAGGAGGAGAAGAGAAAAATATTCAGGCGGGGTGTCGGGAAGAACACCGGTTACGGGCTCTTCCTCGCCAGGGAGATCCTCGCGATCACCGGGCTTTCGATCAGGGAAGTCGGGACACCGGGCCAGGGGGCGCGCTTTGAGATCGTGGCCCCTTGCGGAACCTACAGGCTGGAAAGAGCGCCCGGGGGCAGCAGGGAGAAAGGGGGCGGATCCGCCTCATCCACAATGTGACCGGAAAGAAAGGAGACGGGGTCCAGAAGATGACGATCCACATCCCGCCGATAGGGGGTAGCCGGGCCAGATAAAAAGATCAGTCCGAGATCTCCATCTCGATCCCGCCGAACCACCCGGCGGCGACGTTGTAGAGGAATGCCACCAGGGCACCGGCGACGAAACCGACGATCGCATAGACAATCGTGACGAAGATGATGACGACGAGGCCGCTCGCCCCGTTCATTGCCGCGCTGCCGATGGCGGCACTGTTTATACCCCTGGCGACCCCGGTAACGCCGGTGAAGACGATCCAGAGGACGCTCAGGATGAGCCCTATCACGAGGCTGATCGCCGCATTGATCCTGGCGACCGATAAAATGCCAAAGCGCTTTATTAATGCCACACTTTTAGATTTCAACGCCTATAAGAATGAACCTGCCGATTTCTGCGATCCGGATGTTAGAAATATACCACAACGATAAAATACCCGATGTTAGTAATATCTAACATAACGTGAGATATATCTCACAATCGGTGATGCACGTGAAGACGCGTTATATCCTCCAGACCGGCGCCGGCCTCGTCCTGGCGGCGGTCGGCATCTTTCTCCGGGTGGGCGGCGCCGCCGTCGACACCGCCCTCTCCACATTGCTCATCGTCGTCGGGACGGTGATGGTCATGATGGGCGCCTTCAACCACCGCCGCTTCGGCGACGGTATCGAGTCCGACGAGCGGACGCGGAAGATCGATGGGGCGGCGGCATCGTGGTCGTGGTTCGCCACCCTCATCCTCCTCTGCGCCCTCTTCTGGGCGAACGAACTCGAACTGATCGCCTTCGATATGAGGGGCGTCTTCGCCGCCCTCCTCTTCTTCATGGTCTTCAGCGCAGCGGCCTTCTCGTGGTGCCTCGCCAGACGGGAGGCACAGGAATGAAACGCCGCATCAGACTCTGGGTGATCTTCGGCTTTCTCTTCCTTGCTATCGGGGTCGTCCAGCACCTCACCGGGATCGGTTCCGACGCCACCACCGGGATTTTCGTCACCTCTGGCGTCGTCATCCTCATCTTCGCCGGGGCGCGGGCGATGCGGAAGGACGAGGGGCCAGAGCAGGACGAGCGGACGCGGAGGATCGGGGCCTACGGGATCACCTACTCCTGGTTCGTCACCCTCGTCTACCTCTTCGTCCTCTTCTGGGCGGAGAATATGGGTCTCCTCGTCCTCTCCTCGACCAACGTCATCCTCTCCTCGATCCTGCTGATGGCGGTCTCGGCAAAGATCTTCCAGTGGTGGTTCTTCAGGCAGGGGGACGTGGAATGAAAAAATCCGATTCCCTCCTCCTTTCGGGCGCCCTCCTGCTCATCGTGGATAGAGCGGCAATCTCCCTCCTCAATCCCGGAAAGGAGCGATCATGAACATAATCACTGTCGAAAATCTTCAGAAAGCCTTCAAAGGAAGGCCGGTGCTCAAGGGCATCACCTTCTCGGTGAAAAAGGGCGAAGTCTTCGGTTTCCTCGGGCCGAACGGCGCCGGAAAGACCACGACGATGCGCTGCCTCCTCGGCCTCCTGCGACCGGACACCGGGAATGCACTCGTCTTCGGTGAGAACATGGCCGGATCCGACCGTCTCCGCGGGCGGATAGGGGCGCTCCTGGAAAAAGATGGGCTATCCGACCGTCTCACGGCCGAAGAAAACCTCGACTACTACGCCCGCCTCTACGGGGTCTCTGGCAGGGACGAAAGGGTGCGGGAGATCCTGGAGTTCACCGGACTTACCGAGAGAAAGGACAGCCTCGTCGGCACCTTCTCGACCGGCATGCGCAGAAAACTCGGGATAGGGCGGGCGATCCTCCACGATCCCGAGGTGCTCTTCCTTGACGAGCCCTCGGCCGGCCTCGATCCCGAGGCGCAGAGAATGGTGCGCGACCTGATCGCCGACCTCTCGCGCGAGGAGGAGATGACCGTCGTCGTCAACTCCCACAACCTCGACGAGGTCCAGCGCGTCTGCTCGACCGTCGCCATTCTCCACGACGGTCGGATCCGGGCGTTCGACACGCTCGAGCGGCTGCGGAGCGGCGGCGGGACTGAAGTCAGGATCGCCCTCTCGGATAGGTCCTCGGCCGAACGGGCGCTCGCCGTCCTCTCAGCGGCCCAGGGGGTCGCCGTGGTCTCGCGGGATGGGGAGGAGGTCTCTGCACGCCTCAACGGCGCCGACGTCCCCACCCTGGTGCGGGCAATGGTGGAGGCCGGCTGCGCCATCGAAGAGGTCAGGAAAGACCACCGCTCCCTGGAGGAGATCTATCTCTCTGTGGTCAGGCAGGCGGAGGGATCGGCATGAACAATATCCTCACCGTGGCGCGCAAAGAGGCCGGGCTGATCATCCGCTCCCGCCAGCTCATGGTATCGGCGCTCTTCGTCACGGTCATTTTTTCCGGGACGGCGACCATCGGGTCAGGGGCGGAAGGCGGAGCCTCCATCGGTGCACTGATCTTCATGGTGATCACCGTGACCGGGATCTTCATGAGTTACATCTTCTCGGGACAGGCCTTCCTGCGGGAGAAGACCGAGGGGACGATCGAGACCCTCCTCTGCACCCCCCTCTCGCTCAGGGAGATCTGGGCCGGAAAGGTCGTCGGGATCACCCTCCCGGCGTACCTTCTCGCACTCGCCGGAACCGGCATCATCGCCGGCGTCGCCTCGGTCGTCGACCGGGGGATCGTCCTCCCCCCGGCGCCGGTCGTGCTTCACGTCCTCGTCGTGGTCCCGGCCTTCATCGCCGTCGCCGCCGGGCTGCTCGGTTTTGTCCAGCTCCTTCTGGGCATGCGCGAGAACCAGATCATCAACATGGCGATCATCTTCGGCGTGATCTTCTCGTTCTCGCTCTCGGCCGGTCTGGCCGGAGAGGAGGTCGTCGTCGGCTGGGGAACCGAAGGGGTGCTGGTCGCCGTCGCCGCCGCCCTGCTCGCCCTCGTCGGATGGGCGACGCGGTATCTGGACCGCGAGCGGATCGTGACCACCATCCCATAACGGTGCCGTATGCAGACAAAGATCAGGGAATACCGCGCAAAAATCGGGATCACGCAGGAGGAACTCGCTGCACGCGTCGGGGTGCGCCGGGAGACCGTCGTCTTCCTGGAGAAGGGGAAGTACAACCCATCCCTCAAACTCGCATGGCGGGTCGCACAGGAACTCGGGGCCCGGATCGAAGATCTCTTCATCTTCGGTGAGGAGGACCGCGAGAGCTGATCCCCCCTGCTCCGAAGGCGTATGCCGCCGCTCCAAAGAGCGGCGCCCGCCCGCCGAGGGGGCTGACGCAGATCGCAGGGAGGGGAAGGTAGCGGTCGATATGCGGGAGCATGTGCCGCAGGATCAGGCCACCGTGGGCCTGTGCGATCGGGCCGTCGATAACGATCATTTCTGGATCGTAGGCGACGATCAGGTCTGAAACCGCCCGGCCGTTCACCTCGCCCAGGACGTCCATGAAGGCGAGGGCGACCCGGTCGCCCGCCACCGCCGCCTCCAGAATCCCGCGGCTCGTGGAGGCGTCGAAGGTGGGTCGCTCACCCCACCGGGCAGACCACGCCGCAAAGAACCCCGGCATCCCGGTCCCGGAGGCATAGCCCTCCCAGTGGCCGGTATGCCCGCAGCCGCACGGGAGAGCGTATGCACAATCCACATGGAGGTGGCCGACCTCACCGGCGTTCCCACCCCTCCCGAGGAGCAGGCGGCCGTCGACGACCGCACCCCCGCCGATCCCGGTGGAAAAGGTGATATAGACCAGATTATCCACACGCGTCCCGGCCCCGCGCCAGCGCTCCCCCAGGGCGCCGGCCCGGCAATCGTTGATCAGACTGACAGGGAGGCCGAAGCGGTCGGTGAGCGGGCCGACGAGCGGGACTTCATCAAAGGCCATGTTCGGCGAGCGGACGACCGTGCCCGCCGCAGCATCGATCGGGCCGGCCGAGGCGACCCCGATCGCCCGGGCAGCGCTGCCTTCGAGCACCTGGTCAACAGCCGAGGCGACGGCGTCAGTCACGGCCATGCCAGAGCGTCCCTGCCGCGGGGTGTCGGCGACGACGCTGTCCCCGGCCAGACCCTCCCGCGTGACCAGTGCCGCCCTCAGGTTGGTCGCCCCGAGATCGACGGCGACGACGGCATCCTCTGCAGCCATATCCTCACGCCCGATAAAGAGAGGGTTATTCCCCCTCCCCCCTCTTTCGGATGACCATCTCGCACTGAGCATCGCCCATGCACCGCGCCCGCACGAACCTGAGGGTGAACGCCCCGTTCAGGTGCTCGACAGCCGAGATGGCAAACGGCATGCACCATGAAGCGCCCGCGGAGAGATCGCATGCGACATCACGCAGCGTCCCGGTAAACGGGCATCCTTTCATCACCACCGTCGCCGCTTCTCCTGACGCCGGGAGGACAGTGACCCTGAACTCCGGGCCGAAGAGCACCACGGCGCCGACCCTCAGCGCCCCGGCGATCTCCTCCGCGTTATCGGTCGAAATGCCGAAGGTATCGACGATCTCCTTCACCTCGCGGCCGATCGCGTACCAGATCATTTGCTCCCGCTCTTCGACCGCCCCGGTTCCTTCACCGCGCAGGGCGCAGGAGTAGAGCGCCGGAATGAGGGCGGCCAGACGCGCCGCAAACCGCCACCTCGCCATCGGCGGGATCTCCTCGATCAGATCCTTTGCCATCACCACCACTCTCGCCCACAGATACTAAAAAAGATGGGATCGAACCACGGGCATTCAGGCTTTCGGCTCGATCCTCATCCTGCACTCGGCATCGCCGACGCAGATCCCGCTCCGGTGCGCAATCCCGTAGGATGGGTTCAGGCTCTCAACCGCAGACTCACCATACGCCCTGCAGTCGGCACAGCAGGCGCGCGGGTCCATCCCCATCTCAGATGCACGGGAGCACATGGGACAGGAGGTCACGACAATATCGGCGCAGTCCCGGTCTTTCGCCACCTTCACCTCGCCCTGCAGTTCAGGGCCGAGCAGGAGGGTCGAGATGGTGCTGTACGCCTCCGCCACGTCCGCCGCATTCTTCAACGGCATGGCGAAACCGCGGGCGAGCGCACCCTGCCCCTTTCCGGCCTCCCGCCAGATCGCCACGATCGACTCTTCAAAGCCCTCGCCGTACCGCTCCATGACCGCACGATGATAGGCGAACGGCATCGCCGTCGCCGCCCGCGTCGCAATGTTCCACCTCAGCTCGGCAGGTATCTGCTCTATTTTAGTCATCTGTTCCACCTCTCCGGCACCCCGGAACAGAGGCCGCGGTGCCGGAGGAATATATCAGACCAAATATATAAAATACGGTGAGGCGCAAGACCAAAAACCTCATCCGCACCAGAAGATCTGGTATGGCAGAGGCCGGGCAGATCAGGGGCGTCCTTCTCGATATCGACGGGGTGCTGTATGCAGGCGGCAGGGCGATCGACGGGGGGAGAGAGACGGTGGCATGGCTGGAGGAGGAGGGCGTACCCTTCAGGTGCGTATCCAACACCACCAGCCGTTCCCGCCGCTCCATCGCCGCACGCCTCAGGGCGCTGGACTATGATATCGACGACTCCCTGATCTTCAACCCGCCGCGTGCGGCGATCAGGCACCTGCAGGGAAAAAAGACCTTCCTCCTCACCCGCGGCGATGTCAGGGACGACTTCATCGCCGCGGGGATCGCTCTCGTCGAAGAGGGGGCCGAAGCGGTCGTGGTCGGGGACGCAGGCGACGGCTTCACCTACGAGGCGATGAACCGGGCCTTCAGGATGGCCCTCGAAGGGGCCGGGATCGTCGCCCTCGAAAAGGACCGCTACTGGATGGGTGCGGACGGGATGATGCTCTCCGCAGGGCCGTTTGTGGCGGCACTCGAATACGCCTCTGAGCGCGAAGCCGTGGTCGTCGGCAAACCGTCGCCTGAATTTTTCAGGCTTGCCCTCGAGGACATGGGCATACAACCATCCAGCGCCCTCATGGTCGGCGACGATCTCAGAACCGATGTCGGCGGAGCACAGGCCGCAGGCATGAGGACGGCGCTGGTCAGGACCGGAAAATTCAGGCAGGAGGTATTCGAGGCTTCCCTGATCAGGCCGGACCTCCTCCTCCCCTCGATCGCCGACCTCCCCGAAGCGATCAGAGAAACATTTATATAATGGCACCCATGAGTCTCGCCTGAGAAAACAGGAGACGGGGGAGACAGTACGTGATGAACAGGCCGATATGGACGACAATTATAGTGATAACGCTGCTGTGCACCGGCGTTCTGGTTGCTTCCGGGATCGTAACGATGCTTCGCCCCATCGTCATTTACCCCTCCATCACACCGGCATCGAACGTCCTGGGAACAGATCAGGCTGAATTCATCTTTCCCTTTGAAGACGCCCGTTACCGGCTCAGGATGCCGGTGGACGCCGCCGTCTACACGGGGGCGCGGGACGGATCGAAGAGCGCCATACTCTACCGGGAGATCCCTGACGACGAGTGGATCCCGGCATATTATCTCGCGTTCATCGACGACCCGCACCAGGAGGCACTCTATACTGGTCTTCTCAGTGCTTTTTCCGGGATCAGGGACGAAAACGGTCTTGACTCCGACCGGTACCTGGAGATGATCACGGCATTTGTCCAGTCCATCCCGTACGAGGACCACCCCGGCGGCGCTCCGCCGAAGTTCCCGGTGGAGACCGTGGCCGAGCGGACCGGCGACTGCGACGACAAGAGTCTCCTCCTCGCCGCCCTCCTCTCCAGGGCCGGCTACGATGTCGCCCTCCTCAACTTCATTGAGAACTCCCATATGGGCGTCGGCGTTGCTACGGACACCGGCACGTACGGCTCGACCGGCTACGCCTTCATCGAGACGACCGATTACAACTTCGTCGGGGTCGTCCCGGATAACCTGGCAAACGGCGCGCGCCTCACCGGAGACCCCCAGGTGATCAGGGTGGGCAACGGTACCGTGGACTACACGGCCAGAGCTGAGACGGCATATATCATGGAGCAGTCAGGGGCGGCACGCGCCGTCATCGACACCTTCGCCCTGAACCTCAGCGAGCGTCAGGCCGACCTGAAAAAGACCGGGGCCAGCATCGCCAGCGAGAAAGAGACCATTGAGAAACTGCTCCTGGCAGGAGATATCGCAGGTTTCACCGCACGGATACAGGGCTACAACAACAGAGTGGAAACCTACAACCAGGCCGTTGCGGAGTATGCGGCAGATTCCCGGAGATACGACCGGGCCGTCGAAACCTACAACTATATCGCCGGCCACCGCTACGACCGAAAAGGCACCTTCGCGTGGCTCCTCTCCAGTTCTCCGGCTGTGTGAACCAGGTCGGCCCCATCGCAAACAGGCAGGATATTCCGGTTCACCTCTCGTTCACGCGAGAGAGGCGAAGTCCTGAACCCTCGCCGTATCTTCTCCGGTTTCGCGTGCGTTCATATCCATAAACCGGGTGCAGACCCGGCAGGGCAGGACCGGGGCCTCTCTCCCCCTGCACGCCGCTGTCTCCCGTGCACGGAGGGTGATCTTCGACATCTGGCTTTTGCGCAGAACAACCGGGTAGGCCCGGGCACGCTCGGCGAGTGCCGAGAAGGTCGTATCGTCCATGATCATACCGGGGGGTGAAGGGTATATTATCCCGGGCCGGGCGCGGGGTGAAAGTGTATCTTCTGCCGATAACTGTTTATCTGCATTATCAGAAATACTCTGGAGAGGTATCCATGCTCAAAATCGAGAAGCTGAAGGTCAGGGTCGGGGACCGGGAAGTCCTCCACGAGATCGATCTTCAGATCAATGACGGGGAGACGCACGTCCTCATGGGGCCGAACGGCTCGGGGAAGAGCACCCTGTTGATGACCATCATGGGCTTTGGCAACTACGAGGTCATCGGCGGACGGATCGTCTACAATGGAAAGGATATCACCCACATGCCCATCCAAGAACGGGCGCAGATGGGGATAGGAATGCTCTTCCAGCGCCCCCCCACCATATCAGGCCTCAAACTCGAGAAACTCCTCACGGCGGTGGCAGGAGGAAAGACCGGAGATATCCCGACCTACGCGCGGTCCATGGACATGGAGCGTTTTCTCGAACGGGATATCAACAAGGGATTTTCAGGCGGCGAGATCAAGCGGAGCGAGGTGCTGCAGTTGATGATCCAGCGGCCCGACTTCATCATGCTTGACGAGCCCGAGAGCGGGGTGGACCTGGAGAACATCTCCCTGATGGGCACCTCGATCGCACACCTCCTCCAGAAAGACCAGCACATCGTAAACCGGCAGAAGAGCGGGCTGATCATCACCCACACCGGCTATATCCTCGATTATCTCGACGCCGACTTCGGCCATGTCATGATCGACGGGACGATCCGGTGCCACGGCAACCCCCGCGAGATACTGAAAGTGATCAAAGAGAGAGGATACAGGGAGTGCCTTGCATGCCAGCAGATATGAATGAAATCGCCCGCCTTCCGGACGCCGAGAAGGAGCGGCTCACCCAGACCGGGCTGGAGATCGGGCTCGAGAACCGCTGCGGAAGTTTCTTCCAGATGGACCAGAAGATCCTCCAGACCACCTGCTCGGCCGAGGGCGTGGAGGTGCTCTCCCTCGCAGACGCCCTGCAGAAGTATGACTGGATGGCCGAACGCTACTGGAACGCCGTCAAGAAGGACAAGGACAAGTACACTGAGTTCGTCGCAAAACAGGAGCGCCCGGCAGGCGTCGTGGTCATCGCCCACAAGGGCGCCCGCACCGTCTATCCGGTGCAGGCCGGCCTTTACCTTGCAGGCGGGCCGGTGCAGACAGTGCACAACATCATGATCGCCGAGGAGGGCGCCGAACTTCACGTGATCTCCGGGTGCGCCAGCGCCGCCGGGGCGAAAAGCGGCTCGCATCTCGGCGTGACCGAGTTTTACGTCGGCAAAAACGCCAGGATCACCTCGACGATGATCCACAACTGGAACCCGCACATCTCAGTCTACCCGCGAAGCGCCGCCATCGTAGAGGAGAACGGCGTCTTCATCTCCAACTATGTCTGCATGCAGCCGGTCTCCCGGATCCAGATGTACCCGCAGGCGACGCTCGGCAAAAACGCCGTCGGACGCTTCTCGTCCATCGTGGTCGCACAGCCAGACTCTCACTTCGACCTGGGCTCCAGGGCGATTCTGCGGGGGAAGGGGAGCAGCGCCGAACTGATCACCCGCGCCATCACGAAGGGCGGGACGATCATCTCACGGGGCCATATCCTGGGTGAGACCGAGGAGACGAAGGGGCATATCGAGTGCAAGGGGATGATCCTCAAGGACGGGACAATCCATGCGATCCCGGAGATCGAGGGCAGAGTGACCGGGACCGAACTCTCGCACGAGGCAGCGGTCGGCAAGATCGCCCGCGACGAGATTGAGTACCTGATGGCCCGCGGCCTCGACGAGGAGACGGCGACGGCGACGATCATCCGCGGCTTTTTAGACGTGAAGATCGAGGGGCTGCCGCCGATGCTGCAGCAGCAGATCGACGCGGCGATCGACGCCGCAGACGCTGGTTTCTAAAACAGATGGAGCAGGACTTCGCGCAGGCACGCCGTCTGATGGTCGAGCATCAGATCAGGGCAAGGGGCGTCTCGAACGAGAGGGTTCTTGCCGCCATGCGGGAGGTTCCACGCCACCTTTTTGTCCCCGAAGACCTCAGATCTGCCGCCTACGGGGACCACCCCCTCCCGATCGGGGAGGAGCAGACGATATCGCAGCCCTATATCGTGGCGGTGATGACCGAACTCCTCTCCCCGGAACCGGGCGACCGGATCCTTGAAATCGGGACCGGGAGCGGGTATCAGGCGGCCGTGCTCGGGCGGATCGTCCGCGAGGTCTGGAGCGTGGAGCGGATCGCCTCGGTGGCGGCGCAGGCGGAACGGAACCTGGAGGCGGTCGGGACGGCAAACATCCATGTGGTCGTCGGCGACGGGACGCTCGGCCTCCCCGAGCACGCCCCGTACGACGGGATCATCGTCACCGCCGCCGCACCCTCAGTCCCGGAACCGCTCTTCGACCAGGTCGCCGACGGCGGCAGGCTCGTCGCCCCGGTCGGCTCCCGCCACCTGCAGGACCTCGTCTGCTACACCCGCAGGGGCGGGGACTTCGTGGTGCGTTCGTGGGGAGGGGTGGCCTTTGTCCCCCTCATCGGCACCTATGGATGGGAGGGGTAAGAAATGTATTACGACGTCACGCGAGAACTCTCCGAAGAGATCCTCATATTCCCCGGAGGAGACCCGAAACCGGCGATCAGCACCGAGGATCACGGCGCCTACCTCATAAGCCTCCTCTCCCTCTCGACCCACACCGGCACCCACATCGACGCTCCTTCGCATTACCTGAAGGACGGGCGGACCATCGACAAAATCGATCCCGGACGGCTTATCGGCCGGTGCCGTCTCCTCGACCTGGGAACGGCGACGGCGATCCAGGCGTCCGACCTCCAGGGAAGAATTGAAGGTGCCGAACGGCTCCTCCTCAAGACCTGGTTTTCCGGTAGAACAGCATTCGATCCGGCGTATCCGCACCTGACCCCGGATGCCACCGCCCTTCTCGTACAGGAAGGGGTCAGGTGCATCGGCATCGATTCCCCGTCGATCGAGGCCTATGACGGCGACGGCACCGTGCACCGCACCCTTCTCGACAGGGGAATCGCGGTGATCGAACTCCTCGACCTATCGGCCGTGCCTGAAGGAGAGTATTATATGGCGGCGCTCCCACTCCGCCTGAAAGGGCTGGACGGGTCGCCGGCACGGGTGATCCTCTCAGACCGCCCATTCGTATGAGGTGAAGATGAATCTTATCGCATCAGCAGTGGCACATCTCGAAGAAACAGTGAAGAATTCAGGCTGCGACGAGGGGAGCGTCTCCCTGACGAAAAACCCGAAACTTGCCGTCTGCCAGTACCCCCGCGGCGTCTGCGTGGAGGCCTGCTTCGGCGACCGGCGCGGCCATGTGGTCACTCCGGACCCGATACAGGCCTGCACGAAGGTATCGTTCATGTTCGGTGCGCCCCTCAACAGCCCGGTGGAGCGGACGGCCGCCTGCGCTATCGTCAACGCAGTCACCGCCTTCTTCTGCATCAACCGGAGGGTGAACCCCTGCGAGGAATCCCGGCACGCCGCCTGCCTGAGCGGGCTGGCACAGGCGCTTGCAGGGGCGCGAGTCTACGCGGCAGGCGATATGCGGGGGCCCCTGACCGGGATCACCATCACCGACGACCCCGCCGACGCCGACGTCCTCCTGGTCGTCGGGCCAGGACTCATCTCGAACGAGGGCCTTGCCGTCGTCGAGGGAGCCCTCGGCAAAAAACGGGTGATCTGTCTGGGCCCATCCACCGCCGGTGTCGCCACCCTCCTCGGGATCGAGCACTGGTGCCCGTACGGGCACTGACCCCTCTGCGCGCAAGATTCCCAAAACTGATATCCTGTGAAGGCACATTACCGCGCATGCTTTTCGGCTCTTCAGGGATCAGAAGAGAATATTCCGGCGGATTTGCAGACCTCGCCGTGCAGGTGGGGGCAGCAGCCGCGAAAGCCGGCGGTTCGGCGGTCGTCGGCATGGACGCCCGGACGACCGGGCCGCTGCTTGCCGACGCCGTCACCGCGGGCATCCTCTCGGCTGGTTCGGACGTATATACCTGCGGGATCGCACCCACGCCGACCGTCGCCTGCGCCGCGCGGGCCCATACCTTCGGCGTGATGATCACCGCCTCCCACAACCCGGAGGAGTACAACGGGATCAAAATCCTCAACCCGGACGGTTCGTCCTTCACCTCCGCCCAGCAGCAGCGGATGGAGGAGGAGATCGGGAAAGAACACGGGGCGGGCTGGCGGGAGCAGGGGCATATCCACGCCATCGACGCCGTCTCGATCCATAAGAATGCGATCCTGAACGCCCTCGACCTCCCGGAAGGGCTCTCCGTCGTTGTCGACTGCGGAAACGGCGCCGGGAGCGCGATCACGCCGGCGCTTCTTGCCGATGCGGGCGTTCAGGCCCTCTGCCTCAATGCAAACCCCTCGGGCCGGTTCGTCCGCCCTTCTGAACCCCTCGAGAAGAACCTCCCGTACATGCCCGCGATGGTGCAAAAACGCAAGGCCGCATGTGGGATCGTCCACGACGGCGACGCCGACCGGATGATGGCCTTCGACGGCAAGGGCCGGTACATCGGTGGCGATCACCTCCTCATGCTCTTTGCCGAGTACCTCGGAGCCAAACGCGTCGTCACCACCTCGGACGCCTCGATGGCGATCGAGGAGGTGGCCGAGGTGCACCGGACGCCGGTGGGCGACACCTTCGTCTCAGAAGAACTCCTGAAATGGGGCGACTTTGGCGGCGAGCCGTCGGGCGCATGGATCTTTCCGAAAAACTCCCTCTGCCCTGACGGCATCTACGCCGCCGCCCTCCTCTGCGAGATCGCCGGCGAGTGGGATATCGCCGAACGGGTGGCGGCGATGCCTGCCTATCCGATCCTCAGGGACTCGGTCAGGATCGAGAACGCCCGCAAGGTGATGGCCGCCATGGGCGCCGCCGTAGCAACAGACGGCATCAGGATCGAGGACGAGGAGGGCTGGTGCCTGATCAGGGCGAGCGGGACCGAGCCGAAGATCAGGTTCACCGCCGAAGGCAGGGATGCCGCCGCTGCAAAACGGATGATGGACGCGGGCAAAGAGCGCCTCAGGAGGGCCGCATGATGGAGTGCGTCATCCTTGCGGCGGGCGAGGGAACGCGGATGCGCCCCCTCACCGCCGAGCGCCCGAAGGTGATGCTCCCCCTTGCCAACCGCCCGATGCTCGAGCACCTGGTCAGGGCAGTCACCGAGGCCGGGATCACCTCGATCACCCTGGTCGTCGGCTACGGCGAGCGTGAGGTGAGGGAGTGGTTCGGCGACGGCAGCCGCCTCGGCGTCACGATCCGCTACGTCGTCCAGCGCCGCCAGCTCGGGACGGCCGACGCCCTGCGAGCGACAAAAGGACTGGTCACCGACCGGTTCCTGATGCTCAACGGAGACATGATCGTCGATGCGGCCGATCTCGCCGACCTCTGCACGAGAGAAGCCCCGTGCATGGGCGTCTACGAGAGCGACCACCCGCAGGACTACGGCGTCGTGACGATCGACGGAGACCAGATTACCGGGCTCGAGGAGAAATCACGCCAGCCAAAAAGCCGGATGATCAACGCCGGCGTCTACCTCTTCGACCCCGAGATCTACAAACGGCTGGAGGGCGTGCCTCTCTCAGGCCGGGGAGAATACGAGCTCACCGATGCCCTGGCCGACTATATCGCCGAAGGAAACCTCTCCGCCTACCGCCTCTCCACCTGGATGGACGTCGGGGCCCCCTGGGACCTCCTGGGCGCCAGCGCCGCCCTGCTCGCACGGATGAAGCCCGCCTGCGAGGGGACGGTCGAGGACGGGGTCGTCGTCCACGGCAAACTGGTCCTGGGCAAAAACTCGGTGGTCAAGTCTGGAACCTACATCGAGGGCGACTGCATCGTCGGCGAGGGGTGCACGATCGGCCCCCACGCCTATATCAGGGGTTCGACGGCAATCGGCGACGGTTGCCATATCGGCCACGCCGTCGAGGTGAAAAACTCGATCGTCTTCGCCGGGACAAAGATCCCGCACTTCAACTATATCGGTGACTCGATCATCGGGAGCCAGTGCAACTTCGGTGCCGGCACCAAAGTCGCAAACCTCAGGCACGACCACGGAACCGTCTCGATCAACGGCAGGTCCACCGGCCGGAGGAAGTTCGGGGCGATCATCGGCGACCACGTCCTCTTCGGGATCAACTGCTCGGTGAACGTCGGCAGCGTCATCGGGAGTTACTCCCTCATCGGGCCGCACAGCCTGGTCGAGGGCACCCTCAAAGACCGGACCGTGATCAGGTAGGTGAATGAAAACCATGCAGGCAGTTATTCTTGCAGCAGGGGAGGGCAGGCGTCTGCGCCCCCTCACCCATGCCATGCCCAAGGCGATGGTGCCGGTGGCGAACCGGCCGATCCTGGAGTACATCGTTCGGGCGCTCGAAAAGAACGGGATCAGGGAGATCATCGTCGTCGTCGGCTACAAAAAAGAGCAGGTGATCAGGCACCTCAACGGCCTGGAGATCCCGGTGAAGGTCGTCGTGCAGGAGCGGCAGCTCGGCACCGCCCACGCCCTCAAATGCGCGGCACACCTGATCACCGGCGACTTCCTCCTCCTCCCAGGCGACAACTACATCGACACGGCCTCGATCGCCCGGATCATGAAGGAGAGAAATGCCGTCCTGACCTGGGACCACCCCCACCCCTCGAACTTCGGGGTGCTGATGATCAGGGACGGCTCGGTCCAGCAGGTGATCGAGAAGCCCAGCGAGGCGCCCGGCTTCACCGTATCTACCGGAATCTTCTCGCTCGGTCCGGCGTTTCTGGACTTCCTCGGCGACGAAACCGAGATCCCCAACGCGATCAATGCGATGATCGTCGCCGGCACGAACTTAAAGGCAGTCCCGGCCGAGGACTGGCAGGACGCCATCTACCCCTGGGACCTCCTGAGGCTGAACGCAGCGCTCCTGCAGGGCGTGCGGCAGGAGCGGGCCGGACGGATCAGCTCTTCGGTCGTGATCAAAGGGCAGGTCTCCATCGGCCGGGGGACGACAATCGGCCCGAACAGCACTATTCTCGGCCCGGTCATCATCGGCGAGGACTGCGAGATCGGCCCGAACTGCGTCGTCCTGCCCGAGACGAGCATCGGCGATCGGGTCAGGATCGAGCCTTTCACCCTGATCGGCCACTCCCTGATCCTCGCCGACGCCTGCATCGGCTCCCATGCCCGGATCACCGACGCCGTCGTCGGCACCGGGACGCAGGTAGGCGACCATGCGACGACCTCACCGCAGAGGACGATCTTCTCAATCGAAGGAGAGTTGATCCGGGCGAAGTTCGGGGCGATCATCGGGGACAACGTGCGGTCCGCCCCGTTCTGCGTCTTCAAAAACTGCATCGTCGGGAACAATGTTCATATCGAAGACGGAAAAACGGTCTACGGCGAGGTGTCCGACGGGACAAGGATTATATAATGGATGAGGATCAAGAGGGTTCGTTTACGTTGGGGGATACACTGTGTGCGGAATAGTGGGATATATCGGCTGGAAAGAGGCCGCACCCCTCGTCATCGAGGGATTGAAACGTCTTGAATACCGGGGCTATGATTCGTTCGGCGTCGCAACCGAGAACGGAGATATCAATATCATTAAAAAGAGCGGAAAAATCTCAGAGAGCGGGGCCGACCTCAGCGCTCTCGTCGGCACCATCGGGATCGGCCACACCCGCTGGGCGACTCACGGCGTGCCCAACGACTGCAACGCCCATCCCCACACCGACTGCACGGGTATGATCGCCGTCGTCCATAACGGGATCATCGAGAACTACGCGGTGCTCAAGAGGAAACTCATCGAGAAAGGGCACCGCTTCAAAAGCGAGACCGATACCGAGGTGATCGCCCATCTGGTCGAGGAATATTTCAGCGGCGACCTGCTCGCCGCCGTCACCGCGGCGGTCCGCCACCTGGAGGGCTCGTATGCGATCCTGGTCATCGCAAAGAACGACCAGAGGATCGTCGCCGCCCGGAAGAGCAGCCCGCTCGTTCTCGGGATCGGTGACGGCGAGGTGCTCTGCGCTTCAGACGTCACGCCCCTCCTGGAGCACACCCAGCGGGCGGTGTACCTGGAAGACGGGGATGTGGCCGCCCTCACGGCGTCCAGGATCGACGTCTACCACGACGGCGTCCGGGTAGAGCGCTCGATCACCCACATCGATTGGAGCGTGGACGACGCAAAGAAGGGCGGGTTCGAGCACTATATGCTCAAGGAGATCTACGAGCAGCCCGAGGTCTTCTACAACACGATGAAGGCGCTGGAGACAGACGGTCGCCTCCCCATGCTCAGGATCCCGGCCGAGATCACGGTGGTGGCCTGCGGGACGTCCTATCATGCTGCCCTCGTCTTCCGCTACCTCGCACAGGAGTACACCTCAAAGCGGGTCTCGGTGGAGTTCGCCTCCGAGTTCAAGTACTACACCCCGCCCCTCCGCGACATGGTGATCGCCGTCACCCAATCGGGAGAGACGGCCGACACCCTCACCGCCATCGAGAAGGCGAAGGCCCGCAATTGCTCGACCCTGGCGGTGACGAACGTGCTCGGGAGCACGGTCAGCCGGAGTGCCGACTGGACCGTATTCATGTGCGCCGGTCCCGAGATCAGTGTTGCTGCCACGAAATCCTTTACCGGCCAGCTTGCTGTCTTCATGGGCATGGTAAACGTGATGGCGGACGGAAAGTTCACCGACGTCCTGGGCCATGCCCACCGCTCGATCGAGCGGGTGCTCCCCCAGGAAATGGGGGCGGCGGTCTCCCTGCTTCTCGGTGCCACCGAGATGTTCTACGTGGGCCGCGGGGTCTTCTACCCGGTGGCGCTCGAGGGCGCCCTGAAGATGAAGGAGATCTCCTATATCCACGCCGAAGGTTATGCGGCCGGGGAACTCAAGCACGGACCCTTCGCCCTCCTCTCCCCGGAAACGCCGGTCGTAGCCATCTGCACGCCGGGCCGCACCTACGGGGTGATGCTCTCCAATGTCAAGGAGATGAAGGCGCGGGGCGCCCCGGTCATCGGGATCGGGGTGGAAGGGGACACCGAGGTCGAGAGCATCGTGGATGTCTTTATCCCGGTCCCTGAGGACCACCAGATGGTCCAGGCGCTCACGGTCTCGGTGATTCTGCAGCTCCTGGCCTACCAGACAGCAAAGGCGTTGGAGAGGGATATCGACAAACCAAGAAATCTGGCAAAGAGTGTGACCGTCGAATGACAGAATATGGCAGAAACACCATCGGTGAGGGCGCACGAATATTCGAGCCGGTGACCCTCGGTTTTCCATCGAGGGAGCGGATCGGGCAGAAGGAGTTTGCAGGCACCGTCATCGGCAAAAACGCCGTCCTCAGGACAGGGACGATCATCTACTGCGACGTCGAGATAGGAGATGATTTTTCGAGCGGGCATAACGTGATGATCCGCGAGCGGACAAAGATCGGCGATCATGTGGCCATCGGCACCTCGGCGGTGATCGAGGGTGACTGCGTCATCGGGAGCAACGTCTCGCTCCAGAGCATGGTCTATATCCCGACGAACACCTTTCTTGGCGACCATGTCTTCATCGGCCCCAACGCCGTCTTGACAAACGACCGCTACCCGCCGCACGGAAAGCCGCCCCTGCAGGGTCCGGTCGTCAGGGACGGCGTCTCGATCGGCGCCGGGGCCGTGATCCTGCCCGGCATCACCATCGGCGAGGGGGCGCTCGTGGCCGCGGGCGCCGTCGTCACCCATGACGTCCCGGCTCGGACGATGGCGATCGGGTCGCCGGCACGCTTTGTCGACCTCCCTGAGCGGATGCGTGAATAGGATGAAGGTTCCGGTGGCGCGCCCCCTGCTCGGGGCAGAGGAAGCGGATGCAGTGCGGGAGGTGCTCGCCTCGGGCATGATCGCCTCAGGTCCAAAAACGGCGGCGTTTGAGGAGCGTTTCGCCGCTTTCTGCGGCGCATCGCACGCTGTCGCCGTGAACAACGGTACCGCCGCCCTGCATGCGGCGCTCCTCGCCGGTGGCGTCGGGCCCGGCGACGAGGTGATCGTCCCGTCCTTTTCGTTCATCGCAACAGCGACGGCGGTCTCGATGTGCGGCGCCGTCCCGGTTTTTGCCGACGTGGACCCGGAGCGTTTCACCATCGACCCGGTTTCGGCAGAAGCGCTCGTCACCGGGAAGACGAAAGCGGTGATCGCCGTCCACCTCTTCGGTCAGGTCTGCGACGCCCCGGCGATCGCCGACCTCTGCGCCGACCGGTGCCTCCTCTTCGTGGAGGACGCCGCGCAGGCGCACGGGGCGGCGCTCGACGGGAAGCGGGCCGGATCGTTCGGCGACTTCGGCTGCTTCTCCTTCTATGCGACCAAGAACATGACCACCGGCGAGGGCGGGATGGTGACGACGGCGTCTGACGAGTTCGACGCCCGCCTGCGCCGGATCATCAACCACGGCCAGTCTGCGAAATATCTTCACACCGAACTCGGCTATAACTACCGGATGACCGACATCGCCGCCGCCGTCGGGCTCGTGCAGCTGGAACGGCTGGAGGGATTCAACCGGCGCCGGCAGGAGAACGCCGCCTTCTATTCGGACCGTATCAGGGCGCCGGGGATCGCCTTACCGACAACGGCGCCGGGTGCCGTGCACGTCTACCACCAGTACGTCCTGCGGACCGATGACGGGCGGGACCGGCTGATGGCCGCCCTCGGGGAGCGGGGGATCGGGACGGCGGTCCATTACCCGGTGCCGATCCACCGGCAGCCGGTCTATGCCGGCCGGCCCGCCTGCTGCCCGGTTGCCGAGCGTCTCGCCGCCTCGGTCTTTTCGATCCCGGTTCATCCCGGCGTCACCGATGAAGAGCGGACAGCAATCGCCGATGCGATCAACGAGGTGACCTGATGGACGCGGGCGTCATCGGCACCGGGGCGATGGGGCGCAACCACGTCAGGATCTACACCGAGTTGAAAGAGGTCGGGACGACCTACGTCTACGACCTCGACCATGCGGCCGCAGAGGCCGTTGCCGCCCTGAACGGGGCCGAGGTCTGCGCCTCGATGGAGGAGTTCCTCAGGAAGGCCGAGACGGTCTCGGTCTGCGTCCCGACGCCGTACCATTTTGCGACCGCACGGCAGTGCATCGGAGCCGGCGTCCACACCTTAATCGAGAAGCCGATCTGCCTTTCGGCCGAGGAGGGGGCGCGGCTCCTTGCGGAGATCCCGGACGGTCTCACCGTCGGCGTCGGGCACATCGAGCGCTTCAACCCGATCGTGGACGAGGTGAGGAGGCTCGTCTCCGCACCCCTGTATGTCCATATCGCCCGGCACAACCCGGCCTCGGCGCGGGTGAGCGGGTCCTCGGTCGTCGAAGACCTGATGATCCACGACATCGACGTCGTCTTCAACGCCCTCTTCTCAGGCCCCTGCACCCTGGCAAGCGCCGGGACCGAGGACGTGGCGGCGGCCCTGATAACCTTCGGGACGACGCCCGTCTACCTCTCGGCAAGCCGGAAGGCCTCGAAGAAGGTGCGATCGATCTACATCGAACAGGAGGAGGCGACGATCGAGGCGGACTACATGACCCAGGAGGTCTACGTCTACCGCAAACCCGGCGCCTACGGGCTGGTGGACGGGCAGTACCGTCAGGAGAACATCATCGAGAAACTGCTCGTGAACAAGGTCGAGCCCCTGAAGACCGAACTCCAGACCTTCGTGCGGTGTGCCAGAGAGGGGCGGCCGTTCCCGGTGACGCCAGCACAGGGCCTGGAAAACCTGCGGGTCTGCGAGCGGATCGGGCGGGGGCTCGCCCCCCACCGCTGACTTCTTCTGCTCCCTGCGCGAAACACACTTCCGCACATACCGGGGGTTACCATGAGCACCAGACTGTCATCCATTCTCGAAGAAAAGGGGCCGATCCGGACGGTCGGCGTCGTCGGCATGGGCTATGTAGGCATCCCGGCAGCGGCGCTCTTCGCCGACGCCCCGGCGTTTGAGCGCGTCTTTGGCTTCCAGCGGGACTCGCCCTCTTCAGGCTACAAGATCGCCGCGCTCAACCAGGGCGAGTCGCCCCTGAAGGGCGAGGAACCGGGGCTCGAAGACCTCCTGCAACAGGTCGTCTCGACCGGAAAATTCTCCTGCACCGCCGATTTTTCAAAAGTCGCCGAGTGCGACGCCGTCACCCTTGCAATCCAGACGCCGTTTAAAGATCCAAAAGACCTGATCCCTGACTTCACGCCTCTGGTCGAGGGGATCAGGAACGTGGGCCGGCACCTGACGCCGGGGACGCTCGTCGTCCTCGAATCGACGATCACCCCCGGCACAACGACCGGCATGGCCCGCGAGATCCTGGAGGAAGAGTCCGGGCTTATTGCCGGCGAGGACTTCGCCCTGGCGCACGCCCCCGAGCGGGTGATGGTCGGGAGATTGCTCCGCAATATCCGCGAGCACGACCGGATCGTCGGTGGGATCGACGACGTGAGCACGAAGCGGGCGGTCGAACTCTACTCCCCGGTGCTCACCAGCGGGAGGGTGATCCCGATGACGGCCACCGCCGCTGAGGTGACGAAGACCGCCGAGAACACGTTCAGGGATCTCCAGATCGCCGCCGCCAACCAGCTCGCCCTGTACTGCGAGGCGATAGGGATCAATTTCTACGATGTGCGGGCCGGGATCGACTCCCTGAAAGGCGAGGGGATCACCAGAGCGATCCTCTGGCCCGGCGCCGGCGTGGGTGGACACTGCCTCACCAAGGACACCTATCACCTGGAGCGGGGCGTGCGGGTGCTCGGCGGCGAACTCGACTGGCCCGGCGAGGTCGCCTCGCTGTACGTGACCGCCCGGCAGATCAACGACTTCATGCCGGCGCATATGCTGACCCTGACAGCGTCGGCCCTCGCCCAGGCAGGAAAAAGCCTGAAGGGGGCGCGGATCGCCCTCCTGGGCTGGGCATTCATCAACGACTCGGACGACGCGAGAAACACCCCGGCAGAGCCCTTCCGCGACGCTGCCCTCGCCGCCGGGGCCGAAGTCGCCGTCCACGACCCCTGGGTGGAGCGCTACCCCGGCCTCGAGGTCTCGCACGACCTTGCAGCGGTGCTCGACGGTGCCGACGCCGTTGCCCTCTTCGCCGGGCACCGGGACTACCGGGGGCTTGACCCCGCCCATGTGAAGGCGCTCTCTGGCTGCGATCACCCGGCGATCGTCGACGGCCGGAACATCGTCGATCCCGACACCTTCATCGAGGCGGGCTTCGCCTACCGCGGCATCGGCAGGGGCGACATGAACAGGCACGCCCTGAGGGGCTGAGCACCCCTCGCCATCGGACCCGGGGACAGGATAATAACCCTCATCCCCTCTGCTGATCCACGCTTCTTCTGAACCTGATGAAAATACTGCTGGTATCCACCCAGGACTACATCCACCACCCGGTGCCCTCCCGCCACCACTATATCTTCGAGGAGCTGGCAGAGCGACACGAGGTGTATGTACCCCACTTCCATGTCAGCCGCGGCCCTGAGCGCCCCACCCGCCTCCACGTCGAGGAGGCGACCCTCTTCCCCTTCACCAGCCCCTTCCTCCACTACACCGCAAACGCTCCCTATCATATGGCGGCGATGCGCCGGATCATCAGGGAGAACGGGATCGAGGTCGTGGTGGCGGCGAACGTCCTCGCCGGCACCGCCGCCGTCAGGGCGACACGTTCGGCAAAAATCCCGGTCCTCTTCGACCTCAAGGACTGGTTCCCTGACTCAGCGGCGGCGTATTACGATAACCCCCTGGCGAAACGCCTTATCCACGACGGCGTCTGGGCGATCACCCGCTACAACCTCGACCGGAGCGACCGGATCACGACCGTCTCTCCCTCCCTCGCGGCGCAGCTCGGGCGCCACGGCTACGAGGCCGGCGTGATCACCAACGGCGTCAACACCGATCTCTTCCGCCCGATGGACGGCGCCCCCATGCGCAGTCGCCTCGGGATCCCGCAGGAGAGTTTCGTGATCGGGTTCGCCGGATCGGTCGAGCGGTGGTACGCCGTCGACGACCTGATCCGCCTCCTCCCGAAAATCCGGTCGGAGTTCGGCGACGTCAGGCTCCTGGTCGTCGGCGGCTCGCTCTTCACCGGCTACCTGGACGACCTCAGGGCCCTGGCCTCTGCCTCGGGCGTCGCCGGCGAGGTCGTCTTCACCGGGACGGTGCGGCACCAGGACCTCCCGGCCCACATCAGCGCCATGGACGTCTGCACCATACCGCTCTCCCCGCCGCAGTGGGCGAACATCGCCCTCCCGAACAAGTTCTTCGAGTACTCGGCCTGCAAAAAGCCGATCCTCTCGCGGCCCATCCCCGACGTCGAGGCGATCGGCGGGGACCATCTCTCGATCTACCGGAACGACGAGGAGTTCGTCGCCCTCGTCGGCGAGGCGGTCAGGCAGCCACGAGAGGTTGCGGTCGACGCGGAGCGGTTCAGCTGGAAACGGAGGGCTGCCGAGATGGAGGCCGTCCTCCAGGATCTCATCCAGTGAAAAGCCACCAAAAATCGTTTTTTTTCCGTCTCTGGAATTATCCAAATATATTAATCATCCTCCGGGGAAACACTGATACCGGAGTATCAATGCCGCCTTTCGACGAAAAACAAAGAAATATCTTGATTGCGGGAGCGCTCATCCTCCTCTCGCTCTTCGCCCTCTGGATCAGGCTGATCCCGATGGCCGGACTCACCGCGGCCGGGGTGGCCGACGTCCTGGGCAACGACCCCTGGTATAACCTCAGGCAGGTGGAGTCCCTCCTCGCCAACGGCCTGACCTATGCCTGGTACGACCCGATGACCCTCTTCCCGACCGGCGACGTCGTCTACTGGGGCCCGCTCTTCACCCAGATCATCGCGGGCCTCGCCCTCCTGACCGGGGCGACGACGCACCTCGATATCGCCTTCGTCGCATCGCTCGTCCCGCCCCTGATGGGCGCCGCCATGGTCCCGCTGGTCTACTTCATCGGCCGGAGGGTTGCCGACTCGACGACCGGCATCCTCGCCGCCCTCTTCACGGCAGTGATCTCGGGGCAGTATCTCTACCGCTCGCTCTTCGGGTTCGTCGACCACCATGTCGCCGAAGTGCTCTTCTCGACCCTCTTCGCCCTCGCCTATATCGTCGCTCTCTCGGCCGGGCGGGAAGAGCGGATCGAACTCTCTTCAATCGGAACCCTGAAGCGCCCGCTCGTCCTCGGGGCACTTGCCGGCGTCGCCTACCTCCTCGGCCTCTTCGTGATGCCGACGATGATCCTCTTCGCCATGATCGCGGCGGTCTACACCGCCCTCCAGTTCGTGCTCGACGCCTGGCACGGGCGCGAGAGCCTCGACCTCGCCGTGATCAACACCGCCGTCTTCCTTGTCGCCACCGTCGGGCTGCTCGTCTTCGGCTTCAAAGAGGCAGGGTTCGGCCTCTCCAGGTACACGATGGGGCACGTGGTCGCGTACCTCGCGATCGTCCTCGGAACCTGGGTGCTCTTTGCAATCGCACGGGCGACACGTGAGCGGCCGAAATACGTCTATCCCCTCTCGCTCGCCGGCCTCGGGATCGTAGGCGCCCTCGCCCTGATGATAGCGGCCCCGGCGCTCTACGGGGTGCTGGTCGGCAGTTTCTTCTCCTTCTTCGGCCAGTCGGCCGTCGTCCTGACCGTGCAGGAAGCGATGGGGTGGAGCTTCGACGGCGCCTGGCAGGCCTTTAACGTCGGGCTTCTCCTGATGATCGGCGGGTTTGCCGTCCTCATCTATGATCTCTTCAGAAAGGACCGGCCAGACCACCTCTTCGTGATCATCTGGTCGGCCGTCATGCTCGCCTCGACCTGGCAGCACGTCAGGTACGAATATTACCTGGCAGTAAACATCGCCCTGCTCTCCGGCATCTTTGCCGGGTTCGTGGTCAGCGCCGGGTGGAAGGACGTCCAGACCCTCACCTCCTCCCCTGCGCCAGAGAAAACGGAGACCAAGGGCAGGAAGAAGGCCGACGCCGCGAAAGCCCCTGCCCGGAAAGGCGATGCCAGAAACGTGCTGGCGGTCGCCGGCGTGGCCGTGGTCTCCCTGCTCTTCGTCCTCATGTCGGTCCAGAGCGGCATGGCCGTCGCCGAAGCGTCGGGATACGGCGGGATGAACCCGCAGTGGCGCCAGGCCCTTGAATGGATGGCCGAGAACACGCCTGACACCGGCGTCGACTATTACGGGATCTACGAGAAAGAAACCTTTGAATACCCCGATACCGCCTACGGCGTGATGTCGTGGTGGGACTACGGCCACTACATCACCTACCTGGCCCAGCGTATCCCGGTCGCAAACCCCTTCCAGCACGGCGTCACCGGGCCGAACGGCTCGGCGGCATTCTTCATGCAGCAGGAAGAAGCGGCCGCCGCAGAGATCATGGAGAACACCGGGACGCGCTACGTGATCACCGACATCGAGATGGACACCGGGAAGTTCTGGGCGATGGCGACCTGGTACGACCCAGCAGTGGCGCAGAAGGGGTACCTCGACACCTACCTGATCCAGGAGTCGGGATCGTATAACCGGGTGCAGTTGAACACGCCGGCCTACTACCGCACGATGGTCTCGCGCCTCCACAACTTCGACGGCTCGATGGCCGAGCCCTCGCAGGTGGTCTACGTGGAGTACACCGAGGCAGGGGTCTCGGGATTCTCCGCCCCGGTGATCACAAACGCCATGATGCTGAACGGGTCTGAAGCGCAGGCAAAGGCCGATGCCTACAACGCGAACGCACCTGCCGGAAAAGGCGCCGGGCTCTTCGGCACCGACAACAACCTCACCCTCCCGCCTGAAGAGGTCTCGGCCCTCCAGCACTTCAGGCTCGTCTTCGAGTCGAGCAGAAATGTCTACAATGCCGTGACGCCGGATATTAAATACGTCAAGGTCTTCGAGTATGTCCAGGGCGCCCGTATCGCCGGCGAGGGAACGATCGAGGTGGACCTGAAAGCGAACACCGGCCGGACCTTCACCTACCGGCAGGAGAGCGTGAACGGAGTGTTTGTGGTGCCGTACTCCACGTCCGGAAATCCCTACGGCGTGACCGCAACAGGGCCGTACCGGATCGTCGGCACCGGGCAGACGATCGAGGTGTCTGAGGACGCCGTGATGCAGGGACTTACCGTCGGCTAATGAGATGTTCAGCGATCACCGGGAGAGTGTTTGCAAAACACGACATGTCAGCCCCTCCGGGGAGCGGACAGTCCGAGACGAGCGCCCGTCTCAGGGAGGTGCTCGCCGGCCTCCCCAGGGATATCCCGGTTCACCCCCCGGTTTCTGCGACGGTCGAGGAGATCGAGGCGGTCCACGAACCAGCCTATGTGCGCTGGATCCAGCAGATGGCCACAGGCAGCTGTTTTCTCGACGATAACACCTATGTATCGGACTCTTCGTTCGAGGTCGCCCTTGCGGCCGCAGGCTCCACCCATGCGGCGATCGAGCGGGCGCTCGACGGAGAGAACTGTTTTGCGCTTGTCCGCCCGCCGGGTCACCACGCCGAGCCCGACCGGCAGATGGGTTTTTGCATCTTCAACAACGCCGCCGTCGCCGTCACAAAGGCGCTCCGGCACCTCGACCGGGTCGCCATCGTGGACTGGGACCTCCACCACGGCAACGGCACCCAGAAGATCTTTTACCCGTCCGACCGGGTGCTCTACTGCTCGGTCCACCAGGAGAACAGTTTTCCCGGCACCGGATGGCCCGAAGAGATCGGCACCGGAAAAGGGAGGGGATATACGATCAACGCCCCCCTGGCACCAGGAGCGACCCTCGCCGACTACGCGCGGATCTTCTCGGCGGTCTTTGTGCCGGCAATCAGGGCGCACCGGCCAGACCTGGTCCTGGTCTCCGCAGGGCAGGACGCCCTGGCCGACGACGAACACGGCCGAATGCTGCTCTCACCGCCCGACTACGGGGTGCTGACCAGGATGCTCCTGGACCTCGACCTGCCCCTCGCCCTGGTGCTGGAGGGCGGCTACGGCCCCTCGCACGGGCAGGCGATCGCTGCAATCTTTGCAACGCTCAGGGGTCGGGAGAAAAAGGGCGGCGATCCCGGGCGGCCGCGTCCCCGGACCGTCGCACTTGCAGAGAGACTGCAGAAACTGATAAATTATTAGCGCTTTTTGACCATTCGGTCCTTGTTCATGTGCGAGACCTCAAAGCCCGGCACGATCACCCTGACCACCGGGACAGGGGTGCGGGAAAGGTCGCAGACGAGCACGCGCTCGGCTTCCTTCCCGATCTCTTCAAGGGCGACCCCGATGTCTTCGTCAAAATAGTCGGTAGCCAGGTTCGCCAGTCCCTCGATTGAGGTGGAGGGAGCATCGCAGAACCATTCCTTGTTGATCCGCTTCATCCGGTCGTAGCCGATCCGTTCGAGGAGGTGCTGGCGGTCAGGGTTGACCCGCCCGCCCTGGAGCTGGCTGGCGCGGCTCTGCGCCACCTCGGTGAGCGCCCGCAGTGCGGCGATCTCCGGGTCGAGATGCGTCCCAGCCCCCATGACCAGGAGAGAGGGGTCTTTTGTGAGGGTGTCGTCCGCCGCCGCCGCCACCGTAGGGATCCCGGTCCGGCCCTCGAGGAGCCATAGATGGATCTCGATCCCGTGTCCGGCATAGAGGTCCAGGATCTCCCGCACCGGCCCGGTCTCCCCGACCGAGAGTCTCGTCCCCATCGAGTGCCGCCGTTCAGCCCGGGAGAGGGCGTCGCGCTCGATCACCTCAAGGAGGGCGTGGAGCACCGCCTCCTCGATCACGTTGCCCGAGGCAAGGCCGTTCGTGTCAGAGATGAAGAGGGGCACTGTCTGGCCCAGGCAGTCATAGGGGTGGAAGACGGCGTTGGACGGGACCAGGATCTCCTCATCGTTCAGGAGGTCAAAAGCAGGCGTCCAGTGGAGTTTCTCGTTCTCCTCCAGGGGGCGGGGCAGGATCAGGTCGGCCGGGTCGAGTGCCCGTCTGATCCCGAGCGCCTCGAAGCTCGCATACTCCATGAAATCGCATCGGTATTCGCCGGAGTAGCGCTCGATCGCCTCCATCATCGCCGAGACCTTCGCCTGCACCGGCCCCTTTCCTTTGCCGGCATGATATTTTGCCGAACCGATGGCGGCGGTCGGCCTGAATACCGAGAAGCACGGGATGCCGAGGCGGTCGAGGTGGGTGACGTCCTCGACCGAGACGACGCCGATCTCGTCCATCAGTGGTTCAATGGCCTGCAGGGTCTCTTCGGGGGGTCTCGAACGGTGGGTCCCGTCGTAATACTGCTTTCTGACGTGGCTGAAGGTTAGGGACATCTTAGAGGATTAGGCCGGGCGATCATTTATACCTTCATGCCCCCATTCTCTTTCATGGACGCCGCGGAGATTGTCGTGGGGATGACGGTGCGCTACCCGCGGACCGGAACAGCCGGAAAGGTGGAGAGGATCGAGGTGATCGAAGGGGAGACGTTTGCCGAACTCGATTCCACCGGCCTCCTGTACCGGGCCGATCTGATTGAGCCCGCCGCCATTCTGGAGGCAAGGCGTACCGGGAAGAAAGAGAATCTGGACGACCGCCTCAAGAGAGAAAAGGCGTTCGAGAAGGATCTCGACGACGCCTGGAGCAAGATCGACGGAGCCTGTGAGGGAGGGGGTTAATCCTCCTTCTCGATCGGGATCGTGGTCAATTTTACCGACGCAACCCCTTTCTGTGACATGAGACGTTCGGCGATCGTCTTAAGGGCGGCGCCGTCCCCGCGGAGCAGGATCACTTCCATGCACTGATCGTGGCTGAGATGGGCATGCATCGAGGCCTGAATGGTGTGAATATATTCGTGCTGGATATCGGTGATCGTCTGCAGGAGACCGCGCTGGTCATGGTCGTAGACCATCGTGATCACGCCCTGCCGCTCGCCCTTGACATCCGACATCCACTTGTAGTAGGTGATGTAGCTCCTGATCGCGTCCCGTATACCCTCCGAACGGGAGGAGTAACCTCTCGCCCCGATAATGGCGTCGAACGTATCAAGGAGGTTTTTGGGCAGGGATATCCCAATGCGTGAGAGTTCGCTCTCCGGGTTCATACACCTCAGTGGTACATGGGACAATATAAAGCATGCGGAATATGGTAACACCAAGTCGGCAGATTCAGCCAGCCTCGTACATACACATTATGCGTCAGACCGCGGATCCACGAAAGCGGACGGTAGCGATCCCGGCACCGATTTATCTATAAAGAGTGCGATATATATAGGAAGGGAGGTTTGAATCAGTTTGCATGACGTAATGGTACCCAATGTCAATATCGGGCTGGTTGGGCATGTGGACCACGGTAAGACGACGCTTGTGTCGGGTCTGACCGGGGTCTGGACCGACCGCCACAGTGAGGAGATGAAGCGCGGCATCTCCATCAGGCTCGGCTATGCCGACGCCACATTTTACCGGTGTGAGAAGCACGAGGGAGGGGAGGGCTATTCGATCTCTCCGGACTGCCCGGTCTGCGGAGAGAAATGCGCTCCCTTCAGAACGGTCTCGTTCGTGGACGCACCCGGGCACGAAACCCTGATGGCGACGATGCTCTCGGGCTCGGCCCTGATGGACGGGGCGATGCTCGTCATCGCCGCCAACGAGCCATGCCCCCAGCCTCAGACAAAAGAGCACCTGATGGCCCTTGAACTGGTGGGGATCAAGAATATTGTCATCGTTCAGAACAAGATCGATGTCGTTTCCCCGCAGGACGCACTCAAACACTATAAACAGATAAAGGCGTTCGTCAAGGGAACGATCGCAGAAGATGCGCCCATCATCCCGGTATCGGCCCAGAAAAAGATCAATATCGGGGCGCTCATCCAGGCCCTGGACACCTATATCCCCGCACCCGAGCGAGACCCCGGGGCAACGGCCCAGATGCTCATCGCCAGGTCCTTCGACATCAACAAGCCGGGATCGAACTGGCGCGACCTGAAAGGCGGCGTGATCGGCGGTTCCCTGACGCAGGGAGCGATCAAGGACGGCGACGATATCGAGATTCGGCCCGGCATCCAGATGCAGGTGGAGAACCGGACAGTCTGGAAACCGATCATCACCAAGGTTGTCTCGATCCATACCGGCGAGCGGAAGGTGGCCGAGGCGACCCCCGGCGGCCTGATGGCAATCGGGACGAAACTTGACCCGGCGATCACCAAGAGCGATATGCTGGTTGGACAGGTGGCCGGCCATGTCGGCGAACTCCCGGAGATCCTGGACCACCTCACCTTCACCGTGAAGCTGATGGACCGTGTCGTGGGTTCGGGCAGCGAACTGGATATCACGCCCCTGAAGCACAAAGAGCCGCTGATGCTCTCGGTGGGCACGGCGGTGACAGTCGGCGTGGTGACGAACACAAAGAAGGACCAGGCAGAAGTCGTCCTGAAGAGGCCGGTATGTGCAGACGTCGGGGCGAGGATCGCGATCAGCCGTCAGGTGGAAGGACGCTGGCGCCTGATCGGCATGGGGATCCTTGCCGAGTGAAGGTGCTCCTCGACACCAACGCCCTGATGATGCCCGTGCAGTTTCGGATCGACCTCTTCGATGAGCTTCGGTCCTTGCTCGGGAAGTACGAGCCGCTCGTGCTGCAGGACGTCGTGCACGAACTCGAAGGGCTGGCACGCGGCTCAGGGAACGACGCCGCGGCGGCCCGGGCCGGTCTGATGTTTGCCGGGCGCTGCACTGCCGTCGAAGGCCGGAGTACAGCGACCTCGGTCGATGACCGGGTTGCCGCCTATGCGGCGGCCGAGGGGTGTATGGTGGTGACGAACGACCGCCGCCTGAGGGTTGCCCTCCTTGCGGCGGGTGTGCCCGTGATCACGCTGAGAAACCAGAAAAAATTGGAAATTTTAAGGGGATAGCATGTATTACCGTGTGACGCTCGATGACAAGGTGAGGGTGCCCCCGCACCGCCTTGGCGAAGACCTGAGAAATGTGATCCTGGACGAACTCCAGAAACAGCTCGAAGGGAGCATAGACAAGGAGATCGGCATCTTCATCGCCGTAACGAAGATCAACAACGTCGGCGAAGGCGAGATCGTCCACGGAGACGGGGCGGTCTATTACGACGTCACCTTCGAGGCGCTGGTGCTCCGTCTGGTGCTGCAGGAGGTCATCGAAGGCGAGGTGGTCGAGACGACCAGTTTCGGGGCGTTCGTCTCGCTCGGGCCGATCGATGCGATGCTCCACGTGAGCCAGATCTCCGACGACTACATCGCCTACGACGAGAAGAACAACACCCTCAACTGCCAGGAGACGAAACGGTCGATCCAGGTGGGCGAGGCGATCCGCTGCCGCGTGGTAACCTTGAGCCTCAACGAGCGCGAGCCGCGCGAGAGCAAGATCGGGCTGACGATGCGTCAGGCAGGACTCGGCACCGACAAGTGGCTGATCGAAGAGCGCGAGAAGGAGAAGAGCCAGCATGGCGCCAGCGCGTAAGAAAAAACAGATGAAGGCCTGCCAGAGCTGCCACAAGGTGGTCGAGGGTGAGGCCTGCATGACCTGCGGGTCGACGAACCTGAGCGAGGACTGGGCCGGCTACCTGATCGTCATCGACCCGAGACACTCGGGGATTGCAAAACAGATGAACATCGACATGCCCGGACGCTACGCCCTGAAGGTCCGCTGATGTTTTATCTGCCCGAAGAACATCGGGACCAGTTTAAAGAGCCATTCGGGACGCTGTTCCCGGAGCTCGAGGAGGCGCTGCCATCCCTGGAGGGCAAAACCCTGTACGCCGTCGGGGACGTGGTGACCCACAACCTCCTGGCCGCAGGCAGACCGCCGGAGATCGCCGTGATAGACGGGTATACGATGCGGGTTCCCTGCAACCGGACGCCTCTTTTTCTCTATCGCCGGGTCAGGGTGAAGAACCAGGCCGGAACCCTGACCGAGGAACTCATCGAGGCGCTGGAGGATGCGGTGGAAAATCCCCCGGTGCTGATCACCGTGGACGGCGAGGAAGACCTCGCGGTGATCCCGCTCGCCCTCGCCGCCCCTGAAGGGACGGTGATCCTGTACGGCCAGCCCGGTGAAGGCGTCGTTGTCTGCACGGTGACTCCGGCATTGAAAGAAGCGGCAAAATACCTTCTTTCCCTCTTTGTCTGCGTATAGGGCAGTTTGATCCCGCGCCCTCATGTTTTAAATAACCAGGTCGACAATATTTGAGGGATATCGATGGAATTTCAGATCACCCGTGACTACCGGAATGAACTTTTAAACCGCAGGGAAGTGCATTTTACCCTCGCCTACGACGGGGCCACCCCTTCGAGGGCCCAGATTCTCGGAAAGTTCAGCGCGCTCATGAACGCCAGCGAGAGCCTCGTGGTTCTTGACTCGATGAAGAAGCAGTTCGGCACGATGGAGCTCAGAGGCGTCGCACGGATCTACGACGATGAGGAGAGCCTGAAGATGACCGAGCGCGACTACCTGATCAAGCGCAGCGCACCGAAGGCTGCGGAGGCAGAGTAAGATGGCAGCGGCAAAGAAGGCAGCAGCCCCGGCCTCGGTCAAGCGGAGCGCGTACTTCGCGGTCGACGGCAAGAAGGCCGTGCCACAGCGGAAGTACTGCCCCCGTTGCGGGCCGGGCGTTTTCATGGCCCAGCACAAGGACCGCCTTTCCTGCGGAAAGTGTGGATATACTGAATTTACCGAATAAAGAATGCAAAAGGGCACAAAGGTACTGGGGATCGAAGGCACGGCCTGGAACCTCAGTGCCGCTATTTTTGGCGACGAACTCGTTTCCCTCCATTCAAACCCGTACCAGCCCAGGAGCGGTGGGATCCATCCGCGTGAAGCGGCCCAGCACCATGCCTCGGTCATGAAGGAGGTGATCGCCGCCGTGCTCACCGATCCAGGTGAGATTGCCGCGGTAGCGTTCTCGCAGGGCCCGGGGCTCGGCCCCTGCCTGCGGACGGTGGCGACGGCCGCCCGCTCCCTTGCCCTGGCGCTGGACGTCCCCCTCGTCGGCGTGAACCACTGTGTCGCCCACATCGAGATCGGGCGGTTTGCGACCGGGTGCGATGACCCGATCACCCTCTATGTCTCAGGGGCGAACACGCAGGTGATCGGCTACCTGAACGGGAGGTACCGGATCTTCGGGGAGACCCTGGACATCGGGATCGGGAACGGGCTGGACAAGTTTGCCCGGAGCAAGGATTTCCCGCACCCCGGCGGGCCCAGGATCGAAGAACTTGCCCGCGGCGGCGGGTATATCGACCTCCCCTATACGGTAAAGGGGATGGACCTCGCCTTTTCCGGGCTGATCAGTGCTGCTCAGGAGAGCAGAGCACCACTCGAGGACGTCTGCCACTCCCTGCAGGAGACGGCGTTTGCGATGTGCGTCGAGGTGACAGAACGGGCGCTCGCGCAGGCCGGCAAGGACGAGGTGCTCCTGGTCGGGGGCGTGGCCGCCAACGCCCGCCTGCGCGAGATGCTGCAGGTGATGTGCGAGGAACGCGGGGCCAGGCTTTTCGTCCCGGAGCGGCAGTTCTGCGGGGACAACGGGGCGATGATCGCCTACACCGGAAAGATCATCCTCGAGCACGGGGTGACCCTGCAGATCGAGGACTCCCGCGCCAACTCCCATTACCGCGCCGACGAGGTGGCGGTGGTCTGGCGGACCGAGCCGCAGAAGGTTCCGGCCGCGGGCGCCCGCCAGGGCGCCGAGGCGGTCGTGGTCATCGGCGAGGACGATGTGACGAAGCGCCGGGTCTCGAAGTCCTACCGGGCGGCGGCGCTGGACGCACGGCTGATCGCCGAGCGGACGCGGGCCGAGGCGCGCCTTGTCGCCGCCGCCAGAAAGGGCGGGGTGGCGACGCCAATCATCTACGACGTCTCAGGGGACACGATCACGATGGAGCGGGTGGACGGCGTCCTCCTGCGCGACGCACCGACGCCCGAGCATCTCGCCATCGCCGGCGAGGCGGTCGGGCGGCTGCATGCGGCAGGGATCGTCCACGGCGACCTGACGACCTCGAACATGATCGCGCGTGAAGGACGGTGCGTGCTCATCGATTTCGGGCTTGCGTTCACCTCGGCCGAGATCGAGGACCGGGGCGTGGACCTGCACGTCCTCTTCCAGACACTGGAGAGCACCACCGCAGAGCCCGACCGTCTTAAAACTGCCTTCCTGCAGGGCTACGCCTCCGCCTTCCCTGAAGCGCCGGCGATTATGGAGCGCGAGCAGGAGATCGAGCGGCGGGGGCGGTACCTCTGAAGATCGCCGTCGTGACCTCGAACCCGCACAAGGCAGCCGAGGTGGCGAAGTTCTTCGAGGGCGTGGCCGTCGTGGAGCACGTGCGGCTGGAGATCCCGGAGTACCGGGACAACGACGTGCGGAATATCGCGCGTGAGAAGGCGCGCTATGCCTATTCCCGTATCGGGCAGCCCCTGATCGTGGACGACACGGCCTTCTGTGTCGACGCCCTGAACGGGTTTCCCGGCCCGTATGCCGCCTATGTCCAGGAGACGATCGGGAACGCCGGGATCATGAAACTCATGGACGGCGTCGCCGACCGGCAGGCACATTTCGAGACGGCGATCGCCTATGCCGACGGGGAGGAGGTCAGGATCTTCTCCGGCGTGATCGAGGGGATGGTGACTGAGGCGCCGCGGGGCGGCGAGGGCTTCGGCTACGACCCGATCTTTGCGGTCGAAGGGCGGACCCTGGCCGAGATCCCGCTTGCCGAGAAGAGCCTGATCTCCCACCGGGCCCGCGCCCTCGCGGCCTTCAGGGCATGGCTGGAGGATCAATAGCCTTAAGAATGCAGAGAACGTTGTACTTAGAACTGGACAAACGTGGTGAGATAAGATATGGCACGGTTCCCCGAAGCTGAAGCACGACTGCTCAACGTTAAAATCTGTATGCGCTGCAATGCACGGAATGCACTGAGGGCGACGCAATGCCGCAAGTGCGGCTACCAGCACCTCCGCCCGAAGAACAAGGAACGCAAGGCCTGATACAGGCGCACATAAAAAGGGGACGTCCGGCCGCCCGCGGGGCCGGCAGGGCCCTTGCATCTTTTTCTGCGGGGATTTTCTGTAACGTCGGGATGGTTCCCGGCCGTCACACACTGTAATAGGTGACCTTTTTCCCCCTGACGGCGTATTCCCCGGCAAAGGTCTCGATGTTGCGCTTGTAGCCTATTCGCCCGGTGACGCCGAGGGCCCGGAGGCGCTCGCGCACCCGCATGACGTCGGCCTCGTCGCTCCAGTCTTTTGTGTAAACGTAGATCACCTTCCGGTCGTCGCGGGAGTCGGGGTTGGGACGGGCGGTGCTTACTTTTGACGAGATACCAAGTTCTCCGGCGACGGTGGCGTCCCGCACCTTCTGCCAGAGGGCTTCGACGTCGGCGGCCTCCGAGAAGATCAGCCATTTTCCGACCTGTTCGCCGGTGACGTCGACCTCGCCCGCGGAGGGGTTGTCCTCGACGATCCAGTACATCTGCGTGGTCCTGGAGGGGGCGACGCCCTCGCCTCTTTTGAGCATGTCGTAGATGACGTCCTGGCTCCCGAAGCGGGCGAGGAGGGCGGCGGCGAGGGGCAGATAGTCCTGCTCGAAGGCTGCAAAGATGGCGCGGAAGTCCTCTTCGAAGTCGATCCCGCCCTCGACGCGGGCGAAGAGGGGGGAGCCGCGTGCAAGGAGCCCTTTGTTCAGCAGGATCTCAAAGATGCCATATGCTGCGTCAGCCAGTGCCTCGGAGTCGACATCGTCCATGATCATGTCTCTGGAGAGGCGATCAAAAAAGGTTATCTCAGGGGGTGCGAGCGGGGTTCGCGTGCTCGCAGGGGACGCCGGCCTGGCAGAGGCCGCAGGCGTTGGTCCCACCGCAGGAGGGAGCGGCGACCGACCTGATGTAGGCCATGCACCGCTCTTTGTCGTGGCCGGCCTCCGTGATCGCCCCGGCCGGGCAGCGGTCGATACAGGCATGACAGACACCGCCGGCATCGTGGAGGCACCAGTCATGGAGGCCGGCGTACGGCCGCGGCGTCGTCAGGAGGCTGAGGGCGGCGACCACCGAACCGATCCGCACCGCCTTTCCCGCCTCCGTGATCAGCCCGTCGCAGAGCCCGAAGGTGCCGAGCCCGGAGACCCAGGCGGCATGGCGCTCCGACCAGGTCGAGGCCTCGCCCCGGCGTGCCGAGGTCTCCCGCCGCCAGAGGGGGGAGGCGACCGGGGCGACGGCCGGATGGCCTGCGGCAGTGAGGGCGGCAGCGAGACGCCTGCGGAGGAGATCGTTGATCTCCTCGCCGTAGCGGCGGTTCTGCGCCCAGCGGCGGGAGGGGAGGAGGGTCGCTTCGCGCTGGTCCTTCAGGGTGGCCGCGGTCTGGGGGAGGGCCCAGACGATGACCGAGAGGCCGCCGGGCGGGACCGTCAGGTCAGGGAAGGAGAGGACGAAGATCTCTCGGGGGGTCCAGTGGAAGGAGCCGATATCCTCTTTGACCTCCTCGTAGAGGAGGTCGTCGCCGTCGCTCACCCCGAGGAGGGGCGGGCCCCATGCGGGCTCGGCGTCGTCGGGCGAGAGGCGGTTGACCTCGGGGTCGGCAAGGATGCCCGTGATATATGCCCGGATCTCGTCGAGGGTGTGCATGGGAGTGTCTCTGGTGGTGCCACTCTTCAGGGGTGCAGCAGAGCCGCGGCCGCGAGGTCGGCGGCCCGCTCGCCTGAGAGGAGCATGCCGCCGAAGATCGGGCCCATGCGGCACTCGCCGGCGACGGCGTTGGCGGCCATGCCGCAGACGAAGAGGCCGGGGAAGACCTCTTTCGTGTGCTCGACGATGTTGCCCTCGGCGCGGTCGGCCCACATGAAGCCCTCGCCGCGGATGGGCAGGTCACCGCCCTTTTTTGCGACCATGTGGGCGATGGTGGCATCGTGGCCGCTGGCGTCGACGACAACCTTGCACCTGATGGTGAGGGGGTCGATGTGGAGGCCGGCCATCTCGACCGGGCTCCAGTTGACGACCAGACCGGCGAGGCGGCCGTCGCCCTTGATCACGACGTCTTCGACGGCGATGAGGTTGAAGAACTCGGCCCCGGCGGTGCAGGCGGCGGCAGTGAGTTTGGAGACCGCCTCGACCGATTTTGCCACGTGGTAGCCGGGCTCGAACTCCTGTGATGCGATCCCGAAACGGTCCAGGACCCGCTTCGCCTCCGCCTGGACGACGATGCGCGGGAACATCATGCCGCCGCCCCACATCCCGCCCCCGATGGAGAGCTTCTTCTCGAAGAGTCCGACTTTGACCCCTTTCTCCGCAAGGAGGGCCGCACAGGTGATCCCGGAGGGGCCACCGCCGACGACGGCGACGTCGAGGTCGAGGTATTCGACCATCGTTTCCATCTGTGTGGCGAGGATCGCCCTGCTGATTGTCACTTCGTCGAGTTCCATCTGACCTCACTGTTTGAAACCGCCGATAGAAATAGACATTCGTCACCGGTTCGCGGTTTCAGAGGTATTATAGGCTGAGAGGAGATACCTGATAGTAATATGAAATGGAAGCGTGACATAGGGCTCACGATGAGGGTCATCATGACCTGGGCACTCCTGCTCCTGGTCTACCTGATCTTCCTCACAGTTCTCGGGGCCCTGTTCCCGGGGATTGGGATGTGGGGTCTGTTCGGCATCGCCTTCGTGATGGCGTTCGGCCAGTACTTCTTCTCAGACAGGCTGGTGCTCTGGAGTACGGGCGCCCGGGAAGTGAGCGCCGAGGAGTATCCCGAACTCCACCGGATGGTGGAGAAACTCTCCACTGAGGCCGGGATCCCCAAGCCCCGCGTGGCCGTGATGCCGTCGCCGGTGCCAAACGCCTTTGCGACCGGGCGGTCGCCTTCCCACGCCGTGGTGGCGGTGACCGACTCGATTACAAGGCTCCTGACGCGGGACGAACTCGAGGCGGTGATCGCCCACGAGCTCTCGCACGTGAAGAACCGCGACGTCCTGACCCTGACGATCGCCTCGTTCATCGCGATGATCGCCACGATCATCATGCAGAACGCCTGGCTCTTCTCCCTCGGCGACCGGCGGGAAGGGAGCCCGTGGCTGATCGCATGGATCGTCGCCATCGTCGTCTGGATCGTCTCCACCCTGCTGATCCGCTCACTCTCCCGCTACCGGGAGTTTGCAGCCGACCGCGGCAGCGCCTATATCACGGGACAGCCCAAGGCGCTGATCTCGGCGCTCTACAAGATCAGCGGAAGGATGGACATGGTGCCGGCCGAGAAGAAGCGGGCGGTCGAGGGGGCGAACGCCTTCTTCATCATCCCGGCCCTCTCGGGCGACACCTTGATGGAGCTCTTCTCCACCCACCCGCCCCTGGAAAAGCGCGTGGCGGCCCTGGAGCAGGTGGCAGAGGAGATGGGGTATTAGACGGGGAGACACCCGGCAATACCATTTTAAACTCATCGCGCAGATCATATAGGGTGTCACACAGACACTCGCGCATCGATGGTCTAGTGGCATGACTTTGGCCTTCCAAGCCAATAGCCCGGGTTCAATTCCCGGTCGATGCATCTGGGCTCGTGGTCTAGCTGGTCATGACGTCGCCTTCACACGGCGGAGGTCCTGAGTTCGAATCTCAGCGGGCCCATTTTCTTTTTGAGATTTTGATGTTGATAAAATTCCGAATGGAATTTTTCAGTCTTTTGAGGGGCCGTTCAGGACAGGTCGCCGCCATCACGGGTGCAAATAACGCCAAATATCAATGGTTTTCTCATATCTTTCCCCCCATAATCTCTCTCCGTCGCACTGTCATATATACAGGACCTCTTTCCGGACACGGCGACCGATGCGGGGTCTGAGTGCACTCTTTTCGACCAGGTCCACCGTTCTTCCGAGGGTCTCGGAGAGATAACGCTCACGCCTGAAAAGACCGATGGACCTGGCAACGCCTTTTTTCGCCCGGAGAATGCCGACGATCCTCGCACATTCCCCGCCACACCGCAGCGTGGCCGGATCCCTCACACCGCCCCCATCACCTTCCCGACCACAGACTCCAGATCCCCGCCCGAAGAGGCGACGGTGAGATCGGCATACCGCTCATAGAGCGGAACCCGATCGTCGTACATCTCGCGGAGACTCTGGCCCGGAAGGAGGACGATCCCCCGCGTCGTGATATTCTTGAGCCTCCGTTCCATCTCGTCGTACGAGATCTCCAGGTACACGACCACACCTCCGGCCTTCAGGTGCGCCATCGCAGCCTCGCTGCAGACCACGCTCCCGCCCGTCGCGATCACCGCATGCTCCGCGTGGAGGGAGAGGACCGTCTCCTCCTCGATCCGCCCGAACGCATCAGGCCCGTCCCGGTCAAGGATCTCCTGGAGCATCCTCCCGGTCCGCTCCTGGATCAGGATATCCGTATCGATGAACCGCATGCCGAGGGATTTTGCAAGGACGACGCCCACGGTGCTCTTCCCTGCGCCCGGCATGCCGATGAGGACGATGTTTTTGTGGTGACGCATAACGCTCTCCCGGGGGCCTCCCTTGATACCCGGATAGGATTTTGAGGGGGATAAATTCATCAAAAACCCTCGCCCTTCTGTAATTTGACAGAAACCCCGTCGCCGCGTTTTTGGACGATGATCCTGCCCATGATCTCCTCCCGCAGCCCCACCGGAAGACACCCAGACTGCCACTCCCTCTCCCCGGCAACGTCGCCCCCGGCCGCCGCCACGGCTTTCAAGGCATAGTACGCCGCCCCATAGGCGTGCTGCGGGACATGCGCAGTCGCCACCGCCTGGCCTGCGGCACGTGCGGCAAAACAGGCCGCCTCATTATCCTTCGCCTCGCGGGCGGCGGCATGGGCGGCAAGAGAGGCGCCGCGGATCTCGGCCATCGTGAAGACCCCGGTGCTGACCCACCGCCGGCATGCCGACAGTGTAACGAATCTTCTGTAAAAATAATTTGGCCCTGAATCCAACCTAGATTTGCAGAAAGGAGAAACAGGGCCATGGATCTCTTAGCGTTAATCGAAGATTATCTTTCCGATAATGAGAATGGCATGAAGACCCTCATCACCTGGTTCCTCAACCAGGTGATGCTGCTCGAAGCCCTCCAACAGGCGGGAGCCGAGCAGTATGAACGAACCGATGCGCGGAAGGCTCACCGAAACGGCTACAAGAAGCGATCTCTGAAAACACGATATGGAGAAACGATCCTCCATAAACCTCAGTTCCAAGAGTTCCCCTTCGAAACACAGGTATTTGGACGCGATTCCCGGGTTGAGAAGGCTCTTGAGAATGCTATCTTTGAATCCTACCTTCAGGGAGTCTCAACCCGCAGGATCCAGGAGATTGTTGCTCATTTTGGCATCGAACAACTCTCTCCTGCTTCAGTATCCAGGATAGCAAAGGACCTCGATGAACAGGTCCATGCATTCCTTCAGAGGCCGATTGAACAGGAGATTCCCTATCTCTTTGTGGATGCTTCGTACTACAAAGTCAGAGAGGGACCACGGTACATCACCAAAGCTCTTCTGGTGATCGCCGGGGTTCGAATGGATGGCTACCGCTAAATCCTGGGAGCCAGAATCACTGATTGTGAAAATGAGATGTTCTGGTCGGGATTGTTCGAAGACCTCAAAGAACGAGGATTGGTGGGTGTCAAGATGGTTGTCTCAGATGGTCATGCCGGGATCCAGAAGGCGGCGGAAGCCGCCTTCCTCGGCGCATCGTGGCAGATGTGCTCGGTCCATTGCACCCGGGCGGTTTTAAAGAATATTCCACGGAAACATCAGAAAGAAGTTGCTGAGTCCTTGAAGGAGGCATATGGGGACGAGGAAAGACTTCAGCAGCTTGCAGATGATCTGAACGAACGAGGATATCGGAAAGCGGCCAATACGATCGAGAGATTCATCCCGGGACTTATGAGTTACACGGCGTTCCCGAAAGAGCACGCAAAGCGGATCCGAACGACGAACATGATGGAAAGAGTCAACAAGGAACTGAAACGGAGAACCAAAGTTGTAGGGGCCTTTCCCAATGAAGAGTCACTCCTCAGGCTGGCAGGATCCATCCTGATGGACATCAATGAGGAGTGGGTGACCGGCAGAAGATATTTGACGATGGAGGGGGAATGATCAAACAAGGAGACAGGGCTCAGACGAATTACAGAAGATCTGAAACACTACCTTCTTCGACTTGAACTTCGGAAAACCTTTCTTCTCACGGAAGAATCGGGTGAAAGCATTGTCGAGGTTCTTGTTTGCACTCTGGAGCGACTGAGCGTTAACAGCCTTGAGCCACGGGTGCGCTTCTTTGAGCGCAGGAAGATGGTTGTTCAGGTCGAAACAGGAGAGTTTTCGACCCTCCTGTTCATATGTCCGGATCTTCTGCTCCAGAGAATGGTTGTACACAAACCGACAGGCATGGATGTGCTGCATGAGGGATGCAACCTGCTCCCGATTGGGATACATCCGATACGTGTAGGCTTGAAGCATACACGTAATTGCAGAATATACAATAATAAAATAGTTTGCTGTAGATCGGTCATGTCGAAAGGGGTTCTGCTTTCATCCCCGGCCTGAAGGCCGGGGTCTTCCTGCTCCACCCCTTTACCCCACAAGATAAATGGCATTCACCCCGCATTATTTGGGATGTGTGAGCGTGCAAAGCCCGGGCGATCGCAGATTGATCAACCGAGCACAGGAGATTTTATATATACGATATAAGAAATGGCTGGACTGGATTTATGATGGCCAGCACCTCCAGGATGTGCAGTGCCGGGAACGTAATCCAGACCCGGGCGCCTGGAGAAGGCAGCAAAGGAGGGGAGAGATAGTGGAGGGGGATTTTAAGCCTCTGGTTTCCCGGTGGAGGGACATCCCGGAAGAGCAATACCATGAGGTTACAAGACTCTCCTCTTCTCCGTGACCTTGACAGAACGCTCGCCATTGCAGGGGTCATCCTCTCGCTCGCCCTGATCGTCTACCTGGGCAGGAAGAGCAGCGGGGTGGTGTACCAGCTCACCGGGATCCTCACCCTCATCTCCTGCATCCTCTGGCTGGCGATCCGGAAACGTCACACCTTCTCGATCCACGCCCCGGGGTCAAGAAACCTGACAACCTTCTGGACAATCTGCTTTTTTGGACTCTATACCACAAGCCTCCTCACGGTATATTTCCGGCCGGACCAATACGAGCGTCCGCTCCTGTACTTTATCCTGACGGCACTCATGGCAGGCGTCCTTGCCTGCGAGATCTTCACCTCGAACCGACGGCACAGCGCACTCATCTTCATCCAGGTGCTGCTGCTGGGACTGAGCGTCGCCTGGTCCCAGCTGCTGATCTTCCCGAGCCTCCTCGGGATAGACCCCTGGTACCATTCCGATCTCACCCATCAAATCCTGGGCGCGGGCTTCATTCCAGAGAACTACGTCTATGCAACCCTGCCACTCTTCCACCTCATGATCGCCGCCACCTCCCTCATCACAGGCCTTTCGTACAAATTCGCCGCAATGGCCTCGGTGAGCCTCGGGCAGATCCTCTGCAACGCCATATTTGTCTACCTCATTGCCAGCCGTCTCTTCAAGAGCCACCGGATAGGCTGGCTGGCCGCCCTGATGGTGGTGATCGCAAACCATCATATCAACATGTCCTACTGGTCCATCCCCAACGCATTTGCCGCCGTTTTTATTCCAATCGCCCTCTATCTTATTCTCTTCAAGTTCAGGGAGCGTTTCCCTGCTAAATCCGCCGCACTCTGTGTTGTCGTACTGGCAGCCACCATTCTGACGCATACCGTCGCCGCCATGTGTATGGCCATACTCCTCTTCATCGCCTGGGGTGCGTTCGCCTTTTATCAGGCCTATCACCCGGAAATGGAGAATAATTTCCCGTTATATATCCCGAACGGCTTTGTTATAGGGATGTTCGCCTGGTGGACCTACGCCTCCAATAGTATCGAGTCACTGGGAAACCTCCTCAGGCGGGGATTTAGCATAGACGTCTTCGTGACGACGCCTGAAGAGTTTCTGGGTTCTGCAACCGTTGTCCCGATTACGGAGCAGTTGTTCAACAACATCGGGATGTTCCTGTTCTTCACGGTCTCGTTCATCGGGATTTTTTCCATGATCTCGCCGAAAGGGGATCGCCTGAGTTTTGCCATGGCATGCACAGGAGTGGCCCCCCTCGCCATCAGCTTCTTCTCCCTCATCTCGGGACACTCGGTAATCGAACACCGGTGGTGGTACTTCTCCCAGATTCTCCTGAGCATCCCGCTGGCGGCCGCACTCTCTACCGCCGGGGCGTCGAACCTGAAGAGACCCCACGTGGTCTCCTGCTTCGCCTCCGCATTCGTTGTTGTCCTGAGTTTCCTCATGATCATGAGTCCTCCGGCAAACATCGACAACCATATGTTCTCTCCGGTCACCGGGTTCACCTACGCCTATACGCAGTCGGAGATCGTCGCCAGTGATTTTTTTGCCGTGCATGCGGCGGGAGCGATCGCTTCTGACAGCGCCTACTGCACAAATCCAAGCAGCAGCATGTTCGCGCATGTCTATGGGATCGGGGAAGAGCGGTTGATCGAGCTGGATGACTCGTTGATCTCCGGAAAATTCAACCGCGACGGTTCGATGAAAATCATACGATCGAAATGGCTCAGGGAGCCCATGATCATGGGGGGGTTGATCCTGCATGTACGCCAGGATATAAACGCACATATCTCAAGCCTGGGTTTTAACAGGGTTTATGAGAACGCTGCCACAACCGGCTACACCGGGTGAAGACGCCGGGGAGAGAAACCTTCGTAAGGGGCGGGGCATATATCTCATGCATCGGCAGGGGATACCGGATGGCAAAACTGGTGCTGATCGATGTTGAGACCGGGATGCGGGTCAGGCACGTGATCCGGAGCATGAAGCAGGCATGCAGGCAGCAGGAATGGTACGAGACCGTGCTCGGGCGGCGGGTGCGGATCGAGAAGGTCTTCGAGAGGCGGTGAAGACCGCAGAAAAAAGAGGGCGGATCCGTTCTGGAGGGATCCCCCGGTCAGGAGACTCACCCCACCGTATAGGTGAAGTAAGTCCCCCAGTTGCCCTTCTCGACAAAGCGCGTGCCGAAGCCCCAGGCGGTCTCCTCACCCTCGCCGCACGGGACCGGGACGACGATGATGATCACCTGCCCGCCTTCGGGCACCAGGACGATCGCGACCAGATCGCCCGGGCCGGGCACAAAGCCCTCGCCATATGCATATGCGGCGGCGAGGATCTCCTGGACCCGGCCCTCGTCATAACCGGTATAGGTCTCGTGTTCGGGATCGTCGTCGACGAGACGCCAGATCGCCCGCTGGACGTCCCCGAACGTGTAGATGCCGTTGCCGCCCGTTTGCCCGACAAAGCCCTGGTTGATGATCCAGTTCACCAGGTCCAGGTTCTCGGGGTGATCGATGGTGCCGGTCGGGATGGCGCCGTAACTTGAATAGACGGCCGCCCGGTAGTCCCGGTCTCTCTCAATATTTGTCCCGGTGTTGACGCACCAGCCCGGATAGATGCCGTCGAGGGTTGTTCCTCCTGTAACCGTCACCTCGGGGAGGTACGTAGGGCCGCCCAGATACTGGAACGTCACCCGCATCGTCACCTCGTCGGGCAGCACCCCTTCCAGACCGTCCAGCCCGCCGGGCTTCTTCACGACGGCATGGGCGGCAACATACAGCGTACCGCGCCCCACCTCATCCAGCGGGATCATGAAGGTGTCCGAGCCCACGCACGGATCATAACACTCCCCGTATGCGAACTGCCCCGGGATCGGGTTGCCATTCCCGGTCTGCTGTTTCCCGTTCCCTGCCTTTGACTTGCCATTATTCGCCTGCAGCTTGCCATTCCCGGTCTGCGGGATGCCGGCAAGAGCGTCGGCGACTGCAAGGTGCGTCTCGGCAAGGCACCACCTGTCAGCCGTGAGGAATTTCACATACAGATATTCATCGTCGTTCCAGACCAGCACGTCCCCCGCGTCCGTGTGCTGCCCGGCGATCAGATCCGTCCTATACGGGTCGTCCGCGGTGTGCGCCAGCGCCGGCGCGACCATGGCCATAAGCCCAAAAATAAGGACTGCAATAAGTATTCGTCTCATATGTTACACTCCATATACTGGTGCATGCATCACGCTCACCCTCCGTGAGCGTGCCCGCGGCCGTGCCCGGGTGCCGTCGGGACACCTCCCTGACCCGGACGCCCTGGTCGATATCCCGGGAAAAATATTTTTTTCAGCCATGCACCTCAACAGCATTTTAATTCAAATATTTATATATATCCTATGCTGCCTGATCGTGAGGGGCCCCAGTACTTCTCTAATTCCTTCCTCCCTCTCATTTCATTCAACGGCGTTTCTCGCTCCCTTTCCTAAACAGGATACCTTAACACAGGAATGGCTCTGGCACCCCTCATCGATGTGCGGATCGCCTCCCAGATTATGCACATGAAGGAGCTGAACCGGAAGCCGCGCACCTCAATGGTTTGTGGTCCCTGTTTCACGGGGGAAAAGTGCTTCCAGAGTAGATCGATCCAGATATTCTTGAGGAGGAACGATATTATAGCGTAGAGATACCGGATGACCGGGTTTTTTGTGCTCGTACGGGGTTTCACCTGGTTGCGCATCCGATAGGACGATTCAATCGAGAATCTGGACCGATAGGTCTGATGGACCCGATGGGGATTCCACCGGAGGTTTCCCACGACGTAACCCAGATTCTCAACGCCGCGCTTACCCCGTTTTCCTTTTGCATACTTCACGGCAATCGCAATCTTCAGGACCAGCACCGGTTTTCCGTGCATCCGATATTCAGCATACCGGGAGTGGGTTCCCTGGAGGACTTGTTTCATCCTTTTCCCGTGTTTCCTGACAGGAACGATGAACGGCACCTGGACGTCCATCAGAAACCCGAGCACCTTCCGGGTGTAGAACTCCCGATCCAGGCAGAGAACTTCGATGCGAAGACCGAGTTCAGCGATCCGATCGAGACATTGCGCGATGTATCCGACCTTCGAGGTATCCCGGCGCACCGGGAACACGGCCAGCGTCATCTGCCGGTTCCTGGTGGTCACATACAGAGTGATGTAGGAATAAAACTCATTTGTTGACTTTTTACGCTTACTTCGCACGATATAGGCTTCGTTCTCCTCATCGGTTGACCCGTAGTACGGATCGTTGGTAAAGTCAATCGCAAACTGATAGGCGTACCCCGGTTTGAGGACGTGGTGCATATGGGTGGTGAGGATCGAGGTGTTATTCTGTTCCAAATCGGCCATATCGAGCTTTTTGAGGTGGTAGCGAACGGACGTTTCGCACGGTACCCGATCCAGGATGTGGGTGATTGAGTGAACTGACTGATTCATTACAGCCATGCCGACCAGAGAAGAAATCAAGTCCGTTTGAGTGAGTTTTCCCTGAATGGGAATGGTTAGATGCTGATCCAGTGCCGAAACAACAGGGGCGCAACAGTCTTTAGGTTTCAGAATGTTGCTCTTTCTGCAGGTCACCCTCGATTTAGGTAAAGGCATGAGGGGAAGCCTGCAATCTATATAGATCTTTCGATTTTGGGCGGGCTTCGGGCGGTAGAGGGGGATTTGGGGTTTCTAAAATTAGTGCTGTGTTGCATAACTCTCTCCTGTACTCTTCCTCCCTCTTTTCTCCGCCGTCTCGCTCACTTCACCATTGTAAGCAGCATATTGTAGCAGTTCATTTTCATCTTCACCTCCCGGATCATTCCCTCCTTCGAAGTCGCCCTCACCGTTTCGCCGAATATTCGTTTTCCACTGGAAAACACTCCTTCAGCCTTCCATCTCATCCCATAGTCGATATCCTGTGCCCACTCTCTATATCCCCCCAATCGTACTCGCTCCCGTACGCATTCGGCGCGATAGGGCGATCCGGTGGATCTGGTCGCTGCATCTGTTCGCGTCTTGATTCCCGATAGGATCCCGCGTTTTTCGAGCGTATTGAAGATCTCGTTCCGGTCATAGGCCCCATCTGCAAGAAGACGGCGTATGGTATGCTCCCTGCCACAGTGCTGCTGGACCTGATCCAGGAGGGGAATACACCGTGCATCATCCTGAACCGATTCGTCGGTGACCTCTAGACCAAGGATCTGATTGGTTTCGATGTCGATCATCGCATGGACCTTGATCCATCCGCGCCGGACCCTCCACTTCTCCCGCATCCATTCCCCGCGGTTGGTGACTTTGATCCCGGTGCTATCGACAGCAATGATGACATTGCGTGAGAGGATCGTTGGATCAACCCGAAGGGAGATATCAAGACGCTTGATCCGGCGGAAAAGGGTTGTATAATCTGCTGAAACAAGGGAAGGAATAAAGATAGAGAGTTTCCGGGTAAAACCCTCCATCTGGCGATAGGGCATCTGCAGGAAGACGTGAATGAAAGCCATCCAGGTGATGAAGGGTTCGGGATAGTGAAAAGGACGACCGGGCTTGCCGGTGTTCATCCGGGAAACGAGATCAGTCCAGTGGTCGATGAAATCAAGGGAGAGGTAGAATTCGCCGCGGCGAACCAGACGTTCATTATATCCCAAACACCGCATGATTTAGGGCACATACTCTCCCCTATCCGCTTCTTTTCCAGAACGCCCCCAGCAGGATGGAAAGATCTATATATTATATTCCCTAATATTGTATCATATGGACGAGTGGGCTCGCGGGTGGCTGGAAGACCAACGCCGGAAGGGCGAGAAGTGCCTTGAGATCAAGTACATCCAGGACAAACCCTACGTCTACCGTTCGACAAGCGTCTACGACAAAGCGAGCAAATCCCCCCGGAAGGTGAGCACGTACCTCGGCCGGCTCACGAAAGATCATGGCCTGGTACCCAAAGGTGCGCGAACGCCAACCATCCAGCCCTGCACCATCCACGAATATGGCAACGCTGCCCTGCTGGAAGAAGAGTCCAGTGACCTTCTCCCCATCCTGAAAGACGCCTTCCCGGGCCACTGGCAGGAGATCGTCGCCCTCACCTTCACCCGGATCTCCGGGTACACGCCGCTCTCCCGGGTCAATGATGCCTGGGAGAAACTCAATAACGGCCTTGAGATCGCGCCGTCCTGCGATCCCCGCGCTCTCTCGCGTACGCTCACCGCGATCGGCGGCGATCGTCATGCCCAGCAGCAGGTGTTCCAGTACCTCTCCTCACAATCGAACCGGCTCATCTACGACCTCTCGTTCATCTTCTCTTCCTCCGACACCGTAAACCTGGCAGAGTTCGGCTACAACGCTGAAGGGGTCTGGCTGCCCCAGGTGAACATTGCACTCTTCAGCGCCATGGATACCGGCCTTCCGGTGATGATCCGCGCCCTGCCGGGTTCGGTCAGGGATGTCTCGACTCTCGTTGGATCCCTCGCCGAGATCGCAGCACCAGGAGGCATTCTTGTCCTCGATCGTGGATTCGTCTCGGAGAAGAACGAAACAGCCCTGATCGAGGCGAAGATCCCGTTCGTCCTCCCGCAACGCCGCAATAGCACCAGGTACGAGATCAGGATCCATCTCACCGACCACTTCTTCTACCACAAACGGCTGATCCATGCCGGTAAAAGGGAGATCGACGGACTGACACTCTATCTCTACGAGGATGCCGACCTGAAGGTCGAAGAGGAGAAGACCCTCTACCGCCTGCTGGAGGAGGGAGAGATCGATCGGGAAGCGCTGAACGTGAGGCTGAAGCGTGCGGGCCGGATCCTGATCCTCTCCTCGGTGAAGGCGGAGCCCCAGGAGATCTACCAGATGTATAAGTCGAGAAACCTGGTCGAGGACCATTTTGCTGCGTTCAAGAGTTTGATCCAGGCAGACAAGCTCTACCTCCGGGACGCAACGGCGGTGTTCGGCCATGTCTTTGTCGGGTTTCTCTGTCTCTATCTCTACTGCCGGATCCTGAACCGGATCAAGAGGGCGGGGATGACAGCGCACCTGTCACCGCAGGGGCTGCTGCTGAAACTCTCAAAGGTGTACGCGGTGGGAGCGGGGGAGGAGAGACGGATCACCGAGGTGCCGAAGGGGGTGCGGAAGATCGCGGAGAAACTGGAACTCGATATATTCCCTAATGCTTGAGGAGTTTGGGTTTGAAATACTTTTAAATAGGATGACCCCTCATTCCTCCTCTGTGGGCCCTCTTCTGATCTGAAAAGAGCGGAAGAGAAACCACGGAGAGGTGAATGAGAGATGTCAGAACTGTATAGGAAGATGGTCGACGAGGCGATGGCTGCCCAGCGGGCAGATGTCGGCATGGTGAAGAAGAAGCGGGGGGAGGCTTTCGTCATTGAGGATGCCAGGGCGTATCTCGATGCGGTAAGCCAGATGAAACCTGTCGAAGACCAGTCGAAAGCAGTCTTCTCGCTTCACACCGACTCGGTAAAAGCGCACTTTGAGGTCCTCAAAGGATTGACAGAGACCGTCAGGCCTGAGGACGATCCCTTCGTCGAGCATTACCAGACCCCTGTGGTCCTAGAGATCCTCTATGGCGAGGATCCTGCGTTCAGGAAGAGCGTCGACGCCTTCATCGAGGGGATCGGAAAGGCAGAGGCACTGATTGGACGGGAATCTGCCCGCCGGTATGCCGGATTCTACGGACCGACCTGTGTGGTGGACTTTGCCCTGATCCCTGGCAGCACCAGCAATGTGGTCAACCAGATCTTACAGACCGTCGATATCCCGGTCACCCATAAACAGGCGATCCTTGCTTCAAAGTCGTGGGGGATGAACACCAGTTACGGTATCGGCGAGGTGTTTGCCCAGGAGACCGAGAAAGGCGCTACCCTCGCCGATGCGGTGAAGGCGGAGATCCAGATGCTCAAGGCGGTCTATGACGAACCGGTCGAGACCCAGGCAAAACTGATGGACGCTGCCGGCATGACCTCGTTCGACTGCCGGAAGTACATGGCCGGATACCGGACGAAGATGGAGGGCGCGGTCATGGCGGCGATCGATGATGGCGTCCATTACGCCAACATCGTCACGGTTCCGGCCTACTGCGTCGGCGACATCGCCCATCACATCGCCCAGTCCACGTACAACATGTGCAAGGACGATGTCATCATGGCGACCATCGAGGCCGCAACCGACGTGATGGACCTCAACCTGAGAAACGCCGTCCCGAAATGCAAGAGCGAGTATGATCTCCTCTCGCTCGCCACCGGGGCGTCGGCCTGCGCTGCCGAGTACATCCTCGAACTTGACGGATTCAATGCGATCATGCTCGTCGATCTCCTCACCAAGCGGTGGCACAACTATGTGCAGCTCTACCCGAAACGCGGCGCCGCTGCTGAACTGCACAACTGCGACTTCATGGACATGATCTACCGCGGCTGGAAGTATGTGGACAAGGCCCGCAGGGCGCAGAACGGACAGAGCGGGATGCTCAGGCCGAAGGTCAGCGGTTTCGAGGTGGATCTCTCGCCGATCCACAATAATGACGTCCTGATGAACCCGCAACGCTACGCGTACCCGGCGTGTGCGATCACCGTGCGCGCCTCTTCGTTGCTCCGTCTTGCAGACTATCCGTGTCTCCTCACGAGCGAACCGGTCACGGCGACGCTCATGACGAACATCATCGCCCTGCACAAGGAGGTCGCCGCTGCGCCGGCCAGGATCTGCAAGGACTGCGCCTCCGCGGCCCTGATGGACTTCAGGCACTGCTACTGCCAGTGGAAGGAAGCGGTCTGAACTGGCAGAGGTGATCTGGATGAAGTGCTATGTCTGTGCAAAGGAAGGGCGCTCATCTGATGCAGTTGCGGTCTGCATCGTATGCGGGATGGGCCTCTGCGAACACCATGCGATGCGCGAGGAGCTGGATATGTGGGAAGGGGGTTACCCCTTCCCGGCCCGGCGGGTGAAGGCGAAGATCCCCAGGATCCTCTGTCCTGAGTGCTATCATGCTCTCAAGGGAGGATGATCCAGATGGCCAACCTGCTGAAGCGCTGTATAGCCGAACTTGCCGGGACCGCGCTTCTCGTGTACTTCGGTGCTGGAGCCGCGGCTATCACCCTGATGATCGCGCGGGGGACCGATACCGGAACGCCGTTCAATATCGGCATCGGCGCACTGGGGGGACTGGGGGACTGGTTTGCCATCGGTATGGCCTTCACCATCGTGATCGCCGCGGTGATCTACTCGATGGGGAGGGTCTCGGGCGCGCACATCAACCCTGCCGTGACCCTCGCCCTCTGGGCCACAAAACGTTTCCCGGCCGGTGATACCGGGGCATACATCGTTGCCCAGCTGATCGGCGCTGCTGTGGGGAGTTTTCTCTTTGCCGCCAGTGCCGGCCTGGATGCGGTCACGATCGGCGGGCTCGGCGCCACCGCCCCGTTCCCCGGGATCAGCTACGGTCAGGCGATCCTGGCTGAGGCGATCGGCACCTTTGTGCTGGTGCTCGTCATCATGGGGATTGCTGTGGACAAAAAGGCCCCGCCGGGGTTTGCCGGGCTGATCATCGGATTGACGGTGGGCGGGGTGATCACCACCATCGGGAATATTACGGGCTCGTCGCTCAACCCGGCACGCACCTTCGGCCCGTACCTCGCAGATGCTCTCCTGGGTGGGCCTGACCTCTGGGTATATTTTCCGATCTATATCATCGGCCCGATCGTCGGTGCGGTCATTGCGGCGTTCTTCTATGATTATCTCGCAGGCCGGGAGGACTCTTCTGAATAAACAGGGTGAGATTCTGGCCTCTGAATCATATCTTTTTTCATCTGAATGCGGTTCGCAGAAAAGATCCGGCCACCCCAAAACCATAATTTCAAATATTTTTGAATCACTGTACGTATGATGACAACCATCGAAGAGATCAGGTCCGCCGGGATCGCGATGAAGGATATCCTGGGCCTCCGCGGCTCCCCGGTCGGGGTCAGGCTGCTGAAAACCGACGCTCCCGTGCCGGGTGCGGTCAGGGCAGAGGGCAACCGCTACTGCCAGGCACTGATGCGGGCGCGGCACGGCGAGCACGTCGTCGTCACCGGCGAGACGATCGCCTGTCCGGCGGCGGCACGCGCCTTCGGGTTCAAACCTCTCCCCGAACCGCTCAGGACCGGCAAAGGGTTGGTCGGGTTCGGGATCACCGCCGAAGAGGCGGTCGGGGCGAAGATGTTCGAGGGCATGACGGTCCTTGAGATGGGATCGGTCGGGCAGATCGATCTCTTCCCGCTCGACCTGGCCGAAGAGATCCCTGATCTCGTGGTGGTCGAGGACGAGACTGAGAAACTGATGTGGATCGCCCTCTCGTACATGCACGCCCACGGCGGCGAGCGCGTCCGCGGTTCGACGGCGGTGCTCCAGGCGACCTGTGTGGATTCGACGATCATCCCGTATGTCGAGCGGCGCCTCAACTACGGGCTTGGCTGCTACGGCTGCCGGGACGCCACCGATATGGCGGCGGGAGAGGCGGTTCTCGGCTTCCCGGCCGAAGAGCTGCCGGCGATCGTTGCGCACCTCAAACACCTTGGAGGCCGGGCGCTCCCCCACTCCCGCGGCAAACACGCCTATGCGGCGCTTGCAAAAGAGCGGAAGAGCGCGCCGGGCTCCTGCTCTGAACTCTAAAAGAAGGATCTGGTCAGATGAAACGACGCGTGCTCTTTGTCTGCACCCACAACGCCGCCCGGTCGCAGATGGCCGAGGGCTACATGAACGCCCGCTACGGCGACCGCTATGAGGCGTACTCCGCCGGGACCGAGACCGGGGGGCTGAACCCCTACGCGGTCCGCGCGATGGCGGAGATCGGGATCGACATCTCAGGGCAGCACTCGAAGCATATCTCCACCTTTGCAGGAGAGGAGATGGACGTGCTGGTCGCTGTCTGCGAGGGCGGCACCTGCCCGCTCTTTCCCTGGGCGAAGGAAACGGTCCACCGGAGTTTCCCCGACCCCTCACGTCTTACCGGCACCGACGGGGAGATCATGGACGGCGTGCGCCGGATCCGGGACGAGATCGTCGCCTGGATCGACGAAACCTTTGGAGTGGCGTAGATGGCGTTCACCATCGTCGCCTGCTCGGGGATCTCGAGCACCGGAAAACTGACCGCGCAGGCCGGGGCGGTGCTCGTGCACCGCTGCGGCGGCGAGATCGAGGCCTGCGTCCGTGCGCGGGCGGCGGCGCTGGAGGGCGCTGTCAGGCACGCCGACCGCATCCTGGTGCTGGACGGGTGCGAGGACTGCTGCGGGATGAAGAAGGTGCGGGCGCTTTCGGTCGAGCCCGACCTGCACGTCGTCGCCACCGCCTGCGGGATCAAAAAGCGGGGGATGGACGATCCGCAGTACGCCGAGATCGAGTGCCTTGCCGCCGCCGTGCGGGCGGCGATGGGGGGGTGCAGGAAATGAACCACGCGAAAGACCATCTGTTTCTCGAAGAACAGGGCGCCGCCGTGCCAGTGCGCTCGCCCATACTCAGGGAGAAGGGATGATGAAACCACGAACCCTTATGAAGAATTATCGGATTACAGCCGTCCCCCTGCTCCTTGTCATCGTATCGCTGGCGGTGCTCACCGCTGGATGTCTGGGAGAGGAAGAGGGGGCGGCGAATGGTCAGTCGACCGAGATCGCCTATACCGGATCGAATGTCGAGCACGTCGAACTCTTCCATTTCTACGGCTCAAACAGGTGTACGTCCTGCATCATCCTCGGCGACCTCGCCGAGATGACGGTGAACACCTATTATGCAGAGGAACTCGAATCAGGGCGGCTTGTCTTCAGCCACATCGATGTTGGAGTGCCGGAGAACCGTGAAATCGTCGAGCGATACGGTCCGACGGGCTCGTCGCTCTGGATCGGGATCTATGACGAGAATGGTTTCCATGCCGAAGAACTGATCGCACCCTGGTACCTGATCGGGTCGCAGACCCGGTTCATGGGCTATCTGAAGGCCGTCATCGACCAGCAACTCGGGCAATAAGGATCGTCATGGACGTTATGGGATTTATGCAGGCGATGGGGATGAGCGGCATCCCCATCATCGCCGCCTTTTTTATCGGGCTGATGATGGCGATGAGCCCGTGCCCGCTCGCAACCAACATCACCGCCATTGCCTATGTCTCCCGCCGGATCGATACCGGTCGCCGCACCCTTCTGGTCGGGGTGCTCTACGGTGCCGGGAGAACGGTCGCGTACGTGGCCATCGCAGCGGCGATCGTCTATGCGGGCCTGAATGTGCAGGCCGTCTCCTTCTTTCTCCAGGACTACGGGGAGATGCTCATCGGGCCGCTGCTCCTCCTCCTTGGCGTCCTGATGCTCGATCTCGTCGAGATCAACCTTCCAGGAGGCGGGAGGTGGCTCACCTCCCTTATGGAGTGGTTTTCCGAGAAAGGAGTTGCAGGGAGTTTTGTTCTCGGCGTTCTGTTCGCACTCAGTTTCTGCCCGTTCAGCGCCGTGCTCTTCTTCGGCATGCTCATTCCCCTCGCCCTGAACACCGGCGACGCCATCCTCGTGCCGGCGGTCTTTGGCGTTGCAACGGCCCTGCCGGTCATTCTGGTCTCTCTGCTGCTCGTCCGCGGGGTGGGGCAGGCGGCGCGGCTGATGCAGCGGGCGCAGGAGGTTGATCTCTGGGTGAAGAGATGCGTCGCCGTGGTGTTCATCGCGATCGGCCTCTACTCCCTCGGAAACGTGTGGTTGTGGTGAGGCTGCGGGGTGCCGTGTGGGCACCTTCGTAGAGATGAAAAGAGTTCAAGATTTTCTGAACAATCTTTATCTCATCTCCCGCCATCACTCCCTCTGGTGATACCCATGGACGGATATGCCGGAAAGATAGTTTATGCAGATCTCGGCAGGGGCACAGTCGAGATACGCCCGACCCCTGACGACCTGAAGCGCCAGTACCTCGGCGGAAGGGGGTTTGGCGCCCGCATCGTCGCGGATCGGGTGGATCCCACCACCGATCCGCTCTCACCCGCGAACGTCTTTGTCCTCGCCTCGGGTCCGCTCACCGGGACGGGCATCCCCCTCGGGAGCCGCTACGAGGTGAGCGCGAAGTCGCCCCTGAACGGCACCCTCGCCTCCGCGAACAGCGGCGGGACCTTCGGCTGGAAGATCAAGAAGGCCGGGTTCGACGCGGCGGTTATTTCTGGACGGTCAGAAAAGCCGGTCTATCTCTTCCTCAATGAAGGGTCGGCCGAACTCCGCGACGCCTCGCCCTACTGGGGCAGGGACGTCTATGAGACGACCGAAGCCCTCATCGCCGATATCGGCGACCCGAAGGCGAAGGTGGCGTGCATCGGCCCGGCCGGCGAGAAGCAGAGCCTTATTGCCTGTATCATGAACGACGACGACCGGGCGGCCGGACGGAACGGGTTCGGGGCGGTGATGGGGAGCAAGAACCTCAAGGCGATCGTTGCTACCGGCAACCTCCCGATCGGGGTGGCCGATCAGGAGCGCCTCAACGCCGTGAAAGAGCGGATCCGCGAGAAGATCCAGAAGAACGGGATCTGCGAGGCATTGACGAAGTACGGCACCTCGGTGCTCGTCAACATCGTCAACGAGAACGGGATCCTCCCGACGCGCAACTTCCAGAGCGGCCATTTTGCAGGTGCCGAGAACATTTCGGGCGAGAAAATCGCGGAGACGATCCTGAAGAAGAACACCGGGTGCTATGCCTGCATCGTCCGGTGCAGCCGCGTCTGCGAGGTCGACGGCGAGGTGCACGAGGGGCCGGAGTACGAGCCGGTCTGGGCGTTCGGCGCCGATATCGGCAACGAAGATATCAAACTGGTGACGAAGGCGGCATGGGAGGGTAGTGTTTCAGATCTTCTGTAATTCGTCTGAGCCCTGTCTCCTTGTTTGATCATTCCCCCTCCATCGTCAAATATCTTCTGCCGGTCACCCACTCCTCATTGATGTCCATCAGGATGGATCCTGCCAGCCTGAGGAGTGACTCTTCATTGGGAAAGGCCCCTACAACTTTGGTTCTCCGTTTCAGTTCCTTGTTGACTCTTTCCATCATGTTCGTCGTTCGGATCCGCTTTGCGTGCTCTTTCGGGAACGCCGTGTAACTCATAAGTCCCGGGATGAATCTCTCGATCGTATTGGCCGCTTTCCGATATCCTCGTTCGTTCAGATCGTCTGCAAGCTCCTGCAGTCTCTCCTCGTCCCCATATGCCTCCTTCAAGGACTCAGCAACTTCTTTCTGATGTTTCCGTGGAATATTCTTTAAAACCGCCCGGGTGCAATGGACCGAGCACATCTGCCACGATGCGCCGAGGAAGGTGGCTTCCGCCGCCTTCTGGATCCCGGCATGACCATCTGAGACAACCATCTTGACACCCACCAATCCTCGTTCTTTGAGGTCTTCGAACAATCCCGACCAGAACATCTCATTCTCGCAATCAGTGATTCTGGCTCCCAGGATTTCGCGGTAGCCATCCATTCGAACACCGGCGATCACCAGAAGAGCTTTGGTGATGTAGCGTGGTCCCTCTCTGACTTTGTAGTACGAAGCATCCACAAAGAGATAGGGAATCTCCTGTTCAATCGGCCTCTGAAGGAATGCATGGACCTGTTCATCGAGGTCCTTTGCTATCCTGGATACTGAAGCAGGAGAGAGTTGTTCGATGCCAAAATGAGCAACAATCTCCTGGATCCGGCGGGTTGAGACTCCCTGAAGGTAGGATTCAAAGATAGCATTCTCAAGAGCCTTCTCAACCCGGGAATAGCGTCCAAATACCTGTGTTTCGAAGGGAAATTCTCGGAACTGCGGTTTCTGGAGGATCGTTTCTCCATATCGGGTTTTCAGAGATCGCTTCTTGTAGCCGTTTCGGTGAGCCTTCCGCGCATCGGTTCGTTCATACTGCTCGGCTCCCGCCTGGTGGAGGGCTTCGAGCAGCATCACCTGGTTGAGGAACCAGGTGATGAGGGTCTTCATGCCATTCTCATTATCGGAAAGATAATCTTCGATTAACGCTAAGGGATCCATGGCCCTGTTTCTCCTTTCTGCAAATCTAGGTTGGATTCAGGGCCAAATTATTTTTACAGAAGATTCGTTACACTATCTGGGAGTGCAACCGCCTCGGGCTCGATGCGATCGGGACGCCGGGGGCGATCGCCTGCGCGATGGAGATGCGCGAGAAGGGTTTCATCGACGAGGGGCCGCAGTTTGGCGAGGTGGATGGTCTCCTCGATCTTGTCCGGCAGATCGGCTACCGCGAAGGATTCGGCGCCGAACTCGCCGACGGGTCCTACCGTTTTGCTGAACGGCACGGCCACCCCGAACTCTCGATGAGCGTCAAGAAGCAGGACCTGCCGGCCTATGACCCGCGGGGGCTGCAGGGACACGGCCTGTCATACGCCACCTCGGTCAGGGGGGGCGACCATGTCTATGGCTATATGATCGCGCCCGAAGTGCTCGGCTCTCCCGAGAAGCTCGACCCCTATGTCAGCGAGGGGAAGGCCGGATGGGTGAAGATTTTCCAGGACCTCACGGCGGCGATCGACGCCTCCGGGATGTGCCTCTTCACCTCGTTCGCACTCGATGCAAAGGATTATGCCGACCTGGTGGCGGCGACGACCGGGATGGCGATGGACGCCGACGCCCTGCTCAGGACAGGCGAGCGGATCTGGAACCTCCAGAAACTCTTCAACATCGGGGCGGGCTATACGAGGGCGGACGATACGCTCCCGGAGCGTCTGCTCACCGAGCCCCTGCAGGACCTCTCTCCGAAAGGCCGGGTCTGGGAGCCCGGTCGCCTGCTCGATGAGTACTATGCGCTGCGCGGCTGGGACGCGGAGGGCGTGCCGACGCCGGAGAAGGTAAAGGAACTCGGGCTCACGTGAGGTGTAGCGATACGTCCCGGGCCCGGGCGGGGAGATGATCTGATGCAGGTGACGGTAAAGGCGTTTGCAACCTTTCGGCGATGGATGGAGCCGCAGGCAACGGTCGTGATCGAGGAAGGCGCCACCGTCGCCGACCTGCTGACGGTGCTCACCGGACGGCATCCCGGGTTTGCCGGGGATATCTTCTCGGCGCCGGGCGTGCTGAAGGAGTATGTCAATATCCTGCTCAACGGGAGAAATGTCTATTTCCTGCAGGGCCTCTCAACCCCGCTCCACGAGGGCGATCTCGTCGCTCTCTTCCCGCCGGCGGGCGGGGGGTGAGGGGGGCGCCGTCATCCCCGACCGGCGCTGTCCAGGAAGTTCCCGATGATCCGGCGGGAGAGGCGCTCCAGTTCGTCGCGCCACCCGCCGGCATACCCGGTCACCGCCTGCGGCGGCAGGCCGACCCGTCGCAGGTCGGTCTCGTAGACCGCCACCCATTCTTCGAGCATCCCGACGGTGACCTCGGGGTGGAACTGGAGGGCCCAGGCGTTCTTGAACCTGAAGGCCTGGTTTTTGCAGGAGCGCGAGGTCGCCAGGAGGTCGGCGCCCTTCGGGACGGCGAAGGTGTCGAAGTGCCATTCGATCGTCGGGAAGGTCCGCGGCACGCCGTCGAAGAGGGCGTCCTTCGTCCCCTCGCGCGTCAGGGTGAGGGGGAAGAGCCCGATCTCAGGGGCCGGGTTTCGCATAACCAGGCCGCCGAGCGCCTTCGCCAGGAGTTGCCCGCCCAGGCAGAAGCCGAGGTAGTGCCCGCCGCCCTGGACGAAGGTGCGGATCGCCGCATCGAGGTCGGCGAGGTGGGGGTAGCGCTCTTCTTGATAGACGTTCATCGGCCCGCCGAGGACGATCATGAGGTCCGCGTCTTCCGGGACGGGATCGCCGCGGTCCATCCGTGCGACCGTTGCGGAGATCCCCCGCTCTTCGAGGATCTCCTCGAGGAGGGGGCCCGGACCCTCGCAGGCGATGTGCTGGATCAGTGCTGCGTGCATGGTTCACCGTGTTTTCGTGTGTTGTCCTGGAACGATCCTGCCTGAAGGCAAAAAAGATCCCCGGGATGAGGGAGGACCATGGAATTGATGGAGATGGGTGCTCCCGGGGAGAGGTGGGGCGTGCGAGGTGTAATGCCGGGGGAGGAGGTTTAGAGGGCGCTGTCGCCCTCCTCCCCGGTCCGTACCCTGATCGCCCGTTCCACCGGGATGACGAAGATCTTGCCGTCGCCGATCTGCCCGGTCCGTGCGGCCTCGGCCAGGGTCACGATCACGATGTCGACCTTGCTGTCCTCCACCACCAGTTCGATCTTGGTCTTGGGGATGAGGTCGACGATATACTCGGCGCCCCTCCACTGCTGTTTGATCCCCTTCTGCTGGCCCCGGCCCTTGACCTCGGTGACGGTCATGGAGACCATCCCGATGCCTTCAAGGGCCACCTTTACATTCTCAAACTTTGTCGTCCTGATGATCGCTTCGATCTTCTTCATTTACTCAGCCTCCATTGCGGGCTCGGTGGCCACAAAGTTCGGGTATGCGGACATGCCGTGCTCGCCGAGGTCGAGGCCCTGCTGCTCTTCGGCCGCGGAGACCCTGATCCCGAGGGTCATCTTCAGGATGCCGAAGACGAGCAGGCCCATGCCGAACGCCCACGCGAAGTTCACCACGGTGGATATCACCTGTGCGGTGAAGAAGTCTGCCCCGCCGAAGAGCAGGCCGGCAACACCGCCGTAGGTGCCGTCCGCGAAGATCCCGAGGGCGATCAGGCCCCATGCGCCGTTGATGCCGTGGACCGAGATCGCACCCACCGGGTCGTCGATGTGCAGTTTCCAGTCGAGGAACCAGACCCCCAGGACGACCAGGATGCCGCCGACGATACCGATCAGCACCGCCGAGGGGGGGTTCACCCAGGCGCACCCGGCCGTGATGGCGACCAGGCCCGCGATCGCGGCGTTGCCCGCCATCGAGACGTCGGGTTTGCCGTGCCATGCCCAGGTGAAGGCCATCGCCGTGACCATCGCCGCCGCCGCCGCAAGGGTGGTGTTCGCAGCGATGACCGAGATCCGCAGGTCGTTGCCCACCAGGGTCGAGCCGCAGTTGAACCCGTACCACCCGAACCAGAGGATGAAGACACCCAGGATGCCCAGGGTGACCGAGTGACCGGGGATTGCACGGGGTGTGCCGTCCTTTGCGTACTTCCCGATGCGGGGGCCGAGCAGGAGTGCACCTGCGAGGGCGACCCAGCCGCCGAGGGCGTGGACGACGCCCGAGCCCGCGAAGTCGAGGGCGCCGAGGCCAGAGAGCCAGCCGCCGCCCCAGATCCAGTGGCCGTAGAGCGGGTAGATGAGTGCCGTGATCGCCACGCTTGCCAGGATGTAGGTCGAGAACTTGCACCGCTCCGCGACCGCACCCGAGACGATCGTGGCGGCCGTGGCGGCGAAGACCATCTGGAAGAACCATGACTCGATGGTGGTCACGTCGTAGGCGTCGCCGATCAGGAAGAAGCCCGACCATCCCATCAGCCAGTCCATGCCCTGCATCGTGCCGTACATGATGGCGAAACCGACCACCCAGTAGGAGAGGGCGCCGATGGAGAAGTCCATCATGTTCTTCATCATGATGTTGGCAGCGTTCTTGGCCCTCGTAAAGCCGGTCTCGACCATCGAGAACCCGGCCTGCATGAACATGACGAGGAAGCCACAGATCAGTACCCAGATAAAGTCAAGGGCCGCTCCGGGGTTCTCTGCGATCGTCTCTTCCCCGAGGGGTCAGCCGCCGCCACCGGGGCGGCGATAAGAAGCATCACGCAGAGCGCCGCAAGCGCCCAGATAATATGCTGCCGTTTCATCAGTCTTCACCTGCTCCTGTCTGCGAGGAGTTGGAAAGATGTTTCCTTCTTACATTTATAAATATGTTCATTCTCCTTTGCCTCAGACATGAGGTAGGGCGGATGCAAACTATATAAAAGATCCCGGGGGATCGAGGCGGGGGATGAATCTCACGCTCTAGACGCGAAGGGCACGAAGAACGCGAAAAACTTTAGGTGCAGAGACTCTGCTGCCCTGGGGCTGCACCCCTGGATCCTGCATATGATTGCCCCGGACATACGGGGACGTGCGGGCAGCAGGCCCGCCGGCAGAGGCTGCCTGATTTCCTATCCCCTCACGCGAAGCCGCGAAGGGCGCGAAAAACTGAACGTCGCAAACCCCTCCCCCGGCAGAGGCGCACCAGATTTTTCCTCTCCGCAGCGATCGGCCCGGAGAAGTGGTCCAATGCATGCACAGCAGGATCTCCCGCTGGAAAAAAGTGTGGGGGGGCAGACCTCAGTCCTGCCGGCCCCGTGCCCTCTTCTTCTTCGCGAGGAACTCGACCTTCGAGAGGTCGGCCTCGCCGCCCGCCTGGAGGAGGCCCGCCGCAAGGGCGCCCTCGACAAACCCTCTCCCGGTCGGCGTCCGGACGAGCAGCGTCGTATAGCCCTGCGGGCTCCCGACCGCCCCGGCCGAGATGTCGGCTGCGACCGCTGCGAAGTCGGTGCAGTGGTGGCACCCGGACGGGATGCAGGCTTCGAGGTCCTTGAGCGGGATATCGACGGCGCGGCCGTCCGTCGTCGTCACTTCGAGTTTGCCCTTCACGTCCAGGCGGGAGACCTCCCAGGGCTCGATCCCCAGTTCGCCCCTGATCTTCCCCTCCATCAGTTTGCCGTAGTCGAAGGACTCCGTGCAGAAGAGCCCGACCAGGAGGCGCACCGCCCGCCCGTACGGGGCGAGGAGGTCGAAGTCGCTCGCCCGCATCCGTGCGACCGCCTCTGCGGCGCAGGGCACGGCGACGACGGCGACCCGCCGGTACTTTCTGACCACGACGGCCTCCTTCAGGGCGGCGAGCATCGGCACCCACCAGTTGTACCGGCTTCCGGCCTGGGCGATGAGCGCCTCGCGTCGTGTGATCACCGTCGAAGCGGGTTTCTTCGTCCAGTGGTCCTCAGAAACCGTGACCACGGCGTCGATGAGCCCGGCATCGAGGGCGTGGGCCAGGATCGCCGTCACGGCCCCCCCGCTCTGTTTGCCCGGAACGGCGAAGGTCGCCCGTGCGGTGATCGCCTCCAGGTACTCGCACAGGAGGGGGGATGATACCTCGCCGCCCTCAACGCGTGGGCAGGCGCGGTAGCAGGCGCCGCACCTGACGCCGTCGTTCTCCATCTTGCAGTAGCCCGAGGACGTCGGGTGGTCCGGCGACCCCGGCGAAAAGGAGAGAGCGTCAGCCGGGCAGACTGCAACGCACGCTCCGCAGCGGGCGCAGAGCCCGGTGTCCCAGACCTCGGATTTCAGATCCCTGTAACTTTTTTCTGCCATCTCCACTCACTCCCAGGTGTATTTTCCGGCAAATGGCCTGGCGCTCGCCGGGCCGATCCGGGTGTAGTCCGCCCCGAGCAGCGGGGCGGCCTCGACCCCGAAGTGCCGGCAGAACTCCTCGATCAGGGGCCGGATCTGCGCCCGGTGCTCCTCGTCGAAGGGGAGCACCTTCGCCCCGATCGCGAGGCAATCTTCATCGATCTCGCCCCTGATGTAGATCTCGCCGCCGTGGATCCCGCTTGCGATCCCGCGTTCGACGAACGGCCCCGTCTCGCCCTGGCGGAGGACGAGCACGATCCCGCCGGCCATGTACTCGCCGAGGTACGAACGGGCGCTCCCCCCGACGACGAGGCACGGGCGCTTCTCCTCATACTCCTTCATGTGGATCCCGCCGCGGTAGCCGATGTCGTCCCTGACAAAGACCTTCCCGCCGCGCATCGAGTGGGCGACGGCATCTCCCGCGCTCCCGTGGACGATGATCGTCCCGCCGTCCATCGTGTTGCCCGGCGCATGGTCGGCGTTGCCGTGGACGACGAGCGTCGGGCCGCGCATGAGCATCCCGAGGTCGCCGCCGGGAACGCCGTTGACCGTGATCGTGACCTCGCCGACCAGTCCGTCGGCGATGAAGCGCTGGCCCAGGACGTGGTCGATGACGATCTCCTTCTCGCCGTCCCTGACCGCCGCCCTGATCTGTTTGTTCAGCGGCGTGTAGTGCAGGTCTGCTGCATCGATATGCACGACCATCTTCACGCCCCCACCGGTTTGACGTCGAGCACCTTCAGCAGCCCCTCGTCGAGCATGTAGCCCCGCAGACGGTCGCGGTTGCCCCGCAGGCTCTCGATCGCATTGATCCCCGCGGCCCCCATCAGTTCTGAGACCTCCATCGTCCAGGCATGGATCAGGTTTGCGACGTGCTCGGCCTGGACTTCGGGGTTGAGGCGGGCGACGAGGTCAGGGCGCTGGGTGGCGATCCCCCACGGGCAGAGGCCGCGGTAGCAGTTGCCGCAGACCCGGCAGCCCATGGCGACGAGCGCCGCCGTCCCGATATAGACGGCGTCGGCACCCAGGGCGATCGCCTTCGTCACGTCGGCGGCGTTCGTGATCCCGCCGCTCGCAATCACCGAGATCTCGTTCCTGACGCCCTGGCTGCGGAGTTTCTGGTCGACGGCCGAGACCGCCGCCTCGATCGGGATGCCCACGTGGTCGCGGAAGACCTTCGGGGCGGCGCCGGTGCCGCCGCGGAAACCGTCGACGACGACGGCGTCGGCGCTCGACCGGGCGATGCCTGCGGCGATGGCGGCGACGTTATGGACGGCGGCGATCTTCACGAAGACCGGTTTTTTCCACTCGGTCGCCTCCTTGAGGGAGCGGACGAGCTGGGCGAGGTCCTCGATCGAGTAGATGTCGTGGTGCGGCGCCGGGCTGATCGCATCGCTCCCGAGCGGGATCATCCGCGTGCAGGATACGTCGGCGCAGACCTTCTCGCCCGGGAGGTGGCCGCCGATGCCGGGCTTTGCCCCCTGACCGATCTTGATCTCGATGGCGGCGCCGCGGTTTAAGTAGTCCACGTCCACGCCGAAACGGCCCGAGGCGACCTGGACGATCATGTTGTCCTGGTACGGGAAGATCGCCGGGTGCATCCCGCCCTCGCCGGTCCCCAGGAAGGTGCCGGCCTCGTGGGCGCCCTTTGCGAGGGCGAGCTGGGCGTTGAGGGAGATCGCCCCGTAACTCATGTGCCCGATCATGATCGGGGTGTCGAGTTTGAGGTTCGGGGAGAGTTCGGTCTGGAGTTCGACCTCTCCGCCTTCTCCCCGTTTGAATGACAGCCTGGACGGTTTCTTCCCGATATAGGTCCGCAGCTCCATCGGCTCGCGCAGGGGATCGATGGAGGGGTTGGTGACCTGGCAGGCGTCCAGGAGGAGGCGGTCGAAGATCGGCGGCAGGGGGCTGGCATTGCCCATGCCGGCCAGGATGATCTTGCCGGTCTTTGCCTGGTTGTAGATCGACTCCCTGGCGTCCCGCGTCCAGACAGGGTGAGTGCGGTAGTCGCAGGGGTGCTCGGTGAGGGTGATCGCATCGCGCGGGCACATCGCAATGCAGCGGTGACAGGCCGTGCAGGTGCGCGAGTCGACGACGATCCGGTCTCCTTCCCATCTGAACGTTCCGTACGGGCAGTTCTCGACGCACCGGCCGCACTCCATGCAGCGGTCGCGGTCGATCGAGATCCGGTACCGAAGAGGCACGCTCCCGATCGCCATCAGTATACCCTCCCGATGACCGGTTCGCCGGCGCGAGGCATCCAGACGCGGTCGAGTTCGGGCTCCATGCGCCTGATCGCCGCCTCTTCAGAGGAGATGTAGAGGCGGTCGCCCTTCTCGGCGGCGATGAGGGGCCGGAGTTTGATCCGGTCGGTGAACCCGACGATCCCGTCGTGGTTGGCGACCACGATGGCGAACGGCCCGTTCATCATCGCTGAGCCGTAGGTGAGCCTGATCGCCCGGTTCAGCGTCGCCTCCTTCTCCGGCATCACGTCGATCTCGTCCCAGAACGGCGGCGCAAGCGCCCGGACGGTCATTTCCTTGTCGAGACCGTGCCTCCGGGCGAGCAGGTCCACCAGGTAGGCGACGACCTCGGTGTCGGTGAACATCGTGCACTTGTAGCCGAAGCTCTCGATGTATCGCCGGTTTGTGCCGTAACTGGTGATCTCGCCGTTGTGGATCACGCTCCAGTCCAGGAGGTTGAAGGGGTGAGCGCCGCCCCACCAGCCCTTCGTGTTCGTCGGGTAGCGGTTGTGGGCGAGCCAGATATAGCCCTCGTAGTCCTGGATCCGGTAGAAATCGGCGACGTCCTCTGGCCATCCTGCCGCCTTGAAGACACCGATGTTCTTGCCGGACGAGTAGATCAGCGCACCCGGCACGGTGGTGTTCACCTTCATCACCAGGTAGGTGACGATGTCCTCTTCAGGGGAGGAGGTCCCGCTCATCAGTGCAGCATCGGGTTTGAAGAAATACCGCCACGGTGTGTGGATCTTCTTCAGGTTCGGCTGCTCATAGGTCGGGATCTCCTCGTCATGCACGACCGTCCCCCAGGTCCGGAGGAGCGCCTCGACTACGCTCTTGGTCTCGACAATATTGTCAAAAAATATGTGGAGTGCATAGCAGTCCGCATACTCGGGGTAGATGCCGTAGGCCGCGTAGCCGGCCCCTTCGCCGCTGCCGCGTTCGTCCATCAAGGATAACGCACGTTTGATCTTTGAGCCGTCCATCAGGTTGCCGGCCCGATCGACGACACTGATAATTCCACACATAGTATTTCCACCGCTCCCTGATCTCAGGAATAGGATACGGTCTTACCCAATAAGATGTAACCAGTAATGATATATACTATTGGGTGGAAACATGTTTCCGTTATGTCAGCCGACGCGGTTGCAGCAATGCTGGAAAGAATCAAGGCGGACAACGTAAAGTTCATTCGCCTGCAGTTCTCAGACCTGACCGGTCACCCGAAGAACGTCGCCATCCCGCACATCCAGGCCGAGAAGGCCCTGACCGACGGGATCGGATTCGACGGCTCGTCCATCGAGGGATTCGCCAGGATCGAAGAATCGGACATGGTCCTCAAGCCCGACATCTCCACCTACACGCTCCTGCCCTGGAGGAAGGGGGACGCCAAGGTCGCACGGTTCATCTGTGATGTCTACCTGCCCAACGGCAAGCCCTTAGAGGGCGACCCCCGCTTCGCCCTGAAGAAGGTCGTTGCCGAGGCCGCATCGATGGGCTACACCTTCAACACTGGCCCTGAACTCGAGTTCTTCCTCTTCAAGATGTGCGACGGAAAGCCGACCACCCAGTACCAGGACGTCGGCGGTTACTTCGACCTTGCTCCGACCGACCTTGCCGAGGACGTCCGCCGGGACATCGTCCTCGCCCTGATCGAGATGGGCTTTGAGATCGAGGCCTCCCACCACGAGGTGGCCGAGAGTCAGCACGAGATCGACTTCAAGTACGGCTCGGCCCTCCAGACCGCCGACAATGTCGTCACCTTCAAGTTCGCCACGAAGACGATCGCCCTCCTCAACGGGCTCCACGCCTCGTTCATGGCGAAACCGGTCTACGGGATCAACGGCAGCGGCATGCACACGAACTGCTCCCTCTTCAAGGACGGAAAGAACGCCTTCTACGACCCGGACGCGCCCCTCCAGCTCTCGGAGACCGCCCTGTTCTTCATCGGCGGCGTCTTGAAGCACATCCGTGCGATCACCCGGGTCGCAAACCCGACGATCAACTCGTACAAGCGTCTCGTCCCCGGCTATGAGGCCCCGGTCTACATATCCTGGAGCGCTTCGAACAGGACGGCCCTCTGCCGTGTGCCGGCGCCCCGCGGCAACAGCACCCGTGTCGAGATCCGCAGCCCTGACCCGACCTGCAACCCGTACCTCACCTTCGCCGCCGTCCTTGCGGCCGGTCTGGACGGCGTGAAGAACCGGATCACTCCGCCCCCGAGCGCCGACCGGAACATCTTCAAACTCAACGCCGCGGAGCGCAAGGCGGCTGGAATCGACACCCTGCCGGGCAGCCTCTACGAATCGAACGCCGCTCTCATGGAGGACGAGCTCATCTGCAACGCCCTCGGCCCTCACATCATCGAGAACCTCAACACGATCGCCGAGATGGAGTGGGACGCCTTCAGGACGATGGTCCACCCCTGGGAACTTGACCAGTACCTTTCCAAGTACTAAATTTTTTTCTAACCGCGCCTTTAAAACCCGGTGAAGGATCTTTCCTTCCCTTTTTTGGACTGATGCATATGGTAAACACTTCATGCCCGTCACCGATCTGCCGCACGGGGGGTGCGGACCATAGCGATCGAGGCGGGCGACACGGCATTCGTGTTCATCAGCACCGCCCTGGTGATGCTGATGACGCCGGCCGTCGGGCTCTTCTACGGCGGCCTTGTCAGGCGTAAGAATATCATCTCGATGATCGCCCTCTCCTTCATTGCCTTCTCCCTCGTCTTCGGCACCGATATCGGCGGGGTGATCGGCGGCCTCGACCACCTCGGCCTCGCCGGGGTCGGCATGGGCGGTGAGGGGATCCCGCACCTGCTCTTCATGGCGTTCCAGCTCACCTTCGCCGGGGTGACCCTTGCGATCGTCACCTCGGGCGCGGCCGAGCGGGTGAAGATCAGCTCCTTCATCGTTTTCGGGCTGCTCTGGACGACCCTGGTCTACGACCCGATCGCCCACTGGGCCCGGGGCGGCGGATGGGCGCAGACGATGGGCGTGCTCGATCTCGCCGGCGGGATGGCCGTCGAGATCTGCTCGGGGTTTGCGGCGCTCGCCCTCTGCCTGGTGATCGGGCGGCGGGTCGGGTTCGGCACCTATACGATGGAGCCGCACAACATCCCGATGAGCCTTATCGGCGGCGCCCTGCTCTGGTTCGGCTGGTTCGGTTTCAACGCAGGGAGCGTGCTCTCCGCGAACGGTGCGGCGGCGAACGCCCTGGTCACCACCAATGCGGCGGCCGCCGCCGGGGCGCTCGCCTGGCTCTTTGCCTCCTGGTATCGGGGCAGGCCGAGCTCGCTCGGGATGATCTCGGGTGCGATCGGCGGCCTCGTCGCTATCACGCCGGCCGCAAGCTTCGTCGACCCGATGGGGGCCCTCGCCATCGGAGCCGGCGCCGGTCTCCTCTGCTATGGGGCGATGCTCCTGCGCATCAAATGTGGCCTCGACGAGAGCCTTGACGCCTGGGCCGTCCACGGTGTCGGTGGGCTCTGGGGGACGGTGGCCACGGGCGTCTTCGCGGTGGCGGCGGTCGGCGGGACGGCGGGACGGCGGGTCTCCTCGCCGGGAACTCCGGGCAGTTCCTCGTTCAGGTCGTCTGCGCCCTTGCCGCCATGGCCTATGCCTTCGGCATGACCTATCTCCTTGCAAAGGGGGTGGACCGGGTGATGGGGCTGCGGGTGAGCGAGGAGGAGGAGTACGTGGGGCTGGACATTGCCCAGCACGGGGAGTCGCTCCAGATGTGATTGAGAAATAATTAAATGCGGTGGAAGTCCACTTCCTTCCTGATAACGATGGTGACAACGATGCACCCGGAAGGGTATGTGTTCTACCGGGGTGCGGGTAACCGGTCTGCCGGAGATCCCGGCAGCCTCTCCGCTGCGCCCCGGGGTGACGACGCCGAATACGTCGGCCTCACCACAATCGCCGTCGCCAAACGGTTCTGGCAGGATGCCAGCCGTGCAGCGGCGATATCGGCAGGGCTCGAGGCGGTTGAGGGCAGCACCCCGGAGAGCCGCGCCCTGGCCGCGGTGGCTGAGGGGTTCTGGCAGGGCTCGATGGTCGAGGACGCGGCGACCGATGGCGCCGTCTGCCACGGGGTGATCTGAGATGGCGATCGATGCCGGTGATACCGCTTTCATCCTCATCTGCACGGCGATGGTCATGCTGATGACGCCGGGCGTGGGCCTCTTCTACGGGGGCCTTGTGCGGCGGAAGAACATCATCGCCATGATCACCCTCGCATTCATCGCCTTCTCGGTGGTCTCCCTCCAGTGGATCCTCTTCGGCTACTCCCTCGCCTTCGGCACCGATATCGGCGGGTTCATCGGCGGGCTTGACTACCTCGGCCTTGCAGGGGTTGGCATGGACGGCGAGGGGATCCCCGACCTGCTCTTCATGGTCTTCCAGCTCGTCTTTGCCGGCCTGACCCTTGCGATCGTCACCTCGGGTGCGGCCGAGCGGGTGAAGGTCAGCTCCTTCATTGTCTTCGGGCTGCTCTGGACGACCCTGGTCTACGACCCCCTCGCCCACTGGGCATGGGGCGGCGGGTGGGCGGCGTCCCTCGGCGCCCTCGACTTCGCGGGCGGCACGGTTGTCCACATCTCCTCGGGCTTCGGGGCCCTGGCCCTGGCGCTGGTGATCGGGCGGCGGGTCGGGTTCGGCACCTATACGATGGAGCCGCACAACATCCCCCTGACCCTCATCGGCGGCGCCCTGCTCTGGTTTGGCTGGTTCGGTTTCAACGCGGGCAGCGCCCTTGCGGCAAACGGTCTTGCGGCGAGCGCCTTCGTGGTCACCAACACCTCGGCGGCAGCGGGTGCGATCGCCTGGCTTGTCGCCTCCTGGTACCGCGGCAAACCGAGTTCGCTTGGCATGATCTCGGGTGCGATCGCCGGTCTCGTCGCCATCACTCCGGCGGCGGGCTTCGTCGACCCGGTCTCGGCGATCGCCATCGGTGGGATTGCCGGTCTGCTCTGCTACGGCGCCATGCTCTTCCGCCTCAGCCGCGGCCTCGACGAGAGCCTGGACGCCTGGGCCGTCCACGGCATGGGCGGGCTCTGGGGAGCGATTGCAACAGGTATCTTTGCGGTGGCGGCGGTCGGCGGTGTTGACGGTCTCCTCTACGGGAACGTCGACCAGTTCGTCATCCAGGTCGTCGACGCTGGTGCTGCGCTCGTCTACGCCTTCGGCATGACCTACGCCCTCGCGTGGATTGTCGACCGGACGCTCGGCCTCCGCGTCAGCGAAGACGAAGAATATGTGGGCCTTGACATCTCCCAGCACGGGGAGTCGGCCCACGCGTGAGGTGGCATGATGATGAAGATGATCATCGCGGTGATACGCCCGGAAAAATTCGAACAGGTGGAAAAAGCCCTTGCGGAGAAGGGCTTTCCGGCAATGACCGTCTCCGAGGTGCGGGGGCGGGGCGAGCAGAAGGGCATCGCCCTCCGGTCCCGCGGCGGCCCGGTGACCGTCGACCTGATCCCGAAGATCAGGATCGAGATGGCGGTTTCGGCGACCTTTGCCGAGACCGTCGTCCAGATCATCAGGGACGCGGCCCGGACAGGCAGGATAGGCGACGGCAAGGTCTTTGTTCTGCCGCTGGACATGGCCGCAAAGGTCCGGACCGAGGAGGTGAGCATCTAGAAGAGGAAACCCGCACCCCGGTGTACAGATTCGCAGGCCGATCCTGACGCCCGGCCTGCATCTTTTTTTGTCTCCCGCCGCTCAAAATCGCCTGCAGGCAGATCATCTCCTCCTGCATCGGAGAAGAATGCTCCGGACACGGTACCCCTGCCTTGTACCCTTGCATCGCCGCACATGAAGGGGATATTCGGGGACGATGGCGGGCAAACCGCGCCGGCACCCCCATCCGGCATTTTCCCATCGAAAGATGCTCGGGCCTCCCCCTCCCTGCATGTCAGGGGCAATCCGCCCCCCGGTCCCCCCCCGCCGATTGCGATAGGGGGGTAGATGGCAGAGATCCTCCCCTGGACTTTGCCCTGGCCTTCCCGGCCCAATCGTGTGCGGGGGTCCGGGGGCAAAAGCCCCCGGCGCGGGGATGCGGGAAGGCAGTCGGTCGGTGCGCTGTGATCGAAAAAGAGGATCTTCGCCTCGATACCGGGGGGCATGCTGCCCCCCTGACCCCCTGCCGATTACGATAGGGGCAGGGACGGGCAACCACGCCGGCACGCCCACCCATCATTTTACATCGACGGATGCGCCGCCCGGCCCCTCCTCGCATGTCCAGGGCAATCGCACGCGGGAGTCCGGGGGTAAGAACCCCCGGCGCGAAGATCGGGGAAGGCGAATGAATCACGCTCGCATCCGTAAACGTGAGGACTTCGAAAGAACCATAAAATCGAAAAAAAGGGGACCTTACGCCTTCACTACCGGCGAGGCCGTCTCGTCGAAGGGGTTGGTCCGCATCGCAAGGGAGAAGAGGTACGGGTAATTGTTCTTGAGGTACTTCATGTAGTCCAGCCATGCGAGCGCCAGCAGGCGATAGGCGCGGTTGATGTCGCCGGCAAGGTGCTTCTGGTCGCTCTCCGGGGTGCCCGCAAGGTCTTCCCGCCGCTCCAGTTCGTCGGTGAGGTGGAAGACCGCCCTCAACACCTCGGTGAACGGCCCGTGCTCCAGCAGCATCGGGTTTTCGAGGAGGCGAAGAAGGAAGTTGCGTTTTTTTATCAGGTACTCCTTCAGCACGACCAGTTCTGCGGGATCGATTGTAACCGCCGAGGAATATGCCTCCAGATGCTTTCTGACCCTGGCGAAATCGGCGTCTGACCAGTCGTTTCCGACCACGAGATCCTCCTTGATCGACGAGAGGTTCGGGTCCCGGTCAGAGAGCCTGACCAGCAGGTTCGTCCCGACCTCGGAGAAGAACGTCCCGATCACCATGTTCATCTTCTCAAGCCGCTCGCGCTTTGCCCGCACCGAGAGGAGCTGATTCAAGATGACCGTGACGAGCAGGACGTTGATCGGCAGGAAACCGAGGATAGTGTAACGAATCTTCTGTAAAAATAATTTGGCCCTGAATCCAATCTAGATTTGGACAAAGGAGAAACAGGGCCATGGATCCCTTAGCGTTAATCGAAGATTATCTTTCCGATAATGAGAATGGCATGAAGACCCTCATCACCTGGTTCCTCAACCAGGTGATGCTGCTCGAAGCCCTCCACCAGGCGGGAGCCGAGCAGTATGAACGAACCGATGCGCGGAAGGCTCACCGAAACGGCTACAAGAAGCGCTCTCTAAAAACCCGATATGGAGAAACGATCCTCCAGAAACCACAATTCCGAGAGTTCCCCTTCGAAACACAGGTATTTGGACGCTATTCCCGGGTTGAGAAGGCTCTTGAGAATGCTATCTTTGAATCCTACCTTCAGGGAGTCTCAACCCGCCGGATCCAGGAGATTGTTGCTCATTTTGGCATCGAACAACTCTCTCCTGCTTCAGTATCCAGGATAGCAAAGGACCTCGATGAACAGGTCCATGCATTCCTTCAGAGGCCTATTGAACAGGAGATTCCCTATCTCTTTGTGGATGCTTCGTACTACAAAGTCAGAGAGGGACCACGCTACATCACCAAAGCTCTTCTGGTGATCGCCGGTGTTCGAATGGATGGCTACCGGGAAATCCTGGGAGCTAGAATCACTGATTGTGAAAATGAGATGTTCTGGTCGGGATTGTTCGAAGACCTCAAAGAACGAGGATTGGTGGGTGTCAAGATGGTTGTCTCAGATGGTCATGCCGGGATCCAGAAGGCGGCGGAAGCCGCCTTCCTCGGCGCATCGTGGCAGATGTGCTCGGTCCATTGCACCCGGGCGGTTTTAAAGAATATTCCACGGAAACATCAGAAAGAAGTTGCTGAGTCCTTGAAGGAGGCATATGGGGACGAGGAAAGACTTCAGCAGCTTGCAGATGATCTGAACGAACGAGGATATCGGAAAGCGGCCAATACGATCGAGAGATTCATCCCGGGACTTATGAGTTACACGGCGTTCCCGAAAGAGCACGCAAAGCGGATCCGAACGACGAACATGATGGAAAGAGTCAACAAGGAACTGAAACGGAGAACCAAAGTTGTAGGGGCCTTTCCCAATGAAGAGTCACTCCTCAGGCTGGCAGGATCCATCCTGATGGACATCAATGAGGAGTGGGTGACCGGCAGAAGATATTTGACGATGGAGGGGGAATGATCAAACAAGGAGACAGGGCTCAGACGAATTACAGAAGATCTGAAACACTACCAAACCGAGGGCGTTGAAGACGTAGTAATAGGTATTCTCCGGGTCCCCGAGGACCAGGAACTTCGCTGTGTAAATCACCGCCGAAGCGGCGACAAGAAAAATTCCAAGACGCATCTCCCATGTCAGGCGGCGCATCGCATCATCACCACATAGAGGTGGGAGCGCGGGCATAAAAAAGCGGCGTGCCGGAAAGGCACGCCTGACGCGGTTGCTGGTGACTATTTGCCCGTTCAGGCGTCGAGGATATCCTCGGCGGCCTCGCGGAATGCGTCCATGACGTACGGGATGCCGGAAACCTCGGCGGCCTCGGGGGTGAGGGCCATCAGGTCGTTCCTAGAGACCGAGGCGAGGCTGAAGTTCCTGCTCCCGGCCATGATCTGCTGCATGCCGGTCTTGAACCGCTGCGAGTAGGTGTACAGCGCAATGGCCCCGAGCGGGATCTCGGACATGCGCTCGCCGTACTTCTCCTTGAGCTCTTCGTAGCAGACGAAGATCTCCTGGACCGTGGAGCCGTACTTCGAGACGGTCTTGGGGAGTTCGCCGGCATCGAGCCACTTCTGGATGTTCTTCCCGACCATGCCCGGGATCATCAGGGCGCGGCCCATGCAGACGGCCTTGACGTACGGGCTGCCCATGGCGAGCACCTTGAAGGCGTTCGCCTCGTCGGCGATGCCGCCGGCGATGGCGATGTCGGGCGTGCGGATGCCACGCGCCTTTAACCGCCCGCAGAACTCGTAGGTGAGCGCCTCGATGTAGAAGGTCGGAATGCCCCACTCTTCCATCATCGGCCAGGGGCTCATGCCGGTGCCGCCCGGTGCGCCGTCGATGGTCAGCAGGTCGATCTTCGCCTCGGAGGAGTACTTGATCGCCATGGCGAGCTCCTTCATGGAGTAGGCGCCGGTCTTGAGGGTGACACGCTTGAAGCCGATGTCCCGGAGACGGTCGACCTCTGCGAGGAAACCGTCCTCGGTCACGAAGCCGAGACGGGAGTGGCGCTCGAACTCCTTGATCGCGCCGGCCTTGTAGGCCTCCTGGATCGCCGGGTTCGTCGGGTCCGGGAGGACGATGTAGCCTCTCTTCTTGAGTTCAAGGGCGCGGTCGAGGGACTTCACCTTGATCTCGCCGCCGATGCACTTCGCGCCCTGACCCCACTTCAGCTCGATGGTTTCCAGGTTGTGCTTGGAGGCGACGTACTCGGCCGTGCCAAGACGGGTATCCTCGACGTTCATCTGGACCAGAAGTTCGCCGTAGCCCTCGTGGAACTTCTTGTAGGTCTCGATACGGCGGTCCATCTCAGGGGACTTCGAAACCTTGCCATTGTGGTCGCGCTCGAGCTGCGGGTCGATGCCGCAGACATTCTCGCCGCAGACCAGGGTAATGCCGGAGAGCGCGGCGCCGACGGCGAAGTGCTCCCAGTTCACGCGGGCGATCTCGGTCGAGCCGAGCGCACCGGTGAAGATCGGCACGCGCATCGGGACCTTGATGTCCCAGCCGTACTCCGTCTCGGTGTTGACGGCGGAGAAGACGGCCGTGTCCGGTCCGATCTCGGTGCCCTCGGGGAGGCCGCGGGCGCCCACTGCATAGCCCTGGATATTCAGGTGGGAGAAGTCGATCGGGTAGTTCTTATCGGCACCGGCGGTGATCTCGCCGAAGGGGCCGGGGTAGAGGACCTCGCGGCCGCGGAACGAGGAGAGCCAGATATCACAGTTGCCCTTACAGCCATCGACACAGCGCGTGCAGAGGCCAGACATCGGGACGACGTTCCGGGAACGGTTGGAGGTCCCGACTGCTTCGTTTGCATTCGGTTGTCTAAGATTCATGTTTTCCCCCAGTGTAAAAGGGTGGTTCGTGCGAACGATCCATTGACGCCTTGGCGCTATCGCCAAAGTAGATAAGTTTATAATGGCCCACTATTTAGTTCCTTCCAAATGTCTCTCATATATATCTTTTCCATGGTCTTGGGCCGGCCAATGGCAGAAAGAGAGGCAAACAAAAAAGAATGGGTTATTCCGCGCTGACTGCGCCCGGTTCCCCGCCTTCCAGCATCAGGGAACCGAAAATGAGTTTTTCCAGCACCTGGGCGACATACTTCATCCGCTGCGAGGTCTCCATATTCTCGTAGCGATGGACGTCTGCATAGATCTGGAGGCGGATCAGAGCGAAATGGAGGCGGTCGGCCTCTTCTTCGGAGAGCGTGTTTGCCTCGTTATAGATCGATTCGATCAGGTCGGGAAAGGTGGATATGTCGGCGATCGCTCCAGCGATCGGCGTATAGATACCGAGGGGGTCCCCGGTCCCCCTGAGCACCCGGAGAATATCCATTTATCCCTCGACGATTTTGACCAGGTTCTCCATAACGGCGTCGATCGCCTTCCAGGCCGGGGAATTTGCATGCAGGTTGATGAACGGTCTTCCCTCGTCGCCGGCCTCCCTCATGGTGGGGTCAATCGGGATCGCCCCGAGGTATGGGACGCCGAGTTCCTCGGCCGCCTTCTTGCCGCCACCCTTGCCGAAAATATCGATCTCTTTCCCGCAGTCCGGGCAGATGAAGCCGCTCATGTTCTCGATGACGCCGATGACCGGGATATCGAGTTTCTCGATGAATTTCGCCGCTTTTTTCGAGTCCATCGTCGAGACTTCCTGCGGCGTGGTGACGATCACCGCCCCCTTGATGTTGGGTGCGAGCTGCACGATGGTGAGGGCCTCGTCGCCGGTTCCGGGTGGGAGGTCGACGACCAGATAATCGAGTGAGCCCCAGTTCACGTCCTCAAGGAACTGCTTGATCGCAGACATCTTCATCGGCCCGCGCCAGATCACCGGGGTGTCGGCGTCCGGGAGGAGGAATTCCATCGAGACGACTGAGAGGTTGCCGGTGATATGGATGGGCTCGATCTTGTTCCCCATCACCATCAGTTTCTGCCCCTCGGCGCCGACCATCTTCGGAATGTTCGGGCCGTGGATGTCGAGGTCAAGGATGCCGACGTTCTTGCCGTGGTTAGCGAGGGCGGAGGCGAGGTTCACCGAGACAGTCGTCTTGCCGACGCCGCCCTTGCCTGAGAGGACCAGAATCACGTGCTTGACGTCGATCTTCACCTTCGGTGGAAGTCCCTTCTGCGGCGAGTCGCATCCTTCTTTCTGGGCGCTCGGGCAGGTTGAGCAGTTGCCGTCGCATTTTTCCTGTGCGTCTGTGGATTGTGCCATAATTATCTCCTGAATTTCGTGTGCTCTTTACACGTCTATAAGTATCTGTTTGCAGGTCTGCTAAAATGTTTATATTCGGGCAGGCTTCCACCGGTTCAGGTGCCCGGGTTCCTCTTCATATTCTCCATCCAGCCGACGCTGATGCCCGGGATCGCGTCGACCTCTGAGGAGTACGGTTTGATGTCCAGGAGCGGCGTGCCGTCGAAGGCGTCAAGCCCCCGCACCCGCAGGGTTCCCCCCTCGACGGCGACGAGGTCGACCACCCCGAAACCGATCGGGTTGGGGCGGTTTGGCGATCTCGTCGAGAAGACGCCGCGTTCTGCGGGTTGGCCAGGGGGTATTGCCTTCAGCATCGTCCGGTCGGCCCGGTCGAGCCAGTAGAGGAGGATGAGGTGGGAGCACCGCTCGACGTCTGCAAGGCCATCGAGGTATTCAGGGAAGACCTCGATCTCGCTCTCTATGTCGGCAAGGCGTCCCTGCCTGGGTGCGTCGCCCTGACGTTTATACGGGGACCTGATCACCCCGATCTGCACAAGTTCCATCATATCAGTTCAGTCTCCTTCAAGGGAAAAAAGACATTCTGAACGGTAGGCGCAGTTCGCGCATCTGACCGGCGCATTGTGGTTGCGCCTGACTGCCCCGCTTTCGAGGCAGCGGCGCATCTCGTCCACCGTCGAGAGCACCTGCGAGCGGATGGCGTCGGTGAACTCGATCCGGTGCTGCTGTCCGTCGCCATAGACCAGGATCCCGTACGGGACGCGGGTGCCGTAGCGCTCCTCGACAAGGAGGCAGTAGGCGCCGAGCTGGAGGATGTGGTTCCAGTAAGGCTTTTTCGCCCGCCCGCTCTTCACCTCGACCGGGATATGGGCCCCGGTCATCTCGTCCCGCAGGACGTAGTCGGGCTTTCCCGAGATACGGTATTTTTCCGAGAACAACGCATCGCCTGGCTCCCCGAGGTCGGCGTAGAGCAGCTCGCCCTCAGGGATGCCGTACTGATCCCGCACCTGCTGTGCGGCGTAGTGCCGCCGGATCGCAAAGACGAGCACGACGGCGGCCATGATCAGGAGAATCAGGACGCCTTGTAAATAGTCGATCACATCAGCCCCCAGAGAAGGATGATCAGGGCAAGGGCGAGGAGACCGTAGCCGAGAATCGTCAGCAGCCAGAAGATCTGCCGCTCGCGCTCGACCCTTGTCAGGGTGCGACCCACCTCGGCATGCTTCAGGTTGCCGCGCTCGATCGATGGAGACATGGTGGACCGACCGTTCCGTTCGAAGTGCCAGGAAGCGGCGCAGTAGGAGTATTCGGCGATCTCAGACGCCGAGATCACCGGCGTCCCCTCGCCGGCGGCCATCAGCGGCCCCTCCGGGCGTCGAGTTCCCGGTTGCAGAGTTCGTCGGCGCGCCCGATCCAGGGGTCGGTCCGGCGGACCGACACAAAGGTCACCGACGTGAACTGCCCGGCGATACGGAGCACCTCGTCCTTCAGTTCGCGCAGGTGCTCCTTGTTCACGCGGTAGGCCCCGGTGATCTGGCGGACGACGAGTTCGCTGTCCGAGTACACCCGCACCGGCCCGTCCGTCTGCCGGGACGCCTCGGTCAGGGCGGCAATGATCGCCCGGTACTCCGCCGTGTTGTTCGTGGCGATCCCCAGATACTCTGAACGTTCGAGAACCGCTCGCCCGCCCTTTACAAAGAGAAAGGCATAGGCGGCATGGCCGGGATTGCCGCGGGACGCCCCGTCGGTGTAGATCTCAAGATCCTGGGTCTCCGGCATGATGATTCCTGTACATTACAGGAAGGCAGGGCAGATATGCGTTGGGTTAACCATACCTCTATATGTCGGGAAGGCTGAACCGGGGCATATGGACACGGAGCGGCGGATTCAAAAGATCGGTGTCAGACTCGACTTCATCGAGTTCCCCACGCGGCACACCTGCGACGGCGAGAACCTTTCGCCCCGCCTGATCATCGAGGATCTCAGGGCACCCTGCGTCGCCCTGATCGTGCACAACCCCTATGAGGAGGGGTGCTCGTTCTCCCCATGGCTCGCGTGGAATATCGACCCTCTCAGGCATTCGGACGGCCGCGCCCTGATCCCCGAGGGCGTCCCACCGGTAGTGTTTCAGATCTTCTGTAATTCGTCTGAGCCCTGTCTCCTTGTTTGATCATTCCCCCTCCATCGTCAAATATCTTCTGCCGGTCACCCACTCCTCATTGATGTCCATCAGGATGGATCCTGCCAGCCTGAGGAGTGACTCTTCATTGGGAAAGGCCCCTACAACTTTGGTTCTCCGTTTCAGTTCCTTGTTGACTCTTTCCATCATGTTCGTCGTTCGGATCCGCTTTGCGTGCTCTTTCGGGAACGCCGTGTAACTCATAAGTCCCGGGATGAATCTCTCGATCGTATTGGCCGCTTTCCGATATCCTCGTTCGTTCAGATCATCTGCAAGCTGCTGAAGTCTTTCCTCGTCCCCATATGCCTCCTTCAAGGACTCAGCAACTTCTTTCTGATGTTTCCGTGGAATATTCTTTAAAACCGCCCGGGTGCAATGGACCGAGCACATCTGCCACGATGCGCCGAGGAAGGCGGCTTCCGCCGCCTTCTGGATCCCGGCATGACCATCTGAGACAACCATCTTGACACCCACCAATCCTCGTTCTTTGAGGTCTTCGAACAATCCCGACCAGAACATCTCATTTTCACAATCAGTGATTCTGGCTCCCAGGATTTCGCGGTAGCCATCCATTCGAACACCGGCGATCACCAGAAGAGCTTTGGTGATGTAGCGTGGTCCCTCTCTGACTTTGTAGTACGAAGCATCCACAAAGAGATAGGGAATCTCCTGTTCAATCGGCCTCTGAAGGAATGCATGGACCTGTTCATCGAGGTCCTTTGCTATCCTGGATACTGAAGCAGGAGAGAGTTGTTCGATGCCAAAATGAGCAACAATCTCCTGGATCCGGCGGGTTGAGACTCCCTGAAGGTAGGATTCAAAGATAGCATTCTCAAGAGCCTTCTCAACCCGGGAATAGCGTCCAAATACCTGTGTTTCGAAGGGAAATTCTCGGAACTGCGGTTTCTGGAGGATCGTTTCTCCATATCGGGTTTTCAGAGATCGCTTCTTGTAGCCGTTTCGGTGAGCCTTCCGCGCATCGGTTCGTTCATACTGCTCGGCTCCCGCCTGGTGGAGGGCTTCGAGCAGCATCACCTGGTTGAGGAACCAGGTGATGAGGGTCTTCATGCCATTCTCATTATCGGAAAGATAATCTTCGATTAACGCTAAGGGATCCATGGCCCTGTTTCTCCTTTCTGCAAATCTAGGTTGGATTCAGGGCCAAATTATTTTTACAGAAGATTCGTTACACTGTCTCCCACCCGAGTCCGAGACCGACGCCCCGGTCAGGATGGTACAGGGGACGAACGGCTACGGGAGCATCGGTTACCGTGGACCCTGCCCGCCGCCGGGCGAGACGCACCGCTACTATTTCAGAATTTACGCCCTGGACTCTTTCCTGGCGCTCCCGCCGGGCTCGGGGCAGCACGATCTTGTGGCGGCGATGCAGGGGCATGCCACGGCATATGGCGAGACCTTCGCGATGTACAGGCGGCCGTAACCTTCGTCGCCGAACCGCAAAAAAGAGTTCTGGTTTAGATATTAGGGCTCCCGCTCTTGATCACGGCGGCGATCCGCTCCATCTCCACCGCCAGCAGGCGGATGACGTCGTCGACCGTGATGATCCCGACCAGGGAACCCCCCTCATCGGTCACCGGCACCCTTCGCACCCCTTTCTTCCGGATCGCTTCGAGCGCCTCGTACAGCCCGGTCGAGTCCGGGAGCGCGAGCAGGTCGGCGGTCATCACCGCACGCACCGGGATCCCTTTCGGGTCACGTCCTGCGGCGGTGACCCGGACGGTGATATCGCGGTCTGTGACGATACCCACCGGCTTTTTGCCCTCGACCACGACGACGCTTCCCACATTCTGCTCTGCCATGATGCCTGCAACGTCATAGACCGGCGTCTCCGGCGGGACGCTCACCACCGGCGCCTGGCAGCATTCTATCAATGTCATGCTTCTCCCCTCCGATGGACCATGTGTGGGAAAGAGGATATTTGAAGATACCGCACGCCTACCTCGTTCAGATGATCGTCCCCCACCCTTTATGGGATGCGCTTCTTCCCCTCCTCTCAGGCACCGTCTATCTGATCGGGGCTGGGAACTGCGGGAAATCAACCCTTGCACGATGGCTCTCTGAGAGATGCGGTGACGCCGCCCTGCTCGACGGCGACGCCGGCCAGCCGACGCTGGGGCCGCCCGGCACCCTCGGGCTTGCCCTGCCCTGTGGCGGCAGGCGTCGCCGGTTCGTTGGCGCTCTCACGCCGTCGATGGCGCCGCTCGCCACGCTCTCTGGTCTTCGCCTCCTCCTCGACGCCGCATATGCGGCGGGTGCTGCCACCGTGATCGTGGACCCGTGCGGGTATATCAGGGGCGAAGGGGGCCGGGAGTTCCAGCGCCGCTCGATCGAGGTGCTCAGTCCAGACCACATCGTCGCTGTCGGGCGGGATGCGGAGATCGATCTGGTGCTCTCCCTCTTTTCCTGCCGCACCGGCCTCTCGATTCACCGGCTCCCGGTCTCGCCCCATGCGCGGCGGCGCTCGCAGGCGGCGCGGCGCCGGTACCGCGAGGAACGGTTTGCGGACTGGATGGCCGACGCCCGTCCCCTCACCCTGCCCGGTGTCCTCAGGGCCGGGGTCTTCCCGGACCGGCCTGAAGGATATTTTGCCGGCCTCTGCGACGGCGACGGCTGGATGCTCACCGCCGGGGTGATCCTCGGGGATGCGGACGGGGAGATCTGCCTTCTGGCCCCGCCCTCGCTGCCCGGCAGGGCGGCGTATATTGAGGTAGGGAGGTTCAGGCCGTAATTTTCGCCCCTGCCATCGGCGTTTCGCAGTGCGGGCCAGGAAGAGGAACTGTTCCCATAAACTATTTTCCCGGGCGGGATGAAATTCTATCATTTATGGAAGATCAACGTGTGGCGATCACAGAACGCCCTGCAGGGGATACCTCCGTCATCTCCATCGTGGGGAGACTCGATGCCACCTCGTCGTCGTCGGCGTCTCTCGCTCTTGAGCAGAGCATCTCGCAGGGAAAACATGCGATCATCCTTGACCTCTCGGATCTCGCCTATACCAGTTCCTCCGGTCTGCGGGTGTTTCTTGCGGCGCTCAAGCAGATGCGCAAGGCCGGAGGGGAGGTGCTGATCGCCCGCCCGAACCCGCACGTGATGGAGGTCTTTACGATCGCCGGCTTCGACCGGATCATTCCCATCTACGAGAGCGTCGACGAAGCGCTTGCCGCAGCAGAAAAAGCATGATTCAGGGGACGACCTTTTTCAGGGTGAAACAAAATGCGGCGCCCTCTTCCGACCGACCCGGCACCCGGTCTCCCGCCCGGATCGCCCCGCCGTAGCGCTTCACCAGCATGGCGGCGATGAAGAGGCCCATGCCCCGCCCGGGCTTCGAAGGATCGCTCCGGAAAAAGCGCTCGAATACTTTTTCTTTCTGGTGATCCGGGATCCCCGGGCCGTTGTCGGCGATGCAGATGCCGACCGCCTCGTCCTCGTCTCTGATCGAGAGCGTGATCGAGACATCGGGGCCGCCGAACTTGACGCTGTTTCCGATGAGGTTGACGAAGACCTGGCCGAGGAGATCGTCGGCGAGCACAGTGGCTTCGGTCCCGTCGTAGGCGATCGCAACGCCGGGCATATGTGCGATCGCCGTCGCGATCACCCGGCCCAGCGAGACCGGGATCAGGGCGGCCTCCCCGCCCCTGCATGTCCTGAGGATCCGCACCTCCTCGATGATCCCGCTGCTCTGCCTGATCCCCTGCAGGCACCGGTCGGCGAAGGTGCGCTGTTCTCCTGAGATCTCTTCCCTGAGGAGGTCGAGATATCCCATCGCCACGCTGTTTGCGTTGTTGATGTCGTGGATCATCACGTCGAGGTAGAACTCGGCTTCGGCCTTTGCAGCGGCGAGTTCCTCGGCAAGGGCGGCCTTGTGGATGACGCCGCCGACCTCGCGGCCGATCGCCTCGAGGCTCTCCTGCTCGATCGGGGTGAAGGGGTGGAAGTCAGAACTTGCGATGGCGAGGGCGCCGAGGACCGTGCCGTCGGGAACGCTGACCGGAACGATGGCGCGGGAATAGACGCCGAGTTCTCCCTCTTCGTGGGCGACCTCGAGATAGGCCTCGCTGTAGTCGGGGCGTCCCTGATGAAAGACCGCCAGCATCTCCGGGGCCGCTATCGCCAGATCGACGGATTCCGGGAAGTACAGGGTATAAAGGCCATACCATGCCCTGAGGTTGGCGGAACCTCTTTTTTTGTCTGAGAGATAGATGGCCCCTGCGTCGAAGTCCAGCAGTTCCACCGTCTTTTGTACGACCGCCGTCAGGGTGTCTTGGAGGGAGGAGGAGGATGTGGTCGACCTGAGGATGTCGAGGACGATCCCGAGCTGACGGTTGAGCCGCTCGGCGCGATCCTCTTCAGACAGGCGTCCGCTGACGCTCGAAAGGGCGATCAGCAGCCTTTCCTCCTCTCCCCCGCTCAGCAGGCTTCCCCATGCCTCGAAGGTATGGTTTCCGGTGGTGATGCGGCTCAGGGCTGAGCCGCGAGCGCGAATCTCGTTGATAAATTCTGCGATCGCCTGATCTGAAAGAATTCCGCCTCCGATCTCCCCGAGTCGGCAGGCGCCGGGATCGGAACCCCTGCAAAATGCAGCCCTGAAACGGGCGTTCGTCTGGACGAGGCGTCCTTCCCGGCCCAGCACCATCAGGGGGAGACACACCGGCTCCAGAGCCTCGCCGACGTCGTTTATCTTCAATCGCCTTCCTCTGGCTGATAGGTCTCCGTCCAGGCACCTAATAGTATCGCAATGTGCGTGTGGATCGCTCTGTCAGGCGTGGCCGCGCCAGATCCTGTGCCGCCGCAGGCTTCCTGCCCTGGGGGTCAGAAGTCCCGGTCGAAAGGCCAGAGCCCGGCCCGCCAGAGGGGGGCCGCAATTGCCCCTCTGATTCCGGGCGGGGGATTTATTGGCACGGCAAGGAGTTCGGGCCAGAGCGCCTTGATGATCCCATGCTCGATCAGGGGGTGCCGCGATCCCCGGCACCGCCCCTCCACCGAGAACCCGGCGGCGATCAACTCCCTGGAGTTCCAGGGGACGAGCACCTCCTGGACGATGTCCCACTCCAGCTGCCCGGCCCCCTGCCACCGCGCCATCCGCTGCTCCTGAAAGAAGAGGTCGAGGATGTGGACCCCTGAACGGGCTGATGCCTCCCGCGCCTCTGATAGCCAGCGATCGAGGTGCTCGATCGTCATCCGATTGCTCTTCATCGGGCCAAGATCCCCGATCTCTGCCAGAAGTTCGCCGGTGCACTCCTGGTCCCAGGCGCGCCGATACAGGCATTTGAGAATCCCGCTGCCGTTACCCTTGATGCAGACCCTATCCTGGGGGTAGTGATCGTACATCCCGCGGGCGATCGCCCCCCAGCCCTCGTGCGCCTCCGGGGCGTTTCTCCTGTAGATCTCAGCAAAATCGGCGCCCATGGACTCAGGGCAGGTGATCAGGTGGTGCTCCAGCCCGAGCCCGGTGATAAGGTTCCTGGAAACGTATATGTCAGGCGTTTTTACGGTTTTATTGTAATAGATCATCGTGAAATAGAAGATCTTCGGGCTGATGCCCCTGCAGGCGCTCAGGATGGTCCTCGAGTCCCAGCCCGCGGTGACGGTGTGTGCGAGATCGAACCGTTTTGAGGCGCTCTCGATCATGCCCACAAGAACGCTCGCATATTTCCGGGTGCATTCTTCTGCACCGATCCTGTCCGGCCGGCGGTCAGGCCAGAACCGGTGGACGCTGCGCCTCTTCAGGTCCAGGTAGCGGTTCGGCAGCAGGTGTTTTATGCCGCTGTAGGGCGAGAGATCGCCCGGCCACCAGTATTCGAGGGCCTCGCGGTATTCAGGTGCCCCGACAAGTCGCTCCATCACCTCAGGGTCAGGGTCCAGGCCCAGCTCCTCGGCGATCATGCCGGGCTGGGAGGCGCACCAGAGGTCCGGGAGGGCTTCGGTCGTATGGACGACCTGCCTGAGCCCCATCGGATCGTTCATCAGCCAGGTCTCGTCAGGATCGGCATAGATGAGGGCCCATCTCCCGCCGAGCGCCTCGGTGAGCCGAAATAGATCGGTCGGCCGGACAATCTCTTCCAGGATACCCTGCAGAATGGCGGCGTTGTCCAGATCCGGGTGATAGGGATCGAGCAGGTAGCCGAGGAGGAGAAGTTTCCGGTCCCCATTCTCTGCCACCGTGACCGGCAGGTCGGGGTGGGCCGTTACGCAGAGGCCGTCGGCGACGGCATGCCTCTTCCAGGTATCGTATCTCTCCACAAAGCGGGGCCCCAGGATAAACTGACGCCGATACAGGAGTCTGGTATATTCTGATTCGGTAAAAGACATGGCAGATCACCGGACGGCTTTCCCGTGCCGATCGAGATCGACCGTACCGTCAGTGCCGCCATATTCTTGTATTATTATAATATGTTTTGGTCGGGTTGGAGATCGGCACCAGGACCATGGACAGAATTTCAGTGAAAGCCGGAAAGATTTCAGGCGTGCACGATCTCTGCAGTTCCTGTTCATAACTATAGAGATGTCGGGTTTGGCTATAATGTTCGTCGATAACCTTCTTGTCCTCGCTGGTCAAGACTGACGTGAATCACCATGGCTCAGGTATATCCGGAATATATCGGCATCGGTCTTTCGCCTTTTTATGACCTGTTTGATGAACTTGGCGAGGGGATTTGCATCCACGATGGGGAGGGGGCGATCCTCTGGTCGAACAGACGCCTTGAAGACCTTGCCGGATGCCCCGCGGGCTCGCTCGCCGGTCTGGATGCCGCCCTCTTTATTTCATCGCATTTCCTCCCGGAGCGTCAGAAACAAGAGATCTTTGAGGGGTTGCTCAGGACCGCCTTTCTCAACGGTCTGCAGATCAGGGGATTGCGGTGCTCCCTTGAAGGGGCAAGGGGGTGTCAGATCGAGTATTCGAGCCATGTGATGGGGAGGGGGCCGTTCGCAGGGCTGAGGCTCGACCGCTTCAGGGAGGTGTGATCTCTGAGTATGGCAGGAATCTCCATAAATATGGTCCGTCTCCCACGACCCCATGGGACTTTTTCTAATTCGGCTCAAATTCACACCTAATTTTATAATGGGATGGCATAGGTGCTAAAATGTGAAATTAATCCTTTGCAATTACCAAAAAGGATATATATTATATTAATATTATATCTGCTGTTTGTTGGGGCGATACCATGAGTTGTCTGGAACTGTCTGAAAAAACAGAGACTGATGTTTCCATTTTTGAACTTTTCAATGAGATGAACGACGGTATCGTGATACAGGAAATAAATGGGAGGTTCCTATGGGCCAACGAGGCGATGGGTGAGATCATCGGCATCCCGCATTCCATGATCGTCGGTATGGACGCGGTTGATTTTTTCAGCGTATATTTCTCGCCGGTGCAACAGAACCAGAAACTCTTCATCAATCTTCTTAAAAATACGTTTAAATATAATTTGAGCCTGAATCATGTTCTTTGTAACCTGAAATACTCTCCCGGCAGACTTTTTGAATATTCCACCAGGGTTATGACCACTCACATGACCTCTGGCCTTAGAATGAATATCTTCAGGATCAGTGGCGGCTCAACGTCTGCTGTTTCAGCGGGTGGATACATCTCTTCAACCTGGAACTAGATCGGGGTGGTGCCTGTCTGACGGTGGAGCAGGGCGCCGGATACGAGCCCGCCTCTCCCCGGCATCATGAGAAGTAACATAACCCTGTCACCAACACTACTACTGCATGCACATGACCGACGGCACTGTCCCGGCAGGTGAACTCCGGGAACGGATGGCCCGGTTCAGGGCCAGGATGGATGCGGATCATCCCGAATGGGAACTCGCCGTCTTTTTCGGCAGGATCAACCTCTACTATTTCACCGGCACCATGCAGGACGGCGTCCTGCTTATCCCCCGAGACGGCGAGCCTGTCTTCCGGGTGCGCCGGAGTTACGAGCGGGCCTGCGACGAGTCTTTCTTCCCCGATATCAGGCCGATGGGCAGCTTCCGCGATGCCGCGGGCGACCTTGAACACCCGGTCAGGAGCGTACACCTGGAGACGGAAGTGGTGCCGCTCGCCCTGCTGGAGAGGTTCAGGAGATATTTCTCCTTTGACCAGGCGCGATCCCTCGACCTGCAGGCGGCGAAGGTCAGGGCGATCAAAAGCGCCTATGAACTCGTGTGCATGGAGCAGGCCGGCGAGATTCACCGCCGCGTCCTTGAAGAGCGGGTGCCCGGTATCCTGCAGGAGGGGATGAGCGAGATGGCATTCATCAGCGCCCTCTATTCGGTCATGATCGAGGAGGGACACCAGGGCGTCGTGCGGTTCGGCTCCTTCGGCACCGAGATCGGGATCGGGCAGATCGGCTTTGGCGAGAGTTCTCTCTACCCCACCTGTTTCGATGGCCCGGGCGGCAATCGCGGCATGTCTCCGGCTATTCCTCTCCTCGGGAGCCGCACGAGACGGCTGAAGAAAGGCGACCTCGTCTTTGTGGATGCCGGATGCGGTGTTGCGGGCTATCACACCGACAAGACCATGACCTATATGTTCGGTGCCCCGCTCCCTGATGACGCCATCGAGGCACACCGCAGGTGCGTGGAGATCCAGCACCGGATCGCGAGGGAGCTCCGGCCCGGGGCGGTGCCTTCAGCGATCTACGACGCGGTGATGGCGGACCTGGAACCGGCATTTCTTGAGAACTTTATGGGCTTTGGAACCCGGCGGGTGAAATTCCTGGGCCATGGCATCGGCCTCCAGATCGACGAGATCCCGGTGATCGCCCGGGGGTTCGACGAACCCCTGCAGGAGCGCATGGTCCTTGCCCTCGAACCCAAGAAGGGGATTGCGGGCGTCGGCATGGTCGGGATCGAGAACACGTTTGTGGTGACGCCTGCAGGGGGCCGGTGCATCACCGGCGACCATCCCGGGCTGATGCCGGTCTACTGACTTTTTTTGAAGGGAGAGGGGGTGGTCAGGCCGCCGCCCGTCTCGACCAGACGATCCCGGCGCACAGGGCAAGCGCCGACACCGGGAGGGCGATCATCAGGGGGTCCACCACCGGCCACGGCATCGGGAGGATGGTGGGCACGCCGAAGATGGCGTTCGAGAGCCCGATCGCCCCTGACTCCTTTACGTGGACGAACACCGTCCAGAAGAACCAGACCAGCGTCCCGGCGAGGATGCTCCACGTCGCCGCCGTCTTCGAGGGCCGTTTCGCATAGAGGGCATGGGCGTACGCCGGCAGGAATGCGGAGGCGCAGAGGCCCATGAACATCGCCGTCGCCCGTGCGATGATGCTGCCGGGCATTACGTACGCGAGCAGGACGGAGAAGACGATCATCACCATCGTTCCGGCCTGCACTCCCACCATAGAGGCCTTCCGCCCGCGCCAGGTCCGCCAGATGTCGAAGCCCAGGGAGGTGCCCATCGTGTGGAAGAGGGAACTCAGGGTGGACATGGCGGCGGCGAGAAGGGAGAGCATGAAGATGGTGACGAAGAGGTCTGGCATGCTGGCGTTGATGAAATTCGGGATGATCGTGTCGATATTGCCGGCGGTCGCCGCCTCAAGGGCGATCTGCCCGGAGGTCTGGTAGAACCAGACGTTGGTGAGGGCCCCGACGGTGAAAGCGACGCCGGTCATCATCAGGATGAACGGCCCGCCGATCAGGACGGCCCTGTTCAGCGCCCGGTTGTCCCTGACGGTCATGAACCGCACGGCGAGCTGGGGCTGGGCCAGGACGCCGATCCCCACGCCCAGCACCAGGGTGGTGACCAGGGTGTACCAGATCGGCGATCCAAGGGAAGGCATGGAGGTCCAGCCGGTCATCCCCGTGGCCGCAAGGCTCCCCGGGACCAGGGGGTTCATCGCCTCCAGCGCCCGGTTCGCCGCTGATACTCCTCCGAGGGAGACGTAGGTGAGGACGATCAGGATGCTCATCCCTACGAGCATGATCCCGCCCTGCAGGGCGTCGGTGTACATCACGGCGATCAGCCCGCCCAGGATCACGTAGGCGGCGACGATGGCGGCAAACGCAAGGAGCGCTGTGTCGTAGGGGACGAGCAGCGTGCTGGTGATGAACTGGGCGCCGCCGATGAGGATTGCTGCCGTATAGAGGGGCATGCCCACGACGATGACGATGCCGGTGACATACTGCAGGAGAGGTGAGTCGTAGCACCGCCCCATCAGGTCGGGAAAGGTGACGGCATTGAGGCGCTGCCCGAGTTCGCGCGTCTTTTTCCCGAAGACAATGAATGCGAGCAGGATCCCCACCCCGATGTTCAGCACGGTCAGCCAGATCAGCCCCATGCCGAGTTGGGCGGCGACGCCGCCGAAGCCGATGATTGCCGAGGTGGAGATGAAAGTGGCACCGTAGGAGAGGGCGAGGACCACCGGATGGATCCGTCTGCCCGCCACCATGTAATCATCGCGCTCTTTTGTCTGTCGGTAGCCCAGGTAGCCCAGGCCGATGATCGCCGCCAGATAGATCAGGGTCACGGCGGCGAAGGTTGCGGTGTTAACCGCCATTCTGATCCCCCTCACAGCCGTTGTTCCAGTTGATGAGCCCGTACACTATGCATGCAAGGGTGAAGCCCAGTGCAAGCAGATAGCCAATCCAGATCATGGGGTCGGATATGCCGAACATGGTGAAAACCTGCCATCCGGTCTGATAACCGGATCAATTACACGGGAACGCAGCGAAAGGCCGGTTCCCTACCTAAATATGGGGAAAAGTGCGGAAAAGACAGACCCGAAAGTACACGAATGGGCATTGAGGTCCATCATGCTGCATACGGGCATGAACATGAATGGTCCGGCCCCCGATATATAGATATGCCCGGCTGCGGCGCCCGGAGCAGAGACGCACACAGTAATAAATATTGGACCGCTCTATCACCCTCTGGAGGCGAAGACAGATGCAGTGCACCGCATACGCGCACCTCAATGGAGAGAAGTTGAAAGATCTGCAGGCAATGGAGAAGGAGTTCGGGACAATACTCGTCGCATACGAACCGGTCCCGCAGGTCGCTCACCTCTCCGAGTCTGAACTCCTGGAGATCAAGGAGGAAGAAGAGAAGATCGGCAAGATCCTCGTCGCCTATGAAAAGACCTGATCCGCTCTCCTTTTGAAATGAGATCACCCCGGGGTTTGAGGGCGCCCCTCGCCCCGGAATACCGGTGACGACTGACCCCTCCACTACCCCTATTCTGCAGGCAGTTTGCCTCACCCGCTCCGCTCCAGGGATGAAGGTGTAATTCAAGAGCCAAAAAAAAGAAAAATTTAGCCGAAGAGAGCGCCGAGGCCGGCCATGCCGCCTTCCTCGTCTTCCTTCTCTTCTTCCTCTTCCGCTTCCTCTTCGACGGCTGCGGCGGGTGCAGCGGCGGGGGCGGCAGCGACGGCGACCGGTGCGGCGGCGGCCTTGCTGATCGCGTCTTCGATGTCCACACCGTCGAGTGCGGCCACCAGGGCCTTCACACGGGCGTCGTCAGCGGCGGTACCGGCAGCGGAGAGAACAGCCTTCACATTCTCTTCGTTGATGTCCTTGCCTGCGTTGTGCAGGAGCAGTGCAGCGTAGATATATTCCATTTCATTCACCTCAAATTTCAGATTTCGTTATTCTACCAGTTCTTTCAGGGCAAGCGATGATCTGTACGCCTTTCCAATGATCGCATCGATGATGTCCTTCTCGTAGACACCGGCCTCGATACCGAGGCTGCGGGCTTCGCGGACGGCCTTTGCGAGGATGGCACCCGTCGTCTGTGCGGTCGGGTACGCCGCGTTCACCGACAGGTTGAATGCCTGCTGGGCCGCGAGCGTGATCTGGCCAAGGAAGACGGTCTCGTCGATTGCGAGGGTCTCAGGTGCGAACACAGTGCCGTTCTGATATGCCGCCTTCAGGATCAGGCCGACGTCCATCGGCTTGATGCTGAGTTTTGCGAGCACGTCGGCCATCTTTGCATTGATGACCTCGCCCCTCTTCACGACCGTCTTCGTGTCCTTGATCTTGACCTTCCCGGCCTCGATCATTGCGGGAATCCCGGCCTGCTGGAGCTCGCCGACGATCGGGCCCGGCTTGAAGCTCGTCGGCCCCTTGGCGACGATGATGTCCTCGGGCGCAGTTTCGCCCGGCTTTGCGGCCATCTTCGTCTTCGTCTGCTCAAGGAGCTTGTAGAGCTTGAACGGGTTCTCGCTCGTGAAGATGAGTGCGCTCTGACCGGAGATGTGTGCGCTCATCCCTGCGACTTCGCCGCCGATCTCGTCAAGCGCACGGCGCGTCAGAGTCTTGCGGGCCATCTTGATGTAGGCGACGCCGCGGAGGTTCTCCCTGATCTGCTGGAGCTGCGTTGCCGGGATGCCGTACATGTCGACAAGCCCGACCACGGGGTACTCCTCAAAGTGCCGCTTGATCTCCTCGACCTCCGTCCGCTTCCATGCGGGCAGGTGGTGGGTGTAGAGCGCCATTTAGATCAGCCTCACTGCGGGGCCCATGGTGGTCTTCACGTAGACCGAGCGGATGTTCTGCGAACCCTGCTCGAGAACTGTCTCGACCCTCTTCATGACGGCGTCGACGTTCTCCGCGATCTGCTCCGGGGCCATGCCGGTGGAACCGACACGCGCGTGGAAGACCTTCTTGTCCTTCGACCGGATCTTCACGGAGGAGCGCAGCCGCTCGATGATCGGCCTGACATCCGTCCCCGTCGGGATCGGCGTCGGCATCCTGCCGCGGGGACCAAGGCGCGGACCGAGCCAGCGGCCAACCTGTCCCATCACGCTTGTTTCCGCAAGGAAAAAGCGGTACTCTGATGCGATCTTCCGTGCCTCACGGGGCTCGCCGCCCAGCCGCTCGATCTCCTCGGGGGAAATGATCAGATCCGCGCCGGCGGCTTTCGCCTGCGTGGTGATCTCGCCCTTGCCGAGAACGGCGACCTTCACTGCCGTGCCTACACCGTGGGGGAGGAGGATGGTCTCGTCAATACGGTTTTTGGGCTGCGCCAGATCGATATTCTTGAGGTTGATGGTAATATCAACGCTCTCCTGAAACTTCCGTTCAGGCGCAGTGTCCAGGGCTGTTTTCACAGCCTTCAGTATCTGTTCTTTCTCAACCATTGCGTACCTCCATAGTCTGCGACCTTTTCGATCTCCTATGGATGTTTACCGTTCAGGCCTCGAGTACGCTGTCGAACTCGCCCGCATCGATTGCAGCGAGCATCTCCTTGGGCTTCTTGCCCTCGACGGTTACGCCGACGGAGACACAGGTGCCGACAACCTCTTTCACTGCCGTCTTCAGACGGTAGGAGAGCATATCGTCAAACTTCATGCGTGCAATTCTGACAGCGGCATCGAGCGGCAGATCACCCACAAACTGGGTGGCTGGCTCGCTGGACCCCTTTTCGATACCAACTTCCTTCATGATGAGCGCCGTTGTCGGAGGAATCCCCACCGTGACGGTGAAGTTCTTCTTATCGTCAACGTCGATCGTCACCGGCACCTGCATGCCGTTGAACTCTGCGGTCTTCTTGTTGATCTCATCGATGACCGCTTTTACGTTGATACCGAGGGGACCCAGGGCAGGACCAATAGGCGGGCCTGCAGTTGCTTTGCCACCGGGTACCAATACCTCGACCGTTTCTGCCATAGTACAATCACCATGCTTTCCCCGAAAGGGTACTGTGCTTGGGTGACTAGGGTTTCGCTGGCGGCCAGATAAAACTATCACCGGGGCAGGGAAAAAAAAAGGAGAGGATCAGGTTTCGCCCCGGTCGATCACCCGGACGTTGTCGCCGCGCACGGTGATCGGGATCGGGACCATGGACTCATAGAGCTCGACGGTGATCTCCTCCTTGGAGGTATCTATCCGTTTTACGATGGCTTTTTCACCCTTAAACGGTCCTGCAATCAGTTCGACGATCGTCCCCTCATCGATCCCTGCGACCGCGGGCTTCGGCACCAGGTAATGGCTCACCTCGGCAAGGGAGGTCTCGCCCGGCACCACGGTGCGGGCGCTTGGCACCGACTCGATCAACTCCTCGATCCTGGCGACCGGTTCGAGCGTCTCGACCAGCACATACCCCTTCAACTCGTCAGGGGAGAGCACGGCCGTCACCTTGAACGACGGGTCGACGGTGATCGCATGATAGATCCCGTCGACAACGGCACGCTCCTGTTTTGCCGTCGTCTTGACGGCAAATATATGGGTTTCAGTTTCCTCGGTCATGTGCATCAGTGCGGCAGCACAAGCATGATCTCATAGATGATAAACCCGATGAACCCGATAAGGAGGACGCCCACTGCTGCCACGAGGGCGATCTTCTGGAACTCCTCGCGGCTCGGCGTCCTGGCCAGTTTCAGGACGCGGAGATATTTCTTGAAAAATTCCTCATGGATATTGGTCATCTTGATGGATTCAGCATTGATTTCCATTGTTTTCACCTCAGAAAGTCGATATCAAACTCTTTTGCAACCTTGGGCCTGGAAGCCCTCTCGCTTCTGCCGTAGATCTGCGGGGAGTTCACCCCGGTGACGACGAGCATCGTCCGCATCCGTCCCTGCATTTCGGGATCGACCTGTGCGCCCCAGATGATCCGGGCTGAGGGGTCGATCCGGTCATAGACCTCCTGCACGACCCCTTCGGCCTCGGCCATCGTCATGTCGGGCCCGCCGACGACGTTGACAAGCGCCGCCGTGGCGCCCGAGATGTCCACGTCGAGAAGAGGCGATCGCAGGGCTTTCTTCACCGAGTCGGCGGCCTTGTCCTCGGAGTCGGACTCGCCCATCCCGATCATGGCAACCCCGCCGCGCTCCATCACGGTCCGCACATCGGCAAAGTCGAGGTTCACCAGGCCGGGGACGGTGATCAACTCGGTGATCCCCTTCACGGCCCGCATCAGCACCTCGTCGGCCACCTTGAAGGCGGCGTACAGGGGCAGACGGGGCACCACTTCGAGCAGACGGTCGTTCGGGACGACGATGACGGTGTCGGCGACGTCGCGCAGGCGTTCGAGCCCGGCCTCTGCATTTTCCATCCTGATCGAGCCCTCGGAGGTGAAGGGCAGGGTGACGACGGCGATGGTGAGCGCCCCCTCCTCGCGGGCGGCCTTGGCGACGACCGGGGCCGATCCGGTGCCGGTCCCTCCGCCGAGGCCTGAGGTGATGAAGACCATGTCGGCCCCCTCGAGGGCGCCGACGATCTGCTCCTCGTTCTCAAGGGCCGCTTCCTCGCCGATCTGGGGGATCGAGCCGGCGCCCAGACCTCTGGTGCGCTGCCGTCCGATAAGGATCCGCTTGTCGGCCTTCGTCCTGATCAGGTGCTGGGCGTCGGTGTTGATGGCGATCAGCCGCGCTCCTGTGATGCCCTCATCGGCGATGCGCGACATTGTGTTTGAGCCGCTGCCGCCACACCCGACAACGACGATCTCTGTTCTGAGATCTCGCAGGAGATCCTCAAGCTCGTCGTCGGGCTGGACGATATCCTCGAATTCCTCTCGTGCCCGTGATAATGCCTCTTCAACAATGGACTTCATGTAATATACCTCTCCAACCCCGGGATGTGGATGCGTGTCTCACTGCAGGACTGCACCATAGCAGGAGTGATGGTCCGGCCCTCCACTTCGATGTTCTGGCCGCGAGAGAGCCTTCCGAAGGACGGGCCGCCCGGCACACCGAGCGCCCGGGCCTGTGCGGGATCGAACCGCATCTTTCTCACGACGAGGTGATCCCCGTCGGTTGCAGTGCTCCACCGGTCATGTATGAGTTTAATACACAGGGATATTAAATCATGTATTATTTCTTCGCTTTGATTCTTGAAGGTAATGACTGAGGGTGTCAGCCCTCCGTCCCTGCCGACCACGACGGCAACGGGCATCTGTGCGAGCCCTTCGCGCAGGGCCTTCCCATCTGCCTTCTCCGCCTCGGAGAGGAGATGGGCCGGGACGTCCACGACTCCGGGGTCACCCCGCCCGGAAAGGGTGCCGGTGTGCACCCTGCCCCCCGGGGCGATCCTATCGCCGATCGTTCGGATCGCCGCATAGGTCTCCCATGCGAGGTCGCCGATTCCGGTGATCTCGCCCTCTGAGAGGATGGGGAGGCCGGCATCGTCCAGGAGTGCAAGGAGGCGGTCCACCTCTTTTGGAGGGAGGGCTTTTTTGTCGATATAGGCGGCGACGGCCCCCGTATTCTCCGCCATCGCTCGCACCATCGCATCGTCGAGGAGAGGGACCTCCCGGGAGGGGGCGATGTGGCCGAAGGCGCCCCGGGAGGAGAGGGCGATTTCAGTCTGCCTGACCGCATAATGTGTCCCGCCGAAACCGACGAGGGGGATCACCGGCCCGGGGGAGGCCTCCAGCACGGCGAGAGCGGCCGCCTCTGCCGCCGCCGGGTCGTTCCACTCCGTCTCAGTACTCCCGATCTCGACGAAGAGGGAAGGGGCCTGGAGTGCTGTCGGGCCGTGGTGGGTGGCCTCGTAGCTGACCCGGTAACCGGCGGGAGCGTGGGAGGCGAGGCCGCGGAGGACGGCGTGCATCATCTCGGGCGCGGCGGGAGCGAGGCTCCGGGCCTCGCCGCCGAAGCATGGTTCGCCGAAGTTGCCGGTGACGTGGACGGTCAGGGCCGGCACCGGGTGGGAACTGGTATGCCTGGAGAGAAATACAATGAGATCGGCATCAACCCCTTCGGCATGGATGATCCGTTCGCCGGTCTCGTGGAAGGACAGGGAGGCGGCACGAGGGAGGGGCCAGTCTTCCCGCTCCTCGAGGAGAGAGCGGATCCGGCGGGCCAGGTTCGTGCCCGCAGGGTCAAGGCGGGAGTGGAGGAGGGCGATATGCATGATCCTGATCTATCCTCACAGGAGCAAAAGGGTTGCCCGCCACAGGAAACGCTATCTTTTTGCAGGGCAACCACATCATCATGGACGAAAATCTGATCGCAAAAGCGTTTGCCGAGAGCGGGATCACGACCGAGATCCGGTGCGAGGAAGCGTTCGCTATCAGCGAGAAGTATGGCATCCCGAAGATGGACATCGCCCGCTACTGCAACCGGCACGACCCGAAGATCAAGATCCGCGGCTGTCAGCTGGGCTGCTTTAAATGAGTCTCTTTCTCGAGGTAGTCCCGGTCGCCCTGGCGGTGGAGACCGTCAGGTCTATCGCCCCGGCGATCGGCGATGAGATAGTGCCGATCGGCGATGCGCTCCACCGCGTGCTCGCCGGGGACGTCCGGGCCGGCGGCGACCTCCCAGGCTTCGACCGTTCGGTGGTGGACGGGTATGCGGTGCGGGCATCGGACACGACCGGTTCGTCCGAGTCAATGCCGGCGATGCTCGCCCTCCAGGGGCGGATCGAGATGGGGCAGGCGCCGCCCGGGAGCGTCGGGCCCGATCGCTGCTGGTACATCCCGACCGGTGGGGTGATGCCGCCGGGTGCGGACGCCGTCGCCATGGTGGAGTACGCAGAGAGGGCCGGAGACGAGGTGCTCGTCCACCGGGCGGTCGCACCCGGCGAGAATGTCCTCGGGCGCGATGAGGACTTCGCCGCAGGCAGCGTCGTCCTCCCGGCCGGCAGGCGTCTCTCCCCGCAGGACCTCGGGGTGCTCGCCGCCGCCGGCGTCGCAGAGGTGGCGGTGCGTCGGGTGCCGAAAATCGGGATCATCTCGACCGGCAACGAGGTCGTGCCGGTTGAGGCTGCCCTCACACCGGGCCGCGTGCGGGATGCAAACTCGTATCTCTGCGCCGGGTTCGTGCAGGAGCAGGGATGCGAGCCGCGCCTCTATGGGATCGTGCAGGACAGCCCCGCCCTCCTGCGGCCGGTGCTGGAGGAGGCGGCCGCCTCCTGCGACTGTGTCCTCATCTCGGGCGGGAGCTCGAAGGACGTACGTGATATGTCGGCCGGTGTGATCGGCGACCTTGGGGAGGTGCTCATTCACGGCATCGCCATCGCCCCGGGAAAGCCCACGATCATCGGGCGCGTCGGCACGACGCCGGTGATCGGGCTCCCCGGCCACCCGGGCTCGGCCTTTATCGTGCTTGTCGCCGTCGTCCGCCACCTGCTTGCGGCGATGAGCGGCACCCCGGTCAGCCCATGCCGGGTGCGGGCGCGCCTCGCCGCCAACATCCCTTCGGCGAAAGGGCGGGAGGACTATGTCCGCGTCCGCCTTGAGGACGGCGCCGCAACCCCGGTATTCGGGAAGTCCGGCCTCCTTAACACCCTGGTGCAGAGCGACGGCATCGTCGTCGTCCCTGCGGGGTGCGAAGGCTTCGAGACGGGCGAAGAGGTGGAGGTGGTCCTGTGGTGAAGCGTTACCTCGACCTTGTCTCCCTGGAGCGGGCGCTGGCAATCATCGGAGAGGCGTTTGAGTGCCGCCCCCGCACGGCGCGGGTGCCCCTTGCAGGGGCGTCTGGCCGGGTGACAGCCGCCCCGATCTTCGCCCGGTTCTCGGTCCCGACCATCCACATATCGGCGATGGACGGGATCGCCGTGCGGAGCGCCGACACCCGGGGGGCCAGCGAGAGCCGCCCGGTCGTCCTCGCTAACGCCGCGCGGGTGAACACGGGAAACATCGTCCCGCCCGAATACGACGCCGTCGTGATGATCGAGGACGTCTGGATCGGCGAGGGTACCTATACGGTCAGGAAGGCCGTCGCCCCCTGGCAGCACGTCCGCCCGGTTGGCGAGGACATCGGCGAGTCCGAGATGATCCTCCCCTCCCTGCACCTGATCCGCCCTCATGAACTCGGGGCGCTCGCATCCTATGGGGTGACCGAGGTGGAGGCGCTCGCCTTCTCGGCCGGGCTTGTTCCCACCGGGTCTGAACTGGTGCCGGCCGGCACCCTTCCGGGCCCGGGCCAGGCGGTGGAGAGCAACACCCTGATGGCGGCGGCGCACCTCCGCACCCTCGGGGTGGAGGCCCGCCGCTACGCCATCGTCCCGGACGAGCCCGACCTTATACGGTCGGCGATCCTGGAGGGGGTGCGCGAGAACGACCTCCTCATCGTCTCGGCCGGATCGTCGGCGGGGACGCGCGACTACACCGCCTCGATCATCGCCGAACTCGGGGAGGTGCTCGTCCACGGCGTGGCGATCAAACCGGCAAAACCGGTGATCGTCGGGAAAATCGAGGGCAAACCGGTGATCGGGCTGCCCGGCTACCCGCTCGCAGCCCTCACCGTGCTCCGTGAGATTGTCACCCCGCTCGTTGCCCGCTACGGGTTTCCCGTGCCTGAGGCCGGGACCGTCGAGGCCGCCCTCACCACCACCCTGCACTCGGATATCGGCACCGACGAGTTCGTCCTTCTCTCGACCGGGCGGATCGGCGGCCGCTGGGTTGCCGTGCCCCAGTCGCGCGGCGCCGGCGTCCAGATGAGTGCTGTCCGGGCGAACGCCGTGATGACCATACCGGCTGCAAAGGAGGGCGTCGAGGCCGGTGAGACGATACGGGCGCGCCTGATGGTCCCGCGCCGGCAGGCCGAGGAAGCGGTGCTGATCACCGGGAGCCACGACCCCTGCCTGGACCGTCTCGCCGATATGGTCCGGCCCGGCGGGGTGGAGGTCCACTCCACCCATACCGGGAGCATGGGCGGACTTCTCACCCTGAAAAAGCGGCAGTGCCACGCCGCTCCGATGCACCTGCTCGCTCCCGACGGTGAGTACAACATTTCCTTCCTCCAGAAGTACCTCCCCGGCGAGGAGATAGTTCTGGTCTGCGTCGCCGAACGCGAGCAGGGGCTGATCTCGCGGGAAGGCGTCACGCTCGACGACCTGGCGGCCCTGCGGTATGCGAACCGGCAGAAGGGTTCGGGGACGCGGCTGCTCCTCGATTATCTCCTGAAAGAGCGAGGGGTCGATCCGGCCCTGATCCGGGGCTACGAGCGCGAGTTCACCACACACCTCGGCGTTGCCCTGGCCGTCCGTTCGGGCGAGGCCGATTGCGGCATGGGCGTGTACTCGGCCGCGCAGGCGCTTGGCCTGAAGTTCACCCCGGTGGCGACCGAGCGCTATGAGCTGGCGATGCACACCGACACCCTTGACGACCCGCGGGTGCGCGCCTGCGTCGATGCGATCGACTCGGACGCCTTCAAGCAGGTGCTCCTGCAGATGGGTGGATACCGGGTCAGCGAGACAGGCGCGAGGCGCGTACTGCCATAAGCACCGCCTCTTCGGGTGTGGCGCAGGGGAAGACGCCGTCGATCTTCCAGGTGCCAACCCCGAACACCGCTTTTTTCATCTTCAGGGCGAGGGCGATCTCAGAGAGGGTGCCGAATTTCCCTCCTATAGCAATCACGGCGTCGGCCGACCCGACGACGAGGGCGTTTCGCGCATGGCCGAGTCCAGTCCTGATGACGACGTCGAGGTACGGGTTTTCCCCGCCGGTGCCCGGCAGGATCCCGACCGTCGTCCCGCCCGCCTCCTTCGCCCCCTTGCATGCGGCCTCCATCACCCCGCCGAGCCCGCCGCATACGAGGGTTTCGTGGTTGCCGGCGATCAGGTAGCCGGCGATCTCTGCCGCTTCGTATTCCTCAGGGGAACAGTCCCCTGCCCCGACGATTGCGATCTGCATGGGTGAGGGATCGGTACCTGAAGGTAAAAACCGTGGCGCCCGCCCCTTCTGCGCGCCCGATTGAAAAACTACTTTGTCTGTTACACCCCACCACACTACGCATGATTACCGCCCCATGCGGGGGCGTGCAGAGGGATAGAGGTGAAGGAAGTCACCAGCAGTTATGATGCACAGGCGATCGAGGGGCGCGTCCAGGAGTTCTGGCGGGCCGCCGACACCTATGCTCAGGTAAAAGATCTGCGGCGTTCAGGCAAGCAGTTCTTCTTTGTAGATGGCCCCCCGTACACCACCGGCCACATCCACCTGGGAACAGCGTGGAACAAGATCATCAAGGACGCCGTTCTCCGCCGGCACCGGATGTGCGGGAAGAACGTCATCGAGCGGGCCGGCTATGATATGCACGGGTTGCCGATCGAGGTTCAGGTCGAGCACCAGCTTGGCTTCACCTCGAAAAAGGATATCGAGGCCTACGGTATCGACCGGTTCATCGAGCGCTGCCGGGAATTTGCCCTTACCAACATGGCGGTGATGTCTGATCAGTTCAGAGCCCTTGGTATCTGGCTCGACTTCGACAACCCCTACCAGACCGTTAAAAAGGAGTATATTGAGGCGGCGTGGTGGACGCTTGCGCAGGCCGAGAAGAACAGGATGCTCGAACGGGGCCACCGCGTGGTGAACTGGTGCCCGAGGTGCGAAACCGCCATTGCCGACTCTGAAGTGGAGTACGACGACGCCACCGACCCCTCCATCTATGTGAAGTTCCCGGTGAAAGGCACCGATGACGAGTACCTGGTGATCTGGACCACGACGCCATGGACGCTCCCGGCAAACGTCGCTGTGGCCGCCCACCCCGGGATCGTCTACGCCCTGGTCGCCGCCCGGAAAGAGGGCGTCGAGGAGAAACTCTGGATCGCCGAGGCGCTCGTCGAGGAGGTGCTCAGGAAAGGGCGGTACCAGCACTTTGATGTTCTCAAAACCGTCACCGGCGCCGACCTCGCCGGGATGGAGTACGAGTCCCCGCTCGCCGCTTCAGTGCCGGCGCAGAAGGAGATCGCCCACCGCGTCGTCCTCGCCGATTACGTGGCCCTCGAAAATACCGGGCTCGTGCACACCGCACCGGGCCATGGCTGGGACGACTACCTCACCGGGATCAAATACGATCTTCCCGTACTCTGCCCGGTCGACGGCACCGGCCGGTTCACAAAAAGGGCCGGGGTGTTTGACGGGCTTTACGTCAAAGACCCGGCGACGAACCGGCAGGTCATGGACGCCCTTGGCCCCTGCCTCCTCCACGAGGGGAAGACCACCCACCGTTACGGCCACTGCTGGCGGTGCAAGACCCCGATCATCTTCCGGGCCACCGAGCAGTGGTTCATCAAGGCCTCGGAGATGCGGGACAAACTTCTCGACGAGGTCGGGAAGGTCACCTGGTACCCGGACTGGGCGGGCAGCGCCCGGTTCTACGACTGGGTGAAGGAGGCCCGCGACTGGTGCATCTCGCGCCAGCGCTACTGGGGCATCCCGATCCCGGTCTGGCAGTGCGACACCTGCGATGCACGGCGGGTGATCGCGACCGTCGCCGAACTCGAAGAGGCGAGCGGGCAGGCGGTCGCCGATCCGCACCGCCCGTACGTCGATGCGGTCACCATCCCCTGCACCTGCGGCGGGACGATGCGCCGGGTCTCCGACATCTTCGACGTCTGGTTCGACTCGGCCGTGGCCTCGTGGGCGACCCTCGGCTACCCCGGCGAAAAAGAGGCGTTCGAGAAATACTGGCCCGCAGACTTCATCACCGAGGGGCAGGACCAGACCCGCGGCTGGTTCTACTCGCAGCTCGGCGCCTCGACGGTTGCCTTCGGCAGGGCTCCCTATAAATCGGTGCTGATGCACGGCTTCGCCCTTGACGCAGAGGGGCGGAAGATGTCCAAGAGCCTGGGCAACGTCGTGGCCCCGGAGGAAGTGATAAAGACCTTCGGCGTGGACGTCCTCCGCCTCTACGTTCTTTCCGCAAACGCACCCTGGGACGATATGAAGTTCAACTGGGAAGGCGTGAAGACGGTCAACCGGGCCCTCAACATCCTCTGGAACGTCTACCGTTTCCCCCTGCCCTATATGGTCCTGGACAACTTCGCACCCGCACAGACCGCAGGCGGACTCTGGGATGAGACGGCTGTTCTGCGGATGCTTGATCAGATGCCGGACGAGGACCGCTGGATCCTCTCGCGGGTCAACAGCCTTGTCGCCAGTGTGGAGGCCGACTTCGCCGGGTTGAACCTCCACCGGGTCACCCGTTCGCTCATCACCTTCGTGCTCGAAGACCTCTCGCGGTGGTACCTCCAGATCGTCAGGCCCAGAATGTGGCTCGAAGAGGACGCCCCGGAGAAGCGCTACGCCTACGAGACGGTGTATTACGTCCTCCGCAGGCTCGTCTGCCTCCTTGCTCCTTTCACCCCGCACCTCACCGAGGAGATCTACGGGAACCTGCGGTGCGAGGGCGATCCGGCGAGCGTCCATATGCTCGACTGGCCCGCGGCCGACAGCGCCCTCATCGACGCGCCCCTTGAAACTGCGATGGGTGTCGTCCAGTCCTTTGACGATGCCGTGGCCACGGCCCGGCAGGACGGAAAGCGGAAACTTCGCTGGCCGGTCGGCGAGGTCGTGGTCGTGACCGACGCCCCGGCGGTGCGGGACGCTGTCGCCAGGCTTTCGGGACTCTGCGCCTCCCGCGCCAACGCGAAAGTGGTCACCGTCGTCACCGGGTGGTGGGATCGGATCGGCTGGAAGGCCGAGGCCGTGATGCGGGTGCTGGGCCCGAAATTTGGAAAAGAGGCCCCGAAGGTGAAAGGGGCGATCGAGGGGGCAGACGGCAACGCCCTGAAGGCCGCACTCGAAGCCGACGGTAAGGCGAGCGTCGGGGATTTTGAGGTGACGCCTGAGATGGTGACGTTCATCGAAGAGGTCCCTGAAGGCGTGTTTGCCGCCGCGATGCCCGACGCCACCGTCTATGTCGATGTCACCCTTACGCCGGAGATCGAGGCCGAGGGGTATGCCCGCGAGGTGGTCCGCCGTCTTCAGGAGATGCGCCGGCAGCGTGACCTGAAGGTGGACGAGAACATCGCCGTCGAGATTGCGATCGCCGATGCAGGCGTTGCCGACCTTGTGCGGGGTATGACCAATCTCGTCAGCGGCGAGGTGCGGGCCGCCTCGCTTGCTGTCCACGATGGCGCTGCCCTCTCGGGCGCCTGGGAACTCACTGCTGAATGGGAGGTCGAAGGCGTGCCGATGCTGATGGGCCTCTCACGGGCCCAGGACTGAGAAGAGATAGGCCCGGCCCTCAGGGGCCGGGAAGAGCGGCAGGTCTTCGTCGATGACGACGCCGCGCCGCTGGACGGTGACCCGCTCCCCGGTCTGCGGGTTCACCCCCTCTTTTGTATAGGTGCCATATCTGACCAGGGTGCCGCGCCGCTGCCATGCCGGCGTTTCGGTGAGGTTGACCCCCCGCGCAAACATCAGATCGTGCATCCCGGCGGCTTTCATCCCCCGCAGCATTGCAGCCGCTTCTCGGGGTGTGTGCCCATCCTCCACCAGGGCCGCCTGGCAGTAGGCATTGATGTGGTTCCGCCATGCCTCGGCCTGGCGCATGGCAAGGTATTCGAGGGCGTATTCGGGCGTTGCGGGGACGACGCGGGAGTCGAAGGCGATGGGTTCGTCGCAGCCGTACTCCAGGGTGAAAGCGCTCGCCGCATAGGAGGCGGCGACCGAGTCGAGTTTCTCCACCCGCCCGCCGAAGGGGAGGGCGGTGCAGTAGAGATTGATCTCGTCGGAGAACGTATAGGCGAAGAGGGGGTTGAGGCCGCTCCCGGCAAGCAGTCGCCTGCAGGTGCCGGTCATCGCCGCATGGAACCGGGCGTCGAAGGGCTTCTCACAGGTCCGGGTTAGCCCGTGGAAGGAGCGGCCGTCGAGGCGCAGAAAGACCGGGGGGTAGATAGCAAGGGCCGAGAAGATCTCGTGGCTCTCCATGGGTTCATGAACGCTTCAGGAGAAGCTCTCGTCTTTTGTGCTCCGAAATGCCGTCGAAATGTGACGGACGATGATGATGTCCCCGACATTTTTTATGATCCTGAAGGGGATGAGAAGGCCGCGGTGACCCTTGGAATCGGCAAGTTCGGGGTTCAGTTTCCCCACTGCAAGGGCGTCGATCTTTTTTCCGTCGATGTCAAGCAGAACGTCGTCGACTTCCCCGACGAGAATCGCCTTATCGGTGTATACGTTCATCCCAAAGAGCTCGGTGACCTGTGTCTTCATCACTATCGGTTCATGGTATAGACTATAAACGATAAAAAGTCTATCATTTCACATGAACGGATCCCTTAAGATCGGGCACTTATTCGGCATTCCTATCTATCTTCACTGGACTTTCCTGCTGGTGATCCCCCTGTTCGCATGGATCATCGGTTCGCAGATACTCCTCACGACCGAACTGATCGCAGGCCTCTTTGGCACCGAGATCACCATGACCCTCTTTGCCGGCGGGGCCGCACCCTATATCCTTGGGACAGCAATAGCGCTCGGCCTTTTTGCCGGGGTGCTCGTCCACGAGCTCGCTCACTCGCTGGTGGCCCGGTCGAAAGGTATCAAGATAAACTCGATCACTCTCCTGATCTTCGGCGGCGTCGCCTCGATGGAAGAGGGGCTGCCCGACCCGAAGATCGAGCTCCCGATGGCGCTTGCCGGACCCCTGACGAGCGGGGCGATCGGCCTTGTGTGCTGGGCCGTCACCTATGCCGCCGCCGCCCTGGTCGTCGGAGGGCAGATCAGCCCCGCGATCGGCGGTGTCCTGATCTTTTTCTTCGGCTACCTCGCCCTGTTAAACATCATACTCTTCCTCTTCAACCTGCTCCCGGCCTTTCCGATGGATGGCGGGCGGGTGCTGCGGGCCTGGCTTGCTAAAAAGATGCCCCTTCATCAGGCGACCCGGATCGCCGCCGATGTCGGCCGCGGGTTCGCCGTATTCTTCGGGATATTTGGGTTTCTCGTCTTCAACCCGATCCTGATCATCATCGCTTTTTTCATCTACATCGGGGCGAACCAGGAGGCCACAATGGTCCGTTATAATTTCCTGCTCCAGGACGTCACGGTCGGCGACGTGATGACCTCGCCGGTCCAGACCGTGCCGCCTGAAATCTCGGTCTCCGAGGTGATGCGGATGATGTACGAGACCAAGCACCTGGGCTTTCCGGTGGTGGACCGGGGTGTCCTTGTTGGCATGGTCACCCTCGGCGACGTCCACGCGGCGCCCGAGATCGACCGCGAGGCGATGCAGGTGCGCGACCTGATGTCGAAGGACGTTCTCACCCTCTCGCCCTCGGCCGCCCTCGCCGAGGCGATGCAGATCATGTCCAGGACCGGGATTGGCCGGATACCGGTGAAGCAGGGGAACGATCTGGTCGGGATCGTCACCAGGACCGATATCATGACGACGCTGGAGATCAAGGAGGCGTGAGGGCGCGGTGGGGGGATCTGTTCCACTCGAAGATCTGATCTAACGAGAACTCGAAGTCCGCCCCTGCCCGGGGGTAATACTCTCTCCGGGTGGAGATGCCACCGCGCCGGGGGTTGCACCCCCGGGCCTCTGCATGCGATTGCCGTGGATCTGCGGGGACGGGCCGGCCCGAGTGTATGCTCATCCTCGCACCGGTCATAGCGTTGGGGAGCAGAAGCCCCGCTGGTAGGGGCGCACCCGACGTACCGTTCAGAATAATTGATCAATCTTAGCCCCCCCAGATCTCGGCCCTCAGCCAGCCTCTATAATTTATTTTTCTGGTTCACGGCGGCCAGAACAACCGCACCCACCAAAAGTACATTCACCGGTATTTTTTGAGGTCATCCGGCAGGAACGGCCCGCCATGTCCGGTATGGATCCGTGCGGGACGCCACGCCAGGATGATCCCGATGCTCCTTTTCGTCTCGTTGATATCGTCTGCAAAGAAGGGCAGGCCCGGTTTTTCGAACGGTATTGATGGCATGATGGCATCGCCCACAATCGCATCCCCGCTGGCGAGGCATACCGAAACCGAACCGGGGGTATGGCCCGGCGTCGGTATGACGGCCCCGTCGATCCCGAATTCCCGAAGATCGAACCGTTCCGAAATGAGAATGTCCGGCTCAACCGGCGGGAACCTGGCCTTCTTCTCACCCCCGAGGAGTGCTCGCATGAACCTGCCGGAGAGACCGGTCGGGTGCAACAGCCCCTGGTATCCGTTTCTGAGTTTTTCTGCATCATCCCGGTGAATGGCAACCTTTGCCCCGGTCATCTCCCTGAGTCTCTGCGCCGAACCAGCATGATCACCATGCCCGTGGGTGAGAAGGATTAAACGGATATCTCCGGGTTCGATTCCCCGTTCCTTCGCCGCATCAAGGATAGCCTCTTCGCTCCCGGGATATCTGGTATCGATAAGAATTGTTCCGTCCTGCCTGACCAGATAGGCATATGCAATTCCCAGCCTGACGGGATAAACCTCAATTGCCGACACTCATCCGCCTCCGTGGTGACAGATGTCCGCCGTCCGGGAAAAATGTATTGAGATGAGGGAGATGGTGAAAAACGTCAGAACCTGACGCAGTGCGTTTTGACCTCCCGCAGGATACTCTCCGGCCCACCCCCCATCTTTTTTTTAAAAAGCGAACTGGTCGTCCAGCGGCGTCTCCCCGGCCACCCGCCTGAAGGCGGCGAGGTCGGCGAAGGGGCGCTTCGCGAGCACCTTCGGCAGGATCTTCTTTCCGATGCCGGGGATGTGGCCGATCGCCGTGTGCGGCAGCGTGTTGATCTCGATCGGTTTCGGCAGGGCGGTGATAGAGCGCATCCCCCACCCGACGACGACGGCGTCGGTGACGGCACCCGCGGGAAGAGCGAGGGGGAAGCCGACCAGGATGGGGTAAGACCCCATCTGCCGCCCAAAACTCGTCCTGCCGCTCACTTCGATCCCGACATCGCGCAGCACGGTGCCCGCGGGAAAGACGCGGCCGAGCATCGGGAGGTCGAACTTCGTCCTCGTCCACTCTTTAAAGGCCCTGAAGGCGGCGTCCTGTTGCCCGAGGGTGTTCTCGTCGTAGGCGCGTGTGCCGGCGAAGGGCATCAGCTGCCTGATGTTCACCCGCCGCACCATCAGGCCGGAGGCGAGCACCTGCTCCAGAAAGGTCCGGTTTTTGTCGTAGGTCAGGGCGGTCTCCCCGGCGAGGCCGCAGACGAAGTTCAGGCCGGGCAGGAGGTCGGGGACGCCGTCCCGGCGGCCGCCGCCGATCTCGTTGACGATCTCGATCGCCCTGAATACATCGTCCGGGAGTGCTTTGAGGTTGTTCGCCCGGATCACCGCAGGGTCGGCGGTCTCCATCCCGAAAGCGGCGACGTCGCCCGGGGTGTGCCCGGCGACGATCGCTGCAAGGGCGGCGCGGCTCTCCTCCTCATAATGGACGATGGTGCCGGGGTTCACGTTGTCGATGTGGAGGGTCAGCAGGTCTGGTGCCGCCGCACGGATCCCTGAGAAGAGGGCCTCGATGAGTTCGGGCCGTGGCCGGGCAAACTCGGCGCCGCCCGCGCTGCCGTAGGCGAGGAGGTCGGGCTGGCGGCCGAGACGGAAGTGGCGGGCCCCTGCGGCGTGGAGCGCCCCGACCTCGGCACTGACCCCGGCCGCAGCGCGGTAGTGGGGCGGGCCGTAGAAGGGTTCGGTACAGAACGAGCAGCCGCCGGTGACCGAGCGGGAGCAGCCCTGCGCTGTCTCCAGCTCGATCATGACGCGAGGGAAGAGCGGGTGCTGTCGCACGACCGGGGCGCCCAGCACGCTCCAGCGGTCGATAGCCGTGTAGTCGGCCTGTCCCGTGGGCTCGCCACCTCCCAGGAGGGAGTCGAGCGCCGCGGAGGGTGAGCCCTGGAGGAGGTGATCGAACCCTGCCGCCGCCGCCCGCACCGCTTTCCTCCCGCCTTCGGCAGCGTAGCCGAAGCCGATCGGCCCGCCCAGCACCTTTTTGGGGCCGCGGATCTGCACCCCGATCTGCGAGAGTTCGGTGAGCGTCGCCGGGGTGCCGGCAAGATACTTCCCCGGCACGGTGACACCGGCGATGACGAGCAGGAGGGCGGCGTCGGAGAACGTCCGCAGGGCCAGGGGGTCTTTGCGCACGGCGTCGATGGTGGTGTACCTGACGGTATAACCGCGCTCGGCGAGCACGCCGGCGCAGTACCTGATGTAGGGCGAGATATAGGGCGGGACGCCGAGGCACGCCGGTTCGTCGACGTAGCCGTCGAGGATGACTGCGTCAGAGGTCATGGCCGAGGAGGGCGAGGAGGCGGCGGGCCCAGATAAGTTTGCCCCGCTTCACCGGGTCGACCGAGGGGTCGTCGAGGTCGAATCCGACAAGACGAACGTCCGCCGCCCCGAGGGCATGGGCGGCGAAGACGGCGCGGTCGCCATCGGAAAACCCACCGAAGTTGTGGATACGCCCGAAGGGTTCGGCCTGTGTCGTCCCGACGATGGGGCCGGAGAACCTGGGCACCCAGGCGCGCAGGAGCGCGATGTTGTCCCCGTGCGCATGAGCGACGACAACTGTTCCCTGCCGGTTCATCTCCGCCAGTGCGTCGGTCGCCCCGTCAAGATCGGTGAAGACGGCGTCCGGGCGGATGCCGCGGGTGTACAGCACCTCGGCGGCGGCGTCCGCTGCGATGACCGCCCCTTTGATCCGGTCGACCTGGCGCGGCAGGCATGGGGCGTTGCCGCAGACCGTGACCGTGCGGCCGCGGCAGAGGGCGTCGAGGGCAGGGAGATCGTCGCGGTCGAGGAGGTCGGCAAGAATGCGGGCGGCCTCCTCGTCGCCGGTCCGGTCAAAGGAGAAGTAGTCCAGGATCTCTTCGTACAGCGGTTCCCAGTCCTCAAACCTCATGTTTCGCCTCGTCCTCCAGCCCGACGATCCTGCGGATCCGCTTCAGGATGGGCTCGATGATCAGGCCGAGGAGTTCCTCCTTGTCCTTGACCATCGAGAAATAGGTGAGCGGGATCACGGCCGCGGCCATGGTCGCATGCCCTCCTGCCTCGCCTATGCCCTTGAACGCCTCTTCGAGCACCTTGCCGATGTGAATCCTGATGTCCCGGTTCCGCGCTGAGAAGATGATGCTGGTGTCGGTGATCCCGTAGATGATGGCGGTGTTCACGCCCTCAAGATTGATGAGGAGATCGGCGGCCTGAGGGATGGCGTCCCGGTTGCGCAGGTAGCCTACGTTGGCGAAGAGATAACCCGAAACGACCTCGCGGTCCTGGATGGCACTGCCAATTACCTCGAGGGTCTCCTGCGATACGGCCGGGGACATGATCTTGTCGAGGATGTCGCGGTCGGTGAGCGGGAGAAGGAATGCGGCATAATTGAAGTCCTGAGGCGTGATGTTACGCCGGAAGTCCCGTGTGTCCGCCCTGATGCCGTACAGGAGGGCGGTCGCCACCTTCGTATCGACCGGGATGTCGAGTTCCTGAAGATACTGTGTCATCACCGAGGCGGTCGCCCCCATGCCCGGCCTGATATCGACGAAATCGACCTTGGAGGTGTCGTGGGTGCCGTTTTTATGGTGGTCGATGATGATGTTCACGCGGGCGTCCTTACCGAGGGCGTTGTTCACGCCTGGCCCCGAGGAGTCTACAAGGGCAAGGTGGTCGCAGGCCGAAAGGAGTTCCGGCGTGATCTGCTCCATCTTGATGTCGAGGAGGTTGACAAAGGCGCGGTTCTCCTGGTGGCCGATGGTGCCGTCGTACAGGATACGCGAGACGAGTTTGCCGCCGCTGGCGTCGTGCGCGATCACCGCCAGCGCCATGGCGCTTGATACTGAATCGGGATCAGGGTTGGTATGAGCGATGATCCCAAGGGTCCCCTCCCAGGATCCGAGCAGAGTATAGAGGCGCCGTGCGATGCGCGACGATGATAGCCTCCTGATCCGCAGCACGGCGGTCTTGGCGATCACCTCCTGCGGGTATAACACCACATCGGCGCCGGCGGCCTCGAGCTGGTTCTTGCTCACCGGATCGGTTGCGCGTGCGATCAGGTGGGCGGATGGATATTTCGCCTTGGCGGTCCTGACGACGGCGAGGTTTGCGTCCTTGTCGTTTGAAAGAACGAAAATGACTTCGGGCACAGGCAATTCGTCAAGCGCTGCCGGATCCTTGAGTTCCCGGACGATCGCCTGATATTTCTGATCGAGCAGATCCTGCACTCTTTTCTCATCTTTATCAAGAATGAGGATTGAATCGGTCTCTTTGAGGAGTTCCTCAACGACGTTGTATCCTGTGCTCCCGCAGCCGCATATGAGGTATTTGATCTTCCCGGACGACCCGGTCTGAGCTGCATCGGCCATCGCAGTCTTGTGTGATCTTTCGGGATAATTAACCATCGCCGCAACCTTTATATCGAAATTAGGCTAACATAGTATGGTCAAAGCACAGGGGCCTGTAGCTTAGTTTGGCATAGCGGCGGACTCTTAATCCGCAGGCCAGGGGTTCAAATCCCTTCAGGCCCGTTCTTTCTGTTCTGAAAAATTCTTTGTGCCTGAGTTCGATCTGATCGCATTTCTGTCCGCTCTTTTGCCTGCATCTCTGATCCGTTCGTGTATTTTTCAAGACCGACTGCGGTGCGGCATACACCGCCGGGCAGCGTTGGGCCTCGCTGGAGAAGGTGGTTCGGGGAAGACGGGTGGTTCTGAAAAATATGCTGTCCACTCACGCGAGAGGCCGCGATGAAACCGGGCCCTGTTCTAATCCCTGAGATCTTCGCGGAAATATGCGTCTTTTCGCGCCTAATCGCGTGAACCTTTCCCGGAAAATCATGTGACTGTCCTGAAACGCTTCTCGTCCCTTCTCTCATGTACTCCATCCCGGGTCGCCTGAGCAGGGTCGGGTGAAGGTGTCCTGACCTCCCACACAAGGGAGCGAAGAGCATTATTTCCCGACCGCCACCAGCATCTCCTCAAGGCTCGGGTAGCGCGACTCGATCCGCTCCACCGTCCCACCGGCCGCCGCCACGGCCGCGGATACCCGGTTCATTCCGGCGACATCGCCGGCTGCAGCCATGTAGATGCCGTCGGATCGTGTATAGGCCAGGGAGGGTTCAAGGGCGCTCGCGTTTGGGATGGTGAAATAGACCTCGTAGGTGAGGGAGCCGAACCGCTCCCTCAGGTCCCGCATCGTGCCGAAGGCCTCGATCCGGCCCCGCCTCAGGATCATCACCCGGTCGCAGATCTCCTCGATCTGGTAGAGGTTGTGCGCCGAGAGCACGATCGTCCTCCCTTCGGCGCGCAGCTCCCTGAGATACTCTCCGATAAACCGCCCGGTCATCGGGTCGAGCCCGGACGAAGGCTCGTCATAGACGAGGAACCGGGGATCGTGTAGCAGGGAGCGTGCGATCGCCACCTTGCGCCGCATTCCTTTCGAGAGCTCGCCGATCTTCTTCTCGCCGGCGTCGAGAGAGAGGGAGGAGAGGAGGCGCCCGCTGCGTTCACGGATCTCCCCGCCTGAAAGCCCATAGATCTCGCCGAAGAAGGCGAGGTAGTCGGCGACCCTCATTGTCTCGTACAGGCGCGACTCCTCAGGGAGGTAGCCGAGGGTCTGCTTCAGGGCGTGCGGGTTTCTGACCACATCGACGCCGGCGATCGCAAGGCTTCCCGTGGTCGGGGACGAGAGCCCGGAGAGGATTTTCAGGAGCGTCGTCTTCCCGGCCCCGTTGTGCCCCACAACCCCGAGGATCTCTCCTTCTCCGAGATCAAAACTCACGCCGTCGAGGGCCCTGAACGCCCCGTAGTCCTTCACCAAGTTGCGTGCCGCGATCATCATATCGGAGTCGTACGCCACCGGATATATCATATCGCATACTGCCCAACCGTTCCTGCAAGGAGTCGATCCCGATCAGCCTGCGAACCGCCCTGACCATTGCGCGCTGGGAGACGAAACGTTCCCTCACCACGATGAGCAGAGACGTCCTCCCCATGACTGCCGTCCTTCTCGTCGCTCTCCTCCTCGCCTCGGGTATCACCGCAGAGAGCGGCATCCGTCTCCAGGACGGTATCTACACGGTGGGGATCGACGATCCCGCCGTAGCGGCGATCCTCTCAGGCGACCCGGCATTCTCGGTGAGTCTCACAGACGGCGCCACGCTCGCCCAGAGACCGGGCGCATACGACCTCGTCATCTCGGGTGGCAGGGCCAGGGCGGCCCGGACCGAGAAGGGTGCGGCGGCGCTCTCTGCATTCTCCATCGCATACCGGAACTACCGTACCGGTATCTACACAGGCGAAGAGGACCTCTTTGCCGCATACCCCCTCTGGATCGAGACGGTAGAGGTGACGAGCAGCCTCGACTTCACCGCCACCGAAAGCGGACAGATCATCGCCCCAAAACCGCAGGAAGGGAGCGACGTTCGGCCCTCAGGCCAGGTCGAAGAGGTGCCGACACCTTCGTCCACCCTCGCCGTCTCCGCGGAAGAACTCCGCCAGGACCTCGCCGCCGCCCCGGCAGGGAACGAGGGGATCGCGCGCTACCTTGGCATGTTCTCAGGCGGCCCTGACCTCGGGGAGTTCAAGACCCCCTCGCAGCTCTCCCCGCCCCTCCCCTTCGACTCGCTCATTTACATCTTCGTCTTCATCTTTCCGCTCTACTTCACCTCCCAGTTCGCGATGATGTCGATTGCAAACGAGCGGATCGAGCGGCGGGGCGAGATCCTTCTTTCCACCCCGGCCGGACCGCTCACCATCATCGCCGGCAAGATGCTCCCCTACTTCCTCCTGATGATCGCCGTCTGCTCGGCGATTGTCCTCATCACCGGCGGATCGTTCGTTGTCATCTTCCCCCTCATCCCGGTGATCCTCTTCTTCCTTGCGGCGGCACTGCTCATCGGCATGACGGCGCGGAGCTTTCGAGAACTCTCCTTCCTCTCCATCTTCTTCTCGACGGTGATGACCTCGTACCTCTTCTTCCCCTCGATCTTCGCAAATGTCCACGTGATCAGCCTGATCTCGCCCCTGACCCTGGTGGTCCTCAACTTCCAGGGCACGGGCTTTTCTGCGGCCGACTACCTCTATGCGACCGCCCTCTTCTGGCTCTCAACCGCCGTCGTCCTCTGGCTCTGCGCCCGCAACTTCACCGAGGAGCAGCTCTTCTCGCAGGAACGCCTCACCTCCCGCCTCCGCTCCTTTATCTTTGCGGCGATGGCCCGGGACCACCCCTTCGCCTCCCTCGTCGCCGTAAACCTCCTCGCCATCCCGCTCATCTTCATGGTGCAACTGATGTACCTGGTGCTCCTCTTCAACCTCCCGCTGCCGTGGTCGCTCATCGCCCTGATCCTCCTCGCCGCCTTCACCGAGGAGGTCGCCAAGTCGATCGGGATCGTCGCCCTCTTCCGCGGGATCCCGGGCTTTTTCACCTGGCGAAACGTGCTCCTCGCCGCCGTGGCGACCGGGTTCGGTTTCCTCCTCGGTGAGAAACTTCTCCTCTTCGTGATGATGGCGCAGGTCACCGGGTCGCTCTTCGGCTCTGTCCTCTTCTCGGGTTTCGGCCTCCTCTGGATGCCCTTCCTTCTCCATACGGCAGGCGCCCTGATCGTGGGGGCGGTGCTGAAGGTCGGCGGGCGTCGGGCCTATCTCCCGGGCCTCCTCCTCGCGACGGCGGTCCATGCCTCGTATAACCTCATCCTGATCGGGGGTGCACTGTGAAGCCGCGTCATGTCTGGACCATCGCAAAAAAAGAACTCCGGGGGATCGGAAACGAGCGGACGATCGTGCTTGCGATCCTGCTGCAGGTATTCATCGCCATGTTCTCCTCGTTCCTGGTCGTCGGCCTCACCTCGCTCTACGACCCCTCGTCCCTCGGCGGGATGTCGGGGGGGTATGCGGTCGGGTATGCCGGCACCGATTCGCCGCTTGCAGACCTGCTCGAAGAGAAAGGCGACTTCGAGGTCTACCGGATGGACCTCTCCGAAGCGGTCGCCGCCCTGCAGGAGCGGAGGCTTGCGGCAGTGGTCTATGTCCCTGATACCCCTCCGGACGGTACCGACCCGGTGAAGATCACGCTCTACACCCTGAAAAACGACATCTCCGCCTCGGTGACCGGCGTGAAGATCAGGGAGGCGATGGAGGCCTATGAGGTGATGCTCAGGGAGGCGAGAGACGACCGCCTCACTGCAGAGCCCGTCGAGATCGCCGTTCCTGCAGATGTACGCGGCCAGAGTTTCTTCATCTTCGTTTACGGCCTCCTCGTGCCCCTCCTCCTCTTCATGCCGGCGATCATCTCGGCGAGCCTGATCATCGACTTCATCACCGAGGAGTACAGCACAAAAACCCTCGACACGCTCCTCTCGACGCCCCTCACCTTCACCGAGATCCTCTGGGGAAAAGTGCTCGCTGCATGGGTGCTCGTCCCGCTCCAGGCCGGGGCGTGGATCGTCCTCCTGGCAGCGAACGGGATCGCGATCCGCAGCACCCTTGCGATCCTCCTCCACGTATCGGCGGCGTCCCTGGTGCTGATCCTCATCGGGGCGATCGCCGCCCTTCACTATCGTGAGCGGACGAGTGCCCAGTTCGTCTACTCGACCGCTCTCGTCGCCGTCCTCCTCGCCGTCCTCGCCATCCCCGGCAACCCGGCGAACCTGATCGTCCTGCTCGCAGCCGGTTCGCCAGCGCCCCTGCATGGGGCGGCGCTCGTCGGTGTCCTTACCGGGACGGCCTTCCTTGCGATCATCACCGATCGCTATGCGCGGCGGCTGGCGGCACGGGCGGCGCAATAGGATTGTCAGGAAGGGTAAAAGGTCCGATGGCTGCTTATTTTTCCGTATGGGCCGAAAATAACTGTAGATATCACCACATTTCTGCTAATCGGGCGGAGAAAATCAGAAAAAATATACAATAGCCCTCCGCACATGTAGCGTGATCCATCATGATCCGAACAGTATCCTTCATGGCAGGAGCGGTTCTCGCTCTTTTCCTTCTCGTGGCCCCGGCCGCCGCCCTCGGCGGCGACGAGGCCTGGATAGAGGTCAGGTGCAATGTGAACGGTGCATCGATCTACTTCGACAACGACTACAAAGGCCAGATCACAAGCGGCGTGCTGAGCGTGCCTGTCTATACGACCGGTGCGCCGTATTACACGGCAAAGGCGACGATGGACGGTTATTACACCGCATCGACCTCGATCGGCTCGTACCCCTCAATTGGAGAGTCTAAGACCATCTACATCACCTTAAACCCGGTTCCGACCCCGGTTCCCCCCTCCACTGGCTCCATCTCGGTGACCTCCAGCCCGAGCGGCGCAAAGACCTATCTGGACGGTTCCTACTATGGCAGGACGCCGCAGGTGATCAGCGGCCTCTCTGTGGGGTCGCACACGGTCAGGGTCGAGTACGACGGTTACCAGACCTGGACCCAGACCGCCGGCGTCAGTGCCGGTGGGGTCACGAGTGTCTATGCCACCCTGGCGCATGAGCCGACCTACGGCTCGATCTACGTCTCTTCGAGCCCGTCGAACGCCAATGTCTATCTTGATGGCACGTATAAGGGCACGACCCCGATGACCATCAGCGGCGTCTCGCAGGGGTCTCATTTCCTCGAGATCGAGAAGGCCGGGTACCATGAATGGAGCAGCTCGGTAAAGGTCGTCTCAGGCCAGCAGTCCTACATCTCGGCCACCCTTGACCCCAACTCACAGCCGACCTCAGGGACGATCGTCGTCTCCTCCACCCCGGTCGGTGCCTACATCTATCTGGACGGGAGTTACCAGGGCAGAACAACTGCGCAGGGCTTTGTGATCATCGGCGTCTCGCCGGGCACCCGCACCGTGACCCTGAAACTCGACGGCTACCAGGACGCCGCCACCTCGGTTAACGTGAACGCAGGGCAGCAGTCTTCGGTCTCCCTCACCCTGCAGACCCCCGGTGCAAACACCGGTTCGATGACGATCACCTCCACCCCCGCAGGTGCCGAGGTCTACCTGAACAACGCGTATAAGGGTATCACACCCCTCACCCTCAGCGATCTCGCCGTGGGCTCATACACCGTCTCGGTCCAGCTCCAGGGCTATACCGAGTGGACCACCACCGCCACCGTGAACGCTGGCGCCACGACCCCGGTTTCGGCGCAGCTCGTGCCGGCAACGACGCCGACCCCTGAGGCAGCGGCGATGCCGCTGACGGTGTTCGGCGCCATCGCCCTGCTCGGTGCGGTGCTCGTCCTGCGCAGGCGCTGAGAACACCCCCCCACTTTTTTTCGATCGCATCTTTCAAAAGGGCGGATGCCCATAGATCACAGGATGAAGACCGTGGTCATCTCGCCGGGCATTGCCACCTATGGGGCGATGCTCATCGGCGGCGCCGTCAGGGATGCAGGGCACGAGGTGCGGCTCTCGACCGCTCTGGCCGCCGGGGACGCCGACGTAGTGCTCCTCAGCCTGTTTTCGACACAGCACCTGATGGATCCCGTGATCAGGGATTTCGTCGCCGGGGTGCGGGCTTCGGAGCGCCCGGTCTATATCGGCGGCCCGGTCTCCGCATACCCGGAGTACGTGCTCGGTGAACTCGCCCCGGACGCTGTGGTCGTTGGCGAGGGGGAAGAGACGGTGCCGCGCCTCCTCGACCGCGGCGTCTTGCCCGATCTCCCCGGGATCGCCTTCTCTCACGGTGGGCGGACCGTGATCACACCGCCGGCGCCGCCGGCCCAGGTGGCGCACCGCCCGCTCCCCCTGATCCCTGACGATATCGGGCGGCAGAGCATCAGGGGGGCGAACGCCTATATCGAGACGCACCGGGGCTGTACCGGCGCCTGCACCTTCTGTCAGGTGCCGCGGTTCTTCGGGAGAGAGATCAGGAGCCGCGACCTCGACGAGATCAGGGAGGAAGTCCGGGCGTTCAGGGATAAGGGCGCCGTGCGCCTCTCGGTCTCGGGCGGGACCGGTTCGCTTTTCGGGTATCATGGGAAGATCGACGACGACGCCGTCATTGCTCTCCTCCAGATGCTCGCCGAGGAGCTCGGCCCGAAAAATGTCTCGGCCCCGGACATCAGGGTGGACGCGATCACCGACGAGATCCTGGAGGCGATCCGGAAATTCACGATTGGCTGGCTCTTCTACGGTTTCGAGTCGGGAAGCGACGCCGTGCTCAGGCAGATGGGCAAGGGTGTCACCGTCTCCCAGATGCACGAGGCAGTGGAGCGGTCGCGCCAGCATGGCCTGAAGGTCGCCGGGTGCTTTATCGTCGGCTACCCGACCGAGACCGCGGAGGACTACGAGGCGACAAAAGAGTTCGTCGCCGAGGAGATGCTCGACGACGTCTTCGTCTCGGTGGCTGAACCGATCCCGAAGACCCCGCTTGCCGACCTGGTGCTGAGGACGCCGCACGAGAAGAACCCGGTCTACGCGCCTCATGAAGGGGAATACCGCTCCCTCCGTCTCACCGAGGCCGAGGCGCGCTGGTTCGATCTCTCCCAGCACGCCGATATGTACAAACCCCTCCTCCACGTGGTGACCGACGAGGTCTTCAACATGTACCTTGCCGAGGCGAGAAAGCAGGGCGAGGATGTCAGGCGGGCGACGGCGCTGATCGAGCGCTATGAGAGGGCGGGAGACGAAGGCTGAATCGTAATTTTTCCGCGATATCTATCTGAGAAGGAACTATCGTGAGACCAAAAACACGTGCCGCCCTTGCATTCATGCTCGGCGTCGCCCTTCTCATGTCGGCGGGCGCCGCCGTCACCTTCACCGATTCGCTGCCGGACAAAACCAACCTCACCGATGGCGAGAAGAAACTCTCCTCCGAACTGCTCGACCTGGTGAGGGCATCTGAAGAAAACGGGGCGGTGATGGAGACTGACGTCGCCGGGGGGCAGATCTTCGGGGCGTCGGCTGAAGAGAGCCCCGAGGATACCGTCTACGTCTATGTCACCGTCGATCCCGCCGCCTCCACCGCCGTGATCGACGCCTATGCCTCCGCGGTCACCGGGCGGGACGAGGGCTACCATCTTGCCGCCGCGGTGGTGCCGGTGGCGGCCCTCGCCGATCTTGCGGCCCTGCCAGAGGTCGTCTCGGTGATGCGCGTGCTGCCTCCCATGGTCAACGCCGGTTCTGTGGATACGGAGGGCGACACCCTCCTCCGTGCAAAAGCCTTCAGGAACGCAACCGGCTATGGCGGGGCCGGGGTGCGGATCGGGATCATCTCCGACGGTGTCGATCATATCGAGACGGCCGTCGCCTCCGGCGACCTGCCTGAGGACGTCCATGTGCTCTCCAATGAGCAGGGAGGGAACGAGGGGACGGCGATGCTTGAGATCGTTCACGATATCGCCCCTGACGCCGATCTTTACTTCCATGACCACGGTAGCAGCTGGATCGAATTCAACGCCGCCATCGATGCCCTCGCTGCCGCCGGGTGCACGGTGATCTGCGACGACATCGCATGGACAACCGTGCCCTATTTCCAGGACGGGATCATCGCCTCGCATATCCAGTCTCTGGTCGATGAGGGTGAGATTATCTATGTCTCTTCGGCCGGGAATTACGCTAAAGCCCATTACCAGGGGGGTTATGTGGACGGCGGCAACGGCTGGCACGACTTCGGCGGGGACATCGAGCTCCCCTTCACGGTCCCCGCAGGTGCATCAATCTTCGTCGTCCTCGAATGGAACGACCCCTGGGGCTCGTCGTCGAACGATTACGATCTCTATGTCTACGATTCCTTGGGGACGAAGATCGCATCCAGCACCGGTCCGCAGGACGGGGACGACAACCCGATCGAATACGCATCGGTGAGAAACACGGGCGCCTCGGCCGCAAAGGCGTATATTGGGGTGAAAAAATACTCCGGTTCCGCCCGGGCCCTCGAAATATTCACCTTCGGGGCATCCGTCGACGCCTCGTACAGCACGACCGCAGACTCGGTCTTCGGCCACCAGGCTGCAGAGGGTGTCATCGCCGTCGGGTCGATCGACTATGCCGATGTGATCCGGTACTACTCTTCCCGCGGCCCTTCGACGATCTCCTATCCTGTTGCGGTGCAGCGGGAGAAACCTGAGATCTCGGCGACGGACGGCGTCTCGGTCACCGGCTCCGGCGGTTTTCCCTCCACCTTCTACGGGACGAGCGCTGCCGCCCCGCATGTGGCGGCGATCTCTGGGCTTGTCTGGGGGCTCGCTCCTGACCTGAGCGCTGCCGAGGTGCGGGAAAAAATGCTTTCGACCGCAGAAGATCTCGGCACAGGCGGCTTCGACACCATCTACGGCTACGGGAGGGTCGACGCCTTCGATCTGTTCCTCGCCACCGGGGAGGCCCCGACGGCGTCGTTCAACGCCGCACCGCTGAGTGGACCGGCGCCGCTGACGGTGACCTTCACCGATCTGTCGGTTGGGGCGACGGCCTGGCAGTGGTCTTTCGGCGATGGTGGGGCCTCGACGGAGCAGCACCCGGTCCACACCTACGCGATGCCCGGAACCTATACCGTCTCGCTCACGGCGTCCAGCCTCTTTGGCAGTACGACGGCCGAAAAAGCAGGGTATGTTACGGTGACAGCGCCGGCACTGGCGGCGAACTTCTCCGCGAACAGGACGGCAGGGACGGTCCCCTTTGCCGTGCAGTTCAACGACACTACCGCGGGGGCCCCCCTCGCATGGAACTGGTCCTTTGGCGACGGCGTCACCTCCACGGAGCAGCACCCGCTCCACACCTATCTGATGCCGGGGAACTACACTGTCTCTCTCGCCGTCGCCGACGCCTACGGGAGCATGGACACGGCGGCCGCGGAGGGGTACGTCACCGCGGAAGCCCCGCCCCTGGTCGCCGCCTTCACGACGAATGTCACCTCGGGTTTCGTTCCCTTCGCCGTCGGGTTCAACGATACTACCGCAGGGGCGCCGGTCGCATGGAACTGGTCATTCGGGGATAATGGAACCTCGATCGAGCGGCACCCAATCCATGCCTATACAATGCCGGGCATTTATACCGTGAACCTCACCGTCACCGATGCCTACGGGGCGGTGAGCGGCAATGAAACGATCATACGGGCAAAACTGCTCCTGCACCCGGCCTTTTCGGTGAACCTTACCGCCGGCGTCGTCCCCCTCGCGGTCTGCTTCACCGATCTCACGGCCGCGAACGCATCGGCGTGGCTCTGGTCCTTCGGCGATGGAAACACCTCGATCGAGCAGCACCCGGTCCACACCTACACCGTAGCCGGCGCCTACACGGTCTCCCTCACGGTGAATGGAGACTGCGGGTCGGTGACGAAGAGCGGTTACATCAACGCCCTCCCCCTGCTCTACGGCGACGCCAACAACGACGGCACCGTGAACCAGGCCGACACCCTCCGGGTGCTCCGTGAGGTGGTTGGCATTGTTGATATGCCCCCGGCAGGCATCGACCGGTTCCAGAAGACCGACGTCCACAGAAACGGTGCGATCGAAGTGGGCGACGCCCTCTTCATCGCGCAGTTCAATGTCGGGCTCCGGGACGTGTGGTTTGAGATAGTCTAAAACCCTCTCTTTTTTCCCGGTAAGGACGCCCGCCGAAAAAAAGGGTTAGCTGCAGCCGCTCCAGCCGCAGTTCTTGCAGATCCCCTGGTTGCACCCCTCGCCGAAGTCGAGTTCGGCGCCGCATTCAGGGCAGAGGTTCTTCTTTTTCTTCCCTGAGACTTCGGTGATCTCCCAGGTGTCCAGGGTGGTGATCGTCTGCTTCGAGGCCGCAAGGTCGATGCACCTGCCCACGACGTCGGCGCAGGAGAGGCCCTCCGAGGCCGGGTTCCTGATGGCCGAGATGCAGTTCACCTTCGCAAACTGCTTGACGAACTTCTGGTGGGGCACGCCGTTCTGGAGGCCGGTGGAGATCGCCCGCCCCAGGGCGTTGGAGTTCGCCTCGCATCCCCCGCTCCCGACGGTCCTGATGAAGACCTCCCACGGCCGGCCGTCGAGGAGGTTGACGGTGATATAGAGGCGGCAGCACCCTGACTGACAGAGATAGGTTCGGCCGGCGAGTTCCTTTGGGCGGGTGGGCAGCCTCTCCGCGGGCTTTTCTTCCGGTTTTTTCTCCTTCAGGGCGAGCACTACGTCTTCTCGGCTGCCCGTCCGGTAGATGGTCATTCCCTTCAGGCCGCTCCGCCACGCCATCAGGACTGCTTCGGCGATCTCCTCGCGGGTGGCGGCGTTCGGCATGTTGATCGTCTTCGAGATGGAGGCGTGGATGTGCCGCTGGAAGATCGCCTGCATGCGCACGTGGTCCCGCCAGTCGATGTCGAGAGCGGTCTGGAAGAGTTTCCTGAAGGAGATCGGGAGCCACCCGACGTCCCTGACCGTACCGGTCTCGTGGACGTGGTCGATCACTTCCTGCACCCGCCGTTCGGCCTCGTCCGGGGTGAGGCCGAGCGCCCCGACGACCCTGCGGAGTTCGGCATCGAAGATCGGGTGGAGTATCACGAAGGTCTTGCCGACGGTGTTCTTCCGGGTGTAGGCATAGGAGAAGACCGGTTCAATCCCGCTCGAACACCCGGCGAGGAGAGAGATCGTCCCGGTCGGGGCGATGGTGGTGAGGGCGGCGTTCCGCATCGGATAATCGCCCCAGACGCTCCCTTCAAAGGAGGGGAAGGTTCCCTTCTCCGCGGCAAGGGCGTGGGATTCATCCACGGCAGTGTCGTTGACAAGGGCCATGATCCGCTCGCAGGCTGCACGCCCCTCCTCGGAGTCGTACGGGAGGCCGAGCATCAGGAGGGCATCGTGGACTCCCATCAGCCCGAGGCCGACCTTCCGCGTCTTGCGCGTCGCCTCCTCGATCTGCGGGATCGGGAAGACGTTTCGGTCGATGACGGCGTCCAGGAAGTGGACCGCCATGCGAGTGATCTGTTTGAGCCCCTCTTCATCGACGGCGCCGTCCCTCACAAACTTCGCCAGGTTAATCGAACCGAGCACGCAGGACTCGAAGGGGAGAAGGGGCTGTTCGCCGCAGTTGTGCACGACCAGACCGTTCGCATCGAAGGCATTGACGCCCGGCACCTGCACATCGTAGACCTCCTCCTCGCCGTCATCTTCGAGCGCAGACACCGTCGCAACGAAACGCTCCCGATTCAGGGAGCGCGAATATGATGACAGTGCCTGTTCAAGCGCTTCTTTTTTCCGTGCGTGGATGAAGCCAACCCTTTCCCGGAAGAAGAGGAGGTTTTCACCTGCGATCACCAGTTCATACTGGGTACGCACGCGGTAGTGCTTTGACCCACCGTCCCCGTCTGGCAGCACCGAGAGTCCGGCCTCCCTGCGCCGATAGATCCGCGAGGCGATTCCGAGGCGGAGAAGCATCCGCTGGACGCTGCGGAGGAGTGGGAGCGAACTCTGCGCCAGCCTGACGCTGATCCCTTTCTTCGTCGTTCCCTGCACCGAGGCGTCGCAGTCGAAGAGGCCAGAGAGGAACCCGCAATAACCGGCAGACGATGCCTTTTCAAGAGCAGGCGTGATAGTCTTCCTGCCGGGAGCCATCCCATATGAGACCGCAAGATCGCGGATGGCAGCAAGCTTCAGCGTGTGTTCGCCCCGCCCTTCGACGGCAGACCAGCCTGAAAAATCAGAGCGTTGGGCGAGCGTATACGCGCACGCCTCCGCGTGCCCCATCACCGACGCCGTACCGCGGTCGTTCTCCCAGACCGAGAGAACGGCGGCATCTGATTTCAGCGTGCCGTCACCGACAAGAAGGCCGAGGAGATATCCTTCTTCCCTGCCGAGGGGGCCGTGCCAGGCCGGAAGGCTGCGGTGATCGTGAAGAAGGATCTGATCGCCTGAAGAGAGGTCGCCCGCACACGTCCATTCGGTCTCCGTGCGATAGCGGGTCATGGATTTTACGCGGCAGACCGGGTGGTTCCTGGTTACCCTCAGGCAGTGACCCTCTTTCGTGGTCATCTTCACCACCTCCTTTCTCCCTGTGGAGAAGAATCCCCCCGGACCTGACCTGAAGGTCATGCCGTTCGCCGCCGCATCGAATGCCGTTCCAACGAGGTCGGCGACCTGGCGGGGGCCTGCGCCGGTCATCACCCATGTGTCCGCGGTGACGCACGGATTCGTCGTATCGATCTCCCCCAGCTGCGGGGTCGGGTTCTTCCGGTTGATCTCGTCGTAAAAGAGAACGCCGGGCTCACCATTCTTCCAGATGCCGTCGACGATGCCGTTCCAGATGGCGCCGACGGTGATCTCCTCGCCCGTATGGGGGTGGGTGGTCCAGACCTTCTGGAGCTGCCCGGCCTCGACGAACTCCATGAAGCGGTCGTTGACCATCACCGAGATGTTGAAGTTCGAGAGTTCGCCCTCGACGTTCTTGGCGTGGATGAACCGCAGGATGTCAGGGTGCCAGACGTTCAGGATCCCCATGTTCGCCCCGCGCCGCCGTCCGCCCTGTTTGATCACGTCGGTGGCGGCGTTGAAGACCTTCATGAACGAGATGGGGCCGGATGCGACGCCGTCAGTGGACTGGACCGGTGCCCCCTCCGGGCGGATCCGCGAGAAGTTGTAGCCGGTGCCGCCGCCGCTCTTGTGGATCAGGGCGCCCCATTCGAGGGCGTGGAAGATCTCAGGGATCGAGTCGCCGACGTACAGGGTGAAACAGGCCGAGAGCTGGCCGATCTCGGTCCCGGCATTCATCAGGGTGGGGGAGTTGGGGAGGAAGCGGAGGGAGTGCATCGCCTCATAATATTCCTCGCGCTCGCTCTCGTTCTGCGCAAGCGCCGCAGCAACGCGCCGGCAGATATCGTCAAATGTTTTCTCGCCCTTGCGGAGGTACCGCGCCGCAAGGATGCTATCAACTACTGAATCGCTCATTCTGGTGCACCATAAAATATGAGTTGAGGGGTGATCTCCACGATCAAATTGGTCTCATCGGTTATACTATTTTCACTGCCCTGCAAGCCAGTCCTCGATCAGCGCCCGCGCGATCGATGCCGGTCCCGGGAGGTCGGGGAGGGCGTCGGCGTTGAACCATCCGGCGTCCTCGATCTCCTGTCTGTCCGGGACGGCCTCGCCGCCGCCGTAATCTGCGGTAAACCCGATCATCAGGGAGTGGGGGAAGGGCCAGGGCTGGCTCCCGAAATACCTGAGATTGGCAATGGCGATCCCGGTCTCCTCCATCACCTCTCTCCGTGCGGCGTGCTCGACATTCTCGCCCGGTTCGACGAAACCGGCGACGACGGAATAGCGGCCGGCCGGAAAGTGTGGGGAGCGGGCGAGGAGGATACGCTCTTTGTCGGTGACCCTGACGATCACGGCCGGGGAGAGGCGCGGGTAGGCGACGAGGCCGCAGGACGGGCAGACCCGGGCGATCTCGTCCTTTTTCCTCAGGGTCGCCGCCCCGCACTGCCCGCAGTAGCGGTGGGTGCGGTCGAAGTCCACATACTGGACGGCCCGCCCGACAATGCCAAGTTCCTCATCTCCGACAGTCCCGAAGAGGTCGCGGAGCGGGACCGGCCTGAGGCCCGCCGGGACAGTCTTAACGCTGGCGGCACAGATCGGGCGGCCTTCGAGGCTGCCGATGAAGAGTGTGAACTCAGAGGGCGAACTGTCCGGGATGTGGGAGAGCAGGGGCGAATCGTCCGGTCTGCAGAGGACGTCCCCGCCCCTGACGAGGACGAAGATAGGGGGGTGCAGGGGCGTATCCGCTGGATGGAAGTCAAGGCGCTCTGTGGTGAAGTGTGGGGAGAAGGCCGGTGTCACACTGATGGGTTAGTTATGTCTGGCATTAGGGATTATGCCTGTGGCAGGACTCACAAAGATGAATGTTTATCAAAGGCCGCTGAAAAATCTTTATATGGCTAAATGCCGCCGCCTTGTTACATAAAATACGTCCGGAACCTGCAGGATCTGTCACAGCGACTTCTGTCCGGAGTGCACGGGCAGCGGCCTTGGTATCTGTTCCGTATAGGTCCACAAAGGTCTGATCGACCTGTTCATCGTGATTCATCGTCTCGTACACGGTCTGGTTTGGGATCTTCTAAGTGCTTTGTACGGGTGGCGGTGACGGTCAGGGATCCGGTCGTCGGAGTGCGCGTGCTGCCCGGTTGGAGGATCCTCTCGGTGCTGTATCGGTGGCCGTACGAGATTCTCCCCCTCGCCCACCGGCAGGTCATGGAGTATCTCGATGCCCATGGCCTCCGCCAGACCTGCCCTGAACGAGAGACCTACCTCAACGACCCGACGGAGATCGCGGCAGGAAACCCTATGACCGAGATCCAGTACCCGATTGAGGACTGAGAATGACCCCTGCAGCTTTTTCCTGGCAATTAACCTTGCCGTCGGAGCAGATTTCGGTTCATCTGATCAGACCCCCCGCCATCCAATCCTCCTTGGCCAGCACTCACATCTCCCCCGGAACCTCGAAAACGAATCTGAATCCGCCTCTGGGGTTTTTGCAGAAATATCCGGGATCAGATAGAGGTGAGGCAGAACACCCTTTTATCCTCGGCCGACATGGGCAGGTGCATGGAGGGATGAGATGGACCCTGATAGAGCACTCAGCGCGATCGGCAGACTGCTGTCGACACAGTCCCTTGCAGTACTGGCCACATTGGACGGAGAAGAGCCCTATACAAACCTGATTGCGATCGCCCCGTCGGTTGACCTGAAGCGGCTCCTGTTCTGCACCTCACAGTTCACCAGGAAACATGAGAATCTCCAGAAAAATCGGCATGTGGCCCTGCTCATTGACAACAGGCGTGGTAATCCGCGTGACTTTGGAGAAGCCACTGCTGTCACCGTCCTCGGTGTTGCACGGGCGGTGGAAGAGGGAGGCCGGAAAGAATCAGAGAGGGAATTTCTGCAAATTCACCCATATCTCGTCGATTTCGTCCATTCGCCAACGACCGTCCTCTATGAAGTGAGGATCAGGAGATACGTCCTGGTCCGGCGGTTCCAGAATGTCAGTGAGGTGGCGATGGATGAATGAATATCTGGCCCCGCTTGAGGATCTGCCTTCCGATGCCCTTTCCCTCTGCGGGGGGAAGGCGTTGAATCTCGGCCGTCTCATGCGCTCCGGCATCCGGGTGCCTCCAGGCATCTGCGTCACCACTGACGCCTACAGTTCCTATATTGACGAAACTGGAATCAGGGGTCGGATCATACTTGAACTTGCACGCAAGGATTTCCGTGATATGCGGTGGGAGGAGGTGTGGGACGCTGCGCTCAGGATTCGCACCCTGTTTTCCAGAACCCCGCTGCCGCCCGGACTCCATGACCACCTTGCCGCTGCCATCGGATCGCGTTTCGGGGAGAGACCGATCGTCGTCCGATCGTCCTCGGTTGCCGAGGACTCGGTGGCTGCTTCGTTTGCAGGCATTCACGAATCTTTTGTGAACATAGGGGGAGTGGAGGTGATCATCGACCACATCAGGCTCGTATGGACCTCGCTCTGGTCCGATGCGGCCCTCCTCTACCGGCAGGAGATAGGTCTGGAGCCGGCATCGAGCGCAATGGCAGTTGTCCTGCAGGAGATCGTCGTGGGAGAATCATCCGGGATCCTCTTTACGGTAAACCCGCTCGATGAGGATGAAACGATCATAGAGGCAGTATGGGGCCTGAACCAGGGTCTTGTCGATGGGGCGGTGGAGCCGGACCGCTGGGTGATCGATCGCCGCACCGGACAGGCGGTCTCCCATCAGCCCCCCTCAGAGAGGGGTGAGATGGTCGTCCCGGTGCTCGCCGGGGTTGCGGTGAGGCAGACGACCCCGGATCGTGCGGGGCGTCCTCCCCTCACTGACAGAGATATCAGATCGCTCCTGGAGATCGGACACACCGCCGAGGAGATCTTCGGAGCCCCGCAGGATATCGAGTGGACGAAGACGGAAAACGGCATCGTGGTTCTGCAGGCCCGTCCCGTGACGGCGAGGGAGCGGACCGACAGGAGGCAGTATTATCTCGGCCTCAAACGGAGTCGCTTGCGACTGCGTGCATTGCAGCAGGAGATCGAGGGCAGATGGCTCCCCGGGATGATCGAGGAGGGGCAGCGCCTTGCCGAAACCGTTCTCCTGGCCATGGACGATCAAGCGCTTGCGGCGGCGATCCAGGGCCGGCAGGAGAGGCAGAGGGAGTGGGAAAAGATCTATCTTACCTATTTCATCCCCTTTGCACACGGCGTCCGCCTTTTTGGAACCTTCTACAACGACACCGTCCACCCCGCCGATCCCTATGAGTTCGTTGATCTCCTGGTCGGGGGCCGCCTCATCAGTCTGGAACGAAACCGGGATCTGACTGAGATGGCGGCTGAGGTGCGTCTGAACCCTGCAGCCCTGAATGGCATCGTCCTAAACACGCCTGAAGATCCCCTGAATACACGGTTCAGTCGATTTCTCACCCGTTATGGGGGTGCGCTGGGTGACGACGAGGAGGTGCGGAGGGGGATCATTGGGGTGATCCGGGAGATGGCGTCCGGGCACCGCAGCGAGCGTCATGGTGATGAGCGGAGCGTTGACCTGCGTGAGCGTTTTCTCTCCCATGTTTCGGTGGAAGGGCGGGCTGATGCAGAGGAACTGCTCGCCCTTGCCCGGCGGAGCTATGAATTGCGGGACAACGATAACCATGCCCTGGATCGGATTGTCGGTGAGGTGCGGCGCGCTGTTGCTGAGGGAAGAAAAAGGCTTCATAGCCGAGGAATCGAAACAGACGACGATACCCCAGCCGAAGAGGTTGCCCGTGCCCTCCGGGAGCGAGGATATGTGCCTGGCCGCCCGGCAGTGAGAACGGCGGACGCCGCAGAATCTGGTGTGCAGGCCCGTCAGATCACCGGTCAGCCTGCCTCGCGTGGGGCGGCATGCGGCCCGGCATGCGTTATCAGAGCGAGCGCCGACCTTTTCAGGGTAAAAAGCGGCGACGTTCTGGTCTGCGACGCGATCGAGCCTGGGATGACGTTTGTGATCCCGCTGTGTGCGGCCGTGGTCGAACGCCGCGGTGGGATGCTCATCCACGGTGCGATCATCGCACGGGAGTATGGCATCCCCTGTGTCACCGGCATACCCCGTGCAACCGGGGTGATCAGGGACGGCGAGCAGGTCTGTGTTGATGGCTATCAGGGTATCGTCACGATCCGGCATCCGGTGGAGCCGGCGCTCAGGGCCGTTCCAGCAGAAATAAGGGGAGGATGAACATTGCCGGAAGATGGGCCCCGTCCTTAGAAGTGCCGCCCGTTCTGTTTGCCGGTTCAGGGGATGTCTTTCAGGGGCGGATCCGCTTCAGGAGCCAGGCCATGTTCCCCCCGAGGTTCCGCATCGTCAAAAGCCCCTCCTCGTCCTTCTCCACATCGCCGGCTTCAAGTCCGACGCCGAGGTTCCAGTACGAGGATCCGACCGTGAACATCTGCGAGATCCCGAAGAGGTGGTTGATGGTGTCGAAGGCGTGGACCGCACCGGCGCGACGAACGGCGACGACGGCCGCACCGGCCTTGCGGGCGAACATGCCGCCGTTGGCAATCGAGACAAAACCTGCCCGGTCGATGAGGGCCTTCGTCTCGGTGCTGACGTCCGCGAAGTAGGTCGGTGATCCGATGATAATCCCATCTGCCGCGACCATCTTCGCAATGCAGTCATTGACAAAGTCGTTGTCGATGACGCATTTTCCATCCCGGTTCTCGAAGCATTTGGCGCAGGCGGTGCAGCCGTGAACCTTTTTCCCGCCGATCTGGACGAATTCGGTCTCGATGCCTTCCTTCTCAAGTTCCGCGAGCACTTCTGCAAGGAGGCGGGCGGTGTTCCCGTCCTTCCTCGGGCTCCCGTTGAATGCGACGACTCTCATCTCAGGTCTCCTGTGTGCGAAGGGTGGTGTACTGCCTTGATATGATTCTTCTCTCGTGCCAGCAGATGGCGGTGACTTCATCCATGATGTCCATCACCCTGTTTCCGGAGGGCCAGATCGCTTCGCAGATCTCACAGATCTCCTGATCCCCATCAGTACACTCTTCTCTCAGGGATCACCCCGCGCACCCCTCCCCTGGGGTCAGGGACGTCCCCGTCATAGCGTGGGATGAGGTGCAGGTGCAGGTGCATCACCGTCTGCCCGGCGGCAACGCCGACGTTCACCCCGATGTTCCAGCCGTCTGGACGGTAGCGCTCCTCAATGATGGTGCGGCAGCGGGCGACGAGATCGAAGAGCGCTGCCCTCTCCTCATCGGTGGCATCGAAAAATGAGGAGACGTGGCGGAACGGGATGATCAGGATATGTCCCTGCGTGACCGGGAAGGCGTCAAAGCGTGCGTATGCCAGAGCGTTTTTTGTGACGATGCAGTCGGGGTGGGGATTGCAGAACGGACAGACCATACGATCCATCTTCAGACGCCTGCAGAGAAAATACCCTGCGATGACGGATCTCCATGTGACGGGAGGGATCGACCGGCGAGAGCGTATCTGGAGATATGAGGCGGTGTGCCACCTCTGCAGAGGCATCTGGATGAAATTATCTGTTTTTTTACAATTGCTAAAAGAAAAGGCAATATTAATCCACGCTCAGATCATAAAAAAAGTAAATACACGCGTCTCACCCCTGGCCAGCATGATCTCTCTGCTCTGTGTTGATGACGAGCCTGCAATGCTTGATCTCATCAAACTCTATCTCGAACGCTACGGCGAGTTTGCCGTTACGACGGCCTCATCCGCAGCCGAAGCGCTCGATATGTTCAGGGTTCGTTCCTTCGACGCCATCGTTTCGGACTACGAGATGGAAGGTCAGGACGGGATCGAGTTCCTCGGCAGACTCAGGGGGCAGGGCAACACCACCCCCTTCATTCTCTTTACCGGCAGAGGGCGGGAAGAGGTCGCCGTTGCGGCGATGAACGGCGGTGCCGACTTCTATGTCCAGAAAGGCGGCGATCCCCGCGCCCAGTTTGCCGACCTCGCCCACAAGATCGAAGTGGCGGTCGAGCGGCACCGCTTCACCTGCGCCCTTGAAGAGCGCGAGGGGATATTCAGGGCGATCACCGATAAGACTGCGGTCGGCATCTGGATGCACAGGGGAGACCGGATCATCTATGCAAATCCGGCTGCCGAAGAGATATCCGGGTATTCACTGGAGGAGCTGACCTCCATGGATGTGTGGGGTTTCGTCCACCCTGAAGAGCGGGCCGCAGTGCGGGCCCGCGCCGGGAAAAGACTCCTGGGCGAGATCCAGCCTGAGCGCTCTCTCATGCGCGTCCTGAGGAAAGACGGCAGCGAACGTATCCTCGACATCTGCGCAGATATTACCCTGATTGCCGGCAGCCCCACCATCATCGTGACCGCCGTCGACATCACCGAGAGGCACCGGACCGAGCAGATCCTCAGGGAACAGGAACGCTCTTTCTCCACTCTCCTCGACGCCCTCAGGGACAGCGTCGTCATCATCGACATGGAGGGGACGGTGCTGTACCTGAATGGCGTCGCCTGCGAGATGGCCAGCTTCAGGAGTCGCGCTGATGCCATTGGGAGGAACGTGCTGGATTTCATTCATCAGGACTCGGTCGAGGACGTCCTCAGGGACCTGCAGACCGTTCGCGAAGGCACCGACCGTTTTCCGGCAGAATACGCCGCAATGACCGCCACCGGTGAGGTGCGGACGGTCGAGTCCCACGGCAGGATCATCGAGTTCCACGGGAAAAAAGCCATCGCCCTCTCGCTGCGGGACGTCACCGACCAGAAACGCGCCAGCGCCGGGGCGCGGGAGCAGGAGAGACTGAACCGGGAGCTGATCGCCGGCATGCCCGAGTACATCCTTGTCCATACGAGGGACGGCAGGATCGTTTTTGCAAACCCTGCGGCTGAAGAGGCGCTCGGGTGCGAAACGGGGGGCCTTGTCGGGGAGGCGATCTCCTCGATTGTGATGCCGGAATCACGTGCGACTTTCAGGGAGCATGTCCGGGACGCCATTGGAGGAAGAAAGGCCGCCCCCGTTGAGATCATGATCGCCGGTCAGGGCCCTGAAATGCCGGTCATACTCCGGGCGGCTCCCCTCACCTACCAGAACGAAGACGCCGTCCTCCTGGTGCTCACCGATATCACCGAGCGGACGGTCCTGGAGAAAGAACTCGAATACCATGCCGCAGAACTCAAGCACTTTTCCGAGTCGCTCAACCTGATCAATGAAAAACTCCAGATCATGAGTTCGGTCACCCGCCACGACATCCTCAACCAGCTCACCGTCCTCCTCGGCTACCTCGAGATCGCCGGGGAGGAGGCCGAAGGGCTGCCGGTGCTCACCTACCTCCACCAGGTGAAGCGCTCTGCCCTGAATATCAAAGATTTGATCGAGTTCACCCGCGACTATCAGGACCTCGGGGTGCGCGAGCCGCAGTGGTGCGATGTGCAGCGGGCGATCGGCCACCTTGGCCTGTGCGGTGTCAGGATCACCTCCGGGGTCGGCGGTCTTGAGGTCTACGCCGATCCCCTCTTTGAGAAGGTCTTCTATAACCTTTTCGACAATACCGAGCGTCATGGTGAGAAGGCGACCGAGATCAGGGTCGAATGGCGTCAGAGCGACGACGGGGCGATGATCCTCTGGGAGGACAACGGCGTCGGGGTGAGGCCTGAGGACAAGGAGCGGATCTTCACGCGTGGGTTCGGGAGGAACAGCGGCCTCGGGATGTTCCTCTCAAAAGAGATCCTGGCGATCACCGGCCTTGGCATCAGGGAAAACGGAGAGTTCGGGAAAGGCGCACGCTTCGAGATCCATATTCCCCGGGGCAGGTACCGGTGCTCTGCCGACGCCAGAAGCGCGGCAGAGGATCATGCCCGGTCTGTCCATGGCCGTTCAGCGCCCTGAAGGATCTGGCCGCCGGCGGTTCAGGACCATCAGCCGCATCGTCGTCATCTCCTCGATCGCATACCGTGGCCCCTCCCTCCCGAGGCCGGAGGCTTTTGCCCCGCCGTAGGGCATGGCGTCAGCCCTGAACGTCGGGACGTCGTTCACCATCAGCGCCCCGGCCTCGCATTCCTCAAAGGCGGTGAAGACCCGGTCGAAGCCATCGGTGAAGATGCCGGTCTGAAGACCGAAGACCGAATCGTTTGCCATGGCGAGTGCCTCCTCGAAGGTGTCGTACGGTGTCACCGTGATCACCGGGGCGAAGACTTCGGTGGCGTTCACCCGCATCGTCGGGACGGTGTCGGCAAGCACCGTCGGCAAAAAGAGCGTCCCTTCGCGCTTTCCGCCGGCAAGGACGCTTGCCCCCTCGAAGACCGCCTCCCGCACCTTTTCCTCTGCCTCTGCAGCCGCCGCCTCGGAGATCATCGGCCCGATATCGGTCCGGGAATCGCGGGGGTCGCCCACCGCAAGGGCGCCGGTGCGCTCGAGGATCATCGCAAGGCAGTCGTCATAGACATCCCGGTGGATGAAGACCCGCTGGACCGAGATGCAGACCTGCCCGGCGTTGGAGAAGCCGCCCTGGACGATCCGTTCGGCCGCATAGGGGAGGTCGGCATCGGCATGGACGATCGCCGCCGCATTGCCGCCGAGCTCCAGCCCGACCCGTTTTCGCCCGGCGATCTCTTTGAGCCGCCAGCCGACGCCAGGACTCCCGGTGAACGAGAGGTAGGCGATCCGCTCGTCCCGCACCAGCCATTCGGCAAGGTCCGGGGTGCAGGGGAGAACCGATACCGCCTCTGCAGGATACCCGGCCTCAATCAGAAGCGATCCGAGGAGGAGGCTTGAGAGTGGGGTCTTTGTGGCCGGCTTCAGAATGACGGCGTTTCCCGCCGCCACGGCCGGGCCGATCTTGTGGCAGGCAAGGTTGAAAGGAAAGTTGAACGGGGTGATCGCCAGCACCGTGCCGATCGGGAACCGGCGGAGGTAGCCGGTCCGGCCCCCGGCCGCGGGAGTCAGGTCGAGGGGGAGGATCTCGCCGTAGATCCGCCCTGCCTCTTCGGCTGAAAGGAGGATCGTCTCTTTCGCCCGGTCCACCTCGGCGCGGGCGAGGGCCGACGTCTTTCCGGCCTCAAGGGTGATGAGCCGTGAAAGGTCCTCTTTTCGCTCCTCGATCAACCAGGCGAATCTTTTGAGAATCCTGATGCGTTCGTGGGCAGGAAGCCGCCGTGTCCGTCCGAAGCCCTCCTGCGCAGAGCGGACAGCGTCCTCGAGGTCGGTCGCCCCGGCGAGGCAGAAGGTGTCGACAGGCGAGTGGTCGTAGGGAAAACGGACCTCTTCTACCGTGTCGCTCCGCCGCCACTCCCCGCCGACCAGGAATGGTCTGGGTTCGGTCATGGTGGAGAATGGCAGGTCGGAGATATTGAACTTTCCCCGGACGCGCCTGAGATGAAAAATGGTGTTTTGGGCCTGTGGGCAGGTTATGCCTGGCAGGTTCGGTTATGGATCTGATCGCAGGTCCGGTTGCATGCGCAGGCCCCTGCGGCGGCGCCGTGCTGGCAGGCCCAGGCCGCCGGCCCGCGGCAGAGTTCTCCCTGCGGGTTTTCGGTGCACCCTGACCGAGAGGTCGCCTGCTGCCCGCCTGCATTCTCCCATCCTCCAAGGGCGGCGGCCGGGACCGCCGCCACAAGGGCCAGGCAGAGAAGACAGGCGGCCCCGATAGAGACATAATTCTTTTTCATATTGTTCTTTCCTCACTGCCGCCCCGGCGTCCTGCCGGGCGGTCTGATCAGAACGTCCGCATGGGAGAAGATAAGAAACGGTCATGATCCGGGTTCCAGAGGATAACCCGGAGGTTCAGCATTCGATCGTCCGGAGGTCGGCGAGAAACGCCTCTGCCGAAGCATAGCGCGTTGCGGGATCCTTCTCCAGGCAGCGGAGGACGATCTGATCAAAGGGTGCAAGGGCAGGTTCGACGGCCGAGGGCGGGATCGGATCGTCGCTGAGGACGGCCGCCGCATACTCCCCCGGGCCGACCCCATTATACGGGAACGCCCCGGTCAGGAGTTCGTACAGCACCACGCCGAGCTGGAAGAGATCGGTCCCTGCGCCGGCAGGGCCGTAGCGGGCCGGAGCAAGTTGTTCCGGGGCGGCATAATGGAGAGAGAACCCGGGAGCGGTCGTCTCGTCGCCGTCAGCAAGCACCCGGCCGAGCCCCCAGTCGACGATCTTCGGGGTGCCGTCCGGGGCGAGCAGGATGTTTCCCGGCTTGAGATCGCGGTGTATCACACCCTTTTCATGGGCGTAGGCGAGCCCTTCGGCGATCCCGGCGACGATACTGCAGGCCCTCTCAGGCGAAAGCGGTTTTTCGAGGTCTTTGAGCGAGCGGTCGAAGTACTCCATCTCCACGTACGGGGAAGGAAGGATGTTCACCGCACATACCCTGACGATGTTCTGGTGGGCGAGCCCCCGCCAGATGCCGATCTCTTTCAGAAACGATCGCCCGGTCGCCTCATCCGTCCTGAGCGGCACCTTGACGGCGACGGTCTGCCCGTCTCTTACCCTCGTCGCCAGAAACACACGGGCGGTCCCGCCGCTCCCGACGGGGACGATTCCGGTGTAGCGTGCTGAAAGGGCCGGAGGGAATCCGCCGTCGCCGGAACGCGGTTCTTCTCCTCCGAAGATGACGGTATGGTCGAGATCGATGGACGCACGCCTGGCGGAAAGGTGGAAATAGCCGTACAGGGCGGCGACGACCACGGCGACGGCGATGAAAGCGAGCACGATCAGATCGGTCCGGTCGCCGCTGCCCCCCTGCATCCCGGTGCCATTCGGTCCCATGAAGCGGGCCTGCTCCGTGACCGACGGTGTGCTCGCCGCCTCCGGGATCGCCGTGGTCTCTGATGCAGCGGCGATCGTCGTTGTCACAGGGGGATCATCGACGGCCACCGTCTCCGGGAGCGTGATCGGGGTCTGCCATGCCGCCCGGTCGTTCCCATATGCAGGGACGCTCTTATTCGTCATGCCGTGAGCGTCCTTCATCTCCTGACCCTGCGCCGCTGCCGCCGGCACGGCTATGAGGGCGACCGCGAGGATGACCGCGGCGAACGACCCGAAGAGCGCGCTACGTCTCATTCAATCCATCCTCCCCGGACTCGGGCGGCGGCACAGAGAAGAGGAGGCGCGCCCCCTGCGGCCCGCGGGCAAGATCGATCAGGTCGCCGTCCTGGAGAGGGCGCATCTCGTTCTTTCTCAGCGGCACCGTGTTCACCATCGTGCCGCCGGTGCTCCCGGCGTCCCTGACATGCCAGACGCCGCCGAGGCGCTTCAGCAGACAGTGAGGGCGTGAGACGCGGCTTACCGCCGCATATGAGGGGGCGAGCGCGATCGTTTCGTCTTCCGCAGGGCTGCCGGCGGCATCGGCCCTGCCGACGGCGTACTGCTCATACCTGAGGGGAACGGCGCGGCCGTCCTCCTCGCCGCCCACCACGAGGATGATGGGCGTCCCTCCGAAAAAAGCTGAGGAAAGACGGTCTTTCATCTCGCGCAGCCTGAGGGAAACGCCTGACCCGTCCGCGGCGATCCCGAGGTTCCCGAAGATCCCGAGGTTCTGGATCACCATCTCAAGGCCTCCCTGAACAAGGGAGTATTTCCAGACCGGGTGAACGCCGGTCACCGTCTCGGCCGAACTGCCTGCCTCTTTCCTGATAAGACCGGCAAGAAGAAGTCTGTTGAGGTGTTTTTTCGTGTTCTCGTAACTCGTTCCTACGGCGCGGGAGATCTCCTTCGCGTCCCTGGGTCGGCGCTCGATGATCTTCAGGATGCGCAGACGGGTCGGGCTGCTGAGAACGTCGAGATACTCGGAGAGTTCATCGACAAAGTCCAGGTCCTGTCCCGGGGCGAGGGTGCTGTCGTCGTCACCGTCCCTCATCAGGGAACTATTAGACGCGGCATATAAATAAGGCTCCGCGTAACGAGAGAGGTGAGGGCTGGAACCGCCCGTTACTCTCACCGACTAACTACGGACAGCAGTCTTTACCGCGTCGATCCCGACCCGATCGACCAGCCTCGCCGTCCGCTCCCCGGGCTTTCCGTTCTCAATATAATAATCGAGAAGAAGTTTAACAAGAGCGATCACGTCTTCTTTTGCGAGGTCTTTTGCGATCACGTCGCCGATGCGGGGCCGCCCCCCCGAGTTCCCGCCGAAGGTCACGGTCCAGCCCTTTGCCGTCCCGAGCACCCCGATGTCCCGCACATAACTCTCGCCGCAGCACCTCGGGCAGCCCGAGACCCCCATCTTCAGTTTCGCCGGGAGGTTCAGATCCTGATACACCTTTTCAAGCTCGAGCCCGAGACCGAGCGAATCCTGCACGCCGTACTTGCAGACCGCCGTGCCCGGGCACGCCTGCACATAATGGACGCATGGTGCGGTCGCCTCACCGACCGTCATCCCGATCTCGTTCCAGATCTTCTCGACATCTTCTGCCTTGATCCCGACAAGGGCCATCCGCTGCCCTGAGGTGATCTTGATCACCGGGATCTCGTAGCGTCGCGCCACCCTGGCGATGTTCTCCAGGTCTTCGGGTGCGACGATGCCGGCCGGCGTCCTCGGCACAATCGCATAGGTCTCCCGGTCGCGCTGGAGAATAGCGCCTCTTGGTCCGTCTTCCATACTGCTGTTTCCCCCCTTATGTGATGGTGCTGCCTTTGGAAGGTGTTGAAGATAAAAGTATCCGAACACGCTTCAGCGGTCCAGGCTCGCCATCAGCGAATGCTGCAGGTATCGCATCATGGGGGCATCTGATCCGGTCATCGCCAGGGTTTCTGGACCGCCGAGAGAGGTGATAAAAAACTCGCCGTAATCGACGAATACGACCGTTCCGTCAAATTGAGGGTGGCTATTCGCAGCATCGTCCAGCAGTTCGGCAACAAATCCCTTTGCCTGAACAAACGGGATATCCAGCCCTTCAAAGTCATCGGGATTGCGAACGAGGATGCAGAGGTCCACTCTCTTCTCGGCTGCTTTCAACTCTTTTAAATAGCGTTTCAGGAACTGTCTGTCGCGACAGACAAGAAGCACCTGTTTTTTCGCTCTCTTTAACAGGGATCTCACATGGTTATCGATCGCCCAGTCACTCCTCAGCATATATACCGAGGGAGGCGGCCTTGGAAGCGCGAACGAAATCTCCCTGATCGCCCGTCGCGTCTTCTCAAGGGTGCAGAGATACCCCTCTTTCAGGTGATCGATCACCTCATCGGGGTCGAGCAGGTAATAGCAGGTCGGTGACCCTTCTTCAACGCCGATAAAACCCCGCTGTGCCAGGTCGTGCAGGATCTCGTAAATCCTCCCTCTCGGCACCCCGCTGATCTCGTGGATGTCCCGGGCGGTGGCCTTTCTCAGGCCGACAAGAGTGGAATACACCTTCGCCTCGTACTCATTGAGCCCGAGGTTCTTGAGCAGGGGGACGATATCTTCTGTCATCGTTCATCATGGGAAGACGGCGTCGATAATTCTACCGGCCGCAACTCTATATGGTTGCACCACATTTATCTGGCGGCGGCGCCGAGATGAGATCGGCACAGAGGATCCCCGGAATGTCGCTCTGGAGAACCGCGTCAACCGTTTTCTGCGCAATCACCTGACGCTGCAGAAGGTGCAGGGGGATCCTTTCTGTCATGATTCTGTCGTCCTCGCTGCTGGCAGGGCGCCACCTCTTCTCTGTACAGAAGCAGGCGGGTCTGGTATGCCATCTGGCAGAATGATCCGTCATCTCGGGATTCTCGCGGCCTTATCCCATGAAACCAACGATTAATCCTCCTGTGAGTTGCACCAACCATATATGAAAGGCCCTCAGATCTGATCTTCACAGGCTGAGGCGAATGACCTATTCGGGAACAGAGATAGAAGGATTAATACTCTGCACAGAGCAATCCGCCGGGACAGGTGTCTGCCAGCCGCGTGCGGCAATGTATCCGCTATCGGCCATACCTCTTGAGACATGCGCTATCTGGGACGAATCCGGATTCTGGCCGCCAGGATCTCTGGCTCTGGGCATCGAACTGCTCCATCGTCTCAGCATGGCCGAGGACACCGGTGGCGACACCCTCAGAGCCCTTGCGTCTGAGATGCTTGCCAGGCTGCAGGGGACCTGCACGTCGCGAGAGGAATGTGTCATTACCGATCAGGAAGAGATGATCAGGACAGCGATCGCCTATGGCGTTCCTGTCGCCGGCAGGAGGCCGGAAGATGTGGCGCGGGCGATCACCGGGGTGATCATCGCCGATTATCTTCCCGATCAGAGGTCCCCGTGATCACGGGGATCACACAAATGCTTCATATCGTCAGGAGATTTCCATGAAAACACCCTACGAACGCCTTGCAGACGCTATCAACGCACATACCGCCGTCGTGTTCGGCGTAGCTATGGCTGTATTTCTCATCGCCCTCTTTGGCCTCTCTATGGTGACGATGGAGACCGGGGACGACACCTATATCAACAAAGACACACCAAGAGGCGCACTGCTCTCCCACTACAAAGACACCTACGGCTCAGACGCCATCATGCTCATCTTCGAATGCGACGACGTCACCGATCCTGCTGTCCTGAACTATATCGACCGGCTTGAAGAGACGATCAGGCGGGAGCGGTATATCGACTCGGCCTCGGGCATCACCGATATGATGAAGCAGATCAACGGCGGCGTCCTGCCCGCCTCCATCGCCGAGGTGAGTGCGATCAAGAGCGCGATCCCTGCGGCGACGCTTGAACGGTATCTTCCGTCCTCGATGATGACCATTACGGGCGTCACCCTGGAACCGGGCATCCAGAGCAGCGTCCAGCAGCAGGTGCTGGACAACATCAGGACGATCATCCGCATCTCCAGCCCCCCGCCCGGCCTCACCGTCACCGTGTCGGGCACGCCTGCATTCTCACAGGAGATGAGGCAGGAGATGGGGTCTTCAATGGGCATCCTCATCATGGCAGCGATGCTCCTGATGCTCCTTGCCGTCTCCACCCTCTTCTCCCATGTCAGGTACCGCCTCCTCCCTGTCGTGATCGTTGCCGTCGGGGTGATCCTGACCTTCGGGCTGATGGGGCTCTTCGGGATCCCGATCTCCATGACCGTCATCGGGGCCTTCCCGGTGCTCATCGGGATCGGGATCGACTATGCGATCCAGTTCCATACCCGGTTTGACGAGGAGATGCAGCACGGCACCATTCCCGACGCCGTGCGGGCGACCGTCGCCAATTCCGGGCCGTCCGTTCTGATCGCCATGCTTGCGACCTCGCTCGGGTTTATCGCCATGTTTTTCGCCCCAATCCCGATGATCGCCGACTTCGGGGTCACCTGCGTCATCGGGGTGGTCTGCTGTTATCTTTCGGCCCTGATCATCGTCCCGGTCTTCGGGATCATCACGAAATACCGCGTGAAGGAGAAGACCGAAATACTCGACGACGTGGAAGCCTGCGAACTCTACTGGAAAGGGTGCGAAACTGAATATTTCCACAAAAAAGGTTCCCGCGGCTCCCTGACCGAACATTACAACCGCGCCCTGGGCAGCGTTGCCCTCACGATCGCGAAAAACCCGGTTCCGGTTCTCCTGGTCTTCGGCCTCGTCGCCCTGGTCGGTTTCCAGATGGACGCCTATGTTCCGGTCAACGCCGACCAGGACACCTTTGTCCCCTCTGACATGCCGGCCCTTCTTGATATGCAGAAGGTTACCCGGACGATGGGTTCCACCACCTCGATCCCGGTCATGGTGACCGGAGATGATGTCCTCAGCGCCGACACCCTCCAGTGGATCGACGGATTCGCCACCTACGAACTGGAACGAAACGACAAGATCACCGGGGCGAGCAGCATCGTAACCCTGATCAAACAGTACAACTACGGCGTGATCCCCGATACTGAAGCAGGCGTGAGGGATGTCCTCTCTACGATCCCGGATGAGACAAAGTCCAGATACCTCAACGGAAATATGGAGGCGGTGATCCTGTTCTCTACGGTGGACATGGAGATGGACACCGCACGCTCCATGATCGAAAACCTGGTAAAAGAGGCGGCCTGGTATCCGGCCCCACCCGGGACGACGGTGCGGGTGACCGGGAGCACCGAGATGTTCGCCGCCCTCATAGACGACATCACCAACTCGAAGACGACGATGGTGATCGCCGGCTTCGTCCTGATCCTCGGGTTCCTCCTGCTCGTCTACCGGAAGTTCAACGCCGTCACCCCCTTAATCCCGATTGTCATGATCGTCGGGTGGAACGGGGCGATTATGTACCTGCTCGGTCTGGATTACACTCCCATGACCGCCACCCTCGGGTCGATGACCGTCGGCGTCGCCTCGGAGTACACGATCCTGATCATGGAGCGGTGCGAGGAGGAACTTGCGCGCGGTCTTGGCATCTATGAGGCGATCCAGACGGCTGTCCAGAAGATCGGGATGGCTATTACCGTATCCGGCATGACGACGGTCTTCGGGTTCTCGGCGCTGACCCTCTCTGCCTTCAACATCATCTCGAACTTCGGGATCGTGACGGTGATCACCGTCGGGTTCTCGCTTGTGGGCGCGATCCTGGTGATGCCGGCCGTGCTCGCCGTAATGTACCGCTACTCCCACCCGCACGCAGTGAACGCCGCCGAGATCCCGGCGGCATAACTCCTTTTTTTATCGGTGGCAGGGGCCGCGGTCGCGATCAGCAGACGTATTTATTATGCAAGACCGGCAGAATTCCCCTCTAACGACCATGGTACAGACCACTCCGCCCGCGCCCTTCGATCGGAGGGCGGCATATCTGATCATCCTGCTCTTTGGCGCCGTGAGTCTCTGCGGCGATATCATCTATGAAGGAGCGAGGAGCGTCAGTGGTCCCTATCTATTTGCCCTCGGGGGATCGGCGCTCGTTGTCGGGACTGTGGCCGGGCTGGGGGAATTTATCGGATACGCTCTCCGCCTTGTTTCAGGTCGCCTTGCCGACGCCACGCGCCGCTACTGGACGTTCACGTTCCTTGGCTATGGCATGCTGATCGCCGTCCCCCTCCTTGCCCTTGCCGGTTCATGGGAGGTGGCCGCCCTCCTGTTTATGATTGAACGGATGGGAAAGGGGATCCGGGCACCGGCGAAGGATGCGATCCTCTCAAATGTGACGGCAGGCGTCGGACGGGGCTGGGGTTTTGGCATCCACGAAGCCCTCGATCAGATCGGTGCGGTCATCGGTCCTGTCATCATCTCGGCCGCATTTTTTCTGCGTGGTGATTACAGGGTCGGATTTGCCCTCCTGCTCATTCCCTTCGCCATGATGATGATCGCCCTTACCCTCACCAGGAGCAGGGCACCGGCACCGGCGGCGATCGAGACTGCAACCAGACCGGCGCCGCAGGCCCCGCCCACCCGGGCGCTCGTCCCTTACGGGATCTTCACCGCCCTCACTATGGCTGGCTTTGTCGCCTTTCCGCTCGTTGCCTACCACTTCGCGACGACCGGCATCGTCTCTGAGGCACAGATCCCCCTGTACTATGCTGTTGCGATGGGTGTCGACGCCGTGGTCGCCCTCGCCGCAGGGCGGGCCTACGACCGCGTCGGTCTCTCTGTGCTCGCCGCCGTCCCGGTGCTCGGCATCGCCGTTCCCTTTCTCGCCTTCAGTCTCTCTCCTTTATGGACGCTCGCCGGTGCCACCCTCTGGGGGGCCTCAATGGGCATCCAGGAGACCGTAATGCGTGCGGCGATCGCCGATTACACCCATATCTCAAAGCGCGCTCTGGCCTATGGGATCTTCAACACGATCTATGGTGCAGGATGGTTTCTGGGCAGTGTCGTTCTCGGATGGGCCTACGAGATCTCAATTCCGCTTGTTATTGGCTTCGCTGCAGGGGCGCAGATCCTGGCCCTGCCCATTTTTTTCCAGGCGAAACGGATGATGGAAGCGTTGAGGCACTGAATACTCACGCCAGACCAGACAATCTGGTGATACCAGGGCAAAGAACAGAGCGATCGGATTCAACAGAATGTTCAAAAAGAAAGAGGGCCGGGGCCGAGACTCGAACCCGGGTCGGGGGATCCACAGTCCCCTAGGATGACCAACTACCCCACCCCGGCAAAATACTCTTAAAATGTTGTATGATTCCACAGATTAACCTATCGGATGAACCGGGGACACGCAGGCGAAATCAGGCCCCTGATGCCCCCTCTGACAGCCCCGCGCGGGCACGGGAGAGCATTAATAGGGGTGGATACCCTAATAGATCAGCACATACACGGGATTTCCCGGAATCGGGGCCCGGAGATAAGGGGGCGCGGGAGATGGCAAAGAAGAAAAAGGCAGAGAAAGAGAGTGAAGGTTCGAAGATCAGGACGCCGATCGTCTGTGTGCTCGGCCATGTCGACCACGGGAAGACCTCCCTCCTCGACTGGATCAGGGGCTCCTCGGTCGTTTCCGGCGAGGCCGGGGCGATCACCCAGCACATCGGGGCGACGCTCGTCCCGCTCGATGCCATTGCACGGATGAGCGGAGCCCTCAAGAATCTCCAGATCAATGTTCCCGGCCTTCTCTTCATCGACACCCCGGGCCACCAGGCCTTCACGACACTCAGGGCACGCGGCGGCGCCCTTGCGGACATGGCAATCCTGGTTGTCGACATCAACGAGGGCTTCCAGCCCCAGACCATCGAGGCGCTTGAGATCCTCCGCACCTACCGCACGCCCTTCGTTGTCGCCGCCACCAAGATTGACCGTATCCACGGCTGGCGGGTAAACCAGAACGCACCCTTCAAGACCACATTTGCGACCCAGGGCGACCGGGTGAAGCAGGTCTTCGAGACCAGAACCTACGAGTTGATCGGCAAACTCTCTGAGATGGGATTCAACTGCGAACGCTTCGACCGGGTGAGCGACTTCGCCCGAAACATCGCCATCGTCCCGGTCTCGGGGATCACCGGCGAAGGGGTGCCCGACCTCCTGATGATGCTCATCGGTCTCGCCCAGCGCTATATGACCGATGCCCTTGCGGTATCGGTCGACGGTCCCGGCGTGGGCACGGTGCTCGAGGTGAAGGAGGAGCGTGGGCTTGGCATGACCCTCGACGTGATCCTGTACGACGGCGTGATCGGGGTCGGCGACGAGATCGCCGTCGCTACTGCTGAAGGGGTGCTCAACCCGAAGGTGCGCTCACTCCTCAAACCGAGGCCGATGTCTGAGATCCTTGTCGAAGAGAAGTTCGAACGGGTGAAGTCCGTCACGGCCGCTGCCGGGATCAAAGTCTCTGCTCCCCACCTCGAGGGCGTGATCGCAGGCTCTCCCCTCAGGGTCATTCCTGACCCGGCAGGGCGCGACGCCATCAACGAGGAGGTGCGCCGCGAGGTCGAGGAGATCCATGTCAATCTTGCCGATGAGGGAATCTTCATTAAAGCCGACACCATCGGTGCCCTTGAAGCCCTTGCAAAGGAACTCGAAGATCATGAGATCGGGATCAGGAAAGCCGAGGTTGGTCCGGTCTCGCGCCACGACCTGATCGAGGTCGGGACCGTGAAGGATCCATTCCACGCTGTTCTTCTCGCATTCAATACGCCGATTCTTCCTGACGCCGTCGAGATCCTCAAAGACCCCTCGAACAAGGTCACGCTCTTCTCGGGCGACATCATCTATCGGCTCATCGAAGACTACACCGAATGGGTCAAGGAGCAGCAGCGCCGGATCGAGGCCCAGCGCTTCGAGCACATCGTGTTGCCGGCGAAAATATCCATCCTCGAGGGATGTGTCTTTCGCCAGAGCAATCCGGCGGTCGTCGGTGTCAGGGTGCTCGGCGGCAAGTTGAGGAACGGCGTTTATCTGGTGCGCCGCGACGGCAAACGGATCGGGCAGCTGAAGAATATTCAGGTCCGGGGAGAAAACGTCTCTGAAGCGGAGGCCGGAGCGGAAGTTGCAGTTTCCATCGATGGCCCGACGATCGGGCGGCAGATCAGTGAGAATGACGAACTCTTTGCAGATATCCCGGAACACCACGTAAAAGTGCTGGAAAAGGAGATGCTCGGGAGTCTGAAGCCCGGCATGCGCGAGGTGCTTGAGGAGTACACCGCGATGCGGAGGAAGGACGAGCCCTTCTGGGGCAAGTAGTATTTAATATACGAGTACCCAATTTTATAGACACGTCTGATAGCATCAGGTCGAGAAGGAGCCAGAGATAATGGTCGATTTCAAAGTTGTCGTATCTGACAGAAAAGCTGGCCGCGCCTACAATATTGAGGCAAGCGGGGCGGCAGCATCAGCATTCGTCGGAAAGAAGATCGGGGACAAGGTCGAGGGCGCGCCTCTCGGCCTTGCCGGATACAGCCTTCAGATTACCGGGGGATCTGACCGGACCGGGATTGCCGCACGCAAAGACCTGCCGGGTGCAGGCCGCAGGAGAATCCTTCTCTCGAAGGGGTTCGGCTTCCACCCTGAGCATGAGGGTGAGCGGAGGAGAAAGACTATTCGCGGTAACGAGATCACGCAAGACTTCGTCCAGATCAACGCGGTCGTCGCAGCCTATGGCGAAAAGTCCATGGACGAACTCCTCGGCAAGGCCGAAGCAGCACAAAACTAAAAAATATCCTATTTTTCCCTGAGAAGATTCTCGCGGAGTGCAGGCAGGAGGTCGGACCACCCGACCCCGTATGTCCGCGCCAGCAGCACAGCAGCAGCTTCCACTCTCAGGTTCCCATCAAACTCCTCGATCGCCCGGTTCATCGCGGCAACCACCTCCTGTTCCTTCTGCCCGGTTTCCCTGGCGATCCGCGCCACGAGATCGCTACAGGGGTTTGGGGCGGCGAAAATCTCTTCTCCCGGCCTGAAACCGAGGGGGATCGAGACCGAGGAGACATCGAAGAGCGGCGATATTTTCCCCCCGTCAATCCTTACAAGCCCCGCAGACGCGGCAAGACGTAAGACCGTATGCGCCTGATCGACATTCATCCATTTTCTGTCCAGAGCAAGGAAAAAAACGAACTGGTTTTTGTCGAGATCGCCCCGGTGCATCTGTTTGAAGGGGGCGGCGACCGTGACCTTCAGGCTCACTCGCAGGCACCCTTCAGGAGATCTTTCAGGCCGAGTGCGTCCATCGAACCGGCTGTTCCTTCCTTGACGACAAAGACTTCCGACTGCGCCCCCCGATCGACGATCCTGACCAGAAAGACGATCTCTGAGATTGGGCGACGCCCCTCGGCCTGCAGGAGCGTCTCGTGGATCGAGATCCTGAAATCCGCAGACTCGGTCACCTCGTCGGCAAGGCGCGGCAGGAGGTCCACCGGGAGAAAGCGTGTCCGATCGTCGGCGATCTCGAGAAGAATATCGTGCTTGTAAAGGTTGGCGTCGCGTCGCTGGTTGGTATGAGTGCGGTGAAGGGCGGCGATCCGCCCGATTGCCCGTGCGAACGGCTCACCGATGGTGAAGTTCAGATCGAAACGGCTGGGAAACCGGTAGTATACTCTGCGCATCATACAGGTATGGGCAACAGGATCAGATAATCTCTGCTGATCGTCCATGCAGGGATCGTCTTGCCAGGCGGCGCCGGGCGAAAGTTCCATATGGGTCTGGAGAAGAGAGGGGGACTGTTGGCCTGCGGGCCCTCGTGGCGGCCTGATCCGGTCAATGGGGGAGGATCAACAGATGGAGAGTTACCGGGCAATTTTTCACCTTGACGAGCCTGCAAAGGCTCCTCTTGTCTTTGCGAATCTCGGGAACCTTCTCGATGACCTCGGCGGGTCCGTTGTCGTCGAAGTGGTGGCGAACAGCGAGGGGGTGAAGGTCTTTCTTCTCACCGGACAGTACACCGCCCGGTTTCGTGAATATGCGGAGCAGGGGGTGCAGTTTGCGGTCTGTGCCAACAGTCTGCGGGCGCTTGGATTTACGCGGGATGATTTTCCGCGGGCGGTCCGGGTGGTGCCCTCTGGTGTCGGGGAGATCGTGCGGCGGCAGGCCGAGGGCTACGCCTATATCCGGCCATAAAAGCAGCGGAACAAAAAAAGGGTTATTCGATCAGGACGGCGTTGACGACGCCGTCCTGTCCGGGGCGGCTTGTGATCCGTGCGCGCCCGATCTCGGTCCTGATGATCGCACCGCGGGTGAGGAGGTTCCGGCGCACATAGTTGATGTTTGCCGGGTTTGCCTCTACGGTCTGGATGGTGACCTTCTTTGTTTCGCCGGTCGCGGGGCTCGAGACTGCGGCGACATTCGCACGCAGCGCCCGTACCTTCACGTTTCCGCCGTGAACCCGCATAAGCCGGTTCCTGTTCTCGCCTACATGCGTCTCCGCCGGTGCGCGGCCGCGCTCAAAGCGCTTCTTGCCGCACGCCAGGTGGTTCCTTCCGCCGGTCAGGCGCCGGACTGATCTACCTTGCCACTGTATAGTATCACCTCAGGTGTTCTTTCTGTGAGACCGATAATCCCTACCAGAGTGCTATATATATTCTTGCTCATCGGATTTAAATCCGATCACTCAAGAATGGCGTCGAGAAGGGCGGCAACGCCCTCGCCTGTCTTCATATTTGTCCTGAAGATCTTCATCTCTGGATTGTACCGCCGCATGTCCGCCTCCATTCGGTCCATATTGCAGCCAACCAGCGGGGCGAGGTCGGTCTTGTTGATGACGCCGATCGAACCGCCGCGGAACATCATCGGGTGCTTGTTCACCACGTCGTCGCCCTCAGTCGAGGAGACGATGACGATCCGTTTCTCGGCCCCGAGGGCAAAGTCGGTCGGGCAGACCATGTTGCCGACATTCTCAATGAAGAGCACGTCGATTTTGTCGAGAGGCAGGTGGTCGATTGCGTGCTCGACGAGGTGGGCGTCGAGGTGGCACTCGGTCCCGGTATTGGCGTTGACGGCCGGGATGCCCAGGGCCACTATCCGCTTGAAATCGTCGTCGCCATAGACGTCGCCGGCGATCGCCCCGGCTGCAAGGCCGCGGGCGGCGAGGAGAGGCACAAGTTGCTCGATCAGGGCCGTCTTCCCCGATCCGATCGCACCGAGGAGGTCGAACGCCCTGACCCCGTGTTCCTTCAAGTGGGCAGCGTTGGCAGCGGCGAGACGGTCGTTCGCCGCGTACACATCCTTCTCGATCCTGACGTCGATGTGGTGCATACAGATGGGTATGAGGGAGACGGCTATATAGATTCACCATCTACCTAATGAACAATGGAACGTCTGTGCATCCTCTATCCCTGCTATTTTCAGGCCGGGCTGAAGCGGGCTGAGGGGCGGCGCGTCCCCCGGGGCCGAGCCGTAAAGAGCCTCACCCTCATGGAACTCGAAGCAGCGCTGAAAAAATGCGGCTATCCCTACCGGGTCGAGGAGAAACACCACCCGGCACACTGGCACAAACGTGAGGGGCGGGTGGCGGTGACCTGCACTGAACCGAAGGGCGATGTCATACGGAAGGTGGCGCAGGCCATTGAGGTGAAGCGATGAGCGGGCTCTACGACCTGCACACCCATACCACGATGAGCGACGGCGAACTCCTCCCCATCGAGCTGGTCCGCCGCCTCAGCGTGCTCGGCTACGAGATCGTTGCCATCGCCGATCACGTCGACTGCACGAATATCGCGCAGGTAATCGCCGCCACCGCATGCCTGAAGAAGAGCGCCGCGCGTTATGGCGTCCGTCTCCTCAGCGGGGTGGAGATCACCCATGTCCCCCCGGAGGAGATCGCCGAACTCGCAGCCTATGCACGCGATGAGGGGGCAGACATTGTCGTCGTGCATGGCGAGTCGCCGGTGGAGCCGGTCGCCCCGGGTACAAACCATGCCGCCTGCTCGTGTGCCGATGTGGACATCCTCGCTCATCCGGGTTTCATCACCCCTGAGGATGCACGCCTCGCCGCGAAGAACCGGGTCGCTCTTGAGATCACCTCGCGAAATGGGCATAACCGGACGAACGGCTATGTAGCGGTGGCGGCGCGGGAGGCGGGCTGCATGATTGTGGTGGACTCGGATGCCCATGCGCCCTCGGACCTTCTCGGTCGTGAGGCAAAAGTGGCAGTAGCACGCGGGGCAGGGCTAACAGAGGAAGAAGTTACGAGATCGCTATCCCTGAAAATTGTTTCGGATTTACTCGCGAGATAATCTGTATTTATAGTTTATCGATATCTTTAAATATTGATAAATCCCATTTATAAATATCACTCCACCTGAGGGGGAGTTCTTATGGGGTATTCTATTGAAACTGGTGGGGCCCATTATTAAAATTTGCGGTTCTCATACGCTGATCCTCAGATGCGACGCTGCGCAGTTGCCCCGCCTCTATGGTGACGTGCTCGATAGGCGCCTCAAGCCAGTTGGAAAGGTTGTGGATATCTTCGGGAATGTATCCTCGCCATATGCTGCAGTCTCCTGCAGAGGGGGCTGCAGCGGGCGCCTGGGAGAGAAACTCTATACAAAAGGTGACGGGAAATGGCAGAAATCGAAAAACTGAAAATGCTTCAGAGCGAGCGCGAGGCCCTCAAAAAAAGGTCGCGTACCGCGGTCACGGAGCAGGTAAAGAAGCGCGAGGAGGCGACGGAAAATGTATGCCCCGAGTGCGGCAGCCGCCAGCTCGTCCATGATTATGAACGGGCCGAACTCGTGTGCAAGAGCTGCGGGTTGGTCATCGACGAGGAGTTCATCGACCGCGGCCCTGAGTGGCGTGCCTTCGACCACGACCAGCGGGTGAAGCGCTCCCGTGTCGGGGCTCCGATGACCTTTACGATCCATGACAAGGGTCTCTCGACGATGATCGACTGGCGCAACCGGGACAGTTACGGCCGCGCCATCTCGTCGAAGAACCGGGCGCAACTCTACCGTCTGCGCAAGTGGCAGAGACGGATCCGCGTCTCGAACGCCACCGAGCGGAACCTCGCCTTCGCCCTCTCCGAACTGGACCGGATGGCCTCGGCCCTCGGTCTTCCAAGGAACGTGCGGGAGACCGCCGCGGTGATCTACCGCGACGCCGTGGACAAGAACCTCATCAGGGGCAGGTCCATTGAAGGGGTCGCCGCCGCCGCCCTCTACGCCGCATGCCGGCAGTGCTCGGTGCCCCGCACCCTCGACGAGATCGCCGAGGTGTCCAGGGTTTCCAGAAAAGAGATCGGGCGTACCTACCGGTTTATCTCGCGTGAACTTGGCTTGAAACTCCTGCCGACCTCTCCGATCGACTACGTGCCGCGGTTCTGCTCGGGCCTCACCCTGAAAGGTGAGGTGCAGAGCCGCGCCGTAGAGATCCTGCGTCAGGCCGGCGAGCGCGAGCTGACGAGCGGCAGGGGGCCGACCGGTGTTGCGGCCGCCGCTATCTACATCTCCTCGATCCTCTCGGGGGAGCGGCGGACCCAGCGCGAGGTCGCAGAGGTCGCCGGGGTGACCGAGGTCACCATCAGGAACCGGTACAAGGAACTCGCAGAGAAACTCGATATCGAGATCATTCTCTGATCTCTTTTTTTATCGTCCGTGCGCGCGTGTACACCGCGCTCCCCATCAACCTGCACCGCCCTGATGTCGCCATCAGGAAGGGATATAAAGGAACGGGGGCAACATTATCAGGCAGGATCAGGCATTGTGCCGGTCGCGGGCTCGTAGATCAGGGGAAGATCGCATCGTTCGCAACGATGAGGCCGCGGGTTCAATTCCCGCCGGGTCCACTCGCTTTTTGCAGTATAAAAATCGAGAGCGTGAAGCCTGAAAAATGAGATGAAGGGGCTCAGCGCCTCCCCTTCAGGCCGAGCGCCATCACTCCGACCGCCGCAAGCGCCGCTCCCCACCAGACCGGGCTCTTTTGCGGCGTCGTTTCGGTCGGTGTTCCTGGTTCGGCGGTCGTCGAAACCGGTGTGCCTGAGATCGCGCTCCCTGGTGCCGTTACATTCCTGAACGTTCCTGCATCGCCGGGCTCCTCTGACGCAACCGTCCCGACCGGCTCCACCGTCATGGTCCGGCCGCCGGCCACCGCGAAGTACGAGAACCCGGGCGAGGTCGCACGGAAGTACACCCGGCCGTTCTCCTCCCTGAGCACCTCGGTCGGAAGCGCTGCCCATGCCCCGTCGCGGTAGCGCCAGAGGCTGATATCGCCGGGTGAAAGCCCCTGCTCCTCCAGCCAGGCCGTCGATACCTCGAAGGTGAATGCTGCCCCTGCGATTGCATCGTCGGTGGTGTAGGTGAGGTTTGCGACGAGATACTGGTAGACTGGCGCCTCCAGTCCGGCAGGCCCGGAGGATGCCGGGGCAATGGTCACCATGATCCCGTCGATCCGCTGCCCTGCCGTGACGCTGACCCCGGTCACCGCCGATCCGGTAAAGTGCAGGGATGTGGTCTCACCGGGGTTCAGGTTGCCTGAGGCGGCGAGGCCACCGTCTGAAGAGGAGTCGCCGCCATCTGAGGGCGGTGTGGCCGGGTAGGCCTCGAAGCGCTCCATCAGCGGGTAGCGATCGGTTTCATTCGCCGCGATTACAAACGGCGTATCGCCGATACCGTCGCCGTCCGCATCGATGCCTCCATACGCGCTCCAGTGGTTTCCGGTGAAGTTTGTCTGTCCGGTCCCGCGGTACCAGTAGGCGATCGGATCGGGTGAGTGCCAGGTGTTCCCGGTCTGGAAGGCTGCTGCGGACGCACAAGAGACGCTTGAAACCTGAACAACCCCGTCAGAGAGACCGGAGAATGGCCTGGTGAGGGCATAACTGTGCTCTCTCTCCGGGAGGGGCAGGGCAGAGGAGAGAGATGCCGGGCCCGGTGCCGGAAGGACGATGGTATTGCGGTAGATCAGATTGCCTCTGAGGCCATCCACAGAGAAATCCATCCCGGAGAGATCCAGCAGGTTTTCTCTGACCGTGCTGTTGGTGAGCGAACTGATCTCCCCCGTCCTCAGAGGGCCGCCGGAAGAGGTGAAATTGATGGTGTTTCCGGTGATTTCAGCTCCTGAGACGTTGTACAGCCCCATGCTGGACCCGCCGAGGCCGGTCAGCGTGGTGCCGACGAGGCTGCAGTTCTCTGCCCTCTCGATATTGATCAGCCACTCGTCTGTCCTCGATGCGGTGATTGAACAGCCCTCGATGGCGATCCCGCTGGCGTTGGAGAGGTGTATCCCGTCATAGGCGCCGGAGATGGTGCACCCCTCGATGCTACTCTCCTGCGTCGAGAGGAGACTGATGCCGCACCCGGTCTCCTGAAGGGCGAGGCCCTCAATCTTCATCGAGTCACAACCGACGCAGCAGACCGCACCCGCATTGCTGGAGGGATTGATCGTCATCCCTGAGATTCCCTCAAGGTAGACGATCGGGCGCCCCTCGACGATGTTGGAGGTATCGATGCTGTTTTTGGGCGCCGGGTCGTCGCCATAATAAACGAAGTTCCAGGCGTTCTCTCCCATTATGTTGCCCTGCATCGTAGTATTGGCGGTATAATAGAGACTGATCCCCTGTCCGTCGCTCTCCTGGACAGTGTTGCCCTCCAGTATGGCGCTGTCGGTCTCGTCGAGCTCGATGCCAAGGCGGCTGTTGTTATGGACTCTGTTGCCAGCAACGACGGTCCTGGACGAGTTCCAGAGGATCATGCCATAGAGGTTCTCAGAGATCTCGTTGCCCTGGATGACCGCACCCCCGGCACCAGATACAAAGACGCCGCATGCACCATTCTGGTATGATGAGCAGTTCTCGATGAGGGCGCCGTCCCCCAGGACCAGGATGCCTGCGTTGTAGGCGTCCGGTTGGAAGACCTGACTCGCGCCCGTTACAGCGATGCCGGAAAGGTGGACGCCGTCGGCGGTGACCGTGATCGCCGACCCGCTCCCGGCGGCATTCACGACCGGCATGCCAATGCCGACGATCGTGACCGATGATGTGATGTTCAGGTGCTCATCATAGGTGCCGTTCTCCACGACAATCGTCTCGCCGCCATCGGCGGCGTTGATCGCCGCCTGGATGGTGGGGTAGTCCCGCGGCACCACGATGGCGTCGGTGGTGAACGCCTTGATGCAGGCGTTGGTGTCAGGGAAGATCGTGGTCAGGTCAGTCCATATCTCGCCGTCGACACTCACATAACTCTCTCCGGGCGATGCGGTGGCATTGGAGGAATACCCCGCGATTGGCATCTCCACGACGAGGGGGTAGGTGTCGGTCAGGGCAGTGATCTCCAGGACCACCGAGAAGGTCTGGCCCGGCGAGAGGAAGACCGGGTCGGGGAGCGGGACGGTGTGGTAGCCCGGGAGGGTGGCGGTGCCGGAGACCTGCGCAACGGTGACAGGTGTGGTGCCCGTCGGGGTGTTGATGGAGCGCAAGACGGAAACGGTGTAGTCGGTGCCGGGTTCACGGGTGTAGAAACCTGCTGCCCGCAGGTCCTCGTAGTCTCCGGCCGTGAAGACATTCGCACCATAGATGGTGGTGGAGCCGGTTGCGCCGACATTCTCTGTCCAGCCCAGGGGGTCGTACTGGTAGATGTGTTCCAGGGAATCCGCGGCCTCCCCGGTGAAGAGAACTGAACAGAAGTCGCGCCGGTCCCCGACAAAGGTGGAGTTCCTGTCCCAGAACCTGCCGGGTTCTGGCTGGTAATATGAGATATAGAAGTAGCCGCCGTCGCCGACCCCCTCGCCCCAGGAGTTTTTGGCGATGAAGGCACCGTCGCCGGGCGGCGTGACGCTGAAATTCTCCGCCGGGTAGTTGTCGTCCCAGCCGACGAGGGCGACGGCATGGCCGCCGTCGCTCTGATACGCGCCGTCGCCGGGGCGGTAGTAGGTCAGGTAGTTGTCGGCAAAACAGGACCAGTTGATAATGAACCCCACCCAGAGGGCCCCCTCCTCGCGGATCGTCTCCTTCATCGGGCCGTTGTCGAGCGGCCCATCCCGCGGCGGGAGGAACGTGATATTCTGGACGTGGACCCCCGGCGAAAGATCGGTCGGCGAGTCGTTTGATGGCACAGGCAGGAGATAGGGGTCGTCGGTCTCGTTCACCGGCCCGGACCAGCGTGTGAGGTAGGCGGTGGACATGAAGGCCTGACCGCCGTCTCCTGGACCACGATCGAAGCCGCCGTAGAGGTTTGAGCAGAGGTTCTTCATGTTGCTCTCGGAGAAGTCCCATGCAGTGCCGGTGCTGGTGAGCAGCGCCGATTCAAGGGAGGCATAGGTGGCGAACGCCCAGCAGCTCCCGCTCTTCCCCTGGTCCTGCACCGGCGTGACCCTCCCCTCGTCCCTTAAGTCGAAGGATGCGGGGAGGGCGCTCGACCCGACAGAATCGATGGACTGAACCGACCAGACCGGTGTTGCAGGTGCCGGGCAAAGACCGGTCAGGGGATAGCGGAATTCTTCAGGGGACGGGGCAATACTGCAGGTCTGCATGGCGCCTTCTGCCGCCGCCTCCTGCCCTTCGAGGTATTCCAGGAAGGCAGGGTTGAGCGGTGCGGCCTCAATCGTCGCTCCTGATATACCCGGGACGGCAAGGAGGGCGATCAGGGTGCAGAGCACCAGAGAATAAAACCGTGTGTTTGTTTTCATGGAGAACACCTGATGGGAGTACGTTCAGAAAATTATGATTGAGGAGAATTGCGATTAACTCCTCCCTGCCATCAGATACTCGCTCCCGACTGCCCTCTTCCCCTCGCTGTTCAGCCGTTTCCTTCCTGAACCCCTGCATTTAGAGGGTTTTTTGGATTTTCTCGAGAGCTATCGCTCGGCAGCTTGCGCTTTGAGGGTAAGAAGTTGCCTGAAGTTGAAATTCATGCAGGAGAAGATGTTCTTGACGTGCACTCTGGCAACCGTCGTGACCATGAGGTGGCCTGCATGGAACACCCGCTTGATCACGGCAAACGGTCGTTCCACCAGCGATCGTGTTCTGCTGATGGCCTTGTTCCGCCGGTTCTCCTTGATGGAGAGGGGATGGTTGCGAACGGCCCGGTGCATGGTCTTGTCCATAGATGCCTGCGGTTTCACCCCAAAATAGCCTTTATCGCGATAGACCGTCTCACCTTCCCGGGAGAGATCGATCCTGCTGTCATGGAGTGACGCCGTGGTGGTCTCAATCCGGCGGATCAGCTGACTGTCCTTGTCGAGCAGGATGTGAAGTTTGTACCCGAACTGTGACTTCGAGCCCTTCTTGGCCCAGGTGCCGTCGCGGCTGCGCCGCGTCTCTGCCTGATCTCCCCGGGGCGTGCCGGCAGGAGCATGCCCGGGATCGGCGGTGATGAACGTCGCGTCCTGCATGACACCGCGTTTGATGGCGAGCCCTTGTACTTCGAGTTGCCGCTGGAACTCATCCCAGATCGCGGTATCCTTCCCGGTTTGCGCCAAGCGTTCCCGGAACAGCCAGACCGTCGACCGATCCGGAATGGTTTCCGGATATCCCAGGAAGTGACGGAACGAGATCCGGTCGGTCGCCTGACGCTCCAGTTCGGGGTCAGACAGGCCATACCACTGCTGAAGCACCAGCAGCCGGATCATCAGAACGACGTCATAGTTCGGACGGCCGCCTCGCCCCTCGGCGTTGGTGTAGAGGTCAGCAAGGAGAGGGCGGAAGGCATCCCAGTCGATCAGACCGCTGACCTCACCCAGCCGATCACCCAGAGCTGCAAGGCTGGCATATTCGTGGTGGATCGCGAAATTGGTAAACGTGCTCATGGGAAAAAGGTCGATCCGGGACTATAAAGTACTTTGGGTGAGGTGGGGTTGTTCGAAATTCTCTGAGATATGATATATCAACAAATCGTATCTATTAGTTTACAAATATATCTGATTTGTATTTTTTACATGCATGCTGGATTCAAAAAGTGCAATAATATGGTTTATCTGGCTTTTTTCCCTGGCCTCCTCCCACCCGATCAAAAGGGGAAGGGTGATATCCTCCTGGCATCGAATATTCCCCGGGAACTGACCATGAAATACGAGATCATCGGTGACAACCTGCAGATGGTGAAACTCACCCTTGTGCAGGGCGAGCGGGTCAATGCCGAGGCCGGCGCCATGGTGAACATGAGCGGGAACATGCAGATGGACTCCCACCTCAAGGGCGGACTGCTTGGCGGCCTGAAACGGGCGCTCACAAATGAGAGCCTGTTTCTGACCGAGTTCACGCCGCAGGGGGGGAGCGGTTTCGTCTCCTTCGCCGGGAACGTCCCGGGCCGGATCTTCCCGGTCGACGTCACCGGCAGGGAGTTCATCGCCCAGAAAGACGCCTTCCTCTGCGCAGAAGAGGGCGTGCACCTCGACATCGCCGTAACCAAAAAGATCCGCTCGGGCTTTTTCGGCGGCGAGGGTTTCATCCTCCAGCGCCTTTCGGGTTTGGGGACTGCCTTCCTCCACTGCTGCGGTGACACCATCGAGATGGACCTGGCCGCGGGGGAGGTCGTGAAGGTGGAGACCGGGCTCGTCGTCGGCTTCGAGGCCACGGTGGACTACTCCATCCAGCTTGCAGGAGGCGTGAAGACGGTCTTTTTCGGCGGCGAAGGGCTCTTCCTGACCACCCTCACCGGTCCGGGCAGGGTGGTCCTCCAGTCGATGGACATCGCAAAACTCGCCACTTCCCTGATCCCGTTCCTCCCCCAGAACTCTTCCGGGAAGTGAGGCGGCAGGTCCAGGAGCAGGGGCTGCTCACCCTCTTTTTCTCTCCCTGGCAGGTGCGCCGGTCACTCCTCCTCTCCTGTGGGCCTGCAGAACTGCCTGAGCAGGTACTCCCCTGCGGCCCCGACGGCGACGATCACCGCCGCCGAGGTGATGACGGCAAGCACGCTGCTCCTGTACAGGCTCCCGACATAATTTCCGGCGGCGATACCGGCCATGACAGCGACGAAGAGGACAAGGATCTCGTTCCTGGGAAGGGGGACCATGCTGATCGGTGGTGCGCCCGCAGAGAAAAAAGAGTGTGCACAGGCAGGAGTGCTCTTACTCCTTCCACAGGTGCATATACCCGCGAGCCGGCAGCGGGGCGCCGTCCGCCGTGACGTCCTGCTCATCCACGACCAGGCCGATCGCCGTCGCATCCACCCCGGTCACCGGGAAATGCTCGGGCGGGACCGTAAAGAGGAGCTCGAAGTCGCCGCCGCCATAGAGCGCGAACTCCCTGCCCTCACCCTCAGGGACGCCCTCGGGCAGGGGGAGACGGGCTGTCTCCACGGCAAACCCGCACCCGTTCACCGCCAGCATATCGTGGAGCGTCAGGGCCAGGCCGTCAGAGATGTCCATCATCGCCGTCGCCCCTGCCTCATTGAGGGCGAGGCCCGCGGCGACCCGCGGCCGCGGTGCGATCAGTCGCTCCCAGAACCGATCGTAGCCGGATAGGGCCGCCTGCGCCCCGCCCAGGTAGCCGGTGACGCAGATCAGATCCCCGGGTCGGGCCCCGCTCCGCCTGACCGGCCGCACCGCGGTCCCGAGGCCGGTGGAGACGATTGTCAGTTCGGTGTGGGCGTCGGTGTCGCCCCCGGCAAGGTCGCAGCCATAGAACCGGCAGCATTCGAGTGCCCCTGCCGTGATCCCGGCCAGGCGTTCGGGGCGGTCGAGGCCGGTCGCAAGGAGCAGGGCGACGGGCCGCGCCCCCATCGCCGCAATATCCGAGATCGTCACCGCCGCCGCCATCCAGCCGATCTCCCGATCTGTCATCCCGGCCGGAAAATCGGTCGTCTCGTGGAGCATATCGGTGGAGAGGACAAGCCACTCCCCGCCGTGCTGGATTGTCGCACAGTCGTCGGCCGTCGCCGCCGCACCGAGGACCGGCACGAGCGAGCGGATCAGCGCCCGTTCATCCATGCCGCCGCACCTCCTTCTCCCGCTCGCTCCTGTACTCCTTGAAGACCTGGTTTAACATCGCCGCCCTCTTCTCCCGCTCATGCTCCTCGACCCGCTCCCCCCATGCGGCGAGGGCAGCGGCGAACCCCTCCTCGTCGGCGGTCCCGATCTTTCCCGAGAGCCGCAGCCCGATCGCCCCGGCCGGAACCAGGGGCAGGGAGGCCGCAAGCGCCGCGGCGATCAGGTGCGGGTCCTGTCCCTCCAGGCTCTTGCCCGGAACGACCACCGCCGCCGCCTTCGCATCGGCGATCTCCCGCACCACGCTGCGCCCCCAGCCGCCGGTCGTCGCAACCGCGATCACGTCACCCTCGACAAGACCGAGGTCGGCGGCCAGGCTGCGGACGGCGTCGTGGGTGAGGGACGCAATCGCCTTCACAGCGACCTGCCCCTCGCCGATCTGTAATTCCTCAACCCGCCGCATCCGCTCGATCCGTTTCCTGAGGCTCTTGTTTCTTTTCTCCTCTTTCCGCAGGAGCGTCCTGAGGTTCGCGATGATCGCCTCCCGCGTGGCAATATCGGTGTCCCGCTGGAGTGTTTTTCCCCGTTCGGAACGTTCGTACCTGATCTGCCGTTTCAGGCTCGCGATCTCCCGGTCCTTCCCGGCGATCCCCTCTTCAAGCTCCTGCACGAACGCCTGCAGGCGGCGGACCTGCCGTTCGAGCTGGACAAGGCGGTCGTCGGCCTGTGCAGGCGGCGTCGGCTGGGGTTGCGGCGACTCGTGGGGTGCGGGCGCGGGCTTCTGCCTGCCCGAGAGATCGGCCAGCACCGCCTCGATCGACCGTCCCCGCAGCACCCCGGCCCGCACCTCGTCGAGGTCGATGCCCGGCGGCACCCGTTTTGCAATGTTCTGGAACTTGTTTTTCAGAGAGCGGTAGGCGTCGAGAGCGGCGGAGACGGCGTCTCGTTCATGGGGGTTCGCATACCCGGTCCCGGCCGTCAGTTCCAGTTTCCCCTCCACCGACCGGTCCTGTGGGGGTACATAGGCGATCGCATTGAAGGCCCGCCGCACCTTCTCCACCGCGTCAGGCATCGGCTGCACGTCGGATGCGATGATCAGGGGTTTTCCGATGCCGGTGATATGCTCGATCACCTCGGCCGTCCCCATCTGTCTGGAAGAAAAGAGTTCTACCACCTCGCCGTCCAGGTCCACCGCCCCGATCCCGGTCGTCGTCCCGGGGTCGATGCCCACGATCAGGTACCTGGGCCTTTTCGTCAGGGGCTCGTACCTGATCCGGTCGAGTCTCCGTCCCTCGATGCGCACCTGCACGTCCGCCGCGGCCGAGGCGCGCACCGGGATCGCATCGCGGGAGGCATAGACCCTGAAGTGTACGCGGGAGAACCCGCCGAAGGCAAGGCGCTCGCTCTTTTCGTAGCGGAGACCGGCCGCCACCAGGTGCCCCTCCACCTCGCGGGCCCGCTCCCGCACCGCTCCGTGCATCTTCCTGACATAGCGGTTCTGGCTCCACCCCCCTTTGCCAGGCGAACGGTGGCGTGAAACCGTGATCTCAGTCGTCTTCTCGAAGGCGATCACCGCCGCCCCGCCCCCGAGGTAGGCGATCCTGGCCGCTGCCCCGGCCTCGGCAAAGGGGTCGGTCCGCTCCACCTGGATGTTGTAGCGCGCTGCCACCTTCTGGAGGGTTTCTTTCCGTTCCCCGCCGGTCACCTGGACCAGCACGGTCCCGGTCGGCAGGGTCTGCATGAACGAGATGAGGTCGTGCTGGTCAGGAGCGAGTTCCTGCACCGAATCGGTGGCAAGGAGTTCGGGCTCTTCAGCGGCGATCATCCGGGAGAGCCTGTACGCCGTCACCTGCGCGGTGGAGATGACCTCGCCGTCCTCGATGACGACCAGCGCATAGACCGGACGGCGGGTCCGCGACCGCACCGACCCTCTGATGATATCGATTCCGAAGACCTTCAACCGACCACCACACCCACCGCCTCCACGGTGGGATAGTCTATCCGGTATTTCCTCTTAAAATACCTGAGCACATTCTCAATATCGCGCTGGAGGATCGCATCGGCGTTCGGGTGCGAACGCCAGATCCACTGCGGCCAGTCGATGATCCATACGCCCTCCTCGCCCACCATGATATTGAACTCAGAGAGATCGCCGTGGATGATATCCTTCCGGTACGCCAGCCGCACGTTCTGGAGGACCTCGTCGAGCACCCCGGCCGGGTCCTCGAGCACGCAGCGGTTGAGGTTTGCGCCCGGCACCTCGGACATCACGAGCACATGGCGGGACCGATCGATCGGCACCGGGACCGAGACATCGGGAGAGAGGCGCTGCAGGGCCAGATACTCCTGCTCGGCAGAGCGGGCCGAGGCGAAGATCCAGGGGCAGTGCCCGGCTTCGGGCATATAGCCGCGGTCTTTTCTGGCCGCCTGGAACGATTGCTGGCCGATATGGTGAAACTTCAGCACCACGGGCCCCAGACCGAGGCCGGCATAGACTTCGGACTCTTTACCTACCCCGATAAGTGAACCAAGGGCAGAAACCGTCCCCCGCTGGCTGAGCGTATGGAGGGCGATCGCATCGTAGCCCGGAAAGATCAGGGCATAGCCCTGGTACGGCACGGCATCGTATCTGACCATGTCCCACTCGATCAACCGCTGCAACCGGTACTCGAGTTCTGAGTCTGAGAGCCTCGTCGCCCCTTTCAGGACGTCGAGCGGCACCCATTCGTAACGCTGCATCATCCGCTCAAGGGTCTGAAGGATGCGGAGGTCGTATTTGTGGAGTAACCTGATATAGTCCGGTGAAAGTGGCATAAATACTACAGGTTATATCAGGCAAACGGATAAATGTATGACCGGGTTGATGCGATGCAGTGCTCAAAGTGTAGACGTGAGGCGATCATCTGGCAGCGCTATTCCGGGCTCCATCTCTGCCGCGAGCATTTCATCGCCGACATTGAGGCGAAAGCGAAACGGGAGATCAGACAGAGGCGGATGATCGCATCGGGCGACGTGATCGCCGTTGCCCTCTCGGGAGGGAAGGATTCGAGCGCCCTCCTTCACTTCCTCACAAAGACCTTCGGGAAGCGCCGTGACCTCTCAATCATCGCTCTCACCGTGGACGAAGGGATCGCGGGATACCGGGATACCGCTGCGGCTCGCCGGATTGCGGAGGAGTGCGGTGTAGCCTGGCACTGCGTCTCCTTCGAGGAGATCGTCGGCACCACCACCGACCGGATCGTGCAGAGGCGGGGCGACGCCCTATCCTGCACCTACTGCGGGGTGATCCGGCGCCACTGCCTCAACACGGCGGCGCGCAGCCTCGGCGCCACCAGACTCGCCATGGGCATGAACCTCGACGACGAGGCCCAGTCGGTGCTGATGAACGCCCTGCGGGGGGACGCCGAACGCATGGTCAGGACGTCGGCGCCGGTGCCGGGCGTCGTGCCGCGGATCAAACCCTTCGCCGCCGTCCCCGAGCGGGAGGTGGCGCTCTATGCCATCCTTCGTTTCGGCGGGTTTACTGAGAGGGGGTGCCCGTACGCCCATAACGCCCTCAGAGCCGACGTGCGGAACCTGCTCAACGACTACGCGTACCGCCACCCGGCCACAAAATACGCCCTCAAAAATCTCGGCGAGCACCTGCCCGCTATCTGCGGGGACACCCCTTCGCGGCTGAGCGTCTGCCCGGAGTGCGGGGAGCCCTGCGGCGAGACCTGCCGCTCCTGCAGTCTGGTCAGGGAGGCGCGGGGCGAATGAGCCGGTCTTCTCCGCCCTCAAAACTGAGGTGCCGGGGATCCAGAGCACATACATAGGAAAAAATCTTAACGCCTGTACACCAGAGGTGGCAGACGAAGGAGCCCGTTGCAATGGAGAGAGCAATCGGATGTGAGATGGAAGCGGTGGATCAGATGATCCGCCATGCAGTCTGGAGTGCAGGGGCGAGCGGCATCGTCGTCGGGGTCAGCGGCGGGATAGACTCCGCCGTCGCCGCCGCATTTGCGGCGCGGGCCGTCGGACCCGAACGGGTCGTCGGCGTCTGCCTCCCGAGTGCGGTGACCGTATTGGAGGATCTCGAAGACGCACAGGCACTCTGCCGTTCGATCGGGATCGAGTACCGGGAACTCTCGATCGAGCCGGTGCTCCAGGCCTACCGAGGCTATTCCGGGCTCACCGATACGCCGTACCTCGCCGGCAACCTGATGGCCAGAACGCGTATGGCGATCCTGTATGCGATCGCAAACCGGGAAGGGCGGCTCGTCTGCGGCACGTCGAACCGGACCGAGTACATGCTTGGGTACTGCACGAAACACGGCGACAGCGCTGCAGACATCCAGCCGATCCTTCACCTCTACAAGACCGAGATCTTTGCGGTGGGGCGGGCGATGGGGATCGTGCAACGTATCCTCGAAAAACCACCTTCGGCCGGGCTCTGGGCAGGGCAGACCGACGAGGGTGAACTGGGCCTCACCTACCCCGAGATAGATGCTGCCCTGCAGTCGCTGGAGCGTTCAGGCTGGAAGGCAGGGAACGAGATAGAAGAGCGGGTGCTCCGAAGGGTCAGGGCCTCGGAGCACAAACGCAGTTCTCCCCCACATCTCTGAGGCACTCACTAAACGCCTCGATATACTCTTCAGGACGGTTGAGGAAGCGGAGACATCGCTCTCTTCCGACAAGGCTGTAGATAGGCGTGCCCGGCGCCGTGCAGAAGGCCGGCACCGGCAGGGGCGCCGCCAGCCGCACCGCGGCGGTGCCTGGATACCGCGGGTTTTTGACAAACGTGCCGTCGGCCATCTCATAACATGCGGCCCCGCCCATCGCCGCATAGGGGGCGTAGTCACTTGAAAAGGCGGTCGAGACCAGATTTGCCATCACCAGGTCGACTTTTCCCGGGTTGATCGTCACATGGCCGAACCCCGGCGGGATCACGACGACATCTCCGGCCCCGGCCTTCACCAGCACGACATCAGAGGCGTCGGGCCTCTGGAGCAGAAAATGCGCTTCTCCTTCTATGACCTCATAGACCTCGGGATATCTGACGCCGGCGGGGTTTTCAGGGTGATAGTGGCCTTTTGTCTTGACGAACTCGGGGCCGATGACGCCCGGCGGGATCACGGTCATATCATACCGCAGTGACCGGGCAGAAAGCCACAAACGGTCTTCTTCATTCAGGGCAAGGTCCCGATACATAAAATAGAGGGGGCGGTCGGGATCGTCGGGCCCGTTATGGGGTGCTGCCAGAACACCGTTCATATCGGCAAGAGTGCGGATGTGGGGCTCTGGCAGTGGTCCGTTCCAGTGAAACATTACTCGGCTTTGCGCTTTTTGAAGATATAATACCCTGCCCCGATCAGGACGGCGGCGATGAGGAGGATTACGATCGGGTTCGAGAAGATATCTGTGGCTGAACCGGTTTTTTCCACCGAGACAGGTAATTTCATCGTGTCGGAGATCTGGCTGTTGTCAAGGGCGTCGCGGTACCTGATCTCGGTGTCGAGGCCATACTGCTTGATCGTCGCCCCTGCGTCGACGGTCACATAGTAGCGGGCGACCGCCGTCTCGCCAGGAGCGAGGTCGCCGAGGTACGCCGTGTCGTCGCTGGAGGTGAAGGGATCGACTGAGCTGATCCTGGACTGAGCATTATACGCCATTGCGGCGCCGGTGTTCTTGTAGGTGACCTCCAGGGTGGCTTTCTCACCCGGACGGACGACCGGCGCCTCCGAGACGACGGCGAATTCGATCTTGCCGCCGACCGGTACGCCTACGGTTTCAGTATCTGATTTTGAGGTCTCGCCGTTGCTCTTTTTATACTCCACATAGACGCCGATGGGATAGGTCTGGGCTCCGGCATTGCTTGAGGCCGAGACCTTGAAGGTGACCGTGGCGACATCTCCGGGGTTGAAGTCGCCGATATAGACGCTCCCGTCGGTCGGGATCAGGGGGCTGGAACTGTCCCGCACAAGCGTTGCGACGGCCTTCGTCGCCTGTTCGTGGCCGGTGTTGCTGAGCGTGAGGTGGAGGTAGCCCTCGGTGCCGACGTTGAGGTACTCCGTAGAGGTGGATACGACCTCGAGGTTCACATCGGAGGTCACCTTCACCGGGATGTTGATCGTCTCGGTCTTTTTGAGATAACCGGTCCTGATGAGGGTGCCACTCTCGGAGTCGGTCCAGTCCGCATAGGTGTAGGTGAGGCTGAGCGGGAGGTCATAGGAGCCTGCCGGTGCATTCCTGTCGATCTTCACAACAAAATTCACCGTCTTGCTCGCCCCGCCGGCGATATCGCCGATCTGCTGGGGCTCGGATTTGATCGTGATGGGGGCGCTTCCTGCAGAAAGCCCTGCCTGGACGAGTTTAGCCAGGTTCGGGGCGTCTGGCGGGGATATTGTGGACGATGTTACCTGGATGACCGTGTTCAGGCCGGTGTTCGAGACGATCACCTGGAGCGTGACCTCGTCGCCAGGAGCGAACTCATTGGTGCCTGAGACCGTTGCAGACAGATCCGGGCTGCCGTAGAGAGACTCCACCCCGGCCAGAGCAGGGACGGTGAGCACAGCCATAAAAAGACTGAGAAAGAGTAATTTCCTGATATCCATGTGGGTTCACCGTGTTGTTATTGTTGTAACAACATTTATCTGCAGATCCTATTAATAGTTATGTGATGCACCCCTCTCCGGAATCCTCGGGCACGATTGCAGAAGCCCTTAAAATGCTTGGACTTACAAAATATGAGGCGCTCGTCTATGTCGCCCTCCTCCAGGTCACCCGAGCGACGGCGACCGAAATCCACGAGCTTTCAGGCGTGCCCCGCGCATCGGCATACCCTGTCCTCGACCGACTCATCCAGAGGAATCTGGTTACCGTCTCCCATACCACCCCGAAACGCTTCTCTGCCATTCCGCCGGAGGAGGCAGTCAACTCCCTCATGCGAGGGATCAGCGAGAAGGCGTCGTATGCAAAAGAGTCGCTCCAGGAACTCTACGACCGGAGAAAGACACCCGAAGGGGGCGGCCAGGAGCTGGTCTGGACCATCACCGGCGATGCAAACATCATCAGCAGGATCAGGGACCTCATCGCTCAGGCGACTGATCGGGTCGAGGTGCTGGGGAGCTGGAATCTCATCGGGGACCTCAGCGAACCCCTGTCCCTGGCAGCGGGCAGGGTCAGGGTGGATGTGATCACCAATAAACCGGGGGAAACGGTTCTTCCCGGCATCCAGATCAGCACCATCGTCCCTTCGATCTGGTCTAAGGAGATGGGGAGCAATGAGCGGGCAGGAATAGTTTTTGTAGACGGCTCAAAGGTAATGGTGGTGATGGGCTCGGAGGGGGAGATACCAATCGCCCTGTACTCAGAGTCTGAAGGGTTTTACCGTTTTTTTTCCCGGTACTGGTCCCTGATCCGGGGCTATGGCGGGGCCCGGGATCAGAAGTGATGGATCGGTTCGAGGCTGGAGACGTCGATCAGGCCCTTGAGCGAGTTGATCTCGACATGGTACCCGCCTTCTTTTACCGCTGCCATCACGTTGGTCCCGCCGAGTATTGCGATGCCGAAATATTGGGGTGAACAGGTGAAGCCGAGGATGGGGGCGTTCGGCGGTCCAATCTCAAGGACGCCGGCGATCATGCTCCGCTCCAGGTCTTCAATGACGGCCGCAACGGTGGACTCGGCCTCCATGTGGCACTCCCTGAGGTTGGCGAGGACGTTTCCCTGTCCTGTCGCAATAACCCCTGAGACGTTGGTGATCTCCTGGGACACCAGCAGTTCGAGAGGGTCGATGGTCGTAGCATCATAGAGCACCATATCGGTGAAGCGCCTTGGAGTTCCGTTCTCGATCTGCACAACGCCCCCGCCGATCGGATGGAGGGGGGCGCCTCTTCTGATCATCACGCCGTCAAGGGTGATCGAGCAGATGGTGCATATCCCTGCCTTTCCCTTCGGAACGGCGTAACCCCCGGCCTTTTCTCCGGTTTGAAAGATCTGGACCAGACCGCTCGGGCTGATGCCTGCCCTGTAGGTCTCCTTCATGATTGCAACAACAGCATCCAGATCGTCTGCATCCACAAGAGAGAGATTGTAAATGACCTTTCCCTCGTTCTCTGAAGGGTCATAGGTCACCTGCATCGCCTCCTCTTCGATCAGGTGGTTGAGAAATTTCAGGGGGTGATTCACACCATACTCTTGCTACAGAAAGAGAAAAATCATTCCATGCTGGTCGGCGCGGTGTGCAGACGTCAACCTGAAGGCTACGCATGGTTTTCCGTCACCTCGCCCGCACCGCCCTCTGCAGCCTCCGGGCCGGTCTGCTGGTGCAGATAGCAAAATTGTTCTATACCTCACGCCGATATAAAAAGAGATGGAAGGCGTTCTGAGGGAGCGGGCGCAGGATCTTGTGAAGACGATCCTGAAAGCCGCGGGATACGAGGTCGAATGCGCCGACGAGCCATTTGATCTCTCGGGTGTCAGCGACGATGACGGTATTGTGGTGCTCATATCGGACAATCCCGATGTGATCGACCGCTTTGACACGAGAAAATTCCGTCTTAAACGAGAGGATGGAGTCCAGGAGTGCAGAAAGGTGCTGGTGACCTTCACCGGTGCGAGGGCACCGAACTGCACCGTCTGGGGCGAGGAGGAGATCGCCAGATATGCCGGTGAAGCGGCGGTTGCCGGTATCTTCGGGCGCAGGATCGCACTCGACAGCGGACCGGTGGCGCAACCGGCCGGGGCGGTTCCCCGGCCTGGAGTGGGAAAAGGGATCGCCATCCTCCATCTCCCGGTGCAGATCAGCGAGAAGAATGCCTCGATCATCTCAGGGAAGCGAGGGTCGGTGCGGTGCAGGTTCGTTCCGTACTGGTGTTACCACTGCACCAGCACCGGATCCCAGACGGTGGTGAACCATCGGGTTTCCTTCGAAGCCGACCGGTGGGGTGGGCTGAACGCCATCAACGGCACCACGATGGACATGAAGGTCTCCGAGGCCGTCGACACCGGCATGCCCGAGAACTGCGAGGTGCTCACGCCGAAGATTCGAAAAGAGGACGCAGAAGCGCAGGTGGTCGCCGCAATGGTCGAGAACCTCACCCAGCGCGTGCGTATCAAGCGCGAGGAGGGCGACACGATCTATTACCAGGAGGAAACGCTCAAGCCTGACAGAAAGAACATCACGGCCGAACTGACCCTCATCTATGTCCCGGTCTGGGAGATCGAGGCGCGGGACAAGATCGTCGAGGTGAATGCCTACACCGGCGAGATCCTCACCATGCCGATGGACGAAGGCGTCGAGGTCTTCTAGATTGTCCATGATCCTCGTCATCGGCGGAGGCCCCGCAGGAAGGTTCGCGGCCGTCAGGCTCGGCAATGCCGGACGTGAGGTCCTGCTCGTCGAAAAAGGGGCGATTGGCGGTCAATGCCTGAACTATGGGTGCATGGCGGTCTGCGCCCTCAACGATGCCGCCCGGCACCTGCAGCGGAACCGCGAGTTCGCCGCCGCCGGCATCCTGGACGGCGCCCCTGAGGTCCATTTCCCGGCCCTCCTGGTGGGCATGGACCGCGTCCAGGAGAAGATCAGGGTCGTGCTCGATCAGGAGACGAAAAACGCCGGCGTCGAGATCCTCTACGGGAGTACGGCGCGGCTCGACGGCCGGCAGGTCTTCATCGACGGTGAAGAGGTCGAGGCAGAGGCCGTCGTGATCGCGACCGGTTCGGTGCCGGCAGTGCCGGCGGTGGAAGGGATCTCTCTCCCCGGCGTCTATACGGCCCACACGCTCCCGCGCATGGAGACGTTGCCCGGAGATCTCGTCATCGTTGGCGGCGGTGTCCAGGCGGCCGAGTTCGCCTATATTTTCTCGATGCTCGGCAGCCGGGTGACCGTGCTCGCACGCAGTGCCTTTCTGAAAGGGCTCGATCCCCGTCTCCGCCGTCTGGCCCTGAAAGAGCTCAAAGACGTCGATATCAAGGAAGGCGCCGTATTCAGCGGGGTCACCGGCAATGGATGGGCCGAAAGCGTCTCTTACGGCGGGAACGAACCCGGGGCCTGCAGTGCAGACGCCGTCCTGCTTGCGGCCGGGCTTGTTCCCAACGCCGCCATGATCGGAGGGGTGAGAAAGGGACCGAAGGGCGAGGTGCGGGTAAACGATCGGATGGAGACCTCGGTGAAGGGTGTGTATGCCGCCGGGGACGTGACCGGCGGCCCCTTCCTCACCCCGGTCGCCCGCCTGCAGGGGGTCGTCGCCGCCGAGAACATCCTGGGCATCGACCGTCGTTTCGATCCTGCGGCCGTCCCGCAGAGCATCAGCCTCGCAAACGAGCTCGCCTTCTGCACCGCAGCGGAGGAGAGCGGTGTTGAGTTCTCCGTGCCCGCCCCTGCAGGTCCGGGCTCGTTCTGGTCGGTCCCGTCAGGCGACACCGGGATCGGAAAAATCCGTGTGGACCGGGAGAGTGGTGAGGTTCGCGGCGTCTGGGCCGCATCGCCGGGCGCCGGGATCATCGCCACCTATATGGCCGACGCCATCCGCCACCGCCGGACGGTCCACGACCTCGACGGCCTCCTGGACGTCCACCCGATTCCTGACGGGGTCCATGGGCTGATCGGCTATGCCTCCTCGTGGCTGCGGGATCACCCGATAGACTAGCGCCCCAGTCTGCCGGGATGGGGTGTGTGCTCCCTCTGCTTTCTCCCCTCCCCCGGCCAATTTTATTATATAGTCCTTCCCTCAAGGATAGCATAGGACATGATCTTTTTTGAGTTTGCCCGAAGGAACATCAGGCTGAACCTCCTGCGCTCCCTCCTCGCCGTCATAGGGATTGTTATCGGTGTCGTCGCCATCGCCTCCATGGGCATCCTCGGCAACAGTCTCGTCCTCTCCATCTCTGACTCGCTGACCACTGTCGGCGACACCATCGTCATCACCCCGCATACCGGCGGGGGTGGGGGCGGGGGCGGGTTCGGCGGGGCGTCGTCCAGGGGTATTACCGACCGGCAGGTGATCGAGATCCAGCGGGCCGCCGGTTCGAACGTGGTGATCCCGCTCTATTCAGGCGGCGACCGGATCGTTATCGGCGGTAAGATCGGCGCCGCCCAGATCTATGGGATGCGGCCGTCAGAGATCCCCGAACTCCTCGAGATCCGCGACGGGGTCTACCTGCGAGGCTCGACGACGGCGCTGATCGGGTCGAGCCTTGCCGACGAATACGACCTGATCGTGGGCAGCAGGGTGGCAATCGGCGAAGAGGAGGTGCGGCTCAGGACGATCGGGATCCTGGAGGAGCGCGGCGTCGGTTTCGATATCAATCCGGACTACGCCGTCGTCGTCTCAGACGCCTTCTACCGGGACCTCTACGGCGACGATGACTGGAGCATGGTGATCGTCAAGGTCAGGGATATTAACAAGATCGACACGGTCAGGGCCGCCATCGATGATCAACTCAACCGGAGGGAGCAGGTGGTGAACGTGCTGGACACCCGTGCGATCCTGGAGACCCTCATCGAGACCTTCAACCGGATCTCGACGTTCACCGTCGCCATCGGCGGGATCTCCCTTGTCGTCGCCGGCGTCTCGATCTTCAACGTGATGATGATGTCGGTGACCGAACGGACCCGCGAGATCGGGGTGATCCGCTCGATCGGGGCCCGGCAGGGCGAGGTGCTGCGCATGTTCATCTACGAGTCGTTCATACTTGGATTCATCGGGAGCGCCATCGGGGGCGTCCTCAGTTTTATCGGAGGCTACCTTGCCGTGATTGTCATGCTGGAAGATACGTCATACCTCTTCGTCCCGTCAAGCCTCGTCTATATCCTGTACGGCATGGCGTTCGGCATCGGGACGAGCGTTGTTTCAGGCTTTTATCCGGCCTGGAAAGCATCGCATCTGAACCCGATCGAGGCGTTGCGCCATGACTGAACAGGAGCCTATCATCAGATTTGTGGACGTCTCCAAGGTCTACCCTCTTCAGGCTGGCGACGTCGTCGCCCTCGATCACGTCTCCCTCGACGTCCCGGCCGGGGAGTTTCTGGCGATCATGGGGCCGTCGGGCTCGGGCAAGTCCACCCTCCTCAACCTGATGGGCTGCCTCGACACCCCGACCTCGGGAACACTCTCCATCAAGGGAAAAGACATCGGGACGCTCTCTGACGATGAACTCACCGCCCTGCGGCGCGACCATATCGGCTTCATCTTCCAGCAGTTCAACCTGATCCCCCTCCTCAACGTCCTCGAGAACGTGGAGTTCCCGCGGCTCTTAAAGGAGCGGAAGGGGGGGTGCAGCCAGACGTGCCGGGACGTCATCCACGCTGTCGGCCTTGAGGACGAACTCCTCACCCACACCCCGGCTGAACTCTCGGGTGGACAGCAGCAGCGAGTGGCGATCGCTCGCGCCCTCGTCAACGACCCCGAGATCCTCCTGGCAGACGAACCGACGGGAAACCTCGACACAAAGACCGGGACCGGGATCATGGAACTCCTCACGGCGATGAACAGGCGGGGCAAGACGATCATCATGGTCACCCATGACCCGAGAATCGCCGAATACGCCCGGCGAACGATCAACATCGTCGACGGTCAGATCGTATGATCTTTTTCTCGTTCGCCCTCAGGAACATCAGGCGGCACCCCGCCCGATCCCTGCTGGCGACCCTCGGGATCGTGATCGGGGTCTTTGCGATCGCCTCCCTCGGGGTGATGAGTAACGCTATCAATCTGCTTGCCGCCGGGCTGATTGCCGATGTCGGCGACACGGTGGTGATCACCCCGCACACCGCCCTCGGCGATCTCGGGATCGTCGGCGACCCCAGGACGGCGGTGGCGGCGACGATCCCGGAGGCGGACGTGGAGCGGATCAGGCGGGCGGCCGGGGGTTACCTGACGGTGCCAGTGCTTGAAGGGGCGGCCGAACTGACGGCCGGGAAGGAAGGGGGCTATGCCCTGGTGATCGGCCTTGATTACGATGCCATCCCTCCGCTCCTCTCCCTCTCGGAGGGCAATTACCTCAGACCCGGTTCCCGCTCCTGTCTGGTCGGGGTATATCTCGCCCGGGAGTACGACCTTCGGGCCGGGAGCAGGATCGGGATCGGCGATGAGACCGCCCCGGTCGCCGGCGTCCTTCAGGAGCGGGGTCTTGCCTTCGATATCAACCCGGACTATGCAATCGTCGTCACAAAAGAGCGATTTTTCGAGATCTTTCCTGAGAAGGTCGGCTACAACTACGTCGTCATCAGGGTCACCGACCCGGAGGCGATCGAGGGCGTGAAGGGTTCGGTCGAGAACCTGATGAACCGCCGGGAGAAGACCGTGGATGTTGTGGACTCCAGAGAGATACTGCGGCAGGTGAACGAGATTTATGCCGCGATGGGCTGGTTTCTCCTCGGTATCGGGGCGATATCCCTGGTGATCGCTGGCGTCTCCATCCTGAACGTGATGATCATCTCGGTCACCGAACGAATCCGCGAGATCGGGGTGATGCGGTCCATCGGTGCATTGCGCCGCGAGATCCTGCTGATGTTTATCTACGAAGCGCTCGTTCTCGGGATTGTCGGGAGCCTGGTCGGCGGGGCCTTCAGTTTTATCGGGGGCTATCTCATCAGCGTCGCCGCCCTGCAGGTGTTCACCGCCGGGACTACCTTCGGTGAAGGGGCGACCGTCTTCGACCCGCTCTCTATCGCCTATATCCTCTTTGCGATGGGCTTTGGCATGGCGACAAGTGTGGCCGCGGGGCTGTACCCGGCATGGCAGGCGTCACGGATGGCGCCGATCGACGCGTTGCGGGGGTGAAAGTGGGGTGCGATCGCTATGGCGAGTCTTTCTGGTCTTCGCCCTCAGGAACCTGCGGCGCCACCCGGTCAGGTCAGGGCTTGCGGCGCTCGGGATCGTCATCGGCGTGCTCGCCATCGCCTCGCTTGGCATCCTCGGTTCGAACCTCATCATTCTCTTCTCCGGCCTCGTTGCTGATGTCTCTGATACCGTCGTCGTCAGTCCGCACCTCGCCGCCGCAAGCGGAGACCCCTTCGACCCGAGGTCTGCCCTCGCAACCGGGATCTCGGAGCGGGACGCAGATCGAATTGCACGGGCTGCGGGAGCGAACCCCGCTATCCCCCTCATTCAAACGGCAGTGCTGATGAAAAAAGAGAGGGAAGGCGGTTATGTGCCGATGATCGTCCTTGGCCGGAGCGATATGCCCCTCCTCCTCGCCGTAACAGAGGGCTCCTTTCCGACCGGGAAGAGTGTCCTGGTCGGTGCCCTCCTTGCTGAAGAGTTCGATCTCAGGGCTGGTGGGCGGATTGGCCTCGACGGGGAGGAGGTGCGGGTGGCCGGCATACTGGAGGAGCGGGGGATGGCGATCGATATCAATCCCGATTACGCCGTCGTCGTCACGCGGGACTGGTATACCGACCGCCGGGGAGAGAAGGACTATGACCGTGTGGTGATCAAGGTCGCCGTCCTCGATGAGGTCCCGGCGGTGAAGGCGGCAGTGAAGGAGCAGATGAACCGGCAAAAAGAGGTGGTGGACGTGCTGGACTCGCGGGAGATCCTTGAACTCTACTACCAGACTTACGACGCCATATCGGTCTTCCTCCTCGGCATCGGCCTTGTCGCCCTCCTTGTCGCAGGGGTTTCGATCCTGAACGTGATGATCATTTCGGTCACCCAGCGCACCCGCGAGATCGGGATCATGCGCTCTCTGGGAGCGTTGCGCAGCGAGATCCTCCGCATGTTCCTGTACGAGGCGCTGGTCCTGGGCCTTGCCGGGAGTCTGGTCGGCGGCCTCCTCTCCATCGGCGTCGGGTATGCGATCTCGGCATTGGTTGCCGAGACGATCTTCGCAGGCTTCGGCACCACGCCGGCAGGCATAGATCCGGCGGGGCTCAGGGCTATCCTGCTCGGGATCGTCTTTGGCATCGGGACCAGTGTTCTCTCAGGGATCTATCCAGCATGGAAGGCGGCGCATCTCGATCCGATCGAGGCGCTGCGCTATGAGTGATCCTGTCATTGCGGATCGTCTCACTTCCCCTTCTGCTTGCATTGCCGGGTTATTTTATGGTATGCCCGGATCATAGCCATTAGAATCTTGAATAAATCCTATTCTTGGGGGCATAGAAACCAATATATAACAGTGATCGCATCACTCATCATCGTGTCAGAAAGTCCTGGGGGGGACGAATGGCAGAGAAGGGGACATCCGGACTATCGCTCCGGGCGCCGCGTTTCCACCGAAAAAATATCAAATTTTCGATGGAAGTTCTGAAGGCGTTTATCGAAGAGCGAGACAACAAATCTGAAAAAAATGAGGAATATAGTGATAAAGGGGGGAAATACTCGGAACTATTAAAAGAAAACGTTTTTACCAGGAGTGATCATAACAACTATCATGATCGAATCTGAGGGGTTTGAACGCCTGAAAGAATACCTCGGTAAAAATCCTGACCTTGAGGGGGTCTGCACCGTCCTCAACTCTTCGGATCACGATGTAAGGGAGGTATTCGGGCGTCTTGAGAAAAATAACAAAGCAGAGGCCATTGAGATTCTCAAACGCCTCAAATACGCAGAAATGAAGAAAAAAGACTGAGATTTCTTCGGGTCAGGCGATCAAAACCGGCCTATCCAAATATCTCTTTTGAGCGTTCGAGTGCGGCGACGGCCGGGAGTTTTTTCCCGGTCAGAAACTCGATGCACGCCCCGCCGCCGGTGGAGATGTGGGTGAACGCCGAATCAAGCCCCATCTTCTCGATCACCGCCGCTGTGTGTCCGCCCCCCACCACCGAGAACGGCACCTTCGAGGAGGTCCTGAGAATCTCATGGGTTCCGACCGCAAAGGCGGCGTCCTCGAAGACTCCTGCAGGGCCGTTCAACACCACCGTACCTGAGGATCTGATCACCTCGTTCACCGCGCTGAGCGCTCCGGTGCCGATATCCATCACCGGGGCGTCTGCGGGGATCCGGTCCAGGGAGTACTCGGCCCGGCCGCCGGCCTCGCGCACCGCCACCTGGTCGGGCATGACGATCTTCTCCCCGAAGCGGGAGAGGAGGGCCTTCGCCTTCTCGACCTCGCCCATGTATTTCAGCTGGGCGACCAGATCGGTCGAGGGCTTTCCGATCTCGTGGCCAGCCGCCATGAGGAAGACGTTCGCAACGACACCGATGACGATCACCCGGTCGGCAACACCCTTCTCAAGGACGTTTTCGGCGACCGCCACCGAGTCGTCCACCTTCGTCCCGCCCAGGATAAAGGTGACCGGCCGCGGCGCTCCGGTAAAGACCCGGGAGAGGGTTGCGACCTCTCGCTCCATCAGCAGACCTGCGGCCGAGCGCATCAGCATCGGGAGGCCCACCACCGTCGGTTGCGAGCGGTGAGCGGTGCCGAAAGCGTCGTTGACGAAGACGTCGGCCATCGACGCGAGATTCCGGCAGATGTGTGTCCCTTTCGCCGCATCGGGAAGGAGCGTCAGGTTTTCTTCGGCATTGAAACGGACGTTCTCGAGCATCAGCACCTCGCCGGCACGCATGGATGAGACGGCGTCCCGTGCTGCACGCCCGAAGATGTCGTCGATATAGGTGACCTGACGGCCCAGGAGGCGCTCCAGTTTATCGGCATGGGCCTGGAGCGTGGTGAAGTCCTTCTTTCCGGGCCGGCTCTGGTGGGCGAGGATGACGCAGCGGGCATCTTCCAGCGCCCTGACCGTGGGGAGGTGCTCACGGAAGCGTTTGTCGTCCAGGATCTCGCCTGATGCGGGATCGATCGGGGAGTTGAAGTCGACACGCAAAAGAACGGTTTTTCCGGAGATATCGAGATCAGTGAGTGTTCCAATCGTCATAGGACAACCTGCCGCCGTATAGGGTATAGTTTCCTTAGACGGTTGGAGACATAAAATGATATTGTTTGTCCTCGGGAGTGGAGAAACGACCGTTCAAAACCGGGACTATTTTCCTGCGCTGCCCCCGGACGTTGACAGGCTGCAGAAACACAAAAAAAAAGGTGAAAGCGGCTACGCGGACTTCTACTCCGCACTCTTCGCCTTGATCCGCTTCAGACGGGAGAGCTCGTCGCGCTCCATCTCGTCGAGGCGCATCTTGATGAAGGCCGCGCCTTCCTTCAGTTCGGGGATCACCTTGAACTCAAGGGCGTTCACACGCCGCTTCGTCCGGTCGATCTCGTCGAGGAGACGCTTCATCTTCGTCTCGACCTCGGCGCTCTCGATGATCGCCTCGACCAGCTCCTCGTAGGCTTCGGCCGTCTCGTCGATGACCGCACGGGAGCCGAGCACACCGTACCCGCGCTCGGCCAGGTTCTTCCTCACTTTCGAGGCCTCGATCTCGGGCACGACAACGCCCATGATGTTCTTGGACTTCAGGGTGATCTCGGGCTTCTCCTTCACGGAGAAGGCCGCCGCTTTCACCCCGATCGTCCCTTCAACCGTGTTTGCAAGGGCGATCATCTCCTGGGCGTGCCGGTATTTGCGCAGCATCTCGCCCCGGGTGTCCTTCGCCTCCTTCAGCACCTTGAAGAACTCAAGGATCAGCCCGTCGCGCTTCATCTTGAGGATGTTGTAGCCCCGCTCTGAGAGCTTGATCTTGCGCTTGATGTTGATCAGCTCGGAACGGGTCGGCTTGACATCTCTAAGCGCCATCGACGGTTACACCCCTGCAGATTTTGCGCCCTTGCGGTAGAGCGGGTGGTACTTCTGGATCAGGTCGCGGTCGATACGCACGAGCTGCTCCACCGGCAGCGAGGCCAGCAGTTCCCAGCCGAGGTCGAGGGTGTCCTCGATCGTCCGGTTCTCGTCGATACCCTGCGTAACAAACCTGCCCTCGAAGAGGTCGGCGAACTCCAGGAAACCGCGGTCACGCTCGGAAAGGGCGTCCTTGCCGACGATCGCCACGAGGCCGCGCAGGTCGTTGCCTTCCGCATAGCCCGCGTAGAGCTGGTCGGAGACCTTCTTGTGGTCCTCTCTCGTGTGGCCCTTGCCGATACCGAGGTTCATCAGACGGGACAGCGACGGCAGGACGTTGATCGGCGGGTAGATACCCTTCCGGTGCAGCTCACGGGAGACCACGATCTGACCCTCGGTGATGTAGCCGGTCAGGTCGGGGATCGGGTGCGTGATATCGTCGCCCGGCATCGTCAGGATCGGGATCTGGGTCACAGAGCCCTTTTTGCCCTTGACGATACCCGCACGCTCGTAGATCGAGGCGAGGTCCGTGTACATGTAGCCCGGGTAGCCGCGGCGGCCCGGCACTTCTTCACGGGCGGCACCGATCTGACGGAGCGCCTCACAGTAGTTTGTCATGTCCGTCAGGATGACGAGCACGTGGTACCCAAGTTCGTACGCAAGGTACTCGGCGGTCGTGAGGGCGAGACGCGGCGTGATGATCCGCTCTACGGCCGGGTCGTCTGCAAGGTTCAGGAAGACGACCGCGCTCTCAAGGGCGCCGGTGCGCTCGAAGTCGGCCATGAAATGGTTGGCCTCTTCCTTCGTGATACCCATCGCAGCGAAGACCACGGCGAACGCTTCGGTCGATCCCGGCACCTTTGCCTGACGGGCGATCTGCAGGGCGACATCGTTATGCGGCAGACCGGCTGCCGAGAAGATCGGGAGCTTCTGACCGCGCACAAGGGTGTTCGTCCCGTCGATCGTGGAGATACCGGTCTGGATGAAATCAGCCGGCGACGCACGGGCGTACGGGTTGATCGCAGCGCCCATGATGTCGAGCCGTTTTTCCGGGACGATCTCAGGGCCGCCGTCGATCGGCTTACCGCCGCCCGAGAGGATACGGCCGAGCATCTCCTTCGAGAGCGGCATCTTGATCGTCTCGCCGAGGAACCTGACCCCGGAGTCACGGCCGATACCGGCCGTCGTCTCGAAACACTGGACAACCACGAGGTCGTCTGAGGTGTCGAGCACCTGGCCGCGCTTGATCGAGCCGTCGGCGAGAGCGATGTTCACGAGCTCGTTGTAGCCGACCGGCTCGGTCTTCTCGACGAAGACGAGCGGGCCTGCAATCTGCTTGATTGTCCGATATTCCTTCATGCTGCACCCGCCTTCAGTCCGGCAAACTCGTTCTTCATCTGCGCGAGAACCTTCTCGAGTTCAGGCTTGTAGTCCTTCGTGAACTTGATCTGCGGCAGGTCGTTCTTCGCCTTGACCGAAAGGATCTGGGACGGCATCACACCGGCGGTGTGGGCCGTGGCGGCCAGGTCGGCGTAGAGACGGATCGCCTTCATGATGTCGAACTGCTTCTCGAGGGAGCAGTAGGTGTCGACGGGATCGAAGGCGTTCTGCTGCAGGAACACTTCACGGAGCATCCTGGCGACCTCGATGGTGATCTGCTCCTCCTCAGGCAGGGCGTCGGAACCGACGAGCTGCACGATCTCCTGGAGTTCGGACTCTTTCTGGAGGACGGCCATCGCCCAGTTGCGGAGGGGATTCCACTCAGGGGAGATGTTCTTGTCGTACCAGGGGTTGAGCACGTTGAGGTACAGGGAGTACGAGTTTAACCAGTTGATCGCCGGGAAGTGCCGGCGCTGCGAGAGCTTCGCGTCCAGTGCCCAGAAGACCTTCACGATACGGAGGGTGTTCTGGGTGACCGGCTCTGAAAAGTCGCCGCCCGGCGGAGAAACGGCGCCGATGACGGTGACCGAGCCCTTCTCGTTGCTGAGGGTGGTCACACGCCCCGCACGCTCGTAGAACTCAGAGAGACGGGCGGAGAGATATGCAGGATACCCTTCCTCACCGGGCATCTCCTCAAGACGGGAGGAGATCTCACGCATCGCCTCTGCCCACCGCGAGGTGGAATCGGCCATCAGCGAGACGTCGTAGCCCTGGTCGCGGAAGTACTCCGCGATGGTGATCCCCGTGTACACGGACGCTTCACGGGCTGCCACCGGCATGTTCGAGGTGTTCGCGATGAGCACCGTCCGCTCCATGAGCGGCCTGCCGGTTTTGGGGTCCTCGAGTTCGGGGAACTCGGTCAGCACTTCGGTCATCTCGTTGCCGCGCTCGCCGCAGCCGATATAGACGACGATCTGTGCGTCAGACCACTTCGCAAGCGCCTGCTGGGTGACTGTCTTGCCCGAGCCGAACGGGCCCGGAATTGCTGCGGTGCCGCCCTTTGCGATCGGGAAGAGCCCGTCGAGAATGCGCTGGCCGGTGACCAGCGGAATGTCCGGGTTCATCTTCTCGGTCACCGGGCGCGGCACGCGCACCGGCCACTTCTGCATCATGGTGATGGTCGTTCCGTCTTCGAGGCTACAGATGACCTCCTCGACGGTGAACGAACCCCCCTTGATCTCCTTGACCACGCCGCCCTTCATATTGGGCGGGACCATGATCTTGTGGAGGATCGACGAGGTCTCCTGCACCGTCCCGAGGATGGTGCCGGGCACGACCTTGTCGCCCGCCTTCACGACCGGGACAAAGTCCCACTTCGTGGTGCGGTCGAGGCCGGGTGCGGTCACACCACGCTCGATGAAACTGCCCATCTTATCCATGAGCACCTCGAGCGGACGCTGAATCCCGTCGTAGATGCTCTTCAGCAGCCCAGGGCCGAGCTCGACCGCGAGCGACATCCCTGTGTTCTCCACAGGTTCGCCCGGTCTGATGCCATCGGTGGCCTCATAGACCTGAATGATGATGTTCTCGCCCGTGATCTTGATGACCTCGCCCATCAGTTTCTCGTTGCCCACCTTGACCACATCATACATGTGGGCGTTGAAACCGACGGCCGTCACCACCGGGCCTGAAATTCTCTTGAGCACCCCTGTCGAAGTGCCTGTTTTCGATTCTCCTTTTACTTCCACAGATCAACACCGACCGATCTCTTTATTCTCTCCCGCATGGAGAGTCCTCCTTCTTCTTCGCCGACTGCGATCACCGTCGGTTTTACGGATTCCTCGAGCTGGTTCCGCAGCCTTAGAGGGAGCCTGTTCATATCGCTGCTGCTCAGCACCAGAATCCCGACCGAACTGTCCTTGAGGACGTTTATAACGGTGTTTTTCAGTGCCTCGTCGTCTCCGACAGCGATCGTCTTCTGAATGCCTGCAAGCCGGAACCCGATGACGAACTCAGCCTGGCCAACAACTGCAATCTCGACCATTTACATCACCAGGTATCCCTGAATGCGTTCGTTTGGCAGGCCATACTCCTTACCGCGCGCGATCGCACGGAGGTTTGTCACCTCGTACTTCTTCATCTCGAGGTATGCCAGGATCGGGAAGACCGAGAAGACGTAGAGCTTGGACAGCCTCTCCATCTGCTTCAGCTGGTACTTCGTCACCAGCACCTCGACCTCGTGAACCGGGCGTTTCTGGCCGAGTTCATCGAAGAGTGCGTTCAGTTCGGGGTCACGTGTCTTTTTCCTGGCAGCATCGATGAACTCGTTGAGGTCCTCGATTGCGCTCATCCTCTGGAGTTCGTCGACCGTGAATGCTTTTCCGCCTGGAATGAGCAGTTCCCTGATCTCTTCGCCGGCTTTGTGCGCACGGAACCGGAAGAGGTTGATGAGGTTCTTCAGGTCGATCTCCATCTGGATGTACCCGAGAAACTCGTAGCCCCCCTTGATCCCGTCCTTCGCTTCGGCGATCATCCTGGCATAGAGCTGCTTGTAGAGCTCGTTCTCGATGTTTGCGAACGAACCGGTCTCAAGAGCCTCGGTGATCCCGGCGGCGAGGACTGCCCCGAATGACCGGCCCTTGAGCGAATCGACGATCCGCTCAGGGGAGTCCTCGTTCAGGAGATGGTCAAGAGTGATTCTATCGAGTTCACCTGCGGGGATGAGTACCTCCTTGATCTTGCCGGGCTTCATGCCCTGCACCTTTCCCCGGAGGATGGTGAGGACGTTCTGGATGTCCCAGTGGCGCAGATAGATCTGCACGAACTGCATCAGTCCGGGCGGCGTGATCTTCAGGATATTCTGATACTCCTTCGCGAGGTTCCACGAAAGGGCAACCTCGATGAGGTTTATCCCGGAGAAAGACGAGGAGAGCTCGTCGATCTCCCGTTTATACTCGGTCTCCCCGATCAGGCGGGTGATCTCGGGCAGGCTCATGTTGAGCATCCGCAGGTATTCCTCCCGCGGGATCAACTTTGCTTTGCGCACACGCATGCGCGTTGAGACGTAAATATATGGGGCAGGGCCCCCTACGTCAGCCATCTGCCGGCCTCCTCAGGGAAACAGGATATCTGACGCATCCTTAAGCCCTGACTCCCATACCGTCTCCAGGAACGTACGGTAACTATAATCGATCTTCATCCTGCCATCGGCGCTCTCAATGACGACTCCGCCCTCAACTGATATGGGCTCGCCGACCGAGAACGCTGCCAGGTCCTTGCTCTCGGCAAGGATCTTCTTTACGGTGGGGATATCACGGGCATTGCAATAGACCACGCCACCCCCGACGGCTGCAGCCGCCTCCGGAAGGAGAGCGCGAAGAGCCATCTCATGGAAGGTGGCAGGCATACCGGCGATCCTGGTGACGACTGCATCGTGGACGCGGTTGAGGGTGTCCTTCTCAGCATTGAGCATCTCGCGTTTGACCGCAAGGTTGGCGGCCGAGACCTCCTGGTTGATGATCCGCTGGACGTCCCGCTCCACCTCCTCGCTGGCCTGCTGCTTGATCCCTGCTGCACGCTCCTGCGCCTCCGTAAGGATGCGCGTCACCTCTGCCCGGGTCTCCGCCTGAATGGCGGAGACCTCTTTTTTGCCCTTTTCTTTGATATCTCCAACGACAGCTTCCAGTCCCATCGTCCACTCCGTGCTTAGAAGAGCGCCAGCAGAGCGACCACAAGACCGAAGATGACGATTGTTTCTGGAATAACGGTGAAGAGCAGTGCAAGACCGAACATGTCCTTGTTCTCTGCGGTCGCACCCACTGCAGCGGCGCCGATACCCATTTCGGCAATACCGCTGCCGATACCGGTAAGGCCGACAGCCAGGCCTGCGCCAACTGCCTTAAGTCCGAACTGCGATGCCTGAACCATTTCAAGAGTCATTTCTGCAACTACTGGATCTGCCATAATTTAATCCTCCGTAAATTTCCTGATCATTCCAAATGGATTGTACTTCTTTCCTCCACCATTGTAAAACTTGGTGAAGAACTCAACATAGTGTAACCTGATTGAGTGCAGGCCGCCGCCCAGGATGCCCAGTGCCGTGTTCAGCACATGGCCGATTACCAGGACGATAAGGCCCAGCAGGACGATGAACACCCCGAACGCAGAGAGCGATTCTAACTGCGGGCCGATGATCAAGTCCAGAGCGATGAAGTTTGTGACCATCGCGATGGCGACTGACGAAAGGCCGACGGCGACAAGACGGGTGTACGAGAGTACGTGACTGATAATCGTCGGGATCTCGACCAGTTCAAGCGGAGATTCCATGCCAATAAAGACGATGCCGATCAACCCGAGGACGACGCCGACAATACTGGCCGCGTTCAGGCCCATTGCCACCGGAGCAAATCCGGTCAGGTCTATCATCAGGGGGATGGCGAACATCGACCAGATCACGATGACAATGCCCCACATTGTGGAGAGCCAGCCGAGCTGGGCGAGGATCTCCTTGGTGGCGTGGTGGCTTTTGTGCATGGCATGGCTGATGTTTCTCATATGGATCAGGCGCCCGAGCGTGATGTGCAGCAGGCCGATCCAGACCGAGACGATCAGCAGTTCGGCCACCATCGGGTGGTGGACGGCATGCCCGCCGATGTTTAAGTGCCTGGTGTAGATGATCGACTCCCATGGGAGCCCGGCGCCGAAGAATTCGCTGAACAATACACCAAAGATGATACTCATGATGCTTGCGTTGCGCAGCACGTCGAGGAGCTTGTTCCCTGCCTCACCCGTGAGGACCTTCCTCAGGGCAAACGAGGCCACAAGCAGCACGAGACCGTAGCCGACATCGCCCAGGATCAACCCGAAGAAGATCGGGAATACGATCGAGACGAGCAGCGTCGGGTCAAACTCATCGTAGCGCGGACGCGAGTAGATGTCCATAAAGAGCTCGGTCGGGCGCGAGAAGTTCGGGTTTTTGTATTCAACCGGAACCTCCTTCGGGTTGTCGCCGATATCGAGCCTGGTGACATAGACCTTGCCTGCGGTCGCATGGGTGAGCGCTGCGATGATCGCCTCGACCCGCTCCGTCGGGACCCAGCCTTCTGCCACAAAAGCGTCCTCCGTCGTTGCAAACCGGAGCGGGGCCTCGGCCTGCTCCACAACGGCCGTGAAATACTCGTCGTACGCAACAAGGAGTTCGCTGTATTCAGACTTCTTTTCTTCAATGTTCCGTTCGATTTTTGCGATCTGCTCGTTGATCTGGGCTATTTTGCCCCGGGTATCATAGATCAGATCGTTTACCGGCCCGTTCCCCTCGGGGATGGGGACCGCCTGGAACCGTGCTTCAAGCAGGGCGCTATTCGCAGCCTCTGCATCGCTTGCAGGGACAAAGACCACAAGGAAGTTCTGTCTGCCCTTTCCACCCGGCACATAGTGTTTCTCATGGGGGACAGGGATCTCGACGTCGGACGCGACATAGCCTGCAAAAACGGTGATGCCCTCATAGCCGTGGTAAAGGTCCATATCGAGGGGGACTGCGGCAAAGGGTTCGAGGGCGACTGCCCTGGCTTCGAGTACCTTCACCTGAGCCTCAAGTTTTGACCGTTGTGCAGTGCTTTCTTCGACGTCTCTGACGAGAATGGCGAGTTTCTGGTCGACTCCGGCCCGGAGTTCAGGGGACGAATGCATCCTTGCGGTGGTGGCGGTGTCAGGGGAGATCCCGAACATCGACTCCATCGAACGGATCTTGATCAGCTCTGTGGACGCTTCGCTTGCGCCCGCAAGAGGCATGCCGATCCTGAACCCTTCGTAGGCCTCGTCTTCCTTCTCGACAAAATCTTCGATGTGAAATGCGTTCTGGTGATACAGCTCACGGACAATCGTATCCATCTGGTCCTTGGACCCTGCAATCAGGATACGGCTCATCCGTTCAGGCTGAAACATGCAGCTGCTCCTTGAAACGCGAGACGAGCAGATCGACTGCCCTGTCAAGATTTGCAAGGCTTTCCGCTCTGAGTTTTGTCGCCCGCACTTCGCCGTCCTTCAGGATATTGGCGCGCTTTCTGGCGGCCTCGGACGCGGCGTCTGCGAGTCGCTGCTTTTTGTGGGCCTCTGCATCGGCGGTAGCCTTCACAACGATGTGTTCGGCCTCCACCCTGGCATCCGCAATTTTCTGCTTCTGTTCAGACTTTGCGGTGCTGACCATTGACATGTAATCTTCTTCTGCCTGCTTGATGCTTTTTAAAACCTCACTCTTCATCCAACCCTCCTCTCACGGCTTACAATATTTGATGAAAATTACCTTTATATTTGTTGTTATTCTGCGGCGAGCGCCCGGTCAACACATATATACGAGATCGTGAACCCCGCAGGAAGGCCCTCGACCGTGACAGCGTCCACGCCGCCCCGCAGGACGATGCCGGCAAGTTCAGCTGAAGAACAGAGGAGGTGCTGGTCAGGGTGCGTGCCCCTGACGATCCCGCAGGAGAGGGTGATCGACGGGGCGGTCGAGATAACCATCGGCACCCATGTCGATCCGGGATGGCCCTTTGGAAGGGCGAAGACCGGGAAGTGATGGTCCCGGACGAGAAGAAGGAGCATCGCCGCCGCCCGCAGGGACCCGCCTTCCGGGGCCGAGACGCAGACGAGATCGCCCGGACGGACCGGTTCGAAGTAGACGTCATCGGCAGCGTTCACCGGAAGGGCGAACCGTTCGCGCACGACACCACCGAGAAGAAAAGAGGAGGGGCCCTGTATCAAGAAGAGATCGCCGGCACCGGGCTCCAGGATCATATCTGTTCGACGTCCTCGGATTGACAGGAGGGGCAGATCGGGTGCCGGCTCAGGGACGAGAACGTATAGCCGCACTCACGGCATCGGTAGCGTTTTCCTTCTCCTTCCTTCACTTTCTCGTTGATCTCAACATCGGGGCCGCCGCCAGTGGAGCACATACGAGGAACTACGGCGACGATGGAATATAAGCATTTGGTTCTGGAGCCGGGGTATTCTGGCCTGAAAAGAGAGATGAATTGGTCACACCAGCAGGTTGAACGCCGCCAGTCCGATGAAGAGCATGATTGCGGCGTGCTTCACCCCGGCCCGCACAGAGCCCTCGCCCATCTTCCCTGCGACAAGACCGGAGAAAAAGGCCTGTATCAGGCAGATATGATAGAGAAGCCTCTTGATCGAGAGGAGCGACCCATTCCCGATATCGCCGAAGGTTCCCCCGATCTGTCCGGCCTGGGTTGCGACGTCCTCGAGCAGCGGGAGGAACTGGGCCGAGATCACCACGACGACGAAGATGAAGACGAAGAAGGCGATGTAGATGACCGCAAGGTAGAGGAGCATCGCCGCGTTTCTCTCCTGCCTGAGTACCTGGGACATCTGGGCATCTTTTGAGGCGATCGTCAGGATCTCGGAGATGTTGCCGCTCATCCTGGTGGCGGTCGTGATCAGGGTGACCGAGCGGGAGACCACCGGGGTGCGCACCCTGTGCTCGAAACGGACGAGGGCATCCTGAACATTTGCCCCCCATGCGATGTCCTTGCTGATCCGCTTTATCTCGTAGGAAAGAACGCCGAGGTTTGTCCGCACCAGGATCTCGATCGCCTGGGCAAGGGTGAGGCCGACCTGGTTGATGCCGGCCATCCGGGCCAGAAACTCGGGGACCGCCCCCTCCATCCCCTTGATCTCGCGCCGCCAGGCCTCGAAGAAGACGGCGTAGCAGATCATGACCAGAAGGGCCGCAATGACGACATGATCATCGACGGCAGAGACGGCAGCCTCGAAGGGAAGAGAGGGGGGAAGGTTCAGGAAGATTGCCAGCAGGTAAAGGAGTGCCGCCGGCACCGTGATGAGGAAGGTCCGCCGCGCGTCCACGACGAAGCCGCGCAACGGTGCTCTGATGAACCCCCTGATCCCCCGGATGCGGTCGTAATGGGTGAGCTGCTTGAACAGGGTTTCTTCTCCGCCGACATCGACCACCCTGACCTCTCCGAAGGCGTCGAGCACCTTCATCTTCGTGTAACGCTCGGCACCCTCTTCCTTCACCGAGATCAGGTCGATGAAGAGGATCATGATCAGAGAACCGATCGGAAGCAGCGCATAGGCGACGACCGAGAGCTGGGTGATCGCCGATCCGCCGAGCAGCCCCATCACCACCATCACGATCACGAGGAAGAGCGGGCCGGCGACAAAGGCGGTGACATAGGCCTCTCCGACAAACTCCAGGGTGCCGATGAACTGTTTCTGCTCAAAGCGTGCCTCTTCCTGGTATATCCGGACGCGGGTCGAGAGAAACGCCGAAAGGTTTCCCCCACTCTCGATGACCGAGAGGAGGTCTTCAAGGAACTCTTTAAGTTTTTTTGACGGGGTCGTCTCGGAGAGGTGACGGATCGCCGATACCACGTCCATGCCGAAATAATCGGCGTCGCGCACCACCTGCCGAAACTCGATGGCGCTCTCGCCGTAAATCCCGGCGTTTTCCGAGAGAGATCGGAAGATATCGATGATCTCGGCGCCCCCCCGCCGCATCGCATAGATGTATGAAACGGTGTTGTGGAGGGAGAGGTTGATCTTCGTCTCCCGGTTTCCCCGCTCCAGCACCGGGTACCTGAGGGCAAGGGCGTAGGACGCCGCCCCGGCAATGGCTGCAGCCGCCATAAAGGCAAGGATCCGGATCAGATACCAGGACGACGAGCCTTTCTGGAGGTCGGGCATCGGCAGGTGGAGGATGTTGACGATCTGAATGCTGCCTGTCGGGAGGTGTACAAAGCCCGAGATGAAATAAATGAGGAGACCGAAAAACAGGCCTGCCAGGAGGGCAAACTGGACTGAGCGGCCCACATACCCTTCTACCGTCATGCCGAGCCGCGCCGAGATCAGGTCCTGCCTGAGGTTGTTGTATTTTACCCGATCCTGGCGTACGACCGCCTCGACAAACCGCCTGAAGGGACCGGGCCTGCTCTCGTCGCTCATGAAAACAGCCTTGAAAGGTTATCGATGCTCTCCATCACGGTGTTCCGGTTGATCGCATAGAGGTGGAAGATGTGAGAGACCTTCCGATAATCGGTGATCTTCTGCTCCTGCATCGCCCTGAGGATGTGGATCCGCTCGTTGATCTCCTCTTCAAGCCTCGCCTGGGTCCAGCCCCGCATCTCCATGATCCTGCCGTAGACGAGCGACCTGCCCGAGTAGCGCATCACGTCGTGGATGGCGTCGTAAGTGAAGACGGTGTTCACCCGGAGGTTCCCGCTGCCCGGGTCGATGCCGGCGATCTCCACGACCTCCTGGCAGCGCCTGACCCGCTCGGTGCCGCGGTAAATGAGCGCCTGCACGCTGACGACGTCCAGGGCCTGCACCATGTTCCTCGGGACGTTGAGGGGTTCGTTCTCCAGACGGTGGATGGCGGCGTCGACACCGCCTGCATGCATCGTGGAGAAGGTGGTGTGCCCGGTGTTCATCGCCTGGAAGAGCGTCTGGGCCTCGGCGCCGCGCACCTCGCCGACCAGAATGAACTCGGGCCGCTGCCGCATCGCCGCCTTCAGGAGATCAAACATCGAGATCGAGGTCGATGCTTCCCCTGCAATCGTGTCGCGCGTCACCGAGGCAATCCAGTTCTCGTGGAAGAGGGTGATCTCTCGGGTGTCCTCGATGGAGACGACCTTGGCCAGGGGCGGGATGAACAGCGAGACGGCGTTGAGCGAGGAGGTCTTGCCCGAGGCCGTGCCGCCGATAAAAAGCAGGCTCTTGTTGTTCTCGATCGACATCCAGAAATAGGCCAGCTCCTCCGGGGAGAAGGTGCCGAGGTCGAGGAGTTCGACCGGGGTGAAGGGTTCGGCCCGGAACTTCCTGATCGTAAATGAGGTGCCGCGCGTCGAGACCTCCTTGCCGAAGGTGAGCTGGAGCCTTGAGCCGTCCGGGAGGGTGGCGTCCACTACCGGCGTTCCGATCGAGACGTGTTTTCCCGAACGCTGGGCAAGGGAGATGCCAAGAGAGTTCAACTCGACCTCGGAGAAGGTGAGGTTTGTCCTGATGTTCTTGAACCGGCGATGGTACAGGAAGAGAGGAATGCCTGTGCCATCGCAGGAGATATCCTCGATATCGGGATCCTTCATCAGCCCTTCCAGGCGGGACCAGCCGACAAAATTTCTCAAAATGTAATACTCGATCTTCCGGCGTGAGATGGGATCGATCCGGACGCCGTATTCCCTTATCAGACCGTTCATCCGCTCGATGAGCACCTGTTTGCGCTCTCTGATCATCTCGTCGTCCGAGAGGATCAGTGTGTCGCGCAGGTCTTCGTGGAGGCGTTCCAGGAGTTCGTACTCAAACGGGGAGAGGGCGGGCTCCATCAGATGATACTCGTTCTGGCCGATACGCCGGTTGAGGAGGATACAGACAAGCGATTGCCCTTTATCCACCCAGTAACTCTCAACGAGATCGAAAGCCTCAGGGATCACCGCCTCGACCAGGGCCGGCTCGGTTTCCGGGTCGTAATCGGTGAAAATCTCTGATTGATCCGGATGTTTCCGGGGAAACGGCAGATTCATGTGCGAACTCCAGATTATGAAGGATTGAACGGATCCAGTATTTATCTTTATTTTTATTGAACAAAGAATCTACAACCATTTTATAGAAGTGTGTCGATTAGTTTCAGGGAGAAGATGAGGGACAGAGCAGATCTGAGGGTTCCAACCGGGATCGCCTCTCTTGACCCGGTGCTGGACGGCGGCGTCCCGCCGGGGTCGATGATACTCCTTCTCGGGGATATCGGGGCAGGGAACAGCGACTTCATCAGGTCATCAGCAATATTCCTATCAAAGGAGAAAAAAGAGCGAGGAGATGAAGCAGCTCCTGCCGGCGAGATCCTGTACATCACGGTCACCCGCATACGGGACGACATCCTCGGGGAGGTGGAGAGTTCAGTGAGCCCGGACCTCTACGCCGCCATGGAGGAAGGGGTCCGGTTCAGCGATCTTTCCAGACTGTATTTCGACGCCAGCGTCGTCCCGGCCGAGTGGTACGGAGGGAGCGACATCCTCACCCGGATGCAAAACCGCTCCTCACGGGAAAATATCCTCGGAGAACTCTCGACGATCCTCTCGGGTGCGGCGCCGGGCAGCGTCATTTATCTCGATTCGCTCACCGACCTTGCCACCCAGGCCGACACGCCGCAGGAGTGGAAAGCGTTCACCGGTTTTCTTCGCGGCCTGCAGCGGGTGACAAAACGGTGGGGGTCGGTGGTCTACCTGCCCCTGACGCGCGGCGTCCTTCCAGCAGCCAAAGAGATCGAGATCCAGGACATCGCCGACGCCGTCACCCTCTTCCAGTGGGAGGAGACGCAGGCGATGCGGCGGCAGAGGACGATGTACTTCAGGAAGTTCAGGGGGGTGATGCCCCACCTCGAGGAGCAGGACCTGGTGAAGTTCGGCGTGCGGATCACCGCCGGGGGCGGGTTTGAGGTATCCAACATCAGGGTGGTCATATGAACGTGGACGACGAACAGAGGGTGCAGTTCGGGATCGAGGGGCTCGACTCCATGCTGAGCGGCGGGATTTTTGAAGGGTCAATCTGCTCAATCGTGGGGACATACGGCACCGGCAAGACGACGTTTGCCCTCCAGTTCATTTATGAAGGGTTAAAACAGGGTGAGAAGGCGATATTCATCTCGCTCGACGAACGGACCGAGATGATCCACCGGGATATCCTGCGGAGGGGCTGGGACCTCGACACCTATCTGGACAAGTCCCTGTTTGTCATAAAACTCGATCCGACCGATTTCACCGTCGCCGTCAACCAGATCAAGGACGAACTGCCGCAGTTGATCCGGAGCGTCGGGGCACGAAGGGTGGTGATCGATCCGATATCGCTCTTCGAAGGCATTTTCACCGACGAATCGATACGGCGGCAGGAACTCTTCAGGTTCATCGAGAGGATGCGGGACGAGGACTGCACGCTCATTCTCACCTCGGAGACCCTCCAGAACAATCCGTATGCGAGCAAGTACTCCCTCATCGAGTACATGGTCGATACCGTCATCCTCCTCCGCTATATCCGCCCCTCAGACCTCTCAGAGGTCCACCCGGCGGTCGAGGTAGTGAAGATGCGGGGATCGAACCACTCGCGCGAGATCAAGCCCTACGAGATCCTCAGAGACCGGGTGCAGGTCTATTCAGAGGCGAACGTCTTTTAAAAAAAGTCAGATGGTGATCCCGGCAAGGTTGAGCAGGACGAGCAGAACCACGCCGATAACACCGCCGAGGGCGCAGATAAGGACGGTCGCCCAGTTTATCGGGATCTCGGTCCCGCCGATCATGCCGGTCACCTGGAAGTAGTTGATCAGGAAGAGGAGGATCAGCCCGACCACGGCGTTGATGATCAGGGTCGTCGCCTGCTTGAAAAAATAATACAGGACCCCGACAGCCACGATCACGAGTGCAATGGCGATAATGGTCTCTATCATCCTATTTACCAATGATATGCTGCTTATTTAATCTTACCGCCGGAAGCACGGCGCCGCCGACGAGGCGTTCCTCTTTTCCGATGGCGGCGACCGCACCAAGGAGTTCGAAGACGTTGCCGGCCAGCATGGCGCTCCGCACCGGGAGGGTGAACGCCCCGTCCTCGACCCATGATGGGTTGGAGAGTTCGACCGAGAAGTCGCCGGTGAGGGGGTTGGCCGTGTGCGCTCCGACGATATCGTGGACATAGACGGCGGGCTCGTCGTCGACAGTGTCCCGCGCCCCGTCGATGACCAGGGTGTGGACGCCGATTGCAGGAGCGCCGCCAGGCCCGCTGCGGACCGCTGATCCGGTGCTCTCCTGTCCGTAGCGGTAGGCGGTGCGGAGGTCGTAGGCATAACCCTGCAAAACGCCGTTCTCGAAGAAGACAATCCGTCTTGCAGGCACGCCTTCGGCGTCGAACCGTGTGCTGGAAAGGCCGCACCGGGAGGGATCGTCAGAGATCGAGAGGTTCTCGCCGATGCACTCCTCCCCTACTTTCCCGGCGAGCCAGGACCGGCCTGCATGCACGTTCCTGCCCGAGAGAGCGGGTTCGAGGACGTGGCCGAGGAACTGGGAGAGGGCGACCGGCGAGAGGACGAGGTCGTAGTCCCCGGTCTCGATCTCCTCGCCGTCAACGCCGTGCTCGGCAAAAAATGCCGCCTGTTCGCCGGTGCGGCAGGGATCGATCCCGACGAACGGGGAGACGTCGAACTCAAATCCGGTGGACTGCTCGTTGATGCATTCCAGGGAACACCCGGCGCTGGTGCGCTCCTGTTCGTAGACGACGCCTGAAGAGTTGGCGATCGTCACCTTCGACCGGGAGAGCGAGGCCGACCCGCCGGTCACGTCTGCGTCGTGGACTTCAGCGCCGCGGAGCATCTCTCCGAGGGTGTTCCTCGTCCAGTCGGGGTCGAGGCTGAGCGAGGGGTCGAAGATCGGCGGGGCGTCCGGCAGGGGTGCCGGGGCGGGCAGTCCGCCCCATTCCTGGGGGTGGTCGAGGCGGGCGCTGGCGATCGCCGCCTCCAGGCAGGCCCGCCAGTCCTTCGGGCTGCCGGTGCTGGAGACGCCGATGCGCCCCCGGTCGATGACGCGGATGCCGATCCCGAACCCTTTCGAACCCCCGGCGTTCTCGATGAGGGTGCGTTTCAACTCTGCAGAGACCGATTCCGCCTCTGAGACATAGACCTCGATCTCGTCCACCATCTCTCCGCCGGTGCGGAGGATCTCTTCAATCAGTTCCACTGCCACCCACCACCGCATCTTCGAGGAGAATATGGGGCGACCCGTCGCTCACCGGGACGCTCTGTCCGCCTTTGCCGCAATACCCCTGGTGCATCGCCCGGTCGTTGCCGACCAGGGCGATCGCATGGAGCGTGCCCAGGATCTCGCCTGAGAGGGAGACATCCCTGACCATCGCCCCGAGAGCGCCGTCCTCGATGATATACCCATACTCGGCGTTGAACTGGAATACGCCGCGGCCGGGATCGACCTGTCCGCCGCGCGAGCCCTTCAGTAGGATGCCGCTCCGGCACTCGGCGATGATCTCGTCGTAGGCGGCGTCACCCTCCTCGATGAAGGTGTTGCTCATCCGCACGAGAGGCGGGTCGCCGGCACTGGCGCGGGCATGCCCGGCGCGGCCGTTTCCCACCGCCGCCAGCGTCTGGCGCGAGTGCATGTAGGCGTTCACCCGTCCGTTCCTGATCAGTTCGGTCCGGCCGACCGCGACGCCCTCAGCGTCTACCGGTTCGAACCCGAACTCGGGGAGCGTGGGATCGTCGACGATCGTGATGGTCGGGCTGCCGATCAGTTCGCCGGTCCTGCCGGCGAGGACGGAGTTGCCTTCCCTGACGAGGTCGCCCTCGCTCGCATGGCCGATTGCCTCGTGGGCAAAGACCCCCGCGAGTTCGGGATCGAGCACTGCCCGCATCCGTCCCCCTTTCGCCGCCCTCGCATCGAGGAGGGCGACGGCGGTCTCTGCCGCCTTCGTCCCCATCTCTTCGCGGTGGCGGAGGTTAAGGCCGCGGATGGTGTGCAGACTCTCCCGTCCCATCTGCATCTCGCCTTTCCTGGCCGCAACGGCCATCACCGAGAAGCCGCATCTGGGGATCTCGTAGGAGAACTCTACACCCGACGAGTCGAGGAACCTGACCTCTTCGATCGTCTCGGCATACCTGGCCCGCGTGTTCACGACCCCCGGGATGCGTGCGGTCCCCTCGATCCCGGCCAGAAGGTGTGTTTTCTCTTCGAGCGAGATATCGCGGGGGTCCTCGCCCACCGCCGGCACCGGCAGGATCTGGCGGGGAGCGTCGGCGAGGTCCACCGGGTCCTCGGTGATCTGGGCAAGGTCGAGCGCCTCGCGGATCAGCGCCTCAACCGGACCGTCGGGATCAAGGTTTTCGAGGGTGAGGATCCCCCACCCCTTCTCCCCGAGCACCCTGACGACCGCATGGTCGAAAAAACTGGTGCCTGCCGACTCGACCACACCGTTGTCGATGTCGATATGGGTCGAGGAGCCGCGGACGTGGCGAATATCATAATAGCGAAGATTATGCATGGTTTATGCCGCCGAATGGCTGCCGGCGGCACCGGTGGAGGACTCAAAGACCTTCGCCGGTTCCGCGGCAAGTTTTTTCAGTTTGTTCAGGAAGACCTCGCGGTTCTGCGGGACGAGCGCCACTTCGAGCACCTCCTCGATATGCTCCACCGGGATGATCTCCACCATCGTGCGGTACCGGTCCTCGATCAGCACGTCCCCGAAGTTCGCCTTCGGGATGATCACCGTCTTGATCCCGGCCTTGGCGGCCGCCTCGATCTTGTAGGTGACGCCGCCGATGGGCAGGACGTCGCCGCGGACCGAGAGGGAGCCGGTCATCGCCACGTCCTGCTTCACCGGGATGCCCTCGATCGCCGAGATGACGGCGGTCGCCACCGATATGGATGCCGAGTCACCCTCGACGCCGCTGTAAGTGCCGATGAACTGGACATGGACGTCCATGTTCCTGATGTCCCGGCCGGTGAACTTCTTCAGGATCGCCGAGACGTTCTGGATCGACTCCTTTGCGATCTCCTTTAACAGCCCGGTGGCGATCACCGTCCCGTTCGCCCCCTGCGACGGGGTAACCTCGGCGACGATCGGCAGTATCGAGCCCGAGTCGCTGCCCATCACGGCAAGGCCGTTCACCCGCCCGATCTGCGTGCCGGTAACGACGGAGAGGTCGTAGTCCCGTATCCGCGTGATGTACTCGTCTGAGATCTGCTGCTCGATCGAGCGGGCCGACTGCTTCGCCTTGAGCACATGCTCGGCAGTCGTCATGTCGGCGCCTTCCTGGCGGGCAATGTCGCCGGCGACCCGGATCAGCCCGCCCATGTCACGGAGCTTCAGGGTCAGGTGCCCCTTCCGGTTGGATCGGCGCTGCCCTTCCCTGATCACCTCTTCGATCGCGCTCCGGTCGAAGTGCGGGATCTTCCCGTCGTTCTTCACCTCCTGAGCGATGAACCTGACGAATTTCACGCGGTTCTCAGGGGTGTCGAGCATCGTGTCCTGCATATACACCTCATAGCCGTAGCCCCTGATACGGGAGCGGAGTGCCGGGTGCATCCCCTGAACGGCGTCCAGGTTGCCGGCCGCCACCATGATGAAACGGCAGGGAACCGGTTCGGTCCTGACCATCGCCCCGCTCGACCGCTCTGACTGACCGGTGATGGGAAACTCCCCTTCCTGCAGGGCCGTGAGGAGGTTCTGCTGCGAATGGGGCGTCAGCGTGTTAATCTCGTCGATGAAGAGCACGCCGCCGTTCGAGCGGTGGATGGCGCCGGCCTCGACGCGGTCATGGGCCGGGGTCTCGAGCCCGCCGGACTGGAAAGGGTCGTGGCGCACGTCGCCCAGGAGGGCGCCGGCATGCGACCCGGTGCCGTCGATGAAGGGGGCGACGGCGTTGGGCTCGCTGGATACCAGGAGTTTGGGGATCATCGCCTCTTCACGCGGCCTTGAGTACTGGAGAGCCATGAAGATGAAGGCGGCGGCGATGATGCCCATCAGCCACTGGCCCGATATCAGGGCGTAGCCGATGATGCCGAAGATGAGGAGCATTATCAGGGTGTTGCGCATCTGTTTGCGTTTCCCTGCCTCGGCCTTGTGGGCGGCAACGATCTGCTTGCCCCTCCCCGAAGCAACCGTCCTGATGATCGGGTTGTTCGAGTCATCGAGGTTCGGATAGACAAGGATGTCCTTGAGTTCCTCTTTGGGGAGGAGTTCGGCCATCGCTTTCGCCAGCATCGACTTGCCTGTACCGGGGTTGCCGATCATCATCACATGTCGGCGCTGGGTGGCGGCCTTCTTTATCACCTCCACGGCGTTCTCCTGACCGATCACCTGATCGATCAGCCTGGGGGGCACGGTAATCTCGGAGGAACTCGAGACATCATAGCCCTGGAGGACGTCTTCCTCGGATTTCATCTCAAGGATTTCAGAAACACTCTCTTCCATTATTGGTGCAACCTCGTTAAGCAATGATACTTTATATACTATTTTCATGATAGTTTAAGTAGTTTCAGCTGGAGGAAAGACCAGAAATGAAGGTCGTATGCACAGAAAAATCACAGATTCTCGCCGTTCGGATCGCCGACCACCTGGGGGTGGAGGCAGTCGAGACCCGCTTCTCTCAGTTTCCTGACGGTGAACTCTACCTGCAGGTGGCCGGTCCGCTGGATGACGAGACGGTGATCGTCGGGAGCGTCACCGATAATGACGCCTTTATCCAGCTGATGCTCCTTATCGATGCCTGCGAGGCGACGACGAACACCCTCGTCGTCCCGTACATGGGATATGCACGGCAGGATAAGAAGTTCAGGGACGGAGAACCGGTGAGTGCCCGTGTTGCGGCACGGGCCCTCTCCCGCGGGGTCAGCGACGTGATCACGGTCAACATCCATGAGAAGGAGATCGCCCGGTACTTCGATGCGGCGGCCCATGATCTCTCGCTTGCCGCCGATGTCGGGGAGTACATCAAAGGGCGGGGTTTTGCCGATCCCCTGATCCTCGCCCCGGACAGCGGTGCGGCGGATTTCGCGATGGAGATCGCCTCTGAGGGCGGCTGGCAGGCCGATTACCTGAAAAAGACCCGGCTATCCGGAGAAGAGGTGCGGATGGAGCCCAAGACCTTCGACGTGAAGGGGCGAGAGGTCGTCATCGTCGACGACATCATCTCGACCGGGGGAACGCTCGCCACGGCGACGAAGATGCTCTATGATCAGGGGGCGTATGCCGTCCACGCCGCCTGCGTCCACGGGGTCTTCACCGGCGGGGCCTATGTCCGCCTGCGGGCTGCCGGGGTGAAGAGCCTGGTCTGCTCGGACACGATCGAGCGGGCGTGCTCGGCGTTCACGGCGGCGCACCGCATCGCCGAAGCGCTGAAGAAATGTTAGAGATCGACGGGTCGTTCGGAGAAGGGGGCGGGCAGGTGGTGCGGACCGCCGTCGCCCTCTCGGCGCTGACGGGAACACCGGTGCGGATCAGAAAGATCCGGGCTGGACGCCCGAAACCCGGTCTTGCGGCCCAGCACTGCACGGCGGTGCGGGCGGTCGCCCTCGCCTGCGGTGCGGCGCTAGAAGGGTGTTCTGCCGGCAGCGGCACCCTTGTGTTCGAGCCCGGGGCGATCGGGCGCACGACGATCGCCCTTGATATCGGCACGGCCGGCAGCATCCCCCTGGTGCTGCAGGCGTGGCTCCCGGTGGCGCTGGTGCATGGTGGGTCGGTCACGCTCACCGGCGGGACCGAGGTCGAGAAGAGCCCGACGATCGACTATTTTATGCAGGTGTTTCTCCCCCTGCTCAGGGCCCACGGGGCAGAGGTCAGGGTCGAGGTGCGGGCCCGCGGCTATTATCCGGCCGGCGGTGGCGAGGTACATGTGGCGGCCGGGCCATCTGTAATCGCCCCGATCGATCCGGCCCGCTTCCCGAATGAGCAGGGAATCCTCTCCTGCACCCAGAACCTCCCGGACCATGTGGCGGACCGGCAGGCGGCCGCGGCATCCGCAGTACTCCCGAACTTTCCGGTGACGATCGATCGCCGGACCGGGAAGAGCACGGGAACGTCGGTGACCGCATGGGCCGGGGCGAAGGGGGCGTCGGCCCTCGGGCGGCTGGGGCTGCCTGCCGAACGGGTCGGGCGGGCTGCGGCCGAAGGGCTTCTTGCCGCCTGTGCGGCGCCGGGCGCGGTCGACGAGCACCTTGCCGACCAGCTGCTCGTCTACCTTGCCCTGAGCGGCGGGAGGTACACGGCCCCGACCGCCTCACGCCATGCCCTGACCGCCTGCTCCCTGCTCTCAACGTTCGGCTACGATATCGCCGTCTCAGGCACCTCCCCGGCGGTGTTCTCGGCATGAAGGCGGTGCTGGACGCCACGGCGTTCTTTGTGGAGCGGCCGGTGGAGGGGGATCTCTTCACGACCCCGGAGGTCGTTGCCGAACTCGTCGATCTCAGGGCGAAGTGCCGGTACGAGGCGCTGCTCACAACCGGACTCACCGTTTCGGGAGCGTCGGCCGGGGCCCTGGAACGGGCCAGACGTGCGGCGGAGAAGAGCCGCGACATCGGGGTGCTCTCCCCGACCGATCTCTCGGTGCTCGCCCTCGCCCTCGATATCGGGGGCGTCATCTACACCGACGATTTCGCCCTTCAGAACGCGGCGATCGTTCTCGGCGTCCCGACCGAGCCTCTCCAGCAGCGCCGGGCGGTGCGGGTGCGGTGGAAGTACCGCTGCTCGGGCTGCGGGCGCTACGCGGATCATGAGGGCGAGTGCATGGTCTGCGGGGCGGCGATCAGGCGGACGCGGCGGTGAGATGGGCCCGGGAATCAGGGAACAAGGCGCAATCCGCCTCCCCGCAAACCCTTATATATCTCCCAACAGACCACTCTGTATGACTTCCCTCGACGAACTGATCAATAAGGCGCAGATCCTCCTCTCGGACGGCCATAGCCCCGAACAGATCGGTGACGAACTCTCCCTCTCGATGGAGACGGTGACCTGGCTGTTGACCCAGCAGCGGGGGGAGGAGGCGCCCAAGGATGTGCACATCGACTGGACGGCGACGAGCGCCGACGCCCGGATGCTCGACCTGACGACCGAGATGATGATACGCCGCTACGAGATCGCCGTCGAGGAAGGGCAGATCCCCCTCAGATCAGGGGAGGTTGACTTCGATACGGTCGTCGGCATCTCCCTCTCCGGTGTCCCGGTGGCGACCCTGATCGCCCGGGGGACCGGGACGCGCCTTGCCATCTATCATCCGGCAAAGCACAGTCCGTCCCAGAAAAAGGTCGGTTCGGTTTCGGGGAGTTTTGCTTCGGTCGCAGGGCGGTCCTGCATCATCGTCGACGACGTGATCACTACCGGCAAGACGCTCCACGAAGTCGTCGAGTATCTGCGCTCGCACGGGGCGAAACCAGTCGCCATCTGGGTGCTCTTCGACAAGCGTGGGGTAAAAGCGGTCGAGGGTGTCCCGGTCTTCCCGCTCTATACTGTATCCAGGATCGACTGATCCGCATCTTTTTTTCGTCCCATCGCCGTCACCACGCCGTGACAGCGGCAGGCTGTCCCGACGATGATCTGCTCCGCGTGCGCTGCCCGTTCGAGCAGGCCGATCACCTCCGGCCCGGAAAGGGCGCCGATGCCGGGTGCACACTGGACGCTCTCCAGTATTGCCGCTCCCGGCAGCGCCTCTCTGAGCACCCGGAAGAGTGGAACATCGCGGTGTCTGCCGGTCACCGGGCAGACGGGCGGGGCCGCACAGGAGGGAAGGCACTGCCCGTCCCGGTTGTATGAGACCACCACGCTCCCCGTGCCCGAGGAGACGATCAGGTCCGGCGGGATACGGGCAAAAAGCGGGGCGATGTCGGTCGCGGCCATGCCGGTCCCCTCGGCCACCAGCGCCGCGCAGATATGGACCGGGGCGGTGGGAAAAATATGGTCGGGGCCGGAGGAGAGGATGAGAGCGAGGGCCTCAGCGATACCGCCCGCGATCACCTCGACCTCTGCGCCCGCCCCGCCGGTGCCGAAGATCCCTGCTGCCCTGCAGGCCGGGTCGGGATCGACGATCACGCAGCGGTGACCAAGTCCCAGCGCATACCGGGCGCACGTGACCCCATAAGCCCCGCCGCCGATGACGAGGGAGTGCGTCATCAGAGCACCGTCACTGGCGTCACCCGCGGGGGCACCGTTCTCTGTATGCTCTCTTGAAGGCCGACTGGCGGCGTGAGGGCGATGGTGAAGGTCTCCCCCGCTCCCACGGGGTGGGGGAAGAGCACCCTGATCACAAATGACTCGCCCGGTTCGAGGAGATTGTCTCCGTCCGCAGTCCGGAAGGGGGGTCGGTTCAGCCGGTCGGCGATCATCCAGTACGGCGGGGCGTCGCCCTCCGCGCCCTGCGGCAGAACGGTGGCGCCGCTTCTGTCCGAGAACGTCACCGTCGCCCGGTCCATATCCGCGCCGCCCATATTACCGAGGAAAAGGCGGACCGTGAAGGACGCCGAGTCGAGGGCGCCGGGGTTGGCGGCGGCCTGATACCCGGCCACATCGTCGACCTCGATCAGGCTGCCGGTCTCCCCGAGTGCCGCATAGACCAGTCCCGAGGGTTTGCCGTCGCCTATCATGTGGCCGGCGACGGCGAAGAGGAGGCCGGCTATGACGATCAGGATGATCCACTCGAGGGCGGTGAAACCGGCGATACGCCTCATCGATCTTCCGTGAGCCGCCGGCGCACAAAGCCCTTCCGAATTGACAGCCAGAACCGCTTGAATCTCCGGGCGGCGGCGGTGCGCAGGATCGTCACCGAATAGCATATATAGAAGTTCAAATCCATATTATTGAGATATCGGAGGATTATACCATGCTTGCTGGACAGCCAATCGTAGTATTAAGAGATAATGTAGAGCGCACCAGGGGCCACGAGGCCCAGCAGTCCAATATTCTTGCGGCAAAAGCAATCGCCTCGGCCGTCAGGACGACCCTCGGCCCCCGCGGCATGGACAAGATGCTCGTTTCCCCAAGCGGGGATGTCACGATCACCAACGACGGCGCGACGATCCTTCGCGAGCTCTCGGTCCAGCACCCTGGCGCGAAGATGATGGTCGAGGTCGCCGAGACCCAGGACGACGAGGTCGGCGACGGCACCACCACCGCCTGCATCCTCGGCGGAGCGATGATGGAGCGGGCCGGCGTGATGCTTGCCAAGGAGATCCACCCGACGGTCATCGCCCACGGCTACCGCATGGGCATGGAGAAGGCCCTTGAGATCCTCAAAGACCTCACCATCACCGTCACCCCCGAGGACCGCGAGATCCTCCTCCAGATCGCCTCCACCTCGATGACCGGCAAGTCGATCGAGTCGGTGAAGGAGAAGGTCGCCGGGATCATCGTCGATGCGGTGAAGAGCATCGCCGAGGAGAAGGACGGCAAACTCTTCATCGACGAGGACGATGTGATGGTCACCAAGGAGGTCGGCGAGACGATGAACGACGCCGAACTCGTGAAGGGCGTTGTCATCAACAAGAAGCGGGTCTCAGACGGCATGCCGCGGAAGGTTGTCGGGGCGAAGGTCGCCCTCCTTGCCCAGCCTCTGGAGGTCACCAAGACTCAGGTGAAGTCGAAGATCAAGATCTCGGGCTCGGAACAGCTCGCCGCCTTCGGCGAACAGGAGCGCGAGAGCCTGAAGAAACTCGCGGATGTCATCAGGGACGCCGGCGCCAACGTCTTGTTCTGCCAGAAGGGCATCGCCGACGCCGTCCAGTATTACCTTGCGAAGTACGGCATCTTCGCCGTTGAGGACGTCAAGGAGAATGACATGAAGTTCATGGCAAAGGCAGTCGGCGGCGTGATCGTGAACAAGGTCCACGAACTCTCCCCCGAAGTGCTCGGCACGGCCGGATATGTCGAGCAGGTCGAGGACGCCGAGCTCGTGAAGATTGCCGAGTGCCCGAACCCGAAGGCGGTCACCATCCTGCTGCGCGGCTCGACCCAGCACCTGATCGACGAGCTGGAGCGCGCCGTCGAGGACGCCCGGCGGGTCGTTCAGGACGCCCTCGAAGACCGGACCTTTGTCGTCGGCGGCGGCTCGGTCGAGACCGAGATGATGCTTAAGATCCGCGAGTATGCGGCGACCGTCGGCGGCCGGATCCAGATCGCCCTCGAGGCCTTCGCCGATGTCTTCGAGGAGGTTCCAAAGACCCTTGCAGAGAACTCGGGCTTCGACCCGATCGACAAGGTGGTCGCCCTCAAGCAGGCCCATGCACAGGGCCAGAAGTACGCCGGGCTCAACGTCTACACCGGCGAGATCATCGACATGAAGGAGGAGCGCGTCTTCGAGCCCGCCCGCGTGAAGAAGCAGGCGATCATGTCGGCCGCCGAGATGGCGAGCATGCTCATCCGCGTCGACGATATGTTTGTTACGGTCAAGAAGGGTCCGGGTGCAGGCCCGATGGCCTGAACGGCCACATTTAGCCACGCGAACAGGTCGAGATTACCTCGGCCTCATCTGTTTTTATCACATCGTCTTGCGGGACCGGTACGCCGTTTGCAAAGACGATGACGGTGTCGGGGTTCACCCCGAGGGAGAGGAGGGCTGTCTCCCAGGTGTCGCCGGCGGCGCCGGTGTAGGTGAGCGTCACCCCCTCGCGGGGGAAGCGGAGTGTGCATTCCATCGTAAAGGTTATCTGGAGTGCCGACAGATATTTTTACCCACGCAGTGCCGGGGTAGTCTAGTCCGGGAAGGCGGTAGCCTCGAAAGCTACTGGTGTCTGACACCTCGGGAGTTCAAATCTCCCCCCCGGCGTTTACTATTATCTTTAAATTCCTGGCGAAAAACATATTTTCCCTTCTTCTACTCTCCCTTTCATGCCGGGACTGACTTTCCATCATGCATTGAAGCAGGCGAAACCCTGCCTACGGTCTTGAGGGGATGAGGTCAGGCATCGATCCGGTACCCGCCTTCTGGAACCAGCATCTCAAACCTCGCCCCTTCCCCGTACACCCCGGTCTCAGCGATGGCAATCCCGGTGATCCCGAGGATCTCGCGTGCAAGGAAGAGGCCAAAGCCGGTGTTCTTCCCAAACCCCCTTTCAAAGATCCGCCCCTTCTGATCATCAGGGACACCGGGGCCGTCATCCTCCCACGTGATCATGAGGCCGGATCCGCTCTTTGAACACCTGACCTGCACGCCGGTTGCTCCTTCGGCATGGCGGATGGTGTTGTCCATCAGGTTCGAAAAGACCTTCTCTATCATCGGGTCAGCATAGATTGAGATGCCGTGGCATTCATGCCTGATTGGAAGACCGGGATCATTGCTCTCTTCAATCAGGCAGCCCAGGGAGAGCCAGGTGGGTTCCTTTAGGCCCAGTTGCTCATACTCGCGGGTGAACTCGATCTGCCGCTGGATGGCTGCCGCCGCCCTGCCCACATAACCACAAAACTCTGAGAGGGCCGGATCTTTATCCACATCCTTTGCAAGATCGAGGTATCCCTGGATTACCATGATCTGGTTCAGGATATCGTGGCGCGTGATCCCTGAGAGGAGCTGGAGTTTCTTGTTTGCCTTATTGAGGGCGTCTTCAGCTTTTTTATGCTCGGATATATCGTCCAGGATGATCCGGGCGCCGGTTATCGTTCCCTGATTGAGAATGGGTGAGAAGTTTACGCGATAATAGGCTGCTTTTCCCCACTTAGTACAGTATTCTCCCTCAATGGCAGGGACGGGCCTGCCGGAATCGATGGTTCTTCGAAGCATTCCTGCAAACCCGATCTGGACCAGAGAGGGGAAGGTCAGGAGGTTGATCCTGCGGGTCTCCTCCTCCCCTGGCGATCCGAGGATCTCAAGCCCACGCTGGTTGACGTAGGTGATACGCCCCTCGGTATCACAGGTGAGGATGCCGATAGGGGCATTCTCCGCCAGGTCACGGTACTGCTCCTCGCTCTCTCGCAGCGCCGCCTCCATTGTTTTAAGGCTGGTGATATCAGTAAGCATGCCATGAATGCCGACGACGCGACCCTCCCTGAGTATCGGGCGGGCAGCCGTCTTCACCCAGAGAGATCCGCCATCTGCTTTGAGAAAGCGATACTCGGTCGGCTCGTTGCTGCCTGAGAGGATTGACCTGAACTGCAGAATTCGCCCGGCTCTGTCTTCCGGGTGAACGAAGTCGATGTACGGCCTCCCGATCACCCCGGAGGCGGGATAGCCGCCAATCGATTCGATATTTCGGGAGATATATGTGATAGTGGCATTTTTGTCCAGGACGTAGAATATTTCGTTGAGATTTTCGACGAGGTTTCTGAACTTTTCTTCGCTCTTTCGCAGCGCCTCTTCCTTCTGTATCCTCCCGGTGATATCCTCGAAGATCGTGGCAAACTGGTTTTTTCTGGGAGAATAAACCGATATTCTGAAGTGTTTGTCAAGCGGGGGGAAATAGGTCTCAAACGAATCAGGTGTGCCAGTCTGTGCAACCCGGGCATACCTCTGAAGATATGGGGGTTCATCTGTTCCGTAGGCATCCCTGCTCAGTTTCCCGATAATGGACTGCCGATCGATCCCCAGGATCCGTTCAAGAGAAGGGTTCGCCGCCAGGATCCTGTAGTCGTCGGGTTCTTCTCCCTCCAGCACGACGAGTTCGTGGAGAGCCATCCCTTCGTCCATGCTCTCGAAGAGCTGCCGAAACAGCTCCTCTGATTCCCGGATCTCCTGCTGGGCCACGGCGAGATCATCTCGTTGCTGGCGGATCTCCTCTTCGATTGCTGCACGCTCTTCGTGTTGCTGCTTGAGTTCCTTTTCGGCAGATGTGAGCTGCTCATTCGCAGCAAAGAGTTCATCATTTGTCCTCTGGAGCGTAACCTCTGCCTTCTTTTGCTGGTCGACGTCAGTAATGACCCCTTCCCAGAGGATCGTTCCATCTGCCTGCTCTGAAGGTGTTGAATGCACCTCAAGCCATCTATACCCCTCCTCCGCACAATACAAAAAAATCTGGTGGAAGTCTTCATGTTTCTTTGCCGATTCCAGAATCGCCCTGTCAAAGATATCCAGATGGTCTGGATGAACTCTGTCATGCGCTGCTCTCGGAGAGGCATATAATTCTTCTACAGGGACGCCGGTGATCTCGGTGACCTTACTGCTCAGGTATGGGAAGGAAAACTCACCTGAAGGAGCCATCGCAAGCTGAAACATGCCAACGGGCGCATTGTCTGATATCCTCCTGTAGCGCTCCTCACTCTTCTGTAATGCCTCCTCCGCACGTTTTCTCTCAAGTGCACTCCCGATGATCTCTCCGCTGACCCTGAGGGTCCTGATATCGTCTTCTGTCCAGTCTCTCGCCGCTTCGACATCATCAAGCCCGATGAAACCGGCAATATCCTGTCTGATCGTGAGGGGGAGAACGATCACGGACGCGATCCCCTGCGCCTGCAGCAACATCTTCTCTGAGGAGGCCTGGGGGGGCAGATCTTTGAGGTCTCTGATCCTGATGATCTCATGATTCCGAAGTTTCTCCATCCACCAGGAAACGAGGGAGCACGGGATGCCCTGGAGATTCTGGATCTCCGGTGTCACGCCATCTGCACACCATTCGTGCGTGTTGTCCATTACCTCGCCGTCGTCTCTGAACTGAAAGATGTACGATCTGGATGCGCCGCAGAACAGGCCGATATCTTCGAGGGCTTGCGTGAGTGTGAGATCGAAATCACCCCATGAGATAAAACGGGAGGAGATTGCCCCGATCAACCGCTCAAACTGGAGCCTTCGGTTGATCTCGGCTTCAGTCTGCCTTCTGGCAACAGCGTACTGGATCTTAGTGGCGAGTTCGGCAAACTGGGGCTTTGGATTGCCCCCTTTCTGGAGATAGAAGTCGGCGCCACTGTTGAGCGCCTCAGCCACCACATCCTCCCGGCCTTTTCCGGTGAAGATGATGAAGGGTATTGTATTGCCCTGCTGCCTGAGGTGCTGGAGGAACTGGATCCCGTTCATCCCCGGCATCTGGTAGTCCGAGATGATGGCGTCAAATGATGCTTCGGAGAGGAGCCGGATCGCATCTGGTGCACTATCGCAGGTGGAGACCACAAAATCTCCGCTCAGCTGAAGGAAGAGTTTTCCAATCTCAAGGAGGGCAGGCTCGTCGTCGACATAGAGTACAGACAATGATGGCGGGGGAGAGCCGGTGCCGTTCATATATGAATGTCTCAGCAAAACGGAATAATAGTATCTGGTGATAAGAATCAGATGTTTTGAGGACGTCAAAAAGTTGAGCCAATTTTTTTAAACCCACGCCAGAATGGCCGCTCCTTAAAGAAGCACATCTGATCTTTTGCAGTTCTCACCTCTCCGGCCAATCTTGGTGATGATCCTGCGACCACTCCCATTCCCTCTCTCAGAACGCCCGGTCGAAGGGCCAGAGTCCGACCTGCCAGAGGAGCGCCGCGGCAACACCTTTTATCCCGGGTGGCGGGTTTACCGGCACAGATATGACTTCGGGCCAGAGCGCCCTGATGATCCCGTGCTGGATCAGGGGGTGCCGCGATCCCCGGCACCGCCCCTCCACCGAGAACCCGGCGGCGATCAACTCCCTGGAGTTCCAGGGGACGAGCACCTCCTGAACGATATCCCACTCCAGCTGGCTCATCCCCTGCCGCCGCGCCATCCGCTGCTCCTGGTAGAAAAGGTCCAGTATATGGATCCCCGAACGAGCAGATACCTCCTGCGCCTCTGAAATCCAGCGTTCGAAGTGCTCGATCGTCATTCTATTGCTGTTCATCGGCCCGATATCTGCCAGATCTGCCAGCAGTTCCCCGGTGCACGCCTGGTCCCACCCCTGCCTGTACCGGCATTTGAGCATACCGCTGCCGTTGCCCTTGATGCAGACCCTCTCCTGCGGGTAGTGATCGTACATCCCGCGGGCGATCGCTCCCCAGCCCTCATGCGCCCCCCAGACATTTTTCCTGTAGATCTCAGCGAACTCCGGGTCCATCGAGTCCGGGCAGAGGATCAGGTGGTGCTCCAGCCCGAGTCTGGCGATCAAATCCCTGGCAACGCTGATGTCCGGGGTTTTTGCGGTTTTATTGTAATAGATCATCGTAAAATAGAAGATCTCCGGGCTGACCGCTTTGCAGGCGCTGAGAGCGGTCCTCGAGTCCCAGCCCGCGGTGACGGTGTGTGCAAGATCGAACCGTTTTGAGGCGCTCTCTATCATCCCCTTCAGGACGGTTGCGCATTTCTCCACGCACTCTTCGGCGCGGATCCGCTCCAATCGTTGGTCAGGCCAGAAACGGTGGACGCTGCGCCTCTTCAGGTCCAGGTAGCGGTTCGGCAGCAGGTGTTTTATGCCGCTGTAGGGTGAGAGATCGCCTGGCCACCAGTATTCAAGGGCCTCGCGGTATTCAGGTGCCCCGACGAGTCGCTCCATCACTTCAGGGTCAGGGTCCAGGCCCAGCTCTTCGGCAATGGTGCCGGGCTGGGAGGCGCACCAGAGGTCCGGGAGGGCACCGTTCGTATGAACGACCTGCCTGAGCCCCATCGGATCGTTCATCAGCCAGATCTCGTCGGGATCGGCATAGATGAGGGCCCATCTCCCGCCGAGCGTCGCGGTGCGCTGGAAGATATCAGCAGGCCGGGTGATCTCCCCGAGGATCCCGTTCAGAATGGCGTCGTCGTCCAGATCCGGGTGATAGGGGTCGAGCATGTAGCCGAGGAGGAGAAGTTTTCGGTCCCCATTCTCTGCCACCGTGACGGGCAGATCGGGGTGGGCTGTTATGCAGAGGCCGTCGGTGACGGCATATCTCTTCCAGGTATCGTTTCTCTCCACAAAGTGGGGCCCGAGGATGAACTGGCGCCGATACAGGAGTCTGGTATATTCTGATTCGCTAAAAGGCATGGCAGATCACCGGACGGCTTTCCCGTGCCGATCGAGATCGACCGTGCCGTCAGTGCCGCTATATTCATACCATAATATATAATATTATTTATTGGTGTTTTCCCTGTCAACCTGCAATATTCTGCTCAGCGGGGACTCCTTCTGCAGAAAATCCGTGAGAAACGGAGCAAACTCCAGACTCCAGCACGCCTCGCCTTCGAGCACCGCCCACTCCTCCTCCATCGCCCGCTTCACATGCTTGCCCAGGCCGACGCCGAGCGCTTCGGGCGACGCCAGCAGGGCGGCCGCACCGGTGTAGCGCCGCTCCACCTCGACGACATAGCGGCCGTCCTCGATGTACGGGCCGGAGAAACGCTCTCTCTTCCGCCATTTCCCGGCGAACTTCTCGGCGTTCTCCCGGCTCCAGAGCGGCGGGCCGATATGCCGGACGACCGCGGGCATCTGGTCGGAGAAGAGCTCGAAGAGGAGCATGCACCGCTCCTCGCCCATCGCTTCTTCAGCCCGGTTCACCAGGAACCCCGAGCGTTCGAGCAGGGCCCGCACGCCTTCGAGGCTCCGTCTCAGCTGGGGAACGACGACGTCAGGGATAAACGGCGGCGTCGCAAAGGTGATGGCATAGAGGCATGTCCCCCGACCGGCCACGAGGGCGGCAAAAGCTTCCTGCGTGAGGGGCTCTCTTGCCGGCCTGAAGAAGAAGAGATCTGAGGGTGCGTCGAGATAGCCGCGGCAGAGTTCCACGAAGGAGAACATCTGGGAAAGGGAAACCGATGCGGCGACGTTTCTCTTCGGGTCCACCGGGTCGATGACGACCATTGGCTCCTCGAAGGTCTTTGCGGCGTGCTCCTCGATATCGATGAAAAGCCCGGGTTTCCAGCGAGCGGCCGCCCGAAGAAGGGGCAGGAACCCGCCGTAGTGCAGGATCAGGAGTTCGCAGAGGTAGCCTGCAAACCCCTCGGTCATCTGGTCGGAGCCGTACACCCCGCCTGCTTTGGCAAACTGTTTGAGGAGCAGGACATCGTCGACGAAGGGGGCAATCCGCTCCCTGATATACCGGGTGTGGAAGGGCGTCCGGTCGACTGCGCTCCTGATCTCGGCCCCGCTTGCCACCCGGTAGCAGGGCACCAGATCGACGTCGAGCCCCCGGATCGTGGCGTTGATGTACGGGTGCTCGGCGTACTTCTCCCGCCACTCATCCCCGAAACGTCGTGCAATATCCCTGGCAAGCGCAAGCCCCTGCTCTTCGAGTTGTTCTCTCGTCAGGGCCGGGTCGTAGAGCATGAAGATGTCGAGGTCGCGGTCCCCCCGCACCCAGGTCCTGCGTGCCACCGAACCGACGAGCATCGCCTCAGCGCGGCCCGAAGCGTTCACCGCATCGATGATCTCGCGGGCGACCCTCTGGATCTCCTCCTGCTCGGCGGCCTGCGGCCTGATCCGGCCGAGCACCTCTTCCTCCCTCTCACTCCTCGCCAAGGGGCACCTCCATCAGGGTCTCGTAGATCGGGCCCTGCGGTGTCAGGGTGGACTTCTTGAGGGTGATCCGGTCGATCGTGCAGGTTCCGGCCTCCATGCCGGCGATCGCTGCGATTGTTCCGGGCAGCGAGGGATCGAACTCCTTCACCCGTGCAAGGGTGACATGGGCGGTGAAACCGCGCCTCTCCCGCTCGAACCCCAGGGGGGAGAGGGCCTCCTCTACCGCCCCGGCGAGGTGTGCGGTTCTGCCGCCGTCCCTCACCTCGAACCAGACGACCCGTGGGCGCCGGAGGTTGTTTCCCGACACACCGGCAAGCGTGAGATCGTAGGCGCTTCCCCGAAGTTTGAGGAGCGCTGTTTTCACGCGCTCAAGGTTTTCCGGCTCAACATCGCCGAGAAACTTGAGGGTGATGTGCGCAAGGGCGGGGTCCACCAGGTTCAGCCGACCGCCGACGGTGCGCAACCTTTCCTGCGCACGTCCAAGTCCTTCCTTGACGGCGTCAGAGAGTTCGATCGCGACAAAAGCCCTCACCATATCTGCATGGTATCGCCGCCAGAGTTAAAATCATCATCGCAAAAGCACAACCTTCATGCGTTCTCACATGCAAGGTGTTGCATTCTGTCCGGGAAGAATCCATATGGGATCGTCCCGATAGTTATGGGCTGATATCGGCATCGAGCCGAGGATGGCGGGAGATTATCCATGGCTGAAAACCTGCGTTTTATCGTATATACCCTAGAATTCTGCCCGAACTGCGAACTCCTGAAGGCCTGCCTCACGGCAAAGGGCCACTCCTATGAGGAGCAGGACATGTCCACTGCGGAGAACCTGACCGAGCTGCGGGTGAACGGCGTCTTTGTGAGCGAGGCGCCGGTCCTGCGTCTGGGAGACGACTTCTACACCTCCGCCGACCTCTTTGCGAGCGGCCGCGTGCGGGAAGACGTTATCGACGGTATTGCAGCGGGTGAGTGACCGTGGACCGGCAGACGAAGCAGGCGACCCTTGACGGTGTCTTCGTTCCCCCCATGCCGAAGGTCCGCTCGTCCGAGGGGCATATCTTCGACTGGGACCGCTCCAGGATCGTCGCCCAGATCGTGAAGGAGACCAGACTCGTCGAGGAGTTTTACGGGTATGTGGGGGCGACGCAGGAGCAGGCCGAAGAGATCGCCCGGACGGTCGAGGACCGGATCCGAAAACTGGGTCTGCGCGCCCTCTCCGGCCCCCTGATCAGGGAGATCGTGAACATAACCCTCCTTGAGCAGGGGATGGTGCAGTACAGAAACGTCTGCACCCGCGTCGGCACCCCGGTCTTCGACGCCCACCTCATTGACGTCGGGCGGGGGTTCGAAGCGCACGACAACGCCAACCTGCAGGAGAATGCCGAGACCTCGCATAAGAAGAAGGCCGACAAGATCTCCAAGGAGCAGTACCTCCTCCAGCTCCCGCCCGAGCTCGCCGACCGCCACCTTGCTGGCGACCTCCATATCCACGACCTCGAATACTTCGGATCCAGGCCGTTTTGTCTTGACGGCAGCACCGTCGTCCCGGTCGTCTCCGCCGGGCGGCACCGGACGCTGCGGCTCGATGATGTACCGTTTGAGGGTGACGAGTATTTCCCGTCTGACCTCGCCGTCCTCACGCCCGGTGGGTCCGGGCCGGTGCAGAAGATCACGAGGCGCCCGGTGGGGGAGGGGGAGGTGCTCCGCGTCCGCACCTCCTCGGGAAAAAGCGTCCTTGCGACGCGTGACCACCGGATCCCGGTGCTGACCGGCAATACCATGACGATCAAAAAGGCCGGCGAGGTGCAGGAGGGCGATCTTCTCTATGGCCTCGGTAAGACAACAGCGCTCCGTGGCGACGCCGTCTCTTCGATCGATCTGGTCCGTGAGTTCGGCGTCACCGTCCCCCCCGAAACCCAGGAGACAATCTTCGTCCGGGGTGCACGGCCCCTCTTCGATCGTGTGGCTGAGATCGATGGGAGCTATGTGGGAATATCCCGGGCGCTCGGCATCGAGCACCGCAAAGAATGGTTCACCCGCGGCACGATGCCCCTCCCGACGTTCCGCACCTTTTGTGAACACTATGGCATCACCGATGCCGGCGACCTCCGGATCGGTGTCGCCGGCAGCCGGCATGAACTGCCCGCCGTCCTGCCGGTCACCCCTGCGCTCTGCCGCCTCCTTGGTTTCTTTGTTTCTGAAGGGAACTACGACGTCGTCCCGGGCAGCACCTATAACCTCGCCATCACCGAAAACCACCAGTCGGGGGCGATCATCGCCGACGTTCGGACGGTGCTTGGCGGGTATGCGACCCTTTCAGGCGGCGAACCGGAGGAAACCGAGATCTATGGGGTCAGGGTGATGAGGGACCGGGCGATGCAGGTCTATTTCGGGGGAAAACTCGGCTGGCTCCTCTTCAGGTACGTCTTTGCGGTCCCTGAAGGGGCGGCGAACAAGCGTCTTCCCTGGCTTGTCTGGCACCTCGACGACGAACTTCTCGGTGAGTTCCTCTCCGCCCTCTTCACCGGCGACGGTTCGGCGTATTACCGATCGGAGAAATCCGATTGCATCGTCAATTACACTACAGTATCCACGTCCCTGCGGCAGGAACTCTCGCTCCTCCTCGCCTCGCTCGGCATGCACCCCCGGGTCGTCGAACTCTATGCCGACGACGACGAACGCACGACGCTGTACCGCCTCCAGATCAACGGTGCGGAGAATATCCGCACCTTCTCACGCCTGGTGCGGTTCCTCGACGACCGTCAGGCGCACATCGACCGCTTCTGTGTGGAGGTGCGGCCGATCGCATGTAGCCGCGGCGGCGAAACGGTCGTCTCGATCGGCGAGGCCGCACCCACGGGGGCTTATGTCTATGATCTCTTTCTGGATGGGGACGGTTCTGAGGAGAGTCACACCTTTTACGCTTCAGACGGACTCCTCGTGCATAACTGCCAGGACTGGGACCTCCGTTACTTCTTCTACTACGGCCTGATGCCCGACGGCAACGGCACGAAGGCGAGCGTGGCCGGTCCGGCGAAACGCGCCGAGGTCGCCGTCCTCCATGCAGTCAAGGCCCTCGGGAGCGCCCAGACGAACTTTGCCGGTGGGCAGGGCTACTACAACTTCCTCTCCTTTATGGCTCCGTACTTCGAGGGGATGGCCTACGACGAGATCAAGCAGCTGATGCAGATGTTCGTCTACGAGATGACCCAGATGATGGTCGCCCGCGGCGGGCAGCTCGTCTTCTCCTCGGTCCAGCTCTCCCCGGGCGTCCCCTCGCTCTGGAAAGAGAAGCCCTGCGTCTACAAGGGCAAGGTCTGGGACGGTACACAGGCACCGAAACGGACCTATGGCGAGTTCGAACGGGAGGTCCGCCTCCTCTTCAAGGCAATGATGGAGGTGATGCTCGAAGGGGACTCCTGGGGCAAGCCCTTCTCCTTCCCCAAGCCCGAAGTCTCTATCGAGCCCGACTTCATGGACGAGGACGAAGAGTTCAACCGGGATCACCCCGACCTTCCCACCTACCGCGACCTCTACCTGCTCACCTTCGAACTGGCAAGCAAGTTCGGCACCCCCTATTACGACAACCAGCTCCCGTCGTACCGAGGGGCCGGGAACGGGATATCGTGCTATCAATGTTGCGCCTATCAATTTTCCGCTACATTCGATAAAGACTCTGAATTTGAAGAAAAACTCTTTTTCAGGGACGGAAAGCACTTCTCTATGGGTTCATGGCAGGTCGTCTCGATCAATTGTCCACGCGCCGCCTTCAGAGCCGAAGGGGACGATCAGCGGCTCTTTGCCGAACTGAAAGCTCTCATGGACGTCGCCGTCGAGGTCTTCACGATCAAACGGCGCTGGATGGAGACGATCCGGACGAACGGCCGGATGCCCTTTGCGATGCAGCGCCCCAAAGACCCGAACACGGGAGAGCGCGGGCAGGTGGCCGTCGACCTCACCGGCCTCGTCTACACGATCGGCGTCGTCGGCGTGAACGAGATGGTGCAGCACCACACGGGCAGCCAGCTCCATGAATCTAAGGCGGCGTTCCGTCTGGCGGTTCGGGCGATGACCGAACTGGAACTCTACGCCCGCGAGATCTCGCAGCGGACCGGGATGACCATTGCCCTCGCCCGCACCCCTGCCGAGACGACGGGGCAGCGTTTCGCCGTTGCCGACATGCTCGAAGAACAGTTCAGGACGGCCGCCCTCACGGTGATGAAAGGCGACGTCGAGACTGCGGTGGCCGAATGCGGGACCACCCGGGATCTCCCGGTCTATTATACGAACGGCACCCATGTGGCGCCCGGCGCTCCGGTCCCGCTCACCAAACGGATGGAGATCGAGCACGTCTTCTTCCCGATCGTCGACGGCGGCAACATCTTCCATATCTGGCTCGGCGAGGCCCGCCCTGACCCTCGCGGCCTGATGGACATGGCGATGAACCTCTGCAAGAAGACCCAGATTGGCTACTTCGCCTTCACCCGGGACCTCACCGTCTCCCTGAAACGGTATAAAGACTACCACGGCGGCCGCAAGGTTCCCGGGCAGCTGGAGGTAGAAGCTCCGACAGAGGCCTGAATCATGGGTGACGGCCGCATCCTTGCCATCGATATCGGCCGGGGGACGCAGGACGTCCTCGTCTACGACCCGGCGCAGTCGATCGAGAACTCAACAAAACTCGTCCTCCCCTCCCCGACGGTCGTCGTGGGCCGGGCGATCAGAGGGGCGGCGGCCGCGGGAAGGCCGGTGCATCTCGAGGGATCCTGCATGGGCGGTGGAGGGAGCGTCGCCGCGGTCAGGGGGGCGCTCGCCGCCGGTCTCAGGGTGACGGCGACACCTTCTGCAGCGTTGACGATCCACGACGACCCGGAGCGTGTCCGGGCGCTTGGCGTCGTCATTACGGAGGACGCACCCAATGGCGCTGCCGTCGTTCAGACGGGCGACTACATGGAGGGGGAACTGCGGGCAGCCCTCTCCCTCTTCGGCGTCGAGTATCCCGGGCAGGTGGCGATTGCCGTGCAGGACCACGGCTTCTCTCCCCACATTTCGAACCGAGTCCACCGCTTTGCCGTCTTCACCTCGCTCCTCGAGGCCGGGGACTGGGACCTCTTCGCCCTTGCCCCTGATCCCCCGCACCCCTCGATGAGCCGGATGCGGGCAGTGCTGGCGGCAGCGCCCGGCGCTCTCCTCACCGACACCGGCCCGGCGGCGGCGATCGGCGCCCTCCTTGATCCATGGGTGGCTGATCGTGTCGAGGACGGCATCACCCTGGTCAACGCCGGAAACGGCCATACCCTCTGCTTCACCCTCAGGGGCAGCCGGGTCTGCGGGATCTTCGAACACCACACCGCCGCTCTGGACACAGAGAGACTGACCGGCTATATCAGAAAACTGCAGGCCGGGACGCTGACGAATGCAGAGGTCTTCGACGACGGGGGTCACGGTGCGGCGGTGCGGGAGGCGGTCGGCAAGACGCCGGTGGCGGTCACCGGCCCGAACCGGCAGCGTCTCCTGCCGGGCGCATGGCAGGCCGCCCCCTGCGGCGACATGATGCTGACCGGCTGTTTCGGGCTTATCGAGATCTGGAAGAGGAGAAAAGCCGGTTTCGTGTAATAAATGAGTGCTGTTTTTCTCCGGGCGGCCAAAAAGCCCTTCATTTTATATAGTATCGGCTTTTATTATTTTTCATATCACGTCTGGTGTCCTTGATTATGATTTCTTTAGATAAGCCGAGAATTCTCATGGTCGAGGACGACGCCATTCTGTCAACCCTCACAAAAACCATGCTCATCCGCATGGGATATGAGGTGGTCGGAACGGTCTCGACCGTCAGGGAAGCGCTCGGTTCTGTGGTGGAAAAGATTCCCGATCTTGTGCTGATGGACATCAACCTCGGCACAACCTTCGACGGCATCGACGCGGCGAACTATATCTATCACTGCTTTAATACGCCGGTCGTGTTTCTGACCGGGACATCCGAGCCTGATGTCCTCGATCGGGCAAAGACGGCGGAGCCGTTCGGGTACGTCACCAAACCGTTCACCAGGGAAGGGCTGTGTGCGGCGATCGAGATTGCATACAGTTCGTTCCAGATGAATAAACCCGAGATCGATCGGATCAGGAAGAAGTTTCTGGAAACAATCGCCGGAGACGATGCCTATTTTCTCATCGACGAGAAGGGCACGATCATCTTCATGAACGGGTATGCCGGTCACATGACCGGGTTCTCCTATGGCGAGGCCTTTCTCGCCGGCCTTGGTGACGTGCTCGTGATGAAGGACCGGCAGTCCGAGGTCAGGTTTTCAAAGCAGAGTCTGATCAGGGATATCGGGACGGCAGGGATCCTGAACCAGGTCTATGTGGTGCGGGTCGTGTCCAGGAACCGCAAGGTGAAAACCGCGAAGATGAGTGTGAAACCGATCAAGGACCGTTCCGAACAGGTGATCGGGTACATCGTCAGACTGGAAGAGGTTCAGGGAAAGATGCTGTGAGCCCCCCGTCATCTCGAAGGCCGGTGAGCTTCGCCTGCGATACCCAGGTATTTGAAGAGCGCCGGGGCACCCCCTGATACCCAGAACCCGAGGACCGCCGCCCTCAGGTACTCGATAGTCCATCCGGCCGCCAGCAGGCCACCGTCAGGGGCGAGCCCCATACCCGCGTAGATGAGGGCCGCGATCGCCATGCCGAGGGCGTAGCGCCTCAACTTTGCCCTGACACTCCCTTCTGCCGAGAACCTCTCCCCCATCCACACCGCCCCCAGACCGATGCCGAGGAGCGTGCCTGCCGACGAGAGCAGGGTGGACGGATCGTACGGGTCGATTGCCCTGGTCGCCGGGAGGCCGGAGGCGGCGACGGCGGTCTCGGTCCAGGAGAGTGGGATCTCACCCCCGCTCACAACGAGGGCGAGCCCCAGGGCGGCAAGGAGCAGCGACGCGGCGGTGACACCTGCTGCCTGTACCGCCGGGCTGAGTGCTGTAATCCCGGGAGAGAGACGGCGGTCTGCTGCTATGAAGAGGAGGAGCACCACGATCCCGACGGCCCAACCGGCGAGGACGTCGACGGGAAAGTGGACGCCGAGAATGATCCTTGACAACCCGGTAAGGAGGATAAGCGTTGCTGCAACCGCCCAGAACCAGCGTTTATGGATCCATACGGCCGCAGCCCCGAAGAAACACACGGCGTTCTGGGCATGGCCCGAGGGCAATGAGAAGGTCTGGTGGGTGGAGAATGCCCTGACCTCTGTGCTCACCCAGTACGGCCGCGGTGTATGAAAGAGCACCTTCAGCACGGCGTTGATACAGCCAGAGAGCGAGACGATCAAGCCAAGCCGCAGCCCAAGCCTCGGGCTTACGCACCACCAGATCGCCGGAAGGACAGCAAAGAAAAAAACGGCCGTCCCGGTGAAAGAGACGGCGTTCATCAGGGGAGCGAGCCATCCGAGGTGCGTCTGCAGGGCCACGACGGCGGCCGGATCCGGGATGAGATAGTCCATGAATAGAATAGTGTTCGGGCTTGAGGGGGATAGTGCTTACCCCCCGGCGTGCTTCATCGGATTGAGAGGCCGCCGTCGACGACGATCGTCTGCCCGGTGACATAGGAGGCGGCGTCAGAGCAGAGCCAGAGCACGGCCGCAGCCACCTCCCCGGGACGGCCGAACCGCCCTGCCGGCACCTCTGCGACGAAGCGGCGCTTCGCCTCTTCGATCGTGAACCCGGGGATGTCCTGCCATGCGACGTCGAGGCCTTCGGTCTGGATGATCCCGGGGCAGACGGCGTTGACCCGGATGCCGTTTGCCGAGAACTCAAGGGCGGCCGAGCGCGTCAGGGCGAGGCTTCCGGCCTTCGTCGCCGCATATATCGACGCCCCGGCAGAGCCGGTGAGCCCGGCGACCGCGGAGATGTTCACGATTGCTCCGCCGCCCTGCCGTATCATCGCCGGGATCTCGTGTTTCATGCAGAGGAACACCCCCAGCAGGTTCGTTCCTACGGTCCGGTTGAAGTCGTCGCCAGCCTGCATCGGCAGGTAACGGATTGCCCCGCTCGTTCCGGCGCAGTTGAAGGCGTAATCGATACGGCCGAACTGATCTGCCGCCCCGGCGACGAAGCCCTCGACCTCAGCCTCGCGGCTGACGTCGGTCCTGATCCAGACTGCCTCTCCGCCGGCTTCCCTGATCTCCCGTTCAGTCCTCAGCCCGGCCTCCTCGCCTCTGCTCCCCAGCACGACCCGCGCACCGTGGGCGGCGAAGGCTCGCGCCGCTGCGCCCCCGATGCCGGAGCTTCCACCAGTGATCAGGGCGACCCGGTTTTTGAACTCCTCATACATGGCACACCCTTGATTGCGCCTCCCATATAAGGGATGGGCTTTGTGTCACGCCCCCTTCAGGGTGATGGAAAAAGTATTCTTATCGTCAAAGAGCCGACTGCAGGGACGCCAGCGGATAGGTGCGGAAGGAGAACGTCACGGTTGTAAGCGCTTCCACGGTCCACGCGTGCTCCTGGCGCCCCATGCACCCGGCTGCGAGGAGGGCGGCGATGAAGAGAGGAATATGCTGGCCTTTCATGGAAGAAAGAGTCCTTTTTGGCGGCATTAAGCGTGTTGTTCTCTCCCCTGTCCCGCTATGGGAATAGATATTTCTCCCCCTTCGCCGAGAATGAATGGATGTTTCCGGGCTGACCGTGCCCGGCGACCGCAGGAAGACCCATGACGCACTACAGGTTTGCCGACCGCATGATCCATGCGCCCGCATCGTTCATCGACGAACTCTTCAGGGTGTCTGGCGAGCCCGGCGTGATCTCGTTCGCCGGCGGCCTCCCCGACGCCGCCCTCATCGATGTGGAGGGGATCGCCCGCGCCGTCGCGGCGGTGATGGAGGAGGAGGGGCGCTGTGCCCTCCAGTACTCGACAACCGACGGCTACCGCCCTTTGCGGGAGTACATCGCCGCCCGGTACCGCCGGCGTCTCGGGATCCCCGCGGAGGCCGACGATATCCAGATCGTCAACGGTTCGCAGCAGTGCCTCGACCTCATGGCGAAGATCTTTCTCAACTCCGGCGACGCCGTCGGCATGGAGCGTCCTGGCTACCTCGGGGCTATCGAGGCCTTCTCCCTGTACGAGCCCGAGATCTGCACCGTCCCGCTCGGTGAGGAGGGGCCCGATCTGCAGGCGTTCGAGGCGATGGTCCGCGACCGCGCCCCGAAGTTCTTCTACGGCATCCCTAACTCGCAGAACCCGTCCGGGATCACCTATCCCGAGGCCGCCCGGCGGGAGATCGCCCGCCTGCTCGACGGCACCGGGACCCTTTTTTACGAGGACGACGCCTTTGGTGATCTCTTCTTTGACGGGAGGCCACGGCTGCCGGTGAAAAAATACCTTCCTGACGGTGCGGTGCTCTCGGGATCGTTCTCGAAGATTGTCGCCCCAGGAATGCGGATTGGCTGGATACTCGCACCTCAGCCGGTGCTGCGGCAGTTCAACGCTGCAAAGCAGGCGGCCGACCTCCACTCCAACTTCTTCTGCCAGGTTGTCCTCCACAGTTACCTTTCAGGCACCGACCTCGATGTCCATGTGCGGCGAGTCGCCGGGATCTACGGCGAGCGCTGCCGGATGATGTGTGATCTCATCGATGACCGCCTCCCGGCCGGCGTCACCCGCACCACCCCTGAGGGGGGGATGTTCCTGATGGTCTTCCTGCCGCCTGGTGTTTCTTCTATGGACGTCTTCCGCGAAGGCGTCCGCCAGGGGGTTGCGGTCCTGCCCGGCGTCCCCTTCTATGCGGAGGGAGGCGGGGAGCACACCCTCAGGCTGAACTTCTCGAACGCGAACGAAACGAGCATCATTGAGGGGATGGAACGGCTCGCCCGGGTGATCCAGGGGTTTTTGTGAGGGTATCCTGATACCCGGCATCTCCTTTTTCCGGGCCACCGGAGCTCTTTTATTTTGCGGGTGTCAATGGAGTGCCGGGGCCGCACCGCGCGCGGCCGATGGGGGGACAAGCCATGGAGGAGAAGAGAGGAGCATATGTCAGGGAGCGGATCGCCTGCACGATTCTGGAACGGGCGAAACTTTCCCTGATGAACCCGGCCCTGATCGAGGCGAAGGTGGAGGAGCGGACGATCGACGAAACGGCGAAACCTCTGATCCGGCTCGCCCTCGAAGAGGGGATCGAGACAGCATGGGATAGGTACGAACAGCAGCAGCCGCCGTGCCGCTACTGCGCCTCAGGGCTCTCGTGCAGCCGGTGCGCCATGGGGCCGTGCCGGATCATCCCGGAACGCCAGCGTTTCCGCGGGGTCTGCGGGGCCGACGCCGACCTGGTCGTCGCCAGGAACCTGCTGGACATGATCGCCACGGGTGCGGCGGCTCACTCAGATCACGGCCGCGAGATCGTCGAGACCCTGCATAAGGCCGCCCGGGGAGAGGCAGAGGGGTATGGAATCACCGATCCTGGAAAACTCCGGCGGGTTGCCGGGGAGTACGGCATTGAGACCGGCGATCGGGACGATGCCGCAGTTGCCGGCGACGTCGCCCTTGCCATGCTCGAAGAGTTCGGGACGGTGAAAAATGCGATCCAGTTTGTGCAGCGGGCGCCGCCGCAGACCCTGGAACTCTGGGAAGCGGCCGGGATCACGCCCAGGAGCGTGGACCGCGAGATCGTGGAGGCGATGCACCGCGTCCATATGGGCGTGGGAGCGGACTACGCCAACGTCCTCCTGCAGGGGTTGCGGGCCTCCCTGGGCGACGGCTGGGGCGGGTCCCTGATGGCGACTGAAACCTCGGACATCCTTTTCGGGACGCCGCAGGTGAATATGTCACGGGTAAACCTCGCCGTGCTGAAGGACGACCGGGTGAACATCGCCCTCCACGGCCACAACCCGGTGCTCTCCGAGATGATCGTGCGGGCGGCGGCCGAGCCCGCGATGCTCGAACTCGCCGAAGAGGCCGGGTCCGCAGGGATCAACCTGGTCGGGCTCTGCTGCACAGGCAACGAACTCCTGATGCGCAAAGGGATCCCGCAGGCCGGCAACCATCTCAACCAGGAGTTGATCATTGCGACGGGCGCCCTGGAGGTGATGATCGTGGATTACCAGTGCATATTCCCGTCCCTGCCCAGGACGGCGAGCTGTTTCCACACCCACATCGTCTCCACAAGTCCAAAGTCGAAGGTGCCGGGCTCGCTCTACTATCCCTTCTACCCGGAATCGGCGCTTGAGACGGCGCGGGAGATCGTCAGTCTGGCGATCGCGAACTTCCCGAACCGCAACCCCGGGAAGGTGCTCATACCGGGCGAGCCGGTGGAGGCGATGACCGGGTTCTCGGTGGAGGCGATCGGCCATCTCTTCGGCGGGTTCAAACCGGTCATCGACGCGATCGCCGAGGGCTCCATCCTGGGCGCCGCCGGGGTCGTCGGCTGCAACAACCCGAAGGTGCGCCACGACGAGGGGCATGTCACCCTCACGAAGGAGCTGATCCGGCGTGGGATCCTGGTGGTCGAGACCGGGTGCGCCGCCATCGCCTCGGGGAAGGCCGGTCTGCTCCGCCCGGAGGCGGCCGACCTCGCCGCTCCGGGGCTTGCGAATGTCTGCCGGACATTCGGGATCCCGCCGGTGCTCCACATGGGCTCGTGCGTCGACTGCTCCAGAATCCTGGTGCTCGCTGCCGGGCTTGCGCGCGAACTCGGCGTGGGCATCCACCAGCTCCCGATCGCCGGCGCTGCCCCTGAGTGGTACTCCCAGAAAGCGGTCTCCATCGGCTCCTATTTCGTGGCCTCGGGTGTCTTTACCGTCCTCGGGGTGATGCCGAAGATCGCGGGGAGCGGAAACGTCGCCGATCTCCTCACCAGAGGGCTCAACGGTCTCGTCCATGCCTCGTTTGCGGTCGAGCCCGATCCGGTGCGGGCGGCCGATCTTATCGAGGCGCATATCAGGGAAAAGCGTAACGGGCTCGGGATCTGAGATGGCGGAAAAGTCCGAGGTCAGACGGGCGGCCGGCGCCCTGAAAGGAGGGACGCAGGCCGGAGCCGGGGGGCTGCGGGTAGTGATCGCCGGGAAAGGGGGTGTGGGCAAGACCACGATCGCCGCCCTGCTCGCCCGCACCCTTCTCCGGGAGGGGCGCCGCGTCCTCGCCGTCGACGCCGATCCGCAGGAGAACCTCGCCTATGCCCTCGGCCTTCCGCCGGGAGATCGGATCGTCCCGCTTGCCGAGAACGCCAGTTACATCGAGGAGAAGGTCGGGGCGCGGCCCGGCGGGTGGGGCGGGCTTCTGACCCTCAACCCCGATACCGGGGATGCCGTCGAGCGTTTCGGGATCCGGTTCCCGGACGGTCTCGTCCTCCTGGTGATGGGGACGGTCGGCCGCGCCGGGAGCGGGTGTCTCTGCCCGGAGAACGCCCTTCTGCAGGGGGTGGTCAGATCGGTCGCCCTCGGTGCGGAGGATGCGGTGGTCCTGGACACACAGGCCGGGGTCGAGCACTTCGGCCGCTCCCTTGCCGGCGGCTTTTCCGATGCGATCGTGGTCGCCGACCCCTCATACAATGCCATCGCTGTCGCCCTCCATGCGGCGTCCCTTTCCACTGACCTCGGGATCCCGGCCGTCCACCTGGTCGTAAACCGCGTGCGGGACGAGCGGGACAGGAGCCGCGCCGGCGATCTGATCGGAGACCCTGGCCGGTTCGCCTCGGTCACCTATCTACCGCACGACGGGGCCGTTGTCAGGACCGAGCCCGACGTCACCCCGCTCCTCGATCAGGGGACTCCCTTCTCTACCGGGGTGCGTGCGCTTGCCCGTCTTCTCCTGCCTCCGACGCCGTGAATGGGCGAGGAACCGCCCGACCCCCTCCTTTCCGCCGCGACGCATCTCGAGGTGAGCGGTTGCGTGGCAGCGCTCGCAGAGGGCGACGAGGTTTGCGGGGTCGTCGTGGGTGGCGTCGCCGTCGATGTGGTGGACGTGGAGGTGCTCGCCGCTGCCGCAGACGGCACACCGGCCTCCTTCACGCGTGACGATCCGGTCGCGCAGGCGCTTCCACGCCCTGAGGGCGTATTTTTCCTTTACCGTGATCCTGACCGCAAACCGGGTGCAGAAGAGACTCCCACCGCCGCGCGAGACGTGCGGGCAGCGGATGCAGAGGGCGGCAAAACCGTTGAGGTCAGGCGCACCGTTGCAGAGGGACGGGCCGTAGGGGTCGAAGGCGGCAAGGGGGAGCTGGACTGAGGGCGTCATGGGCTTTTGATCTGATCACCGGAGGTTGGCCGCAGCCCTGCATAAGGGTTGGCATGGAGGCCGGACACCGACCGGTCTGATATTTCTCCCCTGGAGCCGAACCTGTTCCGATGTTCTATGCGACGGAATGACAGGGAGATAACGGATCGGGCCTGGATGGAGGCGGTCCTGAACGATGCGGTCTACGCCACCTTTGCCCTCTGCGACGGCGATGAGCCCTATGCGGTGCCGCTGAACTTCGCCTATCTTGATGGGGCCCTGTACGTCCATTCGGCACGTGAGGGGAGGAAGGTGAATGTCATGAGGAAAAATTCGTCGGTCGGGTTCAGTGTGGTCGTCGGCGTGGATATCACCTCCGACGAAGCGCCATGCGCGTGGGATATGCGCTACCGCAGCGTGAATGGTGTGGGGACCGCAGAGGCCGTCGAGGATCCAGCCGAAAAAGCGTGGGCACTGAACCTGATCGCGGCGAAGTACTCGAGAACGGGTTGCAACGTCTTCACGGAGAAGCAACTTGCCGCCGTCGCCGTCTTCAGGATCAGGGTCCGCTCTCTGGCCGGGAAGCGGGGAATGGACTGAACCGCTCCGACCATCATTTTTTCCTGCATTCTTTATTCCCTCCCTGTCCCAATCTGGTTCCAGACCATGCTCGATCTCCTTGCCCTCATCCTCACGGTCGCCGGTCTCTGCCTCTTCGAGACGATCCGCTCCATCGACAACGCCATCATCAACGCCGAGGTGCTCGGGACGATGGGGAGCGGGCGCGCCGGTGATCACCTTCGGCATCGTCGGGTAGTCCCTGTACAAATCGGTCAGGTTTGCGCAGTATATGGAGCAGCGTCATGGGGCCTGAGGTCGGGCACCGCTAACTGAATGGCCGGTGCGAGTTGTCGCAGACGCCCGAAGGGTCCGCCCCTATACCCGATGCCACCTGCACTGCTTCCGCGAAGCCAGAAGGATCGGCCGATCCGAAGAGGATCTTCCGGCCGTCGGCGAGACAGAACCGAACCCCCAGATTGCCCGCGACGTTATAGGCCTTCCCGCCCGCACCCCACCGAATCCCCCAGCCCCCGTAACTCGACAGGGGGCTGTAAGAGACCGGCGCATAGGCAACCGTCTCGTTCCAGCCGATCCGGCGGTATCTGAGGTGGAACGGAAAAAAACGGTAGTACAGCCCGTCACCCCTCACTTCTACCTGGAGGGCGAGCACGGTGAAGAAAAGGGGAAAGACGGTCCCGAATACGAGGGCGATCAGGACTGCCATCCAGTCCGGACCAGGGTTTGTTCCGAAAGGTATTCCGAGGACCACCTGCTGCACCGCCCCCCACCACGAGATGAGGGCGATGGCGAGGAGGAGCACCCAGAGCCAGATCTGTCTGAAGTGCTGCCGCTCCCTGAACAGGGCATGTTCAGTCACAGCACTCGTTCCCCAGCATCGCCGACACGACCTGTGGCGGCAGCGTCGTTCGCTCGCTGATACCAGCCTCAGAAATTCCTTTGGCCGCAAGACGTGCGACCACCGCCGGCATCGGTTCGGCCGCCTCGATCAGGTGGCCGTCCGGGTCAAAGAACCGGATCGCGCGCTGGGCCCATGGCTGTTCCCGGAGGGGGTGGAGGAGACGGACGCCGGCCTCTGCGACCCGCCCGGCCAGCGCTTCGATCTCCGCCGTCTCGAAATAGACCTCCATCGGCGGGGCCGGCGCCTCGCCCTGCGGCATCTTCCCGGCGTACAGCAGGCCGTTCACATAGGTGCGGTCCCAGAGGGCAAGCCCGCCGACAAACCCGATGTTCGCGCCGAGGTCCATCTCCACCTCCTGCCCGAGCAGATCGACATAGAAGGCCTTAGAGCGCTCGATATTGTTGACGAAGAGAACCGTGCTCCTGAAGGTGATGTCCATGAGAATTGAACTCTGCACCCGGAAGATAAAAGATATCCGGTTGAGTCTGGTTGTCAGAATTGTCGAAAAAGGGAAAGGCTCAGAAGCCCTCGTCGTCCTGAACGAGCTGGACATCGGCGATGTCGTGCTGGCGTCCGGCGAGTTTCTTTGCCTTGAAGATGTTCTTTCCTTCCTTGCCGATGGCAAGGCCGCGGTCCTCGGGCTTTACGTCCACGATCGCCACTTTCTCGCCGTCCTCGTTCTCCTCAAACGAGATCGAGAGGACCTGAGCCGGGAGGAAGCAGTTCTTCAGAAACTGTTCGGGGTCGGCGGAGTACTCGACAACCTCGATCCTTTTCCCGAAGGTGTCCGACGCCTTCTTGATGGTGGCGCCCTTCTTCCCGATTGCAAGACCCATATCGCCAGGATTGATCACAAAGATGATACGGTCGTTCCGCTCGTCGACGACGCAGTCGCGGCTTCCCGCGCCGGTCAGGTTCTCGAACTGGGAGATCAGCCGCATGCAGTCTTCTGTTAGCTTAATCTCTACCATCTAGGCCCTCTTGATGCTGAGGATGTCTGACTCGCCGGCCTCAACGATGGCGAGTGCACTGACGACATGCGGCCTTCCGCACGCTTTCCCGAGCTGCTTGCCCGAATCCTCATAGACATAGGTCGAGACGTCTTCACGGGCCATCATGGCTTCTTTGAATGCTGCGGGACAATTCCGGGCGATGACCACAAGCTGGGCCTTTCCGGCGTTGACACATTCTTCGGTTGAGTTCTGTCCAAGGAAGACCTTTCCGGTTTTTATGGCTCTTCTCAAAGACTCGTTAAAGTCCATATCAATTCTCCTGGTTTATGGGTTTGGCGATCAACTTGATATCCCCGGTTCCCATCTGGATCGGCTGACCGACAATGACGTTCTCGGTCACGCCGTTGAGGATATCGGTTTCATTTGCAACCGCCGCGTCGAGGAGGTGGTTCACCGTCACCTCGAATGCGGCACGGGAAAGCACGCTCTCCTTCTCGCCTGCAATCCCGTGCCGTCCGATCTGCTTGACCTCGCCGTCCATGCACATCATGTCGGCAATGAGCATGATGTGACGCACATCAACTGAGATACCCTGCTCGCCGAGGGTGCTCTTCATCTCATCGATGATCGCATTCCTCGCCGCCTCGATCCCGAGGATCTGAGAGATCTCGTTGATGTTGTTCGTGCGGGTCCGGGTGGTGTCGACACCCTCGATCTCGAACACGTCCTTAATGTTGGAGCCTTCAGTATAAAGTATATACTCTCCTCCCTCTTTCCGGACAACGACACGCTCAATGTCGTCGATACCCTGTACGATCACATTGCGTACATGTTCGGCCAGCTGGAAGAGGTTCTGATAACTCTCATTTTTGGGTGTGAAGACGATCGTTCCGTCTGCAGGGTTCCCCTCAGACTCGAAGTCGCGGTAATGGCGGCGGTCCCGGATCTTCTGTGGCGCCCGCTCCATGATCTCGGCCATCGAGATCTTCCTTTTATCGCAGACCTGCGGGTTCAGGCGCATCTCGACCTTCATGTTCGCCATGTCGGTGACGATGTCTCCAAATTCGTGGAGGGGGGCCGCTTCGATCTGCCAGGAGACTTCACGGGCCTTATCCCTGTCGATGGCATAGTCCACATCGAGATGGATGGTCATCGTCGGGGTCGAGGGCTCCTTGCGGGCGTCCATGATTTCGATCAGACGGGGCAGACCGAGGGTGACGTTGATCTCGGCCACACCGGCGTAGTGGAAGGTACGCATCGTCATCTGCGTGCCCGGTTCCCCGAGGGACTGGGCGGCGATGACCCCGCATGCCTCACAGGGTTCGATCCTGGTCTGAGCATACTCTGCCCAGACGCCTTTCATGATCTCCTCGAACGCTTCGCTGCTGACCTGCCTGCCTTCAAGACTCTCGATCAGTTCGTTCTTTGTCGCCTCGGGAAGATCGGCCGTATGGATGGTATCCAGCATCGATTCGTCCATCAGACCTCCTCCTTGAGCACATTCTCAATCACGCCTTTCACGTCCACCGGTGCACCGTAGTTGCTCTTTACCGGGTCAGTGCCGTCCTCGCCGTACTTGAACTGGAGCATGCGCCCTCCGGTCGTTCTCACTGAACGGTCGTATTCCACCTTCAGATCCTGCAGGGCGTTGATCATCCGCCGCTGCAGGTAACCGCTCTGCGATGTACGGACCGCCGTATCTACCAGACCCTCACGGCCACCGATGGCGTGGAAGAAGAACTCGGTCGGGTTGAGCCCGCTCTTGTACGACGAGCGGACAAACCCGTGCGCTGCCGAGCCGCGGTCGCCCCGCTTGAAATGCGGGAGGGTCCGCTGGTCGTAACCACGGACGATACGCTCGCCACGCACCGACTGCTGCCCGACGCACCCGGCCATCTGGGTCAGGTTCAGGATCGAACCTCTGGCACCCGAGACGGCCATCACCACAGCAGAGTTCGAGAGACCGAGGTGACGGGATGCAATCTCACCGGTGCGGTCACGGGCCTTGCCGAGCACCTGCATGATCTGCATCTCAAGGGTCTCTTCTTCGGTACGGCCGGGCATCGGTTCGAGTTGCCCGTCCTCGTAGATCTGGATCCGGCGGCGGACATCCTTCTCGGCGTTGTCCAGCACCTCCTTGATCTGGCCGTACTCGGTCTTGGTCAGGTCTTCGTCGTCGATCCCGAACGAGAACCCGTCGAACATGATCCCTCTGATCGAGAGGCGGGTCACGTCGTTGATGAACTGCGCCGCCCGCTTCTGCGAGTACTGGCGGATGATCCGGTTGACGATCTCACCGTCGAAGGCGCCGATCGCCTTTTTATCGATGGTGCCGGTGACCAGCTCGCCGTCCCGCATCTTTACGTAGGTATCCTGGTCGCAGAGCTCCTTCTTGCAGGTATCACAGTGCTTGCAGGAGGACGCCTTGAAGATCATGTTGATGCCGGGGGGGAGGATCGCTGAAAAGACCTGCTTGTTGCTCCAGTACTCCACGCCGTTCTCGACCTTTCCGGGCTCGGGCAGGTGTTCGACCTCGGCATGCCTCAGGAGGTAGAGCACCTCCTCCTTTGTGAACCAGCGGACTCCGTGGGTCAACAGGAAGATCCCGGAGATGTGATCGTGGATACCGCCGATGATCGGCCCGCCGAAGCGGGGCGACCGGATATTCTCCTCCACGTTCACCAGGATCTCGGCCTCGGCCATTGCCTCCTCGGTCTGCGGGACATGGAGGTTCATCTCGTCCCCGTCGAAGTCGGCGTTGTATGGCGGGCAGACTGCAGGGTTCAGCCTGAAGGTCTTGCCTTCCATGATCTTGATGTGGTGGGCCATGATCGACATCCGGTGCAGAGAGGGCTGACGGTTGAAGAGCACGATGTCCCCGTCCCGCAGCTGACGCTCGACTGTCCATCCCGGTTCGATCTGGTCGGCGACATCGCTTTTGTTCTCATCGGAGAGACGGATGCGCCTCTGGTCCGGGCGGATCACGTAGTTTGCGCCCGGCGGGTCGATTAAGTTCTTGCGATCGACGCCGTTCCGTACATAGAACCGCGCGGCCTCAAGGTTGTAGTTTGTCACCCGCACCGGCACGCTCATCTCGTTCGCGATTGCGAGAGGCACGCCGACCTCGTTCACATCAAGGAACGGGTCAGGGGATATGACGGTACGTGCGGAGAAATTCACACGTTTACCTGAAAGTGAGCCCCTGAAACGTCCGTCTTTCCCTTTCAGCCGCTGGGATAGTGTCTTTAACGGTCGGCCGGAACGGTGCCGCGCCGGCGGGCATCCGGCCACTTCGTTGTCCATGTAGGTGGTGACATGGTACTGCAGGAGTTCCCAGAGATCCTCGATGATCAGCTGGGGGGCGCCAGCGTCCTGGTTTTCCTTGAACCGCTGGTTGATCCTGATGATGTCCACGAGTTTGTGGGTAAGGTCGTCCTCTGAGCGCTGACCGTTCTCCAGGATGATCGAGGGACGCATGGTCACCGGCGGCACCGGCAGCACGGTCAGGATCGTCCACTCGGGCCGCGCCACGTCCGGGTTGATCCCGAGCAGTCTGAGGTCCTCGTCCGGGATCCTCTCCAGTCGGGCGCGGATGTCTGCCGGGGTGAGTTTGTGCTCGCCCTTCTTGCCGTTCTCCTCGACCACGACCTCGGAAAAGGTTGTTGGTTTCTCGAAGTTCACCTTCAGCTGCTGCTCGCCGCAATACGGGCAGACGCGCTCCTTCTTGATGTCCTTCTCGGTAACGAGGTCGCCGCTCTCGTCTTCCTCGGTCCCGACGATCTTTGTGATCTCGTCGGGCGAGAGGAGAAGCCTGCCGCAACTCCGGCACGAGACACGGAGCAGTTTTCTGATCAGCCGGGTGTAGCCGACGTGGATCACCGGCTTTGCGAGTTCGATGTGGCCGAAGTGGCCTGGACAGTCGCTGGCCTTCTGGGCGCAGGTCTTGCACCGCATACCCGGATCGATGACGCCGAGGTGGAGGTCCATCAACCCCTGTGAATACGGATATCCGTCGTCGTCGTAGGTGTCCGCCCAGATGATCTTTCGCACGCTCATCTGACGGATCTCCTTGGGCGAGAGGAGACCGAACTCTATCTTTCCAATTCTCTTCGGGCTTGTCATATTCTCTCCCCCCTTTATACCATGTCCTCAAGCCGCAGACGCGGTGCGATGCCCATGCTCTTCATCTCATCGAGCAGGAGTTTGAAGGCGTAACTCATCTCGACCGAGTAGATATCGGTTTCTGAGCCGCAGTTGAGACAGCGCGTGATGTTCCGTTTCCGGTCGAGCATGGCAACCATACCGCACTTTGCGCAGACGTACTGCTGCACCTTGTCGGACTCGTCGAGCAGACGCTCCTTCAGTGCCATGGCGGCGCCATGGCCGATCATCACGTCGCGCTCCATCTCACCGAACCGCAGACCGCCCTCACGTGCACGCCCTTCAGTCGGCTGCCTGGTGAGCACTTGGATAGGGCCGCGCGAGCGCGCATGCATCTTCGAGGAGACCATGTGGTAGAGTTTCTGGTAATAGATCACGCCCATATAGATGTCGGCGTGGAACTGTTTCCCGGTGAAGCCGTCGTACATCACCTCGCGCCCGGTATGCGAGAAACCAAGCTGCTTGAGGGACTCGCGCATGTCCTCCTCGCGCTCGCCCCGAAACGGCGTGGCGTCGATCCTGCGCCCTTCGAGCGCCCCGATCTTGCCGCCGATCATCTCGAGCATATGCCCGATGGTCATCCGGCTCGGGACAGCGTGGGGGTTAATGACGAGGTCGGGTGCGATGCCCATCTCGCAGAACGGCATGTTCTCCTGCGGAACGATCCAGCCGACGACACCTTTCTGTCCATGTCTGGACGCAAACTTGTCGCCGACCTCAGGCACCCTGATGTCACGGGTCCGGACCTTCACGAGGCGCGACGAGTTCTCGCCCTCGGTGATGATCACGGTGTCCACAATGCCGTGCTCGTTCGAGCGCATCGTCACCGAGGTGTCGCGCCGCTTTTCAACGGCGATCAACTCGCCGCTCGGCTCTTCGAGGAATCTGGGCGGGGATGTCTTGCCGATGAGGACGTCTTTCTCGTGGACGTTCGTCTCCGGGTTGATGACGCCGTCGTCGTCGAGGTTCTGATAATACTCGGCGCCGTGAGCGCCTGAGACCTCTTCGTCCGGGATCTGGATCCGGTCCACCTGACCGCCCGGGTAACGGCGCTCCTCTCCTTCGTAGGTCCTGAAGAAGTGGGAACGGCCAAGGCCGCGCTCGATCGAGGCCTTGTTGAAGATGAGCGCATCTTCAATGTTGTAGCCTTCGTATGAGAGAATGGCGACGACGAAGTTCTGGCCGGCCGGCCGATCGTCGGATCCGATCAGGTCAGAGGCCTGGGTGTAGACCATCGGCTTCTGGCAGTAGTGCAGGAGGTTGGCCCTGGTGTCCGGCCGCAGCTTCATGTTCGCCGCCGCAAAACCGAGCGCCTGCTTGACCATGCCTGCACCCATCGTGACACGGGGCGATGCGTTGTGCTCGGGGAAGGGGACGTGTGCAGCGCCGATTCCCAGGATCAGGGAGGGATCGATCTCGAGATGCGTGTGCTCCGGGGTGATCTCCTCCTCGCGGATGGCGATAAAGAGGTTCTCTTCCTCCTCGGCATCGACGAACTCGATCAGGCCGCGCCGCACGATATCGCCAAAGGTGTTCTCGCCGTTCTGGACGAGGGCGAGGTCTGCGCTGGTGATCAGCGGCTTTCCGTCCTTTATCACGATCAGCGGCCTTCTGGCCCTGCCGCGGTCGGTGTTGATGACCACGTCGCCGTTGAACTCCTCGTAGGCGATGTTCACTTCGGATGAGATCGCGCCGTGGCGGCGCATGGCGCGCCCCTTTTCGACAAGCTCCTCCGGGTTCTCAACGAGTCCGATCAGAGAACCGTCAAGAAAGACGCGTGACTTTTTCATGGTCTGATCCTCCCGATGCTCAGCGGTTCGACGCCGAGGTTGTAGAAGATGCTCTTGACCTCGTCGGTGTTGTCATAGCCCTTTGAGATCTCTACCATCTGGGCGAAGTTTTTCACAAGGCCACAATTTGGACCTTCTGGCGTTTCGGAGGGACAGATCCGCCCCCACTGGGTGGGGTGCAGGTCACGGGCCTCGAAGTGGGGCTGGGACCGCGAGAGGGGGGAGATGACGCGCCGCAGGTGGGAGAGCACGCTCATTCGGTCGGTGCGGTCCATCAGCTGGGAGACGCCGGTCCGTCCACCGACCCAGTTGCCGGTGGCGAGCGGGTGGAGCAGGCGCTCGGTGAGCACGTCGGCGCGCACCGCCGTGCTGATGGAGAGGTCGCGGTGGCGCATGCTCGCGCGCTCGAGCTGGTACTTGATGTCCCTTGTCAGGCGGTTCAACGAGATCCTGAAGAGGTCCTCCATGAGATCGCCGGCAAGTTTCAGCCTTTTGTTGGAGTAGTGGTCCTTATCGTCGATCTTCCGCCGGCCGAGCACGAGGTCGAAGCAGGCTTCTGCCATGCGGCCGAGGAAGTGCGCCTTTGCGAGCCTGACGCCGATCACCGCTTCTTCATAGCCCGGGTCGCCCTCTTTGAGGTCCTCGGGCATCAGGTAGTTGAGGTGGGGCAGCAGGTAGGAGTCGAGCACGAACTCGGCCCTCCGGCGCTGGTACTCGCGCGTCTGGTTGGGGGCGAGTTTCTTGCCTACATACATGACGCCGTCCTCGATGGTGCTGCAGTCGGACTCTTCAAGGTTCTGCATCATGTAGGTGAGGATGTCCTCGTCGGTCGAGACCGCTTCCACGATCTCCCGGTCGCTACCCAGGCCGAGCGCCCTCATCAGATCGACGAATCTGAGGTGTCCGGCAACTGACGGGAACGAGATTTCAAGGAGGTTCTTCTTGTTTTTCTCCACAACAACGAGCGCACGGTAGCCGCGGAACTGTGAGAAGACTTTTGCCACGTAGATCCGTTCGTTGTAGCGCTCGGTGAACTCGGTCATGATCTTGTTTGATGCAAGATCCTCAAGTGTCATCAGCACGCGCTCTGAACCGTTCACAATGAAATAGCCGCCTGGATCCAGTCCGTCCTCGCCATAATTTACCCGATCGGTATTGGAAAGGCCGGCAAGGTTGCAGGCCACCGATCCGACCATGATCGGCAGTTGTCCGATCGTGGTGGTGAATGGTTCGCCGCGCATCTCTCCCTGTACAAGTGTCATGTCCAGCTCGATCGGCGCCGCATAGGTGAGGTTGCGCAGCCGCGCCTCAGCGGGGTACAGCATGCTCTGGGAGCCGTCGGCCTCTCTGACGGTTGGCTTTAAGATCCGGATTGTGCCGAGCTCAACCCAGACCGCCTCGCTGTTCTTTCCCCGGTTTTCGATGTCGGTCTCGATGATCCGCTGCTCGTCGACCACTTTCTGGAGATTGTACTCAAGAAAATGATTGAATGAGTCCAGCTGGTGACGGGCGACATGTTCGCCTGAGAAGTACGCCCTCGATAAAATACTTCTGTCTAACAGGTTTATCCGCCCCGATTCACTTCTTTGGTCTCTTGACCACATGCCGATAGGATTCGGCGATGCCGGCCGTCTGGCTGTTCCGTGTTATTTTGATAACGTCTCCGATCTTTGCCCCGATCGATTTTACAGCGGGGTCATCGCTGTAGATGCGGGGAAGCTGATCGAGTGTTATCTGGTAGCGGGAGAGGAGATCCTCTACTTCCTCTTCGCTCATTTTCTGATGATCAGGCACCATTACATGATCCAGAACATTAAATCTGGTGCTCATCTTGATCCCCCCGGACGAGAAAGAGTTAAATTCAGATGCATCACCACGCAAAAACCACAGTCTGCGCCATGGCAGCGGGCCTAGAGGGATTTGAACCCCCGACCATCTGGTTAAAAGCCAGACGCTCTACCTAACTGAGCTATGGGCCCATTGTGCAGACAGCATTATTACAATGACGTCTCGAGTTATAAAAGTATCGGACCTGCCCGGTCCTGCTGTGGTTTTGCTGGTTGATTCTCACATATGTCATGATAAGATTTAACTGCTCCGATTCTGATTATTCGGTGATGACCGGACCAGACGAAGAAATTCCGCAGATGCAATGGGCGATCAGTGCCATCATGCGCGCCAATTATCTCATCTACTTCTGTATCGCGATCATTCTGGTTCTTCTTGCCTTCGCCTCTTTTTATGATGTCGCCCTGGAGTTCCTGCAGGCTTTTGAGGGGGGCCTCGTCACGACAAACGGCATCCTTCAGGTGCTCCACGCCCTGCTGGTAACCATCATCATCATCGAGATCCTGGAAACGGTGACGGCGTATTTCCGGACAAATCAGCTCCAGGTCAGGCCCATCCTGATCGCGGGGCTGACGGCGATGGTGCGGAAGGTCCTGGTCTATGGCCTCGAACCGACCGATCTGATCGATGTTGTCGGGACGGTTGCCGTTATCGCCGTGCTGACGGCGGCGATAGCGGTGGTGGGGAGAGAACAGGAGGTGTGATTTTTTGGGGTGGGGCGGACCTGAAAAGGTACGCCGGAAGTTCGCCTGAGGGGCGAGACCGGGGGGCAAAAAAAGTTATTCTGATTTTTTCGCGGGGGTGCTCTCGATCTCGGCTTTGATCTGAGCGAGGCGCTCCTGCTGGAATCTTATGCTGTTCTCCATATTCCTGATGGCGAGGGAGATCTTCTCGCTCGCCCGAGAGTCATTGATATTATAGGTCGTCTCCAGGATGCGGAGCAGGCGATTGTTCACGTCGACCCCTTTTGCAAGGCGGGCGTACTCGTCGACCAGAGATCTGTCGAGTCCTGCCTCTTTTGCACGCTCGACGTCGCTCCTGATGATCTCTCGGCGTTTCAGCACTCGTTCGATCGCCTCGTAGAGCTCGCGGTGCGTGATGGGTTTGAGGATGTAGTCCTCTATATAGGAGCCATACCCCTCTGCTTCGTCGGGGGTCAGCTGTTTCGCCGTCAGCATGAGCACCGGGATCTCGCGGGTCTTCGGGTCTATCTTGATGTTTTCCAGGGTTTCCCAGCCGTCCATAGGTTCCATCATGATATCGAGGAGGATCAGATCGGGTGCGACGGTCTTGAGAATTTCGAGTCCTTCTTCTCCACTATATGCCGCAATCGCCTGATAACCGCCGCGCTCCAGCATGGTGACGAAGACGTCCACGATGAAGGGGCTGTCATCCACGACGAGCACGGTGTACATCAGAGTACCTCCGCAATATCTGCCGCAATCTTCGTCAGAGCCGTGTACGTCGCCTCGAGGTCTGCTTTATCTTCAAGAACGACGGCGAGGAGGGTGCGTTCGCCCGCGCTGATCACCATGATGGTGGCGTCGGGGCTCATGACCGTGATCCGCTCGGGTGGCTGGATATGAGATATGCTGGCCGCCGCTTCGGCTGATGCGAGCATCGTTGCGCTCATTGCTGCAAAAGAAGGAACAGATACGCCGCCGGTGAATGCCCTGCCCATCAGGATCCCGTCACGCGAGGTGATCACGCAGGCCTTAACTCCTTTGACGCCCGTGATCTCCTTGATGAACTGGTTGATCCTCTCTTTGAGTCCCAGATGTTCTGACATGCCCACCTTACCTTATCCCTGTTCATATAACATTTTTTGGTTTCCTGTATCTTTGAGTATCCTTGCCTTTTCCAATACGGGTTGGTTATACTCGCCAGGACTTATTTTCTGGCAAAATTTTCTGAATATTTTCTCTCCGCCGCTTTTTGTTCCTTCTTCGCCTCTTTTGTCCCCTTCTGTGCCGTGTTCTCTTTTTAAATGGTGCTTTTGATCGATAGGTTCTATTATGTCATGATTGCAAAATACGTAGTCTTTAATGGGCACGGCGATAGTCATAATTAATAGTATATATACTATTCGATTTTTGATGATTAACATAGAGTTATAATATGTACAATACCTAATCCATATTAATGGATATTCCGAGAGGTACCTTCTCTTCTATCAGACGGGATATACTCTTATCCGCCATACTCTCTGAGATCCGGGAGATATCGTTTTCCGGGTATGTGACGGTGAGTTGCGGCGGGGTTCCCGGTTCCCTCGTTTTCTCAGAAGGGACCTGTATTCTCGCCGAGTACCAGGGCCTGCAGGGTCATGCGGCCTGGCAGGAAATCCAGGCGCGGGGCGGTGAGGCGGTCGAGGCCGGGATGCATCTTCTCACCCCCCAGCAGATCAGACTTGCATCAGAATTCAACAAAAAAGCGGCAGTTTCTGTGCTGCCTCCTCCCCGGCAGGCCGGGAGAGCAGATGGGGGCCGAAATGCCCGGGCAGGCATGCCGCCGGCGAAGAAAAGCCCCGGGGCGGCAGGCCGCCTCAGGGTTCCTCGCGGCACGTTCTGCGAGATCAGGCGCGACCTTCCGGTCAATGAGGTGATCGATGATCTGGGGAAGCGCGGCTTTTCCGGCTATGGTCTCTTTTCCGGGGGTCCCGGTACGTTCACCCTGGTATTTTCCGGTGGCGCCTGCATTCTTGCCGACTGCGGTGGTGAGCCTGGGTGTGCCGCCCTGAAGCTGGCAAAGACAATTGCACGCATCTCTGAAGTGAGTCTCTATGGGTTGTCAGACCGGCAGGTCGCCCTTGCCCTTGAGTTCAACGAGGGCTATGGCACCGCCCCTGCCAGTGCCGTCTGCGAGGTCGGGTGCCGGAGAACCGCCGCGGACAGTGGGGTTGTGCGCCCTTCCTTCGGTTCTGCGTCTCATCCTGGTGTAGAGGGGCAGGGCCGGCAGACCAGGAGAAAGGATGAGCCAGTCTCATCTCGAATGTCAGATCTGGATCTTCTCTACATCGAGGGCCTCGATTCGATCGACCCTGCAGCGATGGCGGCTGATCTGAAATCCAGCTATGTCTCGATCCTCGGTCGCCTCGATCTTGGCCACCTGATTGATAGGAAAGAGGAAAAGGAGTGTGAATGACGATGGAAGATGGAACAATGCTTGTGGCACTGGGGGAAATTATGGTCGTCCTCCTTGCCCTGATAGGTGTAGGAGTTGCCGGATGCGTGCTGTACCTGGTCCGGATCAGAGACCAGATGGACGAGATCCTCAAAGAGTTCTCTGAACGGCATCAGATCACCCAGTTGCGTGACATGATTGGCGGGACCCCCAGGGAACCGGTGGACCTCTTCAAACTCTTCAAGCATATCCAGAAGTCGCGGGAAGTGGAATGGGATAAACCGCCGCAGGATGTCGAGGTGGTCGAGGGCCAGAGCGATATCATGGGGAGCATGAAGGCACTCTGCGAAAAGTACTATCTGGACGCCTTTACGATCGCAACTGATGACGGACTCGTCGTTGCCTCCTCGATGGATGACGCCGCCGCCGATGCTGCAAAGTACAGCCACGCATTCACCGCGGGCACGCTCCCCGACGACCCGCAGGTGATGCTCTTTGGTGTCAGGCACAAAGGATCGCCGCTTGTCGGCATCATCCGCACCGATCGCAACATTCCTGAAAAATGGGTGGAAAGCATGGAAAACGATGCCGTTTCAATCCTGAAGCGGTGGTTGTGAGGATATGCTGCGTACAATCCACAGATCTGGACGAGGGATGAGATGATAAGAGCATATACCATTGCATCAGGCAAGGGGGGGACGGGCAAGACGACCGTCACGGTCAATCTTGGGACCGCCCTTGCACAACTTGGAAAAGAAACGTACATCCTCGACGCTGATGTCGGCATGGCAAACATCGGGATTCTGCTCGGACTGGAAAACGTCCCGGTGACTCTCCATGAAGTGCTCGCCGGCAAAGCAAAGGTCGATGAGGCGATCTATGACGGCCCGGCCGGACTGAAAGTGGTGCCGAGCGGCATATCGCTGCAGGGGTTCCAGGACGCAAACCCCGACCGGTTGCGCGAGGTGATGCACGATCTTGTCGATCGCTGCGATTACCTCCTCATCGACGCCCCGGCGGGGATCAGTCGTGACGGCGTGGTGCCCCTTGCAATCGCAGATGAGGTGATCCTGGTGGTGAACCCCGAGCTTTCCTCGATCGTCGACGCCCTCAAGACCAAGATCCTTACCGAACTGGTCGGCGGCCATGTCCAGTATGCGATCATCAACCGGGCGGGCAAGGATAATCTTGACTTCGTCGAGAAAAAAATAGAAAAATCGCTTGGCGTCAAGTCTCTTGGGTCGGTTCCGGAAGACAGCCATGTCCGTGAATCGGCAGCGTACAAGACACCTGTTGTGATAAAGTATCCGACCTCTGGCTCTTCACGGGCGATAAAGAGGATCGCGGCAGAAATTTCCGGGTGCGAATATAACGACGATACCGCTTCGGCGCGCGAAGGTTTCATAGACAGACTTGCAAAGGCCATTTTCAGGGGGAAAAGATAAATGGATGCGTTTGATATGGGGGGGATCCTCCTTATTATTCTGGGAATCGTGATCGTCCTTCAGCTCTTCATCATGTACATCATGTATGTGCGGATCCAGCAGCTCCTCAGCGAAGTGGACGTTCTCGGGAGCAGGATGCGGATCACCGACAGCGAGCTTGAGGCCCTCACGAAGAATGTGGAGAAGTTCAAACAGCTCAGGATCTGATCCGCCGGCGCGGCGTTTCTCGCTCCTGTCCTCTCTTTTTGTGCCGGGCCGTAAATCGCCGGCCTGATGGAAGAATACATATAGGCAGAGGTCAAAATGTATAGAGTCAAGTGGGGTCATAGGGTAGCCTGGACCATCCTAGGAGACTGGGGGTCTTCTGACCCGCGTTCAAATCGCGGTGACCCCATTTCTTTTTAATTCGGTGTTTTATGAAATTTCAGCCACGATGTACAGAGTGTCTTCTCTCACGGGTCGCCTACGAGGCCGCCCTGGTACTCGACGATCCGGACCGGATCGAGGGGATCAGGCGCACCGCAGCTGAGGTTCTCTCTGCGGGTGAGGGTGAGGGTCTTGCCGCGCCGGTGCTTGCGAGCCGGGTGCACCGCTGCGCGTACCGTCTGATCGGAAGCGACGATCCCTATCTGGCCTTGAAGCGGCAGAACAACAGCGATGCCCTTGCCGCCGCTACGGTGATCGCACCGCGTCTCTCGTCTTTCCACGATAATGTGATGGCGGCCGTTCTCGGGAACACCTTTGACTATGGGGTTCAGGCGCATCAGGTGACCGACGACTTCCTCTCATTTTTTTTCCGGGAATTTGAGAAGGGCCTTGCGATCGACGACACCGATCGGATCCTTCGGCTCTGCAGGCGCGTCGTCTATATCACCGACAACTGCGGTGAGATCGTCTTCGACCGTCTCCTCATCCTCTTCCTGAAAGCGATGGGGGCGGAGGTGACCCTCGCCGTCAGGGGGGCCCCGATCCTCAACGACGCCACCCTTGAGGATGCCCGCGCCCTCGGGCTGGATCTGATCGTCGACCATCTGACCACGACGACGCGAGGTGAAGCCGAACTCGGTATCAACCCCCTCCTCCTTCCGGACGATCTTGCCTGCACCCTTGATCGCTGCACGCTTGTGATCGCCAAGGGGATGGCGAACTACGAATCTCTGACTGATATCTGTGATTTCCCGCCGGTTGCCCACCTGATGGCGGTGAAGTGCGAGACAATTGCAGAGATGACCGGCGTGCCCCGGGGTTCGGTGGTGGCGCTCCTCAGGGAGTGACACCCTCGCCCTGCATCATCGCATCCATGCACTGTCCGATCAACGCCTCAATACGGGTGTTGCCCGGGCAGCGTTTCTCGGCCTTAGTACAGAAGAGGGCTGCCTCCCGGTATCTTCCGAGCCTGATCAACCGTTCGGCCATCTCGGTGAGCAGGTCGATGTTCTCGGGGTCGAGCCGGCACCCCCTCATAAGGTACTCGATCGCCTCGTTGTCGGTTCTGGCAGTTTTTGCGAGGTAATACATCAGCTCCGGTTGGTTCGGGCTCATGTTCATGGCCTTTTGAAATGCGGTCCTGGCATCCTCATCCTTCCCGAGGAGGTGGCAGGCGATCCCGTGGCCGAGCCATGCCTCGCCCTCATATCGATTGAGGGTGAGAGCTGCGAGAAACGCTTCGTCTGCAGGTTCGGATCTGTCAAGTTTGAGAAGAACGTTGCCGAGCATGACGAGCGCCCTGATATTCTCAGGCTCGCTCGTCGCCGCCTGGATAAAGAGCTGGTACGCCTCGTAATAATCCCCCACTGCCATCAGCACCTCGCCCTTGCCGACGAGGAAGTCCGGGTGGTCAGGGACGGCCCGCAGGGCCCGATCAAAAAAGGAGAGGGCTTCCTCGTATTCACGCATCGAGAGGTGGGTCACCCCTTCGTTGTACCAGCCGAGTGCATACCTCTTTTGAGGGGGGATGTGTACCATGAGATCACAGGAATGGGTAATGTATTTGATTGGTGTTCTTAGATTTAATTATTTTGTTCACTTTTCAAATTAATTTTATTATTATCTATGATTATCTCTATTTTTTTAGCATGAATCATTTGTTTCGGTCTTTTTTGTTCTCCGCTCTGGTGTGGAGCTCCGCATCACACCCCCGACTGGCCCTGTTGAGCGTTGGATCCGGATAAAGATGGGCTCATCTTCACCCAGACAGGTATATATGTCTCCTGCCCGAATGCTCACCCATGGAACTGCTGGGCATCTCCATCGGCTGGATCCTGATCGTACTCGGGGCGCTCTTTCTCCTGATCGAGACCTTAAACCCTGGTTTTTTCATCGCTGTTCCCGGAACGGTGATGATCATCCTGGGTGTGCTCTTCGTGATGGGGTTCGACGTCTTTGGTTCGACCCTCGGTGTTGCCGTGGGTGTGGCGACCGCCCTCGCAGCGGCTGCCTTAACCGTCTGGCTCTATGCCAGGATCACGCCTGACGAGCGGCCGACAACGATCAGCCGGGACTCGATCGTCGGTCATGTGGGCCGGGTGGTCAGGGAGGTCGTCCCGGAGAACATCTCCGGCAAGGTAGCGATCGGCGGCGTCGAGTGGTCGGCGCGTTCTGTCGCAGGTGCCCTCCCGGCAGGGACAGAGGTGGTGGTCGTGCGCTCTGAAGGGGTGCACGTCATCGTCGAGGAGGTACGATAATGGTGTTAGCCGAGATTCTCAATAACCTGATCACGATCTTTCTGATCCTGGTGATCATCTTCATCATGTCCAGGGGTGTCGTGATCATCCAGCCCTATCAGCAGGGCTTGCAGATCCGCCTCGGAAAATATATCGGACGGCTCAACCCGGGTTTTCGGTGGGTGATACCCCTGATCACCACCGTCGAGAAGCTCGATCTGCGGACGACGGTGATGGACGTGCCCTCGCAGGAGGTGATCACGAAGGACAACTCGCCAACGAACGTCGATGCGATCGTCTACACTCGCGTAATCGACCCGGAAAAGGCCTTTTTCGAGGTCTCGAACTACCGGATGGCGACGGTCGCCCTCGCCCAGACGAGCCTGCGCGGGATTATCGGTGACATGGAACTCGACGAGGTGCTCTACAACCGGGAGCTGATCAACACCAAACTGCGGGACATCCTCGACCGCGAGACCGACCAGTGGGGCGTGAAGGTTGAGCGGGTGGAGATCAAGGAGGTCGATCCGGTCGGTGCGGTGAAGAATGCAATGACCGAGCAGACTGCCGCGGAGCGCGAACGGCGTGCGGCGATCCTGCGGGCGGAGGGCGACAAGCGCTCTGCGATCCTGCGGGCTGAGGGGAACCGCCAGAGCATCATCCTCGAAGCTGAGGGCGAGCGGCAGAGCAAGATCCTCCGTGCCGAGGGCGAGCGCCTCTCCAGGATCCTGCAGGCGCAGGGGCAGGCACAGGGGCTGCGCATCCTCTCCCTGGGCTCCCGGCCCCTGGACAAAAAGGCGATCACCGTCCTCTCTCTGGACGCCCTGCGGCAGATGGCCGACGGGCAGGCGACGAAGATCATCTTCCCGTTTGAACTGACGAGCCTTATAAAACAGAGTGCACGGTTCCTCGGGGCGACTGAGGAGATGCCCGAAGAGGAGGGGGTCGGGGCCGCGGGCGCCCTTGACGAGGCGATTATCGGCACGATCCCGAAGCCAGAGGAGGTCGAGCGCCTTCTCAAGCAGCTCACAAAAGAGGTTGAGAGTGGTGAGACGATCGAGGAGTTGAAGACCGGGCCGGCCCCCTGGGCCCCGTGATGCTCCCTGTTTCTCAGCTCTCTTTTTTGTTTCTTCTCTCTCCCCTCTGAAATTCCGATGGGCCTGGAAAGAGGTCGCCCCTTCAGAGGTGAAGAAGATAGGGCAGCGCAATAAGCCCGATCATCATCGAGAGGAGGAGCCACGAGACCACAAAGACGATCGTCTGACCATAGCGCCCGAGCCCCCGCGGTTCGAGCACGCGGTCCACCCCTTCCTTGAGGATATAACCGCCGTCGAGCGGCACCATCGGGATCGCATTGAAGATTCCCACGTTGATGTTGATCCAGGCCGACCAGAAGAGGAGGTGGACAATCCCCCAGAAGAGGGGGAAGGGCTCCTCGAAGTATGCCGTCGCCGGTGTGGCGAAGGCGAGCACCTTGAGTTGCTGCCCGCCGATGGACATGTCGAAGGGGATGGTCACGAAGCGCAGAAAGCCGATCGGTGAGAACATCTGGCCGACCGTCTCCTGCACGGCCCCGGCGTCGTAGTAGTAGATGCCCATATAGCCTGAATCCCGCGGCCCGGAGACGTTGGTGATCTCTTCGGGCCATTCGGCCAGGGTGACGGGGTAGGAGGAGACGGCGCCGTCTTTCTCGACGGTGAGGCTGATCTGATCGCCGGGCTCTGTGGCGTTGAGGAGGGCGCTCACGTCTACCCGTGTGAATACGTCGATCCCGTTCACCTCCGTGATCACGCTCTGCGTTGGTACACCTGCGGCATTTGCCGGGCCCCCTTCGTAGACGCCGTAGATCGCCGGGAGGGCCAGGGGCGTCGCCATCCCCACGGCCCCGATGAAAAGAGCGAAACAGACGACCCCGACGACGATGTTGTTCGTGATCCCGGCACCGAGCATCCGCGCCTTGGGGAGGCCGTGGACCTTCTCTGCGTCCTCCTCGTCGGGTTCGACGAAGGCGCCGATCGGGATCACCGCATAGAGGAGTCCGGCGCTTTTCACCCGGATATGCTCGATCCTGCAGAGCACCCCGTGGCCGAACTCGTGGATCGCAAGGGTGAGGAAGAAGGCGAACCAGACGGCGAAGGTGGAGGGGACGTACTCGTTGATGCCGGGGAGGAGGAGGATATTCTGGGGTTTGTATATTCCGGTTGGCTCGGGCTGGACGAGAAGCGTGAGCCTGAAGGAGAGGACGAGCAGCAGCGTCATCAGCACGGCGGCGATCACCACCATCACGACGCCGAAGGTACCGTATGCCCGCAATACTCGTGAATAGGGTACAAACATATCGAAAATCCGCACCTTTGTTGTGCGTATCATCATGATGGGGCCGTAAAATCCGATATGGTCCCCAAACCGTCCTGTTTTCCGAACATATGCGACGGCGAGTATGTAGGTCACGATGAGAAATGCGACGATCAGTGTCCAGTCCATCTGAGATTAGTGGTGGTCGCCGCACCCTGATAAAGGGTTCTTGCCTGGATCAGGCAATCTCCAGGAATCCGGGAATACGATCGGGTTCCTGGGGATCCTTCCTGTGAAATGGGAAGAAAGGAGATTTTCGTTGTCAGAATGGTAGTATTTTTTAGAGTTGTCCATGCATAGAATTTTGAATTATAGAAATTTTTATATATTGTGCGGTGTATTGGCACTATCTATCTGGACGGCCTCACGGGCCCGGTGACGATGGGGATCTTCTCTCCGGCAGGGCGGTCCTGGATGACAGGTGATATGATGAAATTCTCCGATGTGAAGTGCTGTGCTCCCCTCCTCGGGTGCGTTTTCCTGACGGCATCATTGACGGTTCTGCTCCAGCACACCGGTGTCGATCTGATGATCTTCTCTGATGTTGCTCCCTTCCTCCCTGCACTTGCAGGATATGTCATAACTCCGCCGGGTTTTGTCATGACGGTTCTCGTGCCCGGGCTTGCCCTCTCGATCATAGACCTTGCCCTCCTGAAGCGCGCCATTTTTGGCGGTGAATAACGCTGGATTCTGGCAGTGTTCAGGCAAAAAAGTCCCCGAGGCTTCGCTGGCGGCGGTCCCTCATCATCTCCTCCACCGTCTTCCAGCTCTTCCGGGCGAAGGCCGGCGGCACGCCGTCGGCCCTGATCTGTTCCCTCAGATAGGCGATGGTGGCGGGGTCGGAGGGATAACCGCTCCCGATCGCACCGAACGCCTCCTGAAGTTCTATGATCCGCCGGTCGCGGCTCACCTTGGCGACGATGGAGGCGGCGCTGACGACCGGAAAGAGGGCGTCGGCGTGGTGCCGGGCAATGACCGGGCACGGCGATCCGAGGGCGGTGACCGTGGCGGCGTAACGCTCTTCGTTGACGTCGCAGGCATCGACATAGGCGGTCTGCGGGGCGAGGGCGGCGATCACCCCGGCGTGTGCCCGGGCCACGATCGTGTTCATGCTCATCTCCTCTCTGAAACGGTCGATATCCGCGGCCGAAACCTCGATCACGGTCCAGGGGAACGAACCGGTGATCTCGTCGTACAGTGTTGCCCGGTGTTTCGGCGTGAGCACCTTGGAGTCCTTCACGCCGGCCGGCAGGTCACCCATCTCCTCGCACCCGACCCCTCCCACGACCATCGGCCCGAGCACGGCCCCTTTTCCTGCTTCATCGACCCCGCAGATCATCGGTACAAGGGTGGATGCACAAGATATTTCAAGCGTGGGGCGGCAAACTGGTGTGGATGTACATCATCATCGTTGGCCTCGGCGGGATCGGGAGAAACCTTGCGGCGATCTCGGCGGAACATGGCGATAGCGTCGTTGTCATCGATCAGGACGAGTCGAAGTGCAACGATATTCTCGACCACTACGACGTGCTTGCGATCACCGGGGACTCCACCGACAGTTCGGTGCTGGACGACGCCGGCATCGACCGGGCCCAGAGCCTTGTTGCGACGACGAGCGACGATGCGGTGAACCTGATGACCTGCTGGCTCGCAAAGCGCTACAACGTCACGAACGTCGTCTCCATCGTGAACCAGAAGCAGCACTCCGCATTTTTCAAGGAGGTCGGGGTGAAGATCAGCGAGAACCCCGACGAGCTGGTGGCGACCCGTCTGTACTACTGGGCCGAGAACCCGAACCTGCAGCAGCTCGCCTCGATCCCCGGCGGGACGATCTTCGAGTTCGTGGCAGAGGATGGGGCGCCCTTCATCGACCACGAGATCAGGGAACTCGAGGTGAAAAACTTCGTCTTCATCGCCATCCGCCGGGCCGGGGGCGAGTTGATCATCCCGAGCGGAAATGTGAGGATCCGGCCGGGCGACTCGATCACGGTTTTCACGAAGAAAGAGGCCGAACGGGAGTGCCTTGATATCCTGAACCGGCAGCTGAAAAAAGCAGAAGACTAAAACCGATCCCCCGGATTACATATCTCCGGACACTATTTTCAGATCTCTTATTTTCACCGGAGAGGGCAGGGGGGTCTCCCTGCTGCAGGTCAGTTCACTGCGGCATGCCGCCCGGGGATCTGCCGCCGGGCTGACCGGTTCCGGAGGCGCCCGCATAGGTGACGATGCCCGAGATCGTCACCCCGGTCACCTGAGTGCCGGCAGTGCAGGTTCCCCCCGTATACAGGCCGTCGGCGACCGTGCCGGTCGAACTGCCGCCCGAGTACAACCCATAGGGTCAACTACCCCGGCCTGAAGTCCGGGGACTCTTTGCGGAGTTATTTGAACCGTTTGAATCGAGGCCGTCGCCCGCGGCATCGATGATGACGTATCAGCCATTGATGTACAGATGGTAGGTGCCTGAGGCTTCAAAGGCGTTCTGCCCGGGCCGGCCGTTTATAATAGGGCGATGACGAAAAGGAGCCGGAAACGCCCGGATGGTGTAAAAAATGGAGGGGGAAACCGCAGAGACCTGCCTGGGTTTTATGGTGCCGCAGATCCCTGTTTCACCCGAGGGAGTCTTTGAGGTGCTTGAGTTCGAGGAGGAGTTTCGGGTTGCGCTTGATGATCTCCTTCAGGAGGGCCATCACGGTGATCTCGCTGAAGTTGATCCCTTCGATGGAGCGGGCGAGGGTGTTCATCTTCTCGTCCGAGAGGGTGATGAAATACTCTTTCACCCGGTAGTTGCGCTCAAGGGTGCGGCCCATTTTTGAACTCCGCCAGCCCTCGTCATAGGGCATCAGGGCCGCCTTCGAGGCGTCGCCTGCGGCGATCGCCTTCGCCGCCACTTCGGCGGCCATTCTGCCGGTGATCATGGCGTTGCCGATACCGCCGCCGGTGATTGGGTCGACGACCCGTGCAGCGTCGCCCACGATCATCAGGCCGTCAGCGACCGTGCAGGGGAGGGGCCTGCTCACCGGGTCCCCGCCAAAGACGCACTCGATGATCCTGCCCTCAGGATAGCGCTCCTTCATGAAGCGGTCGAGGTAGTCTTTCGCCCTCATGCCGGGCTTTGACTTCGACGCCGGGATGCCGACGCCGATATTCGCGCTCCGTTCCCCCTTGGCAAACACCCATAGGTAGCCCTGGGGGGCGACCTCCTCGCCGAGGTAGAAGTCGTTGGAATGGGGGTCGATGTCGATCCCGGTGACGAGGTACTGGGCGCAGCTCATCATCTCACGGAGGGGGAGGGTCGTGTCGATCCCGCACCAGCGGGCGAACTTTGACTCGACACCGTCGGCGGCGATGGTGACCTTCGCCCTGATGGCGCACCGCTTCCCGCAGAACTCCACCGTCGCCCCGCAGACGCGTCCCTCTTCGATGATCGGTGCCACTGCCCGTGTCTTCACAAAGACATCGGCCCCTGCCTCAGATGCCTTCCAGACAAGTTCCCGGTCGAAGAACTTCCGGTCGAGGACATAGCCGACCTCGGTGCCGGCCCGTCCCTCATCGAGGGCGATGGAGGTGCCGTCAGGGGCGACGATCCTGGCCCGCTGGATATCGGCAGAGATCCAGCGGGGGTCTGGCTCCATGAACTCTTTTAAGAGTTCTTTTCCGATCCCTTCGGCACAGCGAACCGGCGCACCGATCGCCGGCCGCTTCTCGATGATACATGCGGAGAGGCCGGCCTTTGCGGCGGTCCATGCCGCGAGCGCTCCGCCGGGGCCGCCGCCGATGACGAGAATATCGTATTCACTCTTCATCGGTCACCTCCAGGGCTCCGAGCGGGCAGGCCTTCGTACACAGCCCGCAGCCGATGCAGGCGCCGGTATCGACGGTCAGGTAGGCATCGACCAGTTCGAGAGCCCCTTCAGGGCAGACCGATACGCAGGCACCGCAATAGCCACATATCTCCCGGTGAATCGTAAGCATTGTACTCAATAATTATCCTCCCCGTCCATTAATAGTATCTTCCGATCCCTGCCGCAGTCGTTCACCAGGTTTTGTTAACGCGATGTCGCTCCACCCGTTTTTCATGCCCAAAATAGCGGGTTCTGCTCACATCCGGCAGACCTCGATCTGTCTTCCGCTCTCTGTCATGTAGGCGGCGATACGCCCGACGGTGTGCTCGACCATCCCGCCTGAGGTGAGGACCAGGGAGTTCTCGCCGTTCACCGCCCGCAGCAGGCACTTGTCTATGACGCCGTAGGTGAAGTCGAGGGCGATCTTCTCGTCACCAGCGAACCGTTTCGCCTTCGTGCCCATCGCTCCGACCCGCTCCACCGTCCCGGAAGAGAGGAGCGTTTTCACCCGGTCTGCCGCCCCGTCGCCGACGTCGGCGATGTAGATCCTGCCGTGACCGTCAGGGGAGACGCGGCCGAGCACCTGCCGCTCGACAAGGTCGGTGAAGGCGAGAGCGTTTCCGGGTGGCGCCTCCCGCGAGAGAACGCCGCGCCCGGCAAGTTCCCTGAAGAGGTCCATCACCACCGGGGGCTTGAGCCTCGCCCGGTGCAGGAGCGCGACGTCGGAAAAGAGCGCCTCTGCCGTGCCCGTGCTGAGCACCTCGCCCTGGTCCATCAGGACCACGGTGTCGGCCCAGCGGTATGCGAGTTCCACGTCGTGCGTCGAGAGGATCACCGTCCGCCCGCTGTGGTTCACCTCGTCGAGCAGGTCCATCACCTCCTCGGCGGTCGCGGGGTCCAGCGAACTTGTCGGTTCGTCGAAGACGATCACCTCCGGGTCCATGGCAAGCACGCCGGCGATCGCCACCCTCTTCTTCTCCCCGCCTGAGAGGTGGTGGGGCGGGCGTTTCTCGAAGCCGACGAGCCCGACATCGTGCAGGGCCCTGGCGACGACGCTTTTCACCCGGTCCGCCGGCATCCCGAGGTTCACCGGCCCAAAAGCCACGTCCTGCCAGACCGTCGGGGCGAAGAGCTGGGCGTCTGAGTTCTGGAATACAAGCCCCACCTTGCGGCGGACCTCCCGCAGGGACCGGGTGTCGTAGGCGAGCGCCTCGCCGTCGAGGAGCACCCGCCCCTTCGTTGGCCTCAGGGTGCCGTTGCACATCAGGAGAAGAGTTGTCTTTCCGGCCCCGTTCGGGCCGACGAGTGCGACCTTCTCCCCTTTTTTCACGGCGATGCTGATCCCTCTGAGGGACTCGGGGCCGTCCTGATAGGCGAAGTGGACGTCCTGGAATTCAAGTGCACAGGTCATGGTCATCCTCAGAATATCGTGGCGCCCCGCGCGGCGATTGCCACCGCCGTGCAGAGGCAGAGATATGCGGCGACGAGGGCGATCTGGCGGCGACTCGCCCCCTCCGTCTCCTCGCCGGCGGCGAAGACGCCGTCGTAACACCGGGCGTCCATGGCGACGATCAGTTCTTCGCCTTTCTCCCACGCCCGCACAAAGAGCATTCCGGCCAGCATCGCAAACGAGGCGATCGCGTTGGTGAAACTGACATAGCCGTGGCGCATCTCCTGGGCGTTGCGGGTCGCCACCGCCTCGCCGATCAGGACGAAGATGAAGTGGTAGATGAGCATGGAGAGGTCGACGAACTCCCGCGGCAGGCGAAGCGACCGCATCACCGTGAAGATCTCCGCCATCGGGGTGGTGAGGGCGATGAAGAAGAGGGCGCACATCCCGGAAAAGGTCCGGGCAAGGATGAGGGCGGCAAGGTTTGCCGATCCGGTCGTCGCCGTCAGGGTGAGCGGGCCGATCGCTGCGGCCCAGAGCGTCTCCCCGCCCCCGGAGAGGAAGAGGATCACCGCCGCCGAGATCGTCGCAAAGGAGAGCGGGATGGTGAGGAGGTGTGCGTAGAACCTGATCGGGGTCCGGGCGACGCCGACGGTGATTGCCGCCATGGTGGCGGCGATAAACGCTGGGCCGAGTGGAGAGGGAGAGAGGAGGCCGAGGAGGATGGCGCCGCCGCCGACGAGGAGTTTGAGGCGTGTGTCCAGATGGCGCAGGGCGCTGCGGTGGGCATGGTCCTCCAGTATGTTCTCCATCAATCGGTCAGTCTCCTCTGCACCCCGGCGATTGCAAAAATGGGGGAGATTTTATTCTGTAGTGATCTGACGTCCTCGGTAATAATACCCGAAGAAGAATCCGATGATGATCGCCCCGATCGCTGCCTGGAGGCTGAAGAACAGCGACTCGATCTCGCCGCTGGGGGGTTCGTACACGGGCGACGCCCATGGCTCGTAACTGTTCCCGCTCATCTGCATGATCACGTCTTCGGCCTCACCATCGGCCCCGCCCCATTCGTGCTCCCCGGTGTTGAGGACGACAATGAACGATCCCGCAAAGAGGAGAACGATCAGGAGCGCTGCGATCTCCGCGAGGTACTTCATGCCATCGCCCCCCTCAGGCGGGCGACCGCCGATGCCGAGAGGACGTCGAGTTTTGTCAGGATCTCGCCGCGCACGGCAATGATATACTTGAAGACCAGGGCGATGACCACGCCTTCGATGATCGCAAGCGGCACCTGGGTGACGGCGAAGACGGTGGCGAAGGCGATGAACGAGGTGACGAAACCGCCGCTCTCGGCCGGGAAGGCGAGGGCGAGCTGCACCGAGGTGACGACGTAGGTGAAGAGGTCGGCGAGGGCCGCTGCAAGGAAGACGGTGACGTAGGTGTTGAGGTCTGCCTTTGTACAGCTCTTATAGATTGCCCATCCGACGATCGGGCCGGCGATGCCCATCGAGAAGACATTCGCCCCGAGGGTGGTGAGGCCGCCGTGGGCGAGGAAGATCGCCTGGTACAGCAGGACAATCAGCCCGAGCACCGAGGTGATGAAGGGCCCGAAGAGGATCGCCCCGAGGCCGGTGCCGGTCGGGTGGGAGCAGCTCCCGGTCACCGAGGGCAGCTTCAGGGAGGAAAGCACGAAGACAAAGGCCCCGGCAACGGCAAGGAGGGGGAGCGTCTCACGGTTTTCCCGTATGAGTATTCTCATCTGATACATCCCGTAGACGATGAACGGGGCCGATACGATGAACCAGAACAGACACCATTCTGGTGGGAGAAATCCTTCCATAATATGCATGATGATACCCCTACAACATATTTTGTTTTAAAGTAAACTTTATTTTGTATTCTCGTACCCCTATTTAATAGTGGCTCTTTTGCACGATCTGGATTTGCTCATCCTATCGTCGTCAAAGTGCAAAAAAGAGTTGAATTTCATGGGTAATACGGATTTTTTTGGGTCTGCAGGGCGTGCACGTCGCCCCTCTCCCGGTGCGGGAGCGCATTCACGGCAGGGTGAAGGTGCCGTATTTTCCGCCACCGCCGGGCACGAGCGCCACCCGCCCCTCCCTGAAGGCGGCGATCCCGACGGCGACCGCGGGGTCGACGGCGGCGATCCTGTCAATCGGGACCTCGGTGAGGATGGCGATCTCGGTGCCGAGTGTGTCGGTGAGGCGCCGGTAGCGCTCCTCAACTCCCTTTGTGAAGGCCGAGCATGTGCCGCAGACGACCCTAACAATCTCTCCCAGGGGGATCACATGGTAGTACGGCGGGCGGTCCAGCGGGGCGTGCATACCGCCGAGTTCCCGCGCCCGGTCAGCGACTCCTTTCTTGATCGCACCGCCGTCGTCCGGGCAGGTCCACCCGGCAGCTGCGGCCTCTTCGAGGGTGTACTGGCGGTAGCACCGGGTGCAGGCGGTCCGGTTGTACTTTCCTTCCTCCGGGAAAAACCCGGCGTTCAGGGTGATCCGTCCCTGCCGCACGGCATTGAAGGCAGCCTTCGGCGTTGCACCGGCGATCTCGAGACGGTTGAACTCCCGCCCGAGTTTTGTCGGGTGAACCGAATGGGCGTCAGAGTTCGTGAGGAACGGCACGCCGTCGAGGTCTGGGATCCCGGCCCCGTAGGACGAATCGGCTGAGAGCCCGAGTTCAAGAAAATCGATCGGCTCTTCCCCGTAGCAGGAGGCAACCGAGTTATGGGCGGCATACAGGGAGGTCCACGGAGTGAAGGCATGGGCCGGACCGATCAGGCCGCCGAGGTCGTGGACGGCCGCGGCGATCGCTTCGCCGGTGAGTTTTACATGGGGGCGGCCCGAGGTGGTGATGTCCCGGGAATGCGGGGCAAGGCGGTCATGGAGTTCGGCAAACTGCGCAAACTCATCCATGATGATGAGGTGATGGACACGCCCCTGTCCTTCGACCTCGGCGGTGGGCAGAACGACGATCCCGGCATCGCTCTCGAACGCCTCCCAGGCGCGCCGCCATTCCAGGTGGAGGGCATCCCCGCTCCCGAGCACGCCGATTCCCTTGCTGGCGGCGCCAGCAAGGAGTGAAGAGGGCGAGACCTTTGGAGAGGTCGCCATAGAAAAGGGTGAATGGATATGGAGGTCGGCGTAGACGTCCATATTATCCGATGTAGTTGAGGGACTCTTCTTCGTGGCCCTTCTCGATCTCCTGGTACTTCTCCAGGATCTTCTCCATCTCCGCGGCGTGCTCGGCAAGCCGCGCTGGATCGACCCTGATCCCGAGAAGTCTGGAGAGGACGATGAGCACCTCGGTGGCGCTCTTCGGGTCAACAAGGTAGCCCGGGGTTTCCCCCATCAGGCAGACCCCCTCGATCCCGTGGCGCTTTGCAAGGCCGAGAAGAAGGCCGGACGCCCCGACGATGCCGCCGGGCTCTCCGCCGGTCATGACCGCCCCTGCCGCCGTAATCTCAGCGACGAGGTCGTCGTCGTTCACCGCTCCGAGCACCCGCGGCTCATCAATGATCTGACCGACGCCGTAGCCGCCGAGGGTGTACACCCGTTTGACGCCGAGTTCCTCTGCAACGTCGAGATATGACTCGCAGAGGAGGTAGTGCCCCTCGTTCGAAGTGCTCTGGTAGTCGCCGATCAGAAAGGCGATCGACTGCTCTTTCCCTTTCCAGAGATAGATCTCGTTGTTCGGCAGGCGCACAACGCCGCCTGGCTCGATGAGCACCTGCGGTGGGAAGAATATGGAGGTGATCTCGACGATCCGCTCGGCTTTCAGTTCCTGGATCAGGTGCTCGACGACGAGTTTGCCGACCTGCCCTATGCCTGGCAGGCCCTCGACGAGCACATCGGCCTTTAACTCGTCATCGGTATCGAACTCGATCTCTATCTCGTCCATGATTGTGCCTCTCTCCTGTAGGCGCCGTAGCGGTCTTCAGGCGAATACCGCGCGGGATGGGCGGTCCGTGTCGGCTCTCCGCAGACCGGACAGCAGATAAAAAGAGTATAGCGGTGATCCCGCTCACAGTACCGGATCCGCCCGCTCATGCACTCTTTGCCTTCTGCTTTCTCACGAATTTTGCGGCGTCGCCTGCACGCTCCATGACGCCGATCGCGGCCTTCGCTGCCTTCTCGATCGCTCGCTCACCCCGTTTATAATCCGGGGCGGTGACTTTGATCCGGTAGTTCGGTGCACCCAGATAGGTGAGATCGATCTCCACGTCATCGATCTTCGGCTGTGCGCTCCTGAGGGCGCGGCGGATGATGTTGACGCCGTCCGGTTTCATGGACGTGAGGACGAGGGTGCCGGTGATCGTCACCTTCGATATCTTCACGTTCTCCCCGGCAACCGTCTTGAGGGCTTCGTTGACACTCTTTGAGAAGCCGAACTTCTTCAGGGCGGCTTCGCCTTCTGTGACGATCTCCTCAAATGCGGGGTAGAGGAGTCCGAAATGAGTGTAGAATACCTCCTTGATGGCGTGTGGTTCGGTTCCGGTCGCCTCGGCGACAAAACCGATCCATTTCTCGGCCTTCTGCTCGTTCTTCCACTCCTGGATCTTCTCGCGGCGCTGGTGCTCGTTGACATCCTTTAAGGAGAGGTCGATATGACCCCTGTCGGTATCGACGTTGAGGACCTTGCAGACGATTTTCTGGCCTTCACGGACAAAATCACGGATATATTTGATCCAGCCGGTGGCGATCTCGGAGATATGGATGAGTCCTTTTTTGTTCTCGTATTCGTCCAGACGCACAAATGCCACGAAGTCTTTGACGTCCTCAACCGTGCAGACGACGAGTTCGCCCTCCTCCGGCCATTCATTAATCTCGTGCATCTAACTGTCTCACTGGAGTTCTGCTTTGATCTCCGCCTTGATGACGGCCTTTCCGCCGGTCGGCTCGGCGAGCACATGCCCGCAGACCGCGCAGTCCACGACGGTGCTGGCCTTCTCAAAGATCACCTGTTCATTCTCGCAGTCCGGGCACTTGACCCGGTAAAATTTGCTCCTGTTCTCGCGGTGCTGACGTACCATTATCTCTCACTCCACAATCTCAAATTTGCCTGCTCTCCAGCCCGCACGCAGGTGCGCCTTACCGCATTTTGTGCAGCGGTATCTGACGTTCACCCTCTTGGTCGGCTTGTCGCCGCCGGGTACCTTGGAGAACTTGCCCATGTTTCCGACTTTGCCTCTCCGCGCCTTCTGCCGGTCGATCCAGTGCAGGTGGCTGGTCCGCCCCTTCTTTACCTTTTCAACTTCCTGGATCTCGTGCGATCTGCAGTGTGGGCAGTAGGCCCTGAACTTTGCTGGCATCTTCATGAAATAAGCCCCTCACGATGGTTATGCAGCCCGGTGCGGGCCAGAGCGGCAGCACCGGAATATGCATGATCTTTCTGGGATCGGTAATTTCTGGCAGTATTTGCCGAATTTCTCCCTCATGCACACTCCGGAGCCATTCTCTCGAATACCTGTATTATTTGATAAGCCTTATATTTAAGGCTATGTTGCGTTCGCTGAGCACCCTGGCGTTCCCTTTCGGGAGGGTGACAAGGTCTCCGGCCTCCAGGGCATAGGTCCGGCCGTCCAGACCCATGAACGGCGGGATCCCCTCATTGACGAGGACAAGGGAGACGTCACCCGGTGTCGTCTGCACCGGTGCCGCTCCGGCCCGTTTCTCCTCCTCTTCTTTGAAGACCTCCTCCACGAACGAGACGAAGGCCTCATCCTCGCCCTCGCCTTCACCGGGCGATACGGGCACTTCTGCCTCTCTGGTGGGTGCGCTTGCCCCGGCCGCCTCTTCGAGCATCTGGTCGCGGCAGAGGGCGATCTCCCGGCGGACCGCGTCGAACATCGCCCGTTCCTCCGGGAGCATCGTCTTCATTTCGTCCCGATCCCGATAACCCCCTTCGATCTGTGCCTCAGCAAGCTTCAGGATCTTTTTGAGGCGGAGTTTGACGATGGTACTCAACGTCTCTTTTATGCTGTGGTAGCGGTCCTGCAGCACGGCACCGTTTTCTGAGAAGGGATCCCCGATTGCATGGATCTCGTTCTGGATCTCTTTGAGTGAGGCCCTGCCCGTTGCAAAAAGTTCGGCTGGAACCTCGGAGAGTTTCCCGCTCTCGCGCTCGTTCCAGACGATGATCCGCAGGTCGTCGAGATCCATTATGCCGACCCCCCGTAATCGGCGATCCCGCGACAGCAGAGGTAGACCGCTACGGCCTCCGGAATGAGGTTCTGGCCTTTCCGTATCGCGTGCACGTTTCCAAGCATCGGGACGGAGAGGTCGAAGGCTGCGTCGACCCGCACCTCGCGATCGCCGAAGACGACGGCGTCTTCGAGAGGGTCGAAGGAGGCGAGATCCCTGAGCGGCACCTCGACGACCCGCAGCCCGCTCCCGCCGTGGAGAGAGGTGGGCATCCTGATCAACCGTTTGATATCGGTTGTCACCGGTTCGTCAACCGCCGCCCCTCGCTCTTTGATCTTCTGGAGGAGTTCTCCTCCCTCGGGTGACAGAAGGGTCCGGAGGGCCGGGGACGAGAGCACGGCACGCGGCACTTTTCCGGCCTTGAGATCCTCATCGGCCGCTTCAAGGGCCGAGAGAAACCGTCCGGCGTACTTTTTTCCGATACCGTCCATGGCACAGAGCCTCTTCTCTGCGGCCCCCCTCCCATCGGCCAGCAGGGTGCGGGCGTACTCCTCGAGGGCGCCGGCAAACCGCCCCTGCCACCCGCTGTTGTCGCCGGTGTCGAAGAGGAGCTGCGGCTCCATCCCGGTACCGCAGAGGTAGTCGACGATCTCGCGGCGCTCGCCGCTCCCCCATGCGAGGACCCGGTGATCGCGCACATGGACATGGTAGCCCCGCCCGCCTGAGAAGACGGTGGTGATCGTCTTTGGCGAGAACCCGAGTTCGCCGGTGAGCATGGCGACGAGTTTTTCCGTCTCGTCCTTTGCGCGCCCCAGCATCACGTCATAGGTGATCCCCTTCATGGAGGTGAAGAGATGGTCTGCATCGATGTCGAAGATGAGATCGGCGCCGCTCCACCCCTTCTCTCCCATCGTGCCCGCACCCGGGTTTGCATAATAGGCCGTGGAGTAGTAGGCGTGCGCCGGTGCCATCGACCTGATATATTCGTGGCACTCCTCGCGGGAGCCGAAACCCAGGTGCCGCCGCATCCGCATCTCTGGCTTCTGATCGAAGAAGATGAACCCCCACTCCCGCTGGGGGAGGGACGGAGGTGCGGCCAGGTAACTGTCCCGGTAGTACGATCTGAAGCGTTGCCTGACGAATTCCAGGGTTGCAGGTTTCATCTCAGCCTCTTTACCATATATGGCCCTTCGCGTTCATAGCCCTGCCCCCGGTAGTAGGGGCGGACACCGATCCCGCTGTTGACGGCGATCCTGTCCCATCCTGCACTCCTTGCTGTCTCTTCCGCTCTGAAAAGGAGTTCTTTTCCAAACCTGCGGTGCTGGTACTCTCCTTCCTCTCCGCTCTCGCCGAGGGGGACCATCGTTCCATAGACGTGCAGTTCCCGTAGCAGGGCCGCACCATCAAGCTCGTGCCTGAAGGTCTCTCCGGGGTACCGGAGGCGTGCAAATCCTATAAGGGTGTCTCCAGCTTCTGCCTGGATGAAATGCTCCTCGCCGCAGCAGCAGTGGTAGACAAGGTCGCGGATCGACGGTTCTGCCTCTGAAGGGCGGCGTCCGGCTTCGCGGCACCTGATGCACCGGCACTCGCCGCCATTCAGGCGGAGGTGCTCCTGTGCAAGCTGCCTGAAGTTCGAGTGGCGCGACCCGGCGACGATCAGCCGCGCCGGGATATCGCGCTGCACCCGCTGGAGACGGACGTACTCCGGGAGGAGTGATTTTGCATATGCGATCAGGTCCACGAGCACCTCCTCAGGGTAGGGTGCGTACTCTCCCCGCTGCCAGAGCGCCTCAATCTCAGACCCCGGCGTGACCAGCGTCGGGTAGATCTTCAGAAAATCCGGGCGAAAGCGTTCGTCGGCGAAGAGGGTCCGGAACATCTCCCGGTCCTCTTCTATCGTGCTCCCGGGAAGGTTCGGCATGATATGGAAACCGACCTTGATCCCGGCGTCCCGCAGCATCCTGTTCGCCCCGACGGCGTCGGCCACCGTGCACCCACGGCGGTTGAAGGCGAGAATGTCGTCGTCGGTGTGCTGGACACCGAGCTCGACCTTCGTCACCCCGAGGTCGAGCATCCCGGCAATATGCTCCTCTCTGCACCAGTCTGGCCGCGTCTCGAAGGTTGTGGCGATGCAGCGGACGGCCGCCGTCTCATTTGCGGTAAATACCTCGTCCCTCGGGGGGAGGTGTCTTCGTTCGGCACTGCGATACTCGTTCATCGCATGGACGCAGGATGTGACGAACCATTCCTGATACTGGGGGGTGCGGGCGGTGATCGTCCCGCCCATCACGATCAGCTCGGCCTTGTCCACATGGTGGCCGAGTGCCTCAAACTGAGAGAGCCTCGCCTCGACCTGGCGGCAGGGGTCATATTCGTTCTGAGCGCCGCGGAGGGCGGCGGGCTCCTGCCCTGTATAACTCTGGGGGGACTGGAAGGGGTGGTCGGGCCCGCCAGGGCAGGGGAGGCATTTCCCGTGTGGACATGGCGCCGGAGAGGTCATCACCGCCACCGGTGCGACGCCCGAGAGCGTCCGCGTCGGCTTGACCATGAGGATCTTCCTGAGGGCCCGCGCCTCGTCCGGAGTTGCGGCGGCAAGAATCGCCGAGTTTTTCGGGATGGCTGCCACCCTGTACGCGCGGCAGACTGCAATCTTGACCCGCTGAAGATCGGCAGGGCTGCACGAATCAGAAGAGATCCGGGAGATGATCTCCCGGCAGAGGTCGACGTCATCCATTGTCTAATGTTCTTGTACTATACCCTCATTATGGGTGGCTTTGGGGGAGTAATCCACCTGCTGAAGATGTGGGGAGGTCCGCAGCTGGTGGATGAGGTCTTCACCGAGTGCAAGAATGGCTTTTTTGTGGGAGACTTTGTTTTTATGAATGTGGGCCGGGGAGACACCGAGAAGATCGTAGTCGGGGGTATAGACCTCCTCTCCTGTAGTTGTCTCGTAATACTTCCTGATATGCATCAGGAGCATATGCACGTGGAGCAATTCTTCCTTCTGCACGCAATCACCTAACGTCAAAAAATACATTTTTTCCCCGATTGATATATCTTATTGGTGATCTTTATATCGCGCTTCGCTCTGGCTGCCGGTACGCTCCTTGGGCTTGCTGTGGGGGACGCTCTGGGTGCGCCCCTCGAAGGGCTGCCCCCGCCGGAAAAAAAGGTAACGAAAATGCAGAGCGGCGGAATCCACGCTGTTTCCAGGGGTGAATATACCGACGACACCCTGCAGGCGATGGGGCTCGCCCGATCGCTCGTTCATTGCAGGGGCTTTTCCCCGGAAGATTTCATATCTCGCCTTATTGCCGGCTTCGAACAGGAGCCCGCATACTATGGGCCGACCTCACGGATGGTCTTCTCTCTCATCCGCGAGGGCGTGAGGCCTGATGAGGCGGCAAGGATCGCTCATATCCATAACAAGGGGAGCAGAACAAATGGAAGTGTGATGCGTGGCCCACCAATCGGTATTTTCTATTTGCCCTCTGCGGTGCGGGAGGCCAGCCTCGCCTGCTCGGCCCTCACCCATTATGATCCCGTTGCCGGGGAGTGTTCGGCATTTGTGAACCGTATGGTCTCTGAAATGTGTCGGGGCACCTCGAAAATACAGGCGTTCTGCCGTGCCCTTGACTCCTGTGAGAGTGACGAGGTTATCAGGCGGTTCGGTGACTTCCATGCCTGGCCGCTCGAGCCCTCTCTCGACGCCGTCCTCTCCACCCACTGCGCGCTTGCCGTTTTCATGGGTTCGGAGACCTTCGAACAGACCCTTGTCCGGGCGGTCAACCTGGGCGGGGACGCCGATACGGTCGGTGCGATTGCCGGGGCCCTTGCCGGGGCCCATTATGGTCTCGTCGCCATTCCCCACCGCTGGCTCGCGGACTTCAGGCACACCGGCCAGGTGCTCTCCGTGGCGCACCGGCTCTGGGCTACGGCCGATCACGTCTGATCAGACTACCGGCCGCAGCTCGACGAGCTTCAGCGTCCTGCCCCTCTCGCAGATCTCCGGGGCGTTGCCGAGGACTCTGGCGATCATATATTTCTCGCCGTCGATGATGCCGTCCGGGTGGCAGAGGGCATAACTCCGGCAGTCGGTCCTGGTGCAGGGCGACTCGTAATGGATGCGCGAGTTGAGAATGGCGCGGTCGGCCGGAATGAGGGTGACGACCGGGGCCTCGATCACCTCGACGGCGCAGATGCCGCCCAGGTGAACGGGACACCCCTGATCGGTGTTCTTCCTGATGCCCACGACCTGGTACTTCTTTCCCGGCTGGAGGTTATGGCAGACCTTCAGGAGTTTGCAGGTTTTGCACTCCTGCGCATCGCCTTCATAGACGAATTCCAGCCCCATTTCTGCAAGACATCTCCCGATCAGGGTTACTTTCGGTTTTTGCTCTGCCATGTTACTCACTCCTCATACAGCATTTTGACGATCGCCTCGGCCCTCTCCCGGGACAGCCCCATATCAAGGATGGTGAAGCGTTCCGGCCTGATGGAGGGTGCCGCAAGCAGCGCTTCGACTGCGGTTTCGTCCGAAATACCGAGGCCTGCCGGTGTGGTCGGGGCGCCGATCTTTTTGAGGGAGTCGCGGATCCAGCGCCAGTCCCCGCCATGCAGGTACATTGTGATGATCGCTCCAAGGCCGCACTGCTCGCCGTGGAGCGCCTGCCCCGGTGCGATCCGGTCGAGGGCGTGGGAGAACTTGTGCTCCCCCCCGCTTGCCGGACGCGAGGAACCCGCGATACTCATGGCGACGCCCGAGGACACAAGGGCCTTCATCACCATCCATGCGCTCTCTTCGGTGTGGGCGCTGATTACGGCGGCATTTTTGACCGTAATCTCGGCGGTCATCTTCGAGAGCGCCATTGCATACTCGGAGAGCGGCTCGCCCCTCAGGCGGTGGGCGAGTTCCCAGTCCAGGATCGCGGTGTAGTTGGAGATGATGTCGGCACAGCCCGATGCAAGCAGACGCCTGGGTGCGGCGGCGATGATCCCGGTATCGGCGACCACGGCGATCGGGGGGTGGGCGCTGAGTGAGATGTTCCCTTCAGGCGAGGGGACGGTCGCCCGCGACGAGGCGACGCCGTCGTGCGCCGCCGCCGTCGGCACGGAGATGAACTGACGGTCGAGGTTGTACGAGACGATCTTTGCGGTGTCGATCACCCGCCCGCCGCCGACCCCGACCATGAAATCGGCAGAAGCCCCGGCTTTTTCGACGGCAGCAATCTCTTCGAGGGAGTTGCCGTGGGTGATATAGGTCTCTACCTCGCAGGTCTCACCGAGGAGGGAGGCGATCCGCTCCCCGGCGATCCCCATCGTGTGTTCGCCGGCGATGAGGAGGGCACGGGAGCCGAGGTTTAAGTCACGGCAGACCGAGGGGATTTCGCCGAGGACGTTGTGCCCGATGATGACGTCTCGCGGGAGCTGCATCCATCTGGACTTGTCAAAGACCTTCTCCCTGAGCACTTTTATACTCGCTCCACCCATTGAGATCACTGATGATTAGGGAGTTCCTCTACAAATATTACATTGATCCGATCATATACGGCCAGCCGTACACGATCGTCGATACGCTCACCTATGCCCTCATCCTGATCCTCTCGGTCTATCTCGTTTACCGCGGTCTCAGGCGTTTCGGGATCGAGGTCAACCGCGACTTTGTCCTGGCAACGATCCCCTTCGTCGTCCTGGGCGGGCTCCTGCGGGTCGTCGAGGACACCGGCATGATCACTTCCGACCTCCGCATCCTGCTGATCACCCCGATCATCTTCTTCGTCGTCTTTTTCATCACCGTCGGTGCCCTCTTCCTCTCCCGCCTCCTCGAAGTAAAAGGGGTCGTCCGAGAGTATTCCCGGACCTACGGGCTGATCGGGGTCGTCCTTTCGGCGGCTGTGTTCATTCTCATCCTCCTCTGGGGCGCCGCAAACACCCGCATCGATCTGGTCGTGCTCCTTGCCATCCCGGCGATGGCCGCAGCTTCCTCGGCGGCGGTGTTTGCGTTTCTCCGCTATGTCCTCGGCTGGGAGTACGTCAGCGATCCTCTCTATCTCCTGCTGATCGTCGGCCACCTCTTTGACGCCTCTGCCACCTCGTTCGGCATCGACCTTCACTCACTCCACTATGTGGAGCAGCATGTGGTGGGCTCGGTCCTGATCGAGTGGAGCGGGACGGCTTTTTCCATGTTCCCGCTGAAACTCGCCGTGATCGTCCCGGCGATCTATGTGCTCGAACTCTACCGGAAGGAGGGGAATGTCGCCTTCTGGCACCTGGTGCTCCTTGCCATGATCGTCGTTGGCATGGCGCCGGGCGTCCGGGACATGATGCGGATGGTGATCTATGTCTAGGCGGGAGTTCGGCACCTATCTCGCCGTCTCGGTCGGCGTCTTCCTCCTCGGGATCGCCGTGGGCTATGCCGTCCTCCTCTCCGGCGATCCGGTGGCCGACCAGGTGATCGAGGCGGTCAAAAACGGCGTCTTTGCCGATATCCTGGGAGACTCCCCCGGGATGCTCGCCCTGAAGATCTTCCTGAACAACCTGCAGGCCTGCCTTCTGCTCTTCCTTGGGGGGGCGACCTTCGGCCTCCTGACCCTGTTCATACTTCTCTCGAACGGCCTGATCATCGGGGTCTTTGCCGGCGAGATCGCAGAAAGGCTCGGCCCGATCGGGCTTGCCGTCGGGCTCATCCCCCACGGGATCTTCGAGCTCCCGGCCCTGTTCATTGCGGCGGCCCTGGGACTCGCCCTCGCCCGCTCTCTCCTTGCCGATATATCCGGTGCCGGTGACGCTGCCGCCGAAGCGGCCCGTCTTGGCGGGTTTTTTCTCCGCACTGTCGTCCCGCTTCTCGCCGCAGCGGCTGTTGTAGAGGCATTTATTACGCCCGCGCTCCTACAGATAGTGGTCTGAGGTACGCCAATGGAAGACGAGAGCGGTTCACTCCCCCTAAAATCCGATTTTTCAGCCTGGTATAATGACGTGCTCTGGCGCGCCGAGATCATGGACGTCCGCTACCCGGTGAAGGGGCTGTATGTCTGGTTTCCCTTCGGGTTCGGGCTGAGGCGGCACACCTATACGATCCTCCGCGGCCTGCTCGATGCATCAGGCCACGATGAGACCCTGTTTCCCCTCCTCATCCCGAAGACCGAGTTCATGAAAGAGGCCGAGCACATCAAGGGTTTTGAGGAGGAGGTCTACTGGGTCACCCATGGCGGCCTCACCGAACTCGACGTCCCGCTCGCCCTGCGGCCGACGAGTGAGACCGCCATGTATCCCATGTTCGCCCTCTGGGTGCGCTCTCACGCCGACCTGCCGATCAAGATCTACCAGATCGTCAACACCTTCAGATACGAAACGAAGCACACGCGCCCGCTCATCCGCCTCCGCGAGATCACCTCCTTTAAGGAGGCCCACACCGCCCATGCAACCTGGGACGAGGCGGCGGCGCAGGTTGAGACTGCTCTCTCCCTCTATACACAGTTCTACGACGACCTCTGCATCCCGGTGATCATATCCCGCCGCCCGGACTGGGACAAGTTCCCCGGCGCCGACTATACGATGGCTGTCGACGCTCTGATGCCTGACGGCCGGACTCTGCAGGTGGGCACCGCCCACCATCTCGGCACCCATTTCTCAAAGACCTTCAACATCACCTACGAGGACGCCACAGGGGAGCAGCAGTTTGTCTCTCAGACCTGTTACGGGATCTCAGAGCGTTGCATTGCGGCGGCGATCGGTGTCCACGGCGACGACCGCGGCCTGGTGCTCCCGCCGAAAGTGGCGCCGGTGCAGGTTGTGATAATCCCGATCATCATGAAAAAGCAGGCCGAGGAGGTCAGGGCGGCTGCAGAGGCGCTCAAGGCCGAACTTGAGGCGACCGGTCTCCGGGTGAAGGTCGACGACCGCGAACTGCGGCCCGGGGCGAAGTATTACCACTGGGAGATGCGGGGCGTGCCCCTGCGCATCGAGGTCGGCCCGAGAGACCTTGCGGCCGGCACCGTCGTCGCCGCTACCCGGGACGGCGAGAAGATGACGCTCGTGCGTGCCGGTCTTGCCGGTGAGATCCCCGGCGTTCTGGCAGCGTTTGCAGGGCGGCTGCGCGAACGGGCCGAAGCGTCTCTCACTTCCAGGATCGTCCTGGCGGAGAGCGTGGATGCGGCGATCGAGGCGACGAAGACCGGGATCGCCGTCGTCCACTGGTGCGGCGACGAGACCTGCGCGGAAGCAATCGAAAAAGAGACGAATGCGAGCGTGCTCGGAACAGAAGTGCGCAGCGCTCATATCGGAAAGAGCGAGGGAGCCTGCATTGTCTGCGGGCGCCCCGGCACCTCGACCGTTATTGCACGGACTTACTGAGAACAGAGGGGGCAGCGGTATGAGATGGCGTAACCCGCCTGCCCGCTCTCCCCGGCAAATACTTTTTTTCCGCCCCTGAAAAACGACCGGCCACAGCAGCTGCATCGCTTTGGCAGGATCCTCTCAAGGCGGCTGAACGGAACTTCCAGTTCAAAGGACACGTGCTCTTCGTTCTCCTCCTCGAATGCGCCTTCTCTGTCGAGACGGGAGATCACCTCCATGATCTGGAGGGGGTTGGCACCGAGTTCGTCCATTTTTTTGAAGAGGAAGTAATGGCAGATGAGCCATGAGAGGTCTGAGCGCTCGAGGCCGTCATCGACCTCAAGGCACTCGTCCTCGGGCTCCTCGAGGGTGCTGCCGCAGAGCGGGCATTTTCCCCCGATCAGCTCCTCAAGGTAAACTTCTTCGTTGCAGTATGGGCAGGTGGTGTGGTGCGCACGTGTGCGTGACGTCATAATTACTCCATGAGAAAGATGGCGGCGGCGAGGACCGTCGTCCAGTGGCCGTCTTCATCTACGATTGCGCTTTCAGTGATGTTGAGCGTTTTTTCAGGTGTTTTGTCGGTGATGCTCTGGTACATCCGGTATGCAAGGTCTTCGGCATACGTTCCTGCCTTCTCCTTCCCGTCGCCGAAAGCGTGGTGCTCGGCGAAGTAGCCCCACTGCTCCTCCATGGACTCAGGGATGGCGACCCCGAGAGAGGCCGATATCCGGCGGTGTGATTCGTTGGAAGAGATCCTTGACATTACCGTAAATACGATGCTCCCTGGATCGAGGTCGGCAAGACCTTCCTCACGCGGGATGATCCGGCATTTCGGGGGCAGGATGGAACTGACGGTCACGAGATTGTAGCATTCGATCTTTGCCGTTCTGAGTGCCATCTCGAAGGAACCGAGATATTCTGAATCCCTCCCCACGCCGCAGGTAAAAAACACCCGTTTTGGAACAAATATTCTGGTCAACCTCTCTCTCACCTGTGGAATGAATCACCTTTTTATTTGTCCCCCCCATACTTAAAAGTATATATCTTCGCAGAATAATGGGGAGATTTTGGGATATGGGGGATTATAAGGGATATTTTCTGCCGGGCCGAATCGTCGTCAGAAAGGATCCGGAAAAAATGCCGGGTTATCCGAGGTATTTTTCCGGGTCCTTCTCGAACTCCTTCTTGCAGCCGGGTGCGCAGAAGTAGTAGGTTTTTCCTTTGTAGTCTGTCGTGAACTTCGCCGTCTTCGGGTCGACCTTCATCGTGCAGACCGGGTCAGTCTCCATCGTACCTTCCTCCATTTTCCCTCTTTTTGCTTCTGGTATATATCCTTTGAGCAGGAGGGAGAGGGTGACGACGGTGACCGAGCTCGCCGCCATGGCGAGGCCGGCGAGTTCGGGCCTGAAGGTGATCCCGAAGGCCGGGTAGAGCACGCCCGCCGCCACCGGTATGAGGGCGGCGTTGTAGGCGAACGCCCAGAAGAGATTGAGTTTGACCCGCCCGATCACCTTCTGCGCCAGCTGGATCGCTGCCGGGACGTCGGTGAGGTCGTCCCTGACCAGGACCACGCCGCCGCTCTCGATGGCGACGTCGGTTCCGCCGCCGATGGCGATCCCGAGGTCGGCCTGTGCAAGGGCCGGGGCGTCGTTGATCCCGTCCCCGACGAAGGCGACCCGCCGCCCCTCCTCCTGAAACGTCCTGATCTCGGCGGCTTTGGCGTCCGGGAGCACCCCTGCAAAGACGCGGTCGATCCCGATCATCCCGGCGATCGCCCTGGCGGTCCCGGGATTGTCTCCGGTGATCATCGCAACAGAGAGCCCCATCTCCTTCAGCCCGGCGACTGCCGCCATCGCCGTGGGCTTGAGGGTGTCGGAGACGGCAATGATGCCGGCGACCGCACCGTCGGCGACGAGGATGGCAACGGTCTTTCCCTCCTCTTCGAGGTGGACGACCGCGGCCTCGGCCCCTTCATCGAGGATAACGTTCGTGTCCGCGAGCATCGCCCGGTTGCCGAGAGCGATCAGGCGACCGTCGACGGTGGCGAGCACTCCCTTGCCCCTGACCGTCTCGAAGGCGTCGGTCGCAGGGATCGAAATTTCCCGTTCCTGTGCCCTGGCGACGATCGCCCGCGCTACCGGGTGGTTTGAGTTCTGTTCGGCACCGGCGGCGAGGGCGAGGCTCTCCTCTGCCGTGAGGGCGAGCCCGACGATCTCGGTCACCGCGGGTTTCCCCTCCGTCAGGGTGCCGGTCTTGTCGAAGGCGACGGTATCCAGGCGCTCTGCCGCTTCCAGGGCCTCGCCGCTCTTGATCAGGATGCCGAGTTCTGCGCCCCTGCCGACACCGACGGTGATCGCCGTCGGGGTGGCGAGGCCGAGGGCGCAGGGGCAGGCGACGACGAGGACCGAGATCAGGGTGGAGAGGGCGAAGAGCAGGGTGGCCCCGGCCACGAGGTACCAGAAGAGAAAGGCCGCCGCGGCGATAGAGAGCACAGCCGGGATGAAGTACGCCACCGCCGTGTCTGCGATCCGCTGGACCGGGGGTTTTGTTCCCTGCGCCTCCTCGACAAGCCTGATGATCTGGGCGAGCACCGTGTCCCGGCCGACCCGCGTGGCCGCAACCTCGAGCACGCCGTCGCCGTTGATCGTCCCGCCCACGACCGCATCACCCGCCTCTTTCCTGACCGGTACGGGCTCGCCAGTGATCATCGACTCGTCCACGTAACTCTCGCCGCGGTTGACGGTGCCGTCGACCGGTACGCGTTCGCCCGGGCGGACGAGCACGGTGTCGCCGGGCAGCACCTCGTCGATCGGTCGTTCCTCCTCCTTCCCATCGACGAACACGGTGGCTGTCTTTGGCCTGAGGCGGATCAGGGCAGCGATCGCCTCACCGGTTCGCCCCTTTGCCCTTGCCTCGAGGTAGCGGCCGAGGGTGAGGAAGGTGGCAAGCATCACCGCTGTCTCGTAGAAGAGGTATTCGTGGGTGAGGACGATGCCGAAGGTGCCCAGGACCGAGGCGGCGAAGGCGACCCCGATGCCCATCGAGTACATCACGTCCATGTTCAGGGTTCGGTTCCGCAGGGCCCGCCATGCGGCGAGGAAGATCGGCCACGAGAGGTAGGCGAAGACCGGGGTGGCGATGACGAGCATGAGGTAGGCCATATCGAAGGGGAGCGGCGGGGCGGTCCACATGATCCCCATCAGGAGGGCAGAGGCGACGGCGCCGATAGCGATCCGCCAGCGTTTGTCCCTGAGATCGGCCTCGCGCGCCTTCCGCTCGATCTCCCCGGTCTCCTCTTCCTCGGTGCCGATATACTGGTAACCCGCCTCCTCAATCGCCTTTGCCATCTCTGCCACGGTGACGGTGTCAGGGTTGTAGGTGACGTAGGCGCGCTCCGATCCCAGATTTACGGTGGCCGTGACGACGCCTGGAAGGCTCTGCAGGGCCGCCTCGACCGTCCTGACGCAGGTGGCGCACATCATGCCCCCGACTTTCAGGACGGCCTTTCCGGTGATCACTCCGTATCCGGCCCCGGTGACGGCCTGCTGGAGGCTGGCCGCCGAAACGCGGCCGGGGTCGTATTCCACCGCCGCCTGCTCGGCCCCAAGGTTTACCGAGGCGCTCTTCACCCCTTCAACATTTTTCAGAGCCTTTTCAAGGGTGAGGGCGCAGGTGGCACAGTGCATCCCCGAGATCTTCAGGGTCTCTTTCCGCGTCGTATCTTCCCTCTCTCCGCCCTCGCCGCTCATACTGACCCCTCAGGGAGTTTCTCGATATAAATGCTCCTTCAGGGGAGGTGTTCTCTTCCCACGCCCTGGCGGCGAGGGCATGGGCGGCCCGGATCGGCTCAGGCACCCGATAGCCGTCTGACAATGCGAGCACAAGGCGCACGGCCGCCGCGAGGCCGGTGCGGTGGCCTACGGAGACGTAGACCGGGCGAACTCCTGCCGCCGTGCGCACGGCGCAGCCGATCGTCTCGCCGTTCTCGATCATCGGCGCCGTCGATCCCCGCACTTCGTCCGGCATCGCCGCCGTCCCGCAGAGGAGGTGTTTTGCCACCCCGATCGAGGGAATGCCGGTCACAACACCGATGTGAGAGGCGATCCCGCATCGCCGGGGGTGGGCGACGCCGTGGCCGTCGACGATCAGGAGGTCGGGTGCGTGCGTGAGTTTGTCGAGCGCCGCCACGAGGGCCGCCCCCTCCCTGAAGGCGAAGAGGCCGGGGATGTACGGGAAGGCGGTCTCGCACGCCGCCCACGCACCCTCGACGAGTTCGAGTGAGGGAAATGCGAGGAGGGCCGCGGCGCCGAAGACGGTCCTTCCGTCCCGTGCGTAGGCGGCGTCGAGACCGGCGACGAGGGACGGGCTGGGGTCGCCTTCGGTGACGACGAGGCGGCTGATCTCTTTCTGGAGGGCGACGGCCGCCTCCACATAGGTGAGAGGGAACATTGCTCTCCCTGCGGTATCCGGGAAGATATATCTCTCCGGCGGCAAGAGGGGGGTGCATGGTCAGGGAGACGGGGCGTGAGACGGCATACTTTGCGGCGGGATGCTTCTGGGGAGTCGAGGCGGCGTTTCGACAGGTTCCGGGCGTGGTGGATACAGCGGTCGGGTATATGGGAGGTACGACGGAGAACCCGACCTACGAAGAGGTCTGCACCGGTGCGACCGGGCACGCCGAGACGGTGGCGGTGGTCTTTGACCCCCTGGTGGTCTCCTATGCCGCCCTTCTGGAGGTCTTCTGGGATATCCACGACCCGACGACGAGAGACCGGCAGGGGCCGGACGTAGGGACGCAGTACAGATCGGCGATCTTCACGACGTCGCCCGAACAGTACTCCGAGGCCCTCGCCTCCCTCGAACGGCGGCAGCGTTCGGGGTGGTACAGGCGGCCGATCGCGACGGTGATCTCTCCCGCCGGCCCCTTCTACCGGGCCGAGGAATACCACCAGCGCTACCTTGAAAAACAGGGCAGCCGCCGGATCAGGTGAAGAGGTGTTCGACGAGGATCCTGATGCCGATCAGGATCAGGATGAGCCCGCCGAGGATCGCGGCCCGGTCGCGGTTCCTGTCGCCGAAGGCGGTGCCGATCCAGAACCCAAGGAGTGAGAGGACGGCGGTGACGATGCCGATGGCGATCGCCGGCTCCAGGATCTCCACACCCAGGAGTGCAAAGGAGAGGCCGACGGCGAGGGCGTCGATGGAGGTGGCGATGCCGAGCATGAGCAGCACCGGCACCCGGTCGAAGGGGATCGGTCTGCCGTCCTCGCCTTTCAACCCTTCGTGGAGCATTTTTCCACCGATGACGGCGAGCAGGAAAAAGGCGATCCAGTGGTCGAACCCCTCGATATAACCGCTGAAAAGGGAGCCGCCATACCAGCCGGCGAGCGTCATACCGGTCTGGAACACTCCGAAGAGTATGGCGAGCATGGCGGCAGTCCGGGCCCGCCCCTTCCTGACGGTGACCCCGCCGGCGATGGAGACGGCGGCGGCGTCCATGGCGAGGCCGACGGAAAGGAGGATTACGGTGAGGGCGTCCATAGATCCCTTTCGCGTTGGCCGGGAGTGCTGATGAAACGCTCGGATCGGTCACCCGCGCTGCCTGTGGCAGTGACCCCTCCGCATCCTATGCGCACCCGGCGCCTCTGATCGAATCGAGCCTGCGAAAGTCAGGTGTCTGACTCCCGGCCGATGTGGAGATGGCTCTGTTTGCCCATGCCTCTGCGAGGGTCAGGGGGAGGGAGCAGGAGGATAAAGAACCCTCTCAAATCTCTATCAGTTCATACTCAGTTCTGCCGAGCCCGATCCGCTCGCCGTGGCGGACCTGGATAGTCCCGTCGGTGTACGGGGCGACTCCTCTGAATTTGTCCTGGCCTGGAGCGTGGTTGCAGAGGAGGCGACTTCCGGCGATCCCCTGCTGAGCATTGACCAGATCGAAGCTGGCGGCGTCGATCGCCACCGGGTCGGTGGATGCCAGGATCCCGATGTCCGGCACGATCCGGCCGTCGCTCCAGAGGCAGCAGTCGCAGTCGGGCGTGATGTTCACCAGGAAGTTCAGGTATCCCACCTGCCCCTCCTTCCCGGCGACGGCGCCGAGGGCGTACTCGGCCATCATCTCCATAAAGGGCGTTACCCCCCCGGCCCAGTTGAAATCGATCGCCCCGGTCGGGCAGACGGTCATGCACTCCCCGCAGCCGATGCACCTGGAAGCCTTCAGCCCGACGCCCCCGGCGGTCTCCTCCAGCGCTCCTGTCGGGCAGACGCCCGCACACCCCCCGCAGCCCGCGCAGACCTTCTGGTCGATGACCGGGAGGAGCCCCTGGTGCTGATCCTTTTTCCCGGCCGCCGGGGCGCATCCCATTGCCAGGTTCTTGATCGCCCCGCCGAACCCGGCCATGCCGTGCCCCTTCACATGGGAGAGGACGATCATGCTCCCGGCATCGAGGATATCACCTGCGATCTTCACCCGGTCGAACCGCTCTCCGGCGATCCCTACTTCCCGCCAGTTCCCCGAGGTCAGACCGTCGGCGATGAGGATCGGCGCTCCGGTCACCTCGAAACCGAAACCGTGGCGGATCGCCGTTCTCAGGTGGTCAACGGCGTTGTGGCGCGCCCCTGAGTACAGGGTGGCGGTGTCGGTGAGAAAAGGGTTGCCGCCGGCCGCCCTGATCCGCTCGACGACCTCACGCACCCAGACCGGGCTGATATAAGTGTCGTTGCCCCACTCCCCGAAATGGAGTTTCACCGCCGTCAGATCTCCTTCCCTGATGCAGGCCCCAAGCCCTGCCGCCTCAAAGAGGTCGTTGATCTTATCGAGGGTATTTTTCCGATCGCTCTCCACGGCGGCCCCTGCAAAATACACGCTGGATCTCATGCTCCTCCACTCTTTCTCGGTGAAGGCAGAAAAAAAGGTGGCGGTCAGATCTCGGGTGTCTCAATCTCGTCGTCCGGGTTGATCGCCGCAAAACCGACGACCCGGTCGCCCTCGTCCATCTTCATCAGCCGCACACCCCGGGTGCCGCGCTTCTGGATCGAGATCCCGCCGACCGTCATCCTGATCACGTTTCCTGCGGTGCTCATCAGGATGATCTCGTCGTCGTCCGAGACGGCCTTTGCCGCCACCACGCCGTCGCCGTAGGCCGGCTGGATATTCCGCACACCCATCGTCCCCCGTCCGTGACCGCGGAACTCGTCGAACTCTGTTCGCTTCCCCATCCCGCCGGCGGTGATCGTGAGCAGGTGGTCCTTTGAGACCAGGCTTAAGGAGACCAGGTGGTCGCCGCCGCGCATCCTGATCCCGATCACCCCCTGTGAGTTGCGGTGGAGTGGGCGGACGGTCTCCTCGGAGAAGCGGAGGCTCTGGCCCTTCCAGGTCGTCAGGAGCACCTCCGTCGATCCGTTGGTGACCTTCACATCCATCAACTCGTCGCCCTCCTTCAGTTTGATCGCGAGGATCCCGCTCGGCCGCGGGCGGGAGAACTCCTCGACCGGGATCTTCACGACCATCCCCTCCTTTGTTGCAAAGAAGAGGAACTCGCCGGTATCGAACTTCCGCAGGGGAATGACGGCGTTCACCAGTTCATCATTGAGGTTGAGCAGGTTGACGATCGCCTTGCCCTTCGCCGTCCGGCTGCTCTCCGGGATGTCGTAGACTTTCATCCAGTAGATCCGCCCTTTGTTGGTGAAGCAGAGGAGGTAATCGTGGGTGCTTGCCACAAAGACGTCCGAGACGACGTCGTCCTCCTTTGTCGCCATCCCGATGACGCCCTTCCCGCCGCGGCGCTGCATCCGGTAGGTTTCGAGCGGCATCCGCTTGATATAATTCGTCGCCGTCAGTGAGACAAGAACCGGTTTGTCCTCGATGAGGTCCTCTTTGCAGATCTCGCCGGCTGCCGGGACGATCTGCGTCCGGCGCTCGTCGCCGAACTGCTCCCTGAGCCCGACGATGTCGGATCTAATCTCCCGGACGATACTCTCACGCGTGGAGAGGATCTCCTGCAGCCGCTCGATCTCCTTCTGCAGTCCTGTGCGCTCGTCTGTGATCTTCTGCTGTTCTAGGGCCGCGAGGCGGCGGAGCTGCATCTGGAGGATGGCGTTCGCCTGCACCTCGTCGAGGCCGAACCGGGCGATGAGGGTTTCTCGCGCCTCTTCGGCGCTCTGAGATGCCCTGATGGCGGCGACCACATCGTCGATGCTCTGCAGGGCGAGGATCAGCCCGTTGAGGATGTGCACCCGCTCCTGCGCCTTGCGCAGCTCGAACTGGGACCGCCTGCGCACGACCTCGATCCTGTGGTCGAGGAAATGCTCTATGATCTGCGGGAGGCTGAGGGTCAGGGGCTTTCCGTCCACGATGGCGAGGTTGTTGATCCCGAAGGTGCTTTCGAGAGGCGTGTGCTTGTAGATCTGGTTCAGGACGACCTGCGGCATGGCGTCGCGCTTCAGCTCGACGACCACCCTGATCCCGTCCTTGTCCGACTCGTCACGGAGGTCCGAGATCCCTTCGATCCTCTTCTCCCGCACGAGGGTGGCGATCTGCTCGACAAGGTTCGCCTTGTTCACCTGGTAGGGGATCTCCGATATGATGATGCGGGGGGTCCGCCCCTCCTCCTCGATATCGGCGACACCTCTCATGATCACCTTGCCGCGGCCGGTGAGGTAGGCCTCGCGCACCCCGGCCGTGCCCATGATCATCCCGCCGGTCGGGAAGTCCGGGGCCGGGATATGCTGCATCAGGTCCTCGACGCCGATCGAGGGGTTGTCGATATAGGCGCAGAGGGCGTCGCATACCTCGCCGAGGTTGTGCGGCGGCATATTCGTCGCCATGCCCACGGCGATCCCCGACGATCCGTTGATGAGCAGGTTCGGGACCTTTGCAGGGAGCACCGTCGGCTCTTTCGTCGATTCGTCGAAGTTCGGGATGAAATCGACCGTTTCTTTCTCGATATCCTCGAGGACCGCCTCGGCGAGGGGGTTGAGGCGGGCTTCCGTGTACCGCATCGCCGCAGCGGAATCGCCGTCGATGGAGCCGAAGTTCCCCTGTCCCTCCACCGGCATGTAGCGGTAGCTGAACGGCTGCGCCATCTTGACAAGGGTGTCGTAGATGGAGGCGTCGCCGTGGGGGTGATATTTGCCCATCACATGGCCGACGATACTTGCGCTCTTCTTCGTCGGTTTGTCGTGGGTGACGCCCATCTCCCACATCCCGTAGAGGATGCGGCGATGGACCGGCTTGAGGCCGTCGCGGACGTCCGGGATCGCACGGCCGATGATCACCGACATCGCATAGTCGATGTACGAGGACTTCATCTCGTTCTCGACAGTGACCTGGATGACGGAACGGCGTTCGGGCTTCTCCTCAGATGTCAAGGTTCTTCACCTCCTGCGCATGTCTCCGGATAAATTCCTTTCTGGGTTCCACGTCGTCTCCCATCAGTTTTTCAAAGATCTCGTTCGCATAGATGGCGTCCTCGATCCGCACCTGTTTGAGCACCCGGTTCGCCGGATCCATCGTCGTCTCCCAGAGTTGTCCGGCGTTCATCTCGCCAAGACCCTTGTAGCGCTGGACTGAGACGCCCTTATCGCCCATGGCGGCCATGATCTCTTTCATGTCCTCCTCGCGGTAGGCATACTCCTCCTTCTTGCCCCGCGCCACCCTGAAGAGGGGGGGCTGGGCGATGTAGATGTAGCCGTGCTCGATGAGTTCGGGCATGTACCTGAAGAAGAAGGTCAGGAGGAGCGTCGTGATATGCGCCCCGTCCACATCGGCATCGGTCATCAGGATGATCCGGTGATACCTCGCCCGGGAGGCGTCGAAGTGCTCGCCGACGCCGGTGCCGATCGCGGAGATAAGCGCCTGGATCTCGGCGTTCTTCAGGATCTTGTGCGGGGAAGCCTTCTCCACGTTGAGGATCTTACCCCTGAGAGGCAGGATCGCCTGGAACCTCCGGTCGCGCCCCTGTTTTGCCGACCCGCCTGCAGAGTCGCCCTCCACGATATACACCTCGCTCTTTGCGGGGTCGCGCTCTGAGCAGTCGGCAAGTTTGCCGGGCAGACCGCCGCTTTCCAGGGTGCTCTTCCGGCGGGCAAGGTCGCGCGCGCTCTGTGCCGCCTCGCGGGCTCGTGCGGCGAGGAGGGCCTTGCCCACGATCGCCTGGAGGGTCTTCGGGTTCTCCTCGAAAAATTCGGTGAGAGAGGAGTAGACCAGGGAATCGACGATGCCCCTGACTGCTGAGTTGCCGAGGCGCATCTTTGTCTGCCCCTCGAACTGGGGGTTTGCGATCTTTATGGAGATAACGGCGTTGAGGCCTTCCCTGACATCGTCGCCCCTGACCGAGGCGCCGTTTTTGAGCAGGTTGCTCTTCTTCGCCGAGTTGTTGATCGCCCGCGTGATCGCGCTCCTGAACCCCTCGAGGTGCGTCCCGCCCTCGCGAGTGTTCACGGAGTTGACAAAGGTGTAGACCTGCTCCTTGAAGGTGTTCGTGTACTGGAAGGCGACCTCCACCTCGGTCCGGTTCTCTTCGTCTTTCCGGTCGAAGGAGATGATGTTTTCGTGGATCTTCTCGGCACTCTCGTTGAGGTGCCTGACGAACTCGGCGATCCCGCCCTCATAGCAGTAATGGTCCTCGTCGCCCGAACGCTCGTCCCTGATCGAGATCGAGAGTCCGGAGTTTAAGAATGCAAGTTCCCGCATCCGGTGGGCGAGGACATCGTAGTCGAAGGTGACGGTCTCGAAGATCGTCTCGTCCGGGACGAACGAGATCGTTGTTCCGGAGAGGCGTTCCCCGAAACGTTCGAGGAAGGTGTCACGCTCCTCGATCTCTCCCCAGTCACCTTCCACGCCATATGTCCGGACGTAGCGGGCTTTCATCTCGTCGAGGCTTTCCTTCCTGGAATGGATCTGCTCGGTCACCGCGCCGCGGGAGAAGGTGATCTCATAGACCCTGCCGTCGCGGTGGACAGTGGCGCGCAGCATCGTCGAGAGGGCGTTGACGACCGAGACACCGACGCCGTGCAGCCCGCCTGAGACCTGATAGGTGTTCTTGTCGAACTTGCCGCCGGCGTGGAGGACGGTGAGCACCACTTCAAGGGCGCTTTTGCCGTTCTTCATCGTATCGACCGGGATGCCCCGGCCGTTGTCCACGACGGTGCACGAACCGTCGGTGCCGATGGAAACACTGATCTGATTGCAGAAACCTGCAAGCGCCTCGTCGATGGAGTTGTCGACCACCTCGTAGACCAGGTGGTGGAGGCCCCGCGTATCGGTGCTCCCGATATACATGGCAGGACGCTCGCGCACCGGCTGGAGGCCCTTTAATACGGTGATGTGGGAGGCGTCATAGGTTGAACTCATGCCTGACCTCCGTTAAAAATAAGGGACGCGAAACTCGTGGATTCACACTATGTATTGGTCGTGAACCCTCTTTAAGGTACTCAATTTTTCAGATTGTCAGTCATAGGTCCCGATCTGAGGGTCCGCGATCCCGAAGGCCAGATCCACTTCCACGAGGAGTTTCTGGAGGATCGCCCTGACCTCGACTGCGGTCTCCCGGTCCATGCTGCCGGGCTGGTGCCAGATCACTTTTTTCCTGAGCTGCTCGACAAGGCTCTCGATCCGGGTGCCCGCGAACTGCGCCGGGAGGATCAGTTCGTCGAGATGATCGGCGGCGCCGTAAAACGCCTGCTCGGGCGGGAGGGCGAAATGTTTGCTGAGCGCCACCAGGGGGATCACAAAACCTCTCCCGAATTTGCTCTCCATGGATGGGAAGTTGTCCTCCCCGGTAAAAAAGGTATCAGTGCCCGGTCTCACAGGAGCCATGCCGTCACCGCCGCCGCCGGGACGAGTGTGAGGCTTGTGGCAAGAAACACCCATTCCGACATGAGCAGCGGCTTTTTCCTGATGAAGAGGTGCGAGTCCTTCCCGTATCCGCGGCAGCGCATACTCGTATAGGTCCGCTCCCCCTGCTCGAAGGAGCGGAGGAAGATTGTTCCGATGGTGTAGGCGAGCGTCTGCAGCCGGTAGCGGTACGGCAGGGAACGGTCGAAGGCGTCGAAGCATCTCGTCTCGAGAGACGCCTTCACCCGCAGGTAGATCCGTGCAAAGAGGAAGAGATAGCGGACCATCATCCCGAGGACGAGGGTAAACTCCGGTGGCATGCCCAGGCGCCCGGCGCCCTCGAGCATCCCCTGCATTGTTGTCGTCGAGGAGAGGAGGATGATGAAGGAGATGCAGGCAAGAAATTTCACCGCCAGGATGGAGGCGAACTCCACCGACTCGGCATAGACGGCGATGCCTAAGGGGAGGGCGAACAGCGGATGGAACGCCGTGTAATGCGGGTTTTCGAAGAATATCTGGAAGAAGATCAGGAAGAAGCCGAACGGCAGGATCAGGAGGAAGCGCTTGAGGTAGATGGTCGGAGAGAGGCCGGATGCCGTCCAGAGGGCGGCAAAAAAGAGCAGAATTGCGGCGCCGAGGCGATAGACCGCGGTCGTGTACGGGAAGGCGACAACCGTTATAATCACGGCGAGGGTGATCAGGAGCTTCACCCGTGCATCGCAGCGATGGACCGGGCTCGTGCCCTGTGCCGACTGCTCGATGGCGAAGAGATCTTCGATCATGGCCGGCCCCGGTACGCCTCCCTGAAAGCCGCCTCGACCTCTTCGTAGGTGTAGCCCTCACCGAGCGGGACGCCGGCCTCGCGCAGCGAACGCATCAGCCGCTGGAGCACCGGGATGTCGAGGCGGGTGCGCGCCAGCAGGTCGGGTTGCGAGAAGATCGCCGGCACCGGCCCCTGTGCGGCGACCGCGCCGCGGTCCATCACATAGACATAGTCGGCCAGTTCGGGAACGAGATCGAGGTGGTGGGTGGAGAAGACCACCGTCATGCCGAACCGTTCGGGCAGGGTGTTGACAAACCTGATGAGGTCTGCCACGCCCTGCGGGTCGAGCCCCGCGGTCGGTTCATCCAGGACGAGCACCTGCGGCTCCATCGCAAGGATGCCGGCGATGGTCACCCGTTTCTTCTCCCCGCCCGAGAGGTGGTGGGGCGGGCGCGTGCGCAGGTCGTCAAGGGCGAGGAGGCGCATGGCGCTCTCGACCCGGTGGTGCACCGTCTCTTCGTCGAGCCCGAGGTTTGCCGGCCCGAAGGCGATGTCCTGCTCCACCGTCGGGGAAAAGACCTGGTCGTCCGGGTTCTGGAAGACGATGCCGATCATCTTGCGCACCTCCCTGAGGTTTGCCTTTGTGATCGGTTCGCCGTGGACGAGCACCTCGCCTGACGTCGGCTTCAAAATCCCGTTCAAGTGTTTGAAAAGGGTGCTCTTGCCCGCACCGTTCGCCCCGATGACGGCGATCCGCGCCTTCCTGCCGGCGATGAAGTTCACGCCGTTGAGGGCCGGGGGCCGGTTGGGATAGGCGTAGGTGAGGTTGCGGGTCTCGAGGATGTGCATTGTCGTGTAATATGCTAAAAAAGAATATAGAGTCAGTGTTTTGAAGCGGCAACCGCCCTGCCCACACCGAAGACGATAAGGAGCGCAAGGATCGTGCCCAGAACAATGGCAACGATTTCTCCGACCTTGCCGCCGCCCTCGCCTATCGAGTAATCGGGCAGGGGCGCCGCGTACTCGAAGGTGCCTGCACCGATCGCCTCGACGTCGGCGTCCTCGGGGGAAGGACCGGTGAGGCTCTTTGCGTCCTGCACCACGAGAGCGGTGGACTCCAGGCCGTCAGGGTCGCCCGAGGCGAGGAATACGGCGGTAACGCCTATGATCAGGGCGATAACCAGGCCGATGGCGACGAACTGCTTTGTCTCGATCATGCTGCCGCCCCCGTAGAGGTTTTCATCAGGTCAGGACGTGCCGAGGCGATCAGGTAGATCGCGCCGGCCGTGAGCACCGCTTCGATGATCCCGATCGCCGCATGGTAGGTGCCCATGGCGATGAGGCCGGGGACGAGGGGGAAGGTGCCAGCGAGCCACATCTCCACCGAGGCGGCGAGGGCCGAGACGAAGCAGGCAAACCAGGCGGCGACGGCCGCTGAGAGGTAGGTGTTTTTGACGGCGTTCCGGAGCCCGGTGAAGGTGTAGTAGCCGACGAAGCCGCCGATGACACCCATGTTGATGATGTTCGCGCCCATCGTCGTGATCCCGCCGTCACCGAAGACGACCCCCTGGACGAGGAGGACGAGGGTGAGGATGAATACGGCGGCATAGGGGGATCCCAGCAGGATGGCGACGAGCGCACCCCCGACGAGGTGCCCGCTCGTGCCCATGCCGACCGGGAGGTTGAATGCCTGGATGGCAAAGATGCCGGCCGCAAGGACGGCGACAAGTGGGATCTTCTCTTCGTCGAGCTCGTTTCTGGCCCACTTCAGTGCCAGGACGATGAAGACAAGGGCGATGAGCCAGTAGATCGCGCTCTGCCCGATTGGAATGAACGCATCAGGTATGTGCATGTATGATCATACCTTAGTAATACTTTGAGGTATATAGATGTTACTTGTTCGTTTACATTGTTAATTCTTTCAGAAATGTGCGCACTGCCGGGGCGGCCATGATGCCAAATGACATAAGGATCTTCTTTTTTGTAAGGAGGCGGCGGACCAGGGCGTCGGGCCGGTCCATGTCACCGTAGCGGACGATCAGGTCGGTGATCTCAGGATCGGCCATTACGGCGATGAGGCGATCGACCTGTGCGGGTGCGATCTCCTGTCTGAACCGGAAAAATCTCGTTCCCTGTGTGAGCTCCCGGCCGAAATCCCCCTTCCAGCGCCGCTCGTAGTCGGCGAGCGCATTGTCAGAGAAGTCGCCCGACTCGCAGCAGGAGACGGCTACCGCTGCCGCGTGGCGCGCCGCGCGCACCCCGGTATAGACGCCCCCGCCCGAGGTGGGCTTTGCCATCCCGGCAGCGTCCCCGACGAAGAGGGTGCGGCGCCCGTAGGTCCGCGGCATCGTCCCCAGGGGGATGGTGCCGGTGACCAGGTGGGTGACGCTCGAGAGATAGGGGCGGGCAAACCGGCAGAAGTCATCGCGCACGTTCGCCGTACCGCACATCCCGACCCGCGCCCGCCCCTCCCCCGCCGGGATCACCCAGGCGAAGAACTGCGGGGCGGCGTTCGGGTGGATCTCGACGAGGTGGCTCTCCCGCTCCAGCGGCACCTCGGCCTGGATCCCTGAGAGATACACGGGCGCGCGGGCGATCCCGAGCATCCTGGCGACTCCGCTCCTCGGGCCGTCGGCGGCGATCACCAGCCGCGCCGCCACCTCCTGACGCCCGTTCACGCCCCTGGTGAGGAGTCGCCCCTCGCCTGCCCCGACCACGGCGGTCTTCATCCAGAACTCGGCCCCGGCCGCGGCCGCCGCCCTGACCATCTCTGCATCGAGGGCGGCGCGGTCGACGACATACCCCTTTGTCACCCCGGCATCGAAGGAGAAGCCGGTCCCGGTGCTCGAGACGATGCGCGCACCCCGCACGCGGTTCAGGACCGAACGCTCCGAGACCCGGCACTCTGCAAAGGCATTCGCCGAGAGGAGACCGGCGCACTGGACCGGGAGACCGGGCGCCGCGTGCTCTTCAATGCAGAGGGTGGAGAGCCCTGCCCTGGCGCATGCTTCGGCCGCCGCGCTCCCTGCCGGTCCCGCCCCGACCACCGCAACGTCGTACATCTTCCCAGATATGATCTCGCCGTCCTACTTCAATCTCCCGATGACTATCGGCTTCTTTGCCGCGCCGCACCAACAGGATAGGGATGAGTGGAGAGCCCGAGTTTAAGTGGAAACAGTGCCTCGTGATCAGGAGCGACGTGAAGATGAGCTGTGGCAAGAAATGTGCGCAGGTGGCGCACGCCGCCATCGGGGCCTATGAGAACGCGGGGAAGGAGGCGAAGAAGGCGTGGCTTTCAGAGGGGCAGAAGAAAGTCGTGCTGAAGGCCGCCGGGGAACGGGCCCTTTTTGAACTGAAGACGGTGGCAGGGATGGCCGGCATCCCATGCACCCTGATCCAGGACGCCGGCCTCACCGAGATCCCGCCGGGCACCGTCACGGCGGTCGGGCTCGGACCGGCACGGAGCGAAGAACTCGACCGGATCACCGGCGGACTCCAGCTCCTATGATCCCGACCCCCTACCCCCTTGAAGAGGCGCTCGGCATGGGGTGGTACATCACCGACACCCCGGGCACCGGCGGTGTGCTGCGGAAGAGCCCCGATGACTTTGCCGTCGAGGAGATCCCTCTGCAGGAACCCTCAGGGTGCGGGCCGTACCTGATCTGCCGCCTCCAAAAGCGGAACTGGGAGCACCAGCACGCCATGAAGACGATCGCCTCAGCCCTCGGCATCTCCCACCGGCGGATCGCATGGGCCGGCACCAAGGACAAAAACGCCGTCACCTCACAGTACATCTCTATCTATGACGTGGAGGAGGAGGCGGTCGAGGGGCTCAGGATCAAGGATATCGTCCTCAAGCCGGTCGGCCGCAATCAGCACCCTCTCTCCCTCGGGTTGCTCGAGGGCAATCGGTTTGCGATCACGATCCGCGACTGCACTGCCGCCGACACCGCGGCGACCGTCGCCGCCTGCACCACTGCCGCTGCGGTCGGGTTTCCGAACTACTTCGGGCTCCAGCGCTTCGGGGTCGTCAGGCCGGTCACCCACCTTGTTGGCAGGCATATTTTGCAGGGCGACTATGAGTCGGCGGTGATGACCTACGTCGCCCTCGCCTGCCCTGACGAGGACGAGGAGGTCAGGAGGATACGGACCGAGTATCGCGAGACTCTGGACGCAAAGGCAGCGATCGCCGCCCTCCCGCGCCACCTCGGCTTCGAGCGCTCGCTCCTCTCGCGTCTTGCCGAAGCGCCCGGCGACCATGCCGGTGCCCTGAAAAACCTCCCCCCAAAACTCCTCTCCATGTTCGTCTCGGCCTACCAGTCGTGGCTCTTTAACCGGGTGCTCTCGATGCGCCTTGCCGACGGTGCCGGGCTTGACGACCCTGTCCCGGGCGACCGTCTCCTCTTTGAAAACGGCCGCGAAGACCTTGTCACGGAGACGAACCGGCGCCTCGTCTCGGTTCACCTCAGCCGTGGCCGCTGCGCGATCGCCGTTTTCATACCGGGATCCGAGGGCGCCCGCATCGAGGGAAAAAGCGATGAACGTATGGCAATGATCCTTGAAGAGGACGGGATCACCGCTCAAGACTTCAAACGTGCGGCTGATTTTGTCGGCCTGCGGTATAACGGCGCGCTCCGACCGATCGCTGTAAAATCAGAGATACAATCGGGCGTAACGGATACGGACGTTAGCCTCGCCTTCACGCTCCCGCCAGGCCATTATGCGACGACCGTCTGTCGGGAGTTCATGAAGGCCGATCCGCGGGCGATGATCTAGGACGAGGCGAGGGCCCTGGCACCCTCGATGGCGTCGAACAGGTTGCCCACCTCGTCGGCAAGCCCGATCGCGATCGCCTCCTCGCCCCTGATCAACCGGGCGTTGGCGATCTCTGAGCGTTCGACCGGGCGCTGAGCGATCACGTCGTTGATGAAGTCCTCGAAGCTGGCGTCCACGATCTCCTGCGCATATGCCCGCTCTCCATCGGTCAGGGGGCGGTATGGGGATGTCATGTCCTTCTGCTCCCCTGACTTCACCACCTCGACCTCCTTTCCCTCGTTTTTCATCCACTCACTCTCGTCCGTAAAGAGCCAGATCACCCCGATGCTCCCGGTCATGGTGTCGCGCGAGAGGTAGATCCGGTCGGTGTGAGCGGCGATCAGGTAGGCGGCCGAGGCGGCGAGGTCGCCCATCGAGGCGACCACTGTTTTTCGCTCGCGGGCATATTCGAGGTCTCGGACGATCTCCTGCGCCGCTGCAGGGCTCCCCCCCGGGCTGTCGATCCTGAGGACGATCGCCTTAACCAGTGGATCGTCAGCGGCCTCCCTGACCTTGCGGCCCACGTACTCGCTCCCGACGTACGCTCCGTTCGAAAAGTCGCCGGTCAGGATCTCACCTTCCACCCTGACGACGGCGACATCGCTCCCGGTTCCGGGGGCAAAAAAGTACACTGCGGCGAGCGCTGCGATCAGGATGAGCGCGGCGACGCAGCCATAGAGCAGCTTCCTCTCAAGCCGCCGGCGCCTCTGTGCCCGCTCTATCCTCTCCAGCAGCCCTGCCATTCTTCACTCCCCGTAACAGACGGCGTATTCTGTCACCAGATTGTCTCCGCAGAGATAGTGGCGCAGGAGCGTCAGGCGGATCATCTCATCCTCGGAATCGATGTGCATCCCGCCGACGAGTGAGGGGGTGTCCTCACCTCCGACGATGAAGGGGAGGTGAATGAGACGTATCTCGTCGACGAGGCCGTGCTTGAGCATGTGCCAGTTGAGGGTCGGTCCGCCCTCGATCATCATCTTCTCGACGCCGTATTCTTCCCTGAGGATTTTCATCAGGGCAGGCAGGTCGACGCGCTCTTTCCCGCAGACCACGACGTCCGCGCCCTTTGCACGGATGGCCTCGACGCGCTCCCGGGGGGCGCGTTCTGACACGGCGATCACGGTCGGCGCGTCCGGCCCGAGCACGTTGGCGTGCAGCGGGATCTCGGCCATGCTCGAGGGGATGACGCGGAGCGGGCTTTTGCCGGGGACGAGCCGGACGGTGAGAAACGAGTTGTCGATTGAGATGGTGGTGGACCCGACCATGATGGCGTCACACTCTGCCCGGGTCTTGTGGAGGAGGATCTCGGTCTCATGCGCCATATGTTTCATGAGAATCTTGCTGGATGCCCCCCGTTTCAGGGTGAGTTTCCCGTCGACGGTGATCTCCGACATCATCAGCACATGTGGCCGTATTGATGGATCTGACATAGTCCCAGTCATACATTATCCCGGGAATTTAAAATGGGAACGGTGTCGGGTCTGGGTGGGCAAAGCAATCCTTAATGCCGTTGGGCGTTCCTTGATTATGGTATGAATATTACGGCGCTGAGGCCGAGGCTCATCTCGAAACTCGAGCCTGTTGCAAATTTTTTTGTCAGGGCAGGCTTCAGTCCCAACCAGATCTCCTATCTCTCCCTCTTTTTCGGGGTGCTCTGCGCCCTCGCCTTTGCTGAGCGCTATTTTCTTGCGGGCGCGTTTCTTCTCCTGTTTTCGGCCGTCCTCGACCTGGTGGACGGGACGGTGGCCCGGAAGAAGTGCTGCCAGACACAGTTCGGGGCGGTGATCGACTGGGTCTTTGACAAGTACGTCGACGCCCTTGCCCTCCTCGGCGTGGGGCTCTCGGGGGTGGCGATTGTCAGCGGGTTTGCGCCCCTGCCCCCGGCGGCAGACTGGGCCGTCGTCGCCGTCGCCATCTTCGGCTCGATGATGAACACCTTCATCAAACCGGTGGTCTATGCTGAGGTCGGCTTTTCCGACCGCGTCGGCGGGAAGATCCACGATCCCCTCGAGGGGGTCGGCTTTTTCGGCCGCCCCGAAACCCTGATCGTGCTGATCCTGGGGGCCGCGACCGGGTATGCAGGCGTTGCCGTGATCATCATCGCTGTCTGTTCAAACCTCTCGGCGATCCAGCGGATCATCTATCTTTCGCGATCGCTCTCCTGAACTCGTCCCGGTAGGTCTGGTAGAGTGCGTCGACCATTTTTCCAAGGTCTGGGATGACCAGGAAGAGGAGATATGCGATGACCACGAGGGCGACGAGAGCCCCGAGTTCGCAGAGCACGTTGTGGGCCCAGAAGAAACTCTCGTAGCCGTATTCGCCGTTGCTTGCGATCTCCGGGAGGAACTGGTACCACTGGCCGGTGTATGCGAGGATCACGTACACGTTCCTGAAGATGTTGAGGACATAGATCACCGGCACGATGAGGAGGAAGGCGAGGACCTTCTGTCGCAGGTCGGTCGGCACGGCGGCCGCAACGCCGAGCATGATCGCCATGCTCTGGATGCCGGTGCAGGCGAGGATGATCTCTATCCGAAAGCCGTTTCTCGCAAACATGTTCCAGTCGACCATGGCGTAGTTCACGCCGAGGACGGCGAGCCACCACCCGATCTGCCCGACGACGACACCGATCAGCCAGTCGCCGAGGACCGTGTAGCCGAAGGGGATGTATATGAGGGAGGCCACCGCCGCCGCTCTGGTGAGGTACAGGACATTTCTGTCACCTGCACGGAGGCGTTTCGCCGTAACCCAGACGAAGGGAACGGAGAGGAGGGCGAGGGTGGGGTAGAAGAAATTGTTGACCGAGAAGTAGTGCGGCAGTTCGGCGAAGAGATAGAGAGCCATGCAAGCCCACCCCGCAGTGCCGGCGAGGGCGCGGTGCCGCCACGGGAGGAGAAAGGCGACGAATGAGGCGAGCGCTGCGAAGATGAAAAATTCTTCCATCACATAAGTACTCTTCCGCCTCGGGTAAAAAGCGTTCTCACCATGGCATAATCCATAAATCCAGAAGATCTGCTGATATTGTCTGTGATACAAGGCTTAATCTTGCATGCATACCAACGCATAACAGATGATGTTCTGTCCACAATGCAACAGTCTGATGATCTCGTCGGGAGGGCAGTTGAAGTGCCGCAGGTGCGGTTGCATTCAGGCGATCGAGAAGGAGGAGGATCTCAGGATCACCACGACCATCACGCCCAAGGAGATCACCATTGTCGATGACGACGACAAGGTGAACACGCTCCCGACGATCACGGTCAGGTGCCCCAAATGCGAGAACAACCTTGCCTTCTGGTGGCTCAGGCAGTTGCGGAGCGCCGATGAGTCTGAGGTACGGTTTTTCAGGTGCACCGTGTGCGGGCACACCTGGCGCGAATACGATTAAGAGCCAGATACTTTTTTACGGGAGGGGGAGTCGGGGCCTGCTCCCGGCGTTTTTTGGGTTCTTCGCATGTGCGTGTGGACATCCCTGACATTTTCACCCGGCGCCGTTCTGGTGAGGGGAGAGGAGGAGAAAGGGTTCTTCGCTCTTCTGTGTGGGTGGTCAGGACACCTTCGTCTAACGGCTCCCCGGACAGATCTGGATGGGGTGTATGATCATGCACGACAGGCTGTGAAGATGTGGGGAGCGTTTCTGGATGTTCTCTGGGCTTTTCCGGACTGTCTCACGCTCCAAGGCGCGAAGGTAAAGACGTGAAGGTGCAAGGATAGAATCTGGCCCCCTCTTTCATCGCGTGAGGAGATACCTGCCGGTGCCGGAAGTTACTCGCATAAAACCGCGAAGACCCGGAAAAAATCATGTACGCCGTATACTGGTAGGGCGGGATCAGGCTGAGCGTGTCCGGGTGGATGGGGCACAAAGAACCAGAAAAAATGTGTGTGCGGGATCTTTTCAGGGCAGCCCGATCGACTTCGCCCGGCAGCGCTGCCAGACGACGCGCCCGACCACCTTGAAGGTCTGTTCGAGTTCGTCGAAGTTCGGGATGTGGTGCTCCTTGAGGAGCTTGATCCCGGCGTCCATCGATTCGCCGCCCAGGAAGGTGCCGATCACCGGGTTGGGGGTCTTCTCGGTGAACTTGATCACCTGTTTTGCAAGCCCTTCCGAGGTGAGCACCAGATTCGGGAATCCGACGACAAAGGCAATGTCCCAGAGGTCGGAGTGGCGTGCGAGCACCTCGAAGACCTGCTCGAAACGCTTCTCCGAGGCGTCGCCCAGGAGGTCGAGCGGGTTGCCGTGGCTCCAGTAGTCAGGGAGGAACTCGTTGAGTTCGTCCATGATCTCGGCCGGAAGGTCGATGAGCTGGATGCCATACATGTCGGCGTAATCTGAGGAGAGCACGGCAAACCCGCCGGCGTTGGTGACCACGATCGCCCTGCGGCCCTTCAGGTAACCGCTCGGCGCCGCCAGGAGTTCGGCGGCCTCGAATGCACCCCTGAGGGCACGCACCGGGATCACGCCTGACCGGCGGAAGGCCTCCATATACACCTCGTATGAGCCGGAAAGCGAGCCCGTATGGGAGGACGCCGCCTGCTGGCCTTTCTGGGAGGAGCCCGACTTGATTGCAACGACCGGTTTTTTCCTGGCGACCTCGGAGACGACCTCCATGAACTCCCGGCCATCGGTGAGCTGCTCGACATACAGGATCACCGCTTTGGTGTTCTTGTCCTGCTCAACGAACCGGAGGTAGTCCAGGAAGTCGAGATCTGACTGGTTGCCGACGGAGAAGACCGCCGAAAAACCGATGTCCTGAGTGAGGCTCCAGTCCACGACGGTGTTGATGATCGCTCCGCTCTGGGAGATAAAGGCGATGTTGCCGGGGTTCGGGGACTGGTGGACATAGGTGGTGTCGAGGCCGCGGGGCGGGACGATCAGGCCGAGGCAGTTGGGGCCGACGATCCTGATATTGTAACTCCGGGCGATCTCGAGCATCCGGTCTTCGAGCACCTTCCCTTCAGGCCCGGTCTCCTTGAAGCCTGCCGTGATGACCACGACCAGCGGGATCCCCTTCTCGCCGCACTCCTGCATCACCTTTGGCACATGAACGGCCGGCACGGTGATCACGGCAAGATCGACCGGGTTTGGAATGGCGGTGACGGTCGGGTACGACTTGAGCCCCTGCACCTCAGTGCGCTTGTTGTTCACCGGATAGATCTGGCCGGGGAAGTGGAGGAGGTTGTGCAGGACGGCATACCCCATCTTTTTCTGGTCGGAGGAGGCACCAATGACGGCAACCGATCTGGGGGTAAAGTATTCGGGCGGAACCAGTTTCCGTTGTTTCCTGCCGACCGGGCGATAGTCGTCGTCCACGATGATCCTGGCGTCCACCGCACAGGCACCGCTCTCGTACAGCCTGAGTGGGTTGATGTCGAACTCCATCACATTCGGGTTCTCCTCGAAGAACCGGGCGACGCCGGTGATGATCGCGATCAGGCTCTCCTCGTCCCTGGGCTTCATGCCGCGGTAGCCGCTGATCAGGGGGTAGGCGTTGATCTCCTTTACCATTGTCCTGATCTCTGATTCATGGACCGGGAGGATACGCAGGGTGACGTCCTTCATCAGCTCGACCAGGGTTCCGCCCATGCCGAAGGTGATCACCTTGCCAAAGGCCGGATCTGTCTTTCCGCCCAGGATGAGTTCGAGACCGGGTTTTGCCATCTCCTCGACGATGACGCCGTGGATATCCGCGTCCGGGTTGTACTCCTTTGCCGACGCGACGATCCCGTTAAACGCTTTTTTTGCTTCTTCCGCGCCAGAAATGCCTACTATCACTCCGCCCGCATCGCTTTTATGCACGATCTGGGGGGAGATGATCTTCATCACGACAGGATAGCCGATCTCTGATGCCGCCTCTGCGGCTTCATCAGCACCCGTGACAATCTGGAATGCGGGGGTTGGAACGCCGTACTTCTGAAAGAGTTCATACCCCTCAGCCTCACTCAACATTCTTTTTGCCATGGAATTTCCTCACAGATACTGGTAACATCGTTGAACCGCAGCGATTTTCCTGATAGTTATGGATGCACAATGCGGGGTTATCAGGAATAGGCGGTGCCAGGTCCGATAATTCTTGTACATGCGGAGATGTGAAAGATTATAGGATTATGATCATAGTCTCAAAGTCATTCTTTAAGTGTTTTTTGAATTTGTTGAACTTGATGTCGGCAATCGCCGAACCTTTCTCCCTTGCCCCGCTGCTTTTTCAGGGATGGTGTCTGATAAAAGAGGATTAAAATCCTCTTTTTTAAAAAAGGCACGATAATCATAGTCTGCGCGATTTAACATGGACGATCATGTATTATTCTGAAGTATGACGAAAATTACAGTGATAATTGTCTTTATTTTAAAAATAACGCGTTTTTTGCGTGACCACAAAATATTTAATAAATTCTCACTATTGATCGTGTAAAATTGGAGGCGACCATGACAGAACAGGATTTCTCCGTGCCTCTGGATGCCCCGAAGTATTACCGGCCCGACCCCTCGTACAGGGAACAGTCGTGGATCGGAGACTATGAAGAGGCTTACCAGCGGTTTATCGCCGATCCCGACGGCTTCTGGAGGGAGCGTGCGGCCGAGATCGAATGGTTCGAGCCCTTCGACCGGGTGATGGAGTGGGATTTTCCCTACGCCCGGTGGTTCCTCAACGGAAAACTTAATATCACGCACAACTGTCTTGACCGCCATGTACAGAAAGGCCGGGCAAACAAGGTGGCCCTCTTCTGGAGAGGGGAGCAGGGAGAAGAAAAGGCCTACACCTACAGCCAGCTCCTCCGCAACGTCTCTGCATTTGCAAACGCCCTGAAGCGGATGGGTGTGAAAAAGGGGGATCGCGTCTGCATCTACATGCCGGTCGTGCCCGAGCAGGTGATCGCCATGCTCGCCTGCGCCCGCATCGGCGCTGTTCACTCGGTTGTCTTCGGCGGTTTCGGTGTCAACGCCCTCAATCAGCGTATCCGGGATTCAGGATCGAAGGTGGTGATCACCTCCGACGTCTCGATGCGGCGGGGAAAGGAGATCCAGCTCAAGCCCATCGTCGAGGAGGCCGTCGTCAACGCTCCGAGCGTCGAGGCAATCATCGTCCACCGCCGGGGCACGCCGATGGTCGAACTCCACTCCGAGATCGAACTGGATTTCTACGAACTGCTCGAGCGGGAGTCGAATTACTGTGAACCTGAGTCAATGGATGCGGAGGACCCGCTCTTTCTCCTGTACACGAGCGGCACCACCGGCTCTCCCAAAGGGATCATCCATGCCTGCGGCGGCTATGCCGTCGGCACCCAGTATACGACGAAATATGTCCTCGATGTCAAGGAAGACGACGTCTACTGGTGCACCGCCGATCCCGGCTGGATCACCGGCCACTCCTATGTGGTTTACGGCCCCCTGCTCAACGGTGCAACGGTATTTTTCACCGAGACCACCCCCGACTTCCCTGACCACGGCATCTGGTGGAAGTTGATCCGCGACTACGGCGTCTCGATCTTCTACACGGCACCAACCGCGATCAGGATGTTCATGCGGGTCGGCGAGCAGTGGTCTGACCGATACGACCTCAGTTCGCTCAGGGTCCTCGCTTCTGTCGGCGAACCCCTCAACCCCGAGGCCTTCGAGTGGTTCTACCACCACATCGGCAAAGACCGGTGCCCGATCGTCGACACCTGGTGGCAGACCGAGACCGGGATGCACATGATCACCACGATGGTCGGCGAACCGATGCGCCCGGGCTTTGCCGGCAAACCGATCCCCGGCGTCGTCGCCGACGTCGTCGATATGGACGGCAGATCGGTGGAGGCAGGTAATGGCGGTTTTCTGGCCATCAAACGCCCCTGGCCCTCAATGCTGCGCACCGTCTACAACGACGACGAGCGCTACCGGAAGTACTGGACCACCCTTGACAGCCTGTACACGGCGACCGACCTGGCGGTGAAGGGGCATGACGGGAACATCATGGTGATCGGCCGGGCCGACGACCTGATCATCGTGGCCGGCCACAACATCGGTACAGCCGAGGTTGAATCGGCTCTCGTCTCCCACGAAGCCGTCGCTGAGGCGGCGGTGATAGGTGTCCCCGATCCGGTGAAGGGGAACCAGATCAAGGCGTTTGCCATACTCAAGGATGGGTATGCCGGGAGCGACCGGCTGAAGTCTGACCTCCGCTACCATGTGCGCATGACTGTCGGCCCGATTGCCATGCCGGGCGAGATCGAATTTGTCGACTCACTGCCGAAGACACGGAGCGGCAAGATTGTGCGGCGGGTGCTCAGGGCAAAAGAACTTGGAATGGACCCGGGCGATACCTCCACGCTTGAGGACTGATCACCCAACTCTTTATATATCTTTTTTACGTCATTTATAAACATGCACGGTAACCCGGAGGAATCTCTAAAAATAGAAAATATTGTTGCTTCCGCCAAAGTAACTGATTCTCTCGACCTTCCGGCAATCTCATCCAGGATACAGGGCGCCGACTACAACAAGAAACGCTTCCCCGGTGTTGTCATCAGGATGCAGGATCCAAAGATTGCCGCTCTTGTCTTTGGTTCGGGCAAAGTCGTCCTGACAGGGGCGAAGAGCGTGGAAAGTCTCAGCAAGGGCCTTGAGATCCTTGGGGGAAAGCTCCGCGATCTTGATATCGATATCGATGCAGAGCTCACCTACACCATCCAGAATATTGTCACCTCTGCTGACCTTGGAAAGCCCATCAACCTCAATAAGATTGCCATCGGCTTTAATCTCGATCGGATCGAGTACGAGCCCGAGCAGTTCCCGGGTCTCGTTTACCGGCTCGAAGAGCCGAAGGTCGTTGTCCTTCTGTTCGGCTCCGGTAAACTGATCATTACGGGAGGCAAGCGTCCTGAGGACGCAAAACTTGCTGTCAGGAAGATCATCGCCGATCTCTCGAATCTCGGGCTCCTCTGAGGTATACCTTTTTTAATTATAAATTCAATATATTAGAATAGAGGCACTCCCCTCTGGTGTGTGGGCATCTCTGCTGCCTGCCATTTTCGATGGGAATGTAAAATCAGGGTGTCTGGATCTCACATTTATATCAAAATCTATATATTCTGAAATATACCTTTTAAAAATATTCATATATTACAAATATTAACATAATACGTGAACCGGGTGAACATAATGAAAGCAGAAGAAGTCCTGTACTTTACTCAGAAAGAAGAAGAGTTCGCCACTCTCCTCATGGACATCGGTATCAAGCGCAATGTGTCGAAAGTTCTTGTTTACCTTGCCAATACTGACGAAGCGACCTCCCGGGAGATCGAGCGCGGGACTGATCTCCGCCAGCCCGAAGTGAGCATTGCCATGCGCTTTCTCAAAGAGAAACGGTGGATCAACTCCAGGGAGAGCAAGGCGGAGAGCAAAGGGCGTCCGGTGAAGATCTACACTCTTGCAAAACCGATCAACGATATCATCGATATTATTGAGAAAAACAAGAAAAAAGAGGTAGATACTCAGCTCGCTCTCATCGAGAAGGCACGCGGTCTTATCTCGTAAGAATCCTGTAACCCCCGTCCTCCCCGACCATCACCGTCATTTTTTCCGCATATTCTGTGAACAGCCCCGAGGTCAGGGCGCCGGGAATCGTGTTCAGGCTGGTCTCAAGGCCCGCAGGGTCTTCGATCGTGCCGAATGCGCAGTCGAGAATGAAATTTCCGTTGTCGGTGATCACGGGGCCGTCCTTTTTTATGCCCTCCCTCAGCACGGCCTCGCCCCCAAGCCTGCCGATGTGCCGCGCCACGCCGGTCGCCGCATAGGGCACGACCTCCACCGGCACCGGCATGTGCAGGCGATCAGTGACCTTGGTCCCGTCCACGACGATCAGGATCCGCGTTGAGGCGTCGGCGACGCACTTCTCGCGCGTATGCGCCGCCCCTCCCCCTTTGATCACGTTGAAGGCGGCGTCTACCTGGTCGGCGCCGTCGATGGTCAGGTCCAGTTCGGGGTAGTCGGCAAGGTCGGCCACCCTGATGCCGGCCGCGCGCGCCCTGATCGCGGACTGGTAGGAAGTCGGCACACCGACAACCGCAATCTCCTCTTCTCGTATCCGCTCGCCGATCCTGATGATCGCATAGTTCGCCGTCGAACCGGTGCCGAGACCGACCACCATGCCGTCCTCCACCTCTCCGGCGGCGGCGATCCCGACAATCCGTTTCACTTCAAGGTTTGCCTGCTTGGATGTCACAGAAAAGGTATGGGTGGCAGGGAAGATAAGGGGTGCCGCTTCACCCGAAGAGGCGGCGGAGCTCGTCGTTTGCAGGCGTCGCCGTGCAGTCGAGGGTGATCGGGGTGATCGAGACGTTGCCCTTTCTGATCGCATGGACGTCGGTCCCCTCCTCCGCATCCTCCACAAGGGGTCCGTTGATCCAGAAGTACGGCCGTCCCCTCGGGTCGAGACGCCGCTCGACCCCGGTGTGGAAGAGTTTGCGCGCGAGGTGCGTCACCTCGTAGCCCCCCTGCAGGTGCGAGGGGATGTTCACGTTGATCACGTCTGCTTTTCCCGGGTATCCACGGGTGAGGATCTTTTCGCAGACGTCCCGCACGACCTTCTTAGCATCGTCGAAGCTGCTCCCGCAGTGGCGGGGGTCGTCGAACTTGTCCCCCTGGTCCCAGACCTGGAGGGAGAAGGCGACCGAAGGCGTCCCCTGGTTGGACGCCTCCATCGCCGCCCCGACCGTCCCCGAGGTCATGATCGATTCGTACGAGAGGTTCTCGCCGATGTTGATCCCGCTGACCACCAGGTCAGGCCGTATATCGAGTGCGAAGAGGCCGATGATCACGGCGTCCGTCGGTTTTCCCCCGACCGAGTACGCGGTCACGCCGTTCAGCAATATCTTCGTCGCCCTGATTGGTTCGAAGATGGAGATCGATCGGCCCACAGCACTCTGCTGTGTCGCCGGGGCGACGATAGTCACCTCGGCTATCTCTGAAAGCGCTTCGTATGCCGCCCAGAGCCCGTTCGAGTAGACGCCGTCGTCGTTGGTGAGGAGAATCTTAGGTCCCATCGTAATGGAGAATGGTTGTGCCGCTCTGGCAGATAGTCGTTTGGGACCAATACCTACAAAAGATGCTGCCGCCAACCCATTAGAGAATGCGGGCATTTCTTGCAGAATATACGGTCTTCCATGATCCTGACCTTGCGATCGAAGGGCGGGCCATGCTGGAGACGCTCTCCGGGAGTTTCAGGCGTTGCGGATATGAGGTCGTCACCCCCGCAGGCGGTGACCTCGGGGCTGAGATCCGCGCCCTCGCCCCGTCGTGCGACGTTGGACTGGTGATCGCACCCGATCATCTCCTCGCCCCGCTGACCAAAGCCGTCGAGGACTGCACGCACAACATCGGGTGCGGCTCGATGAACGTTGCCCTGTGTGCGAACAAACGGCGCACCTCTGCGATCCTGGCGTCGCACGGTGTCCCGGTCCCGGCCGAGAAGACCGCCGGACTGAAGGTGATCAAGCCGGTGTCGGGCTGCGGTGCGCATGGTGTCCGTCTGGGCGAGGATGCAGCGGGTGAGGGCGAAATCGGACAGGAGTACATCGAAGGCGAGCACCTCTCGGTCAGCCTTGTCGGGAGCCGGATTGTTGGGGAGGCCTGCCTATACTATTCTGGTGCGCCGTTCCTGGTGCTTGCGGTGAACCGGCAGGCCGTCACGGTTGAAGACGGAGCGTTTGTCTATCATGGCGGTGAGACGCCGGTGGACCACCCGCGCCTCGAAGAGATTGTGGAGACCGCGGTGCGGGCAGCGACCGTTCTTGGCTGCCAGGGGTATGTGGGCGTCGATATTGTCCTTGCCGATCGGGCCTATGTGGTCGACGTCAACCCCAGGCCGACAACGAGCATGGTCGGGATCGCCGCCTGCATGGAGGAGGAGATCGCCAGCGTCCTTGTGGATGCCTCCTATGGAAAGGCGCCGCCCTTAGTCCATCTCTCCGGTACGGTCAGGTTCGACAAGGACGGGAGGGTGGAGCGGCGATGATCGGGATCGATGTCGGCGGCGCCAACTTTAAGGTCGTCGATGGATCGGGCGCCCATATCCATTACTGCCCGCTCTGGAAGGAGGCACCGCTCGGAGATCTCCTCTCTGCCTATGCCGGGCGAGGAGAAAACGCCGCCGTCGTCATGAGTGGGGAGCTTGCCGACAGTTTCTCCAGCAAGGCTGAGGGTATCGGTTTCATCGTCGACGCGGTGAAGGAATATTTCCCGGATGCTCTATTTTACGGGACCGACGGAAAGTTTCACGACCGTGCCGTTCCCGAACTGGCCGCGGCAAACTGGCTCGCCTCAGCAGACTACCTCAGGGAGCGCTACCCTGAAGCCGTGCTTCTCGATGTCGGCAGCACCACTGCCGATATCGTCCCGCTCTGCCGTTTTGACGACCTCCTCGGGCTCACCGACCTCCTCCGTCTCCAGCGGGGGTACCTTGTCTATACCGGGATGCTGCGGACGAACGCGGCGACGATCCTCCGGGCCGTGGAGATCAACGGGATCTTCACCCCGGTCTCGACCGAGTATTTCGCCTGCAGCGGCGACGCCCATCTCGTCCTCGGCACGATCCGGCCGGAGGAATACACCTCTGCGACACCGGACGGCGGTCAGGTGAGCGTCGAGGCCGCACTCCGGCGGCTTGCCCGCGTTGTCTGTTCAGATCTCGAGGAGATCGGGGAGGCGGCGGCCCGGGGTATCGCCCTCCAGTTCTGGGCGGCCCAGCAGGGCATGATCCTCAGGGCTGTCTGGGAGTGCATGGGGCGGTCAGGGAGCGGGCATGTCGTCTGTGCCGGGATCGGTTCGGGTGTTTTTGCCGAAACGCTGAAAGGAATCGACCTGAACCGGGATCTTGGCGGGATGGCCGACGCCCTTCCCGCGTATGCGGCGCTCGAGGTGGCGCAACGAAACGGCTCACGCTGAGCCTCGTCCTGCTGGCAGGATCACTCGTCCTGACGGCGGTCGGCTTTCTCCTCGGCTTTCCCTTCTTCTTTTTCTTTCTCTTCATACCGCTGGTTCCCTTCTTCGGACCGAAGAGGGTGAAGCGGTGCCCTGTCTGCGGATGGGAAACCGCAGGCAGCGAGAATTTTTGTCCCTTCGATGGGGCCAGGCTCGCCTCTGCCGATGGAAAGGGTGAGGAGTGAGAGGATCGAGTTGGGGAGACGCAGGCCGTAGAGGGTGGTCGACGGTACAGGCCCGGCCCTCCGCGAGGCGTAGTTCCGCACTGACCCGCGGTCGATGACGATCCGCATCGCCTGGAGGAGGCGTGCCGCATGGTTGAACGGATAGTCCTCGGTGAGGACGAGGCAGAGGTCGACGATGGGGGCCCCGACCCGCGTCTCTGGATAGAAGGGTGCGTCTGCAGTACAGAGGGTGCCGCACCCGGTACAATGGAACCGCTTCACCCACACTGCAATCTCTTTTTCCCCTTCGGGCCCTTTGATCACGGCGAACTTCCGCCGCTTCATATCATGCCCCCGCACCTCCCGGCTGCACGTCGGACAGCGGCGCAATCTGGTGAATTCAACTCCATCCAGGGCTATAATGGCACCGGCGATGAGGTCGGCGAGCATGGGAGGTACGATCACCTGCATATACTCTTCTGCGCTCCCCGCATTTTTTAACCTATCAACCGGGCGGGGTAAACCACATCTGCCCGAGGTTAAATGAGGGTGCATGATAAAATGGTGCTCTTGAATCATTCTTTCCACCGATATTCATCAAAAATCCTCTCCCAATACAGTAACCTTATATAATACAAACGAGGACGATTGTATGTCCGAGGTTTTTCCATGGAAAATATGAAGTACGTTCAGACGACGTGCCCGTACTGCGGCACCGGATGTACATTTAACCTCGTTGTCAAGGACGGGAAGGTCTGCGGCGTCCAGCCGTACCACCGCTCGCCTGTCAACGAGGGTAAGGTATGTCCGAAGGGTACCTATGCCTGGGAGTTTGTGAACCGTGAAGACCGGCTCACCACGCCCCTGATCAAGAAGGACGGAAAGTTTGTCGAGGCGACCTGGGACGAGGCCTATGACCTCATCGCCCAGAAGCTCAAGTCGTACAAGCCTGACGAGATGGCGGTCCTCTCATCGGCCCGTACATCCAACGAGGACAACTACGCCCTGATGAAGTTCGCCCGCGGCGTCCTCAAGACCCGCCACATCGACCACTGCGCCCGTCTCTGCCACGCTTCGACCGTTGCAGGGCTTGCGGCCGCCTTCGGCTCAGGTGCGATGACCAACTCGATCCTGGACATTGCCGACTCGAAGTGCCTCTTTGTTCTCGGGTCCAACACCTTTGAGCAGCACCCGCTCATCGGCCGCAAGATCGTCCAGGCGAAGATGAACGGCGCGAAGATCATCTACGCCGACCCGCGTTACACCGCCACCGCCAAGCAGGCCGACCTCTACATGCAGTTCCGCTCTGGCTCCGACGTCGCCATCCTCAACGGCATGATGCAGTACATCATCAAGAATGGATGGGAGGACAAGGAGTTCATCGAGAAGCGGACGAAGGACTACGAGAAGCTGAAAGAAGTCGTGATGAAGCCCGAGTACGACTTCGAGAACGTCTCGAAGATCTCCGGCATCCCGGTCGAGCAGCTGCAGCAGGCAACCGAGTGGTTCGCCAAGTCCGAGGCTTCCGCCATCCTCTACTCGATGGGCATCACCCAGCACACCACCGGTGTGGACAACGTCAAGTCCGTCGCCAACATCCAGCTGCTCACCGGCAACCTTGGCAAGGCCGGCGCCGGTGTGAACGCTCTGCGTGGCCAGAACAACGTGCAGGGCGCCTGCGACATGGGTGCGCTCCCGGTCGTCTTCACCGGCTACCAGAAGGTCACCGACCCGGCAGCCCACAAGAAGTTCTCAGACGCATGGGGCTTCCCTGACGGCATCTGCGAGCCGAAGAACGGCTACGAGGTCACCGTCATGATGGACGTCCTCACCGACAAGCCCGGTGAACTCAAGGCGATGTACATCATGGGCGAGAACCCGATGCTCTCCGACCCGGACCTCACCCACGTCGAGCACGCCCTCAAGGCCCTTGAGTTCCTTGTCGTGCAGGACATCTTCCTGACCGAGACCGCTCAGCTCGCCGACGTCGTGCTGCCTGCCACCTGCTACGCAGAGAAGGATGGCACCCAGACCTCGACCGAGAGGCGTGTCCAGATGTGGCGTACTGCCCAGGCGCCGCCCGGCCAGGCAAAACTCGACTGGAAGATCATCGCCGAGCTCTCGGCGAAGATGGGCTACCCCGAGCAGTTCTCCTGGAAGACCTCTGAGGACGTCTTCAACGAGATCGCCGAGGTCACGCCGTCCTATCATGGCATGAACTACGCGCGGCTGAACAGGCCCGAAGCGCTCCACTGGCCCTGCCCCACGACCGAGCACCCCGGCACCCCGATCCTGCATATCGGCAAGTTCTCACACCCGGACGGCCTTGGTGTCTTCCACGCGATCGAGTGGAAGCCGCCAGCAGAAGTCCCGGACGCGGAATACCCGTTCATCCTCACCACCGGCAGGTGCATCTGGCACTGGCACACCGGCTCGATGACCCGCCGTTCGAAGCACCTCAACGAGGAGGTCCAGACTGGATGGATCGAGATCAACCCCGAGGATGCGAAGGACCTCAACATCGTCGATGGTGAGATGGTCAAGGCGACCTCCCGCCGCGGCACCATCAACGTCCCGGCCAGGGTCACCAAGGACATTATGAAGGGCGTCATGTTCATGCCGTTCCACTTTGCGGAGTGCGCGGCAAACGTGCTCACCAACAATGTACTCGACCCGATCGCCAAGATCCCTGAGTTCAAGGCGTGTTCTGTGAAGGTTGAGAAGATCCAGGAGGCCTGAAAATGTCAGCAAAAGGCGATATGTGTTACGCGTGGTCTACTGATGCAGACCTCCTCGCAAAGGGCGAGTGCGGCGGTGCGGTCTCCTCGCTCCTGAAGTACGCCCTTGAGAGCAAGATGGTCGACGCCGTCCTCGCCGTGAAGAAGGGACAGGATATCTACGATGCTGTTCCGACCCTCATCACCGATCCGGCGGAGATCGCAGGGGCTGCGGGCTCGCTCCACTGCGGGACGCTCCTCCTCTCCAAGCTCTTCAAGAAGTACCTCAACGGTGCAAAGGACATGAAGATCGCCGTCACCGTCAAGGGCTGCGACGCGATGGGCATGTACGAACTGGCCAAGCGCAAGCAGATCAACCTCGACAACGTCATCATGATCGGTCTGAACTGTGGCGGATCGGTCTCCCCGGTGACTGCCAGGAAGATGATCGCGGACAAGTTCGAGACCGACCCCGACACCGTTGTCAAGGAAGAGATCGACAAGGGCCAGTTCATCATCATGACCGCCGATGGTCAGCACAAGGGCATCTCCATCGACGTCCTCGAAGAGGAAGGCTACGGCCGCAGGTCCAACTGCCGCCGGTGCAAGATGAAGGTCCCGCGTCAGGCCGACCTCGCCTGCGGAAACTGGGGCGTCATCGGTGACAAGGCTGGAAAGGCGACTTTTGTCGAAGTCTGCTCCGAGAAGGGTGCAGCGCTCCTCGACGCCGCCACGAAGGCCGGCAAACTCGCCACCGAGGCGCCGAACCCGAAGGGTATCGAGATCCGCGGCAAGGTGGAGGGTGCCATGCTCAAGCTCGGCGACAAGTGGCGTGCAAAGGACTTTGCAGGCCTCGGCGAGGGCAAGGAGCGGCTGAAGAAGATCGTGGAAGAGACCTCCCGGTGCATCAAGTGCTACCAGTGCATTGACAACTGTCCGATCTGCTACTGTGAGGAATGCTCCACGAAGAAACCCTACCTGGTCAAGCCCGGTGAGGTTCCGCCGAACTTCATGTTCCACCTGATCAGGTTCGCCCACATCTCTGACTCCTGTATCAACTGCGGCCAGTGCCAGGAACTCTGTGCGATGGACATCCCCAACGCCCTGTTCATGCACGCCCTGCAGGTCGACCTCCAGGAGATGTTCGGCTTTGTGCCGGGTGTCGACATGACCCTGCCGGTGCTCGCACTGGTTGAAGAGAACGAAGAGAGGTCTCGCCTTTCCGCTACCGGCAGCGACCAGATCTACAATATCTTCAACAAATAACCCTTTTTTCTCTGGTATTTTCCCGTTCACGTAGGTTGTTCCACTCCCCGTCTGCCCACGTCAACGCCGCCGTCCTGACAAGGTTTCCGAGGCCAACCGCGGCCTGTTTCGCATGCGATCATCCCGTGTCGCCTGAAACGTGTCGGGTGAAGGTCTCACGGCTACTCACACACGAGAGAAGCGCTATACTTTGTTCGCTCTTTTCAGGATCAATCTTGGGCCGGCCTTCGGGGGGGCGTCGGTCCCCCGGCGATCTATGGGGGAGAAGGCGGCCGATCCGCGCGGGCCCTCCTCGGGGGGATGCATCGACATTTGCATGAAGCATCCTAAAGGACCGAAAAAAAGAGAATCTGCTGGCTGCGATCGAGATCCTGCCTATGTCCTTTGTAATGGGGCAGGAAGGAGATAGGGGTCTAATGGCCTGCCGGCACGAATATCGGCACCCAGTGGCCTGAACCGTCCGGGCATGTTTTTGGTGCAAGGTCGGGGAGGCGCTCATGCCCGGCCATAGGGTGAAGGACGATCACGGTTGCCGGCGATCCGTCGCCGCATTTCATCGGGGCTGTATGAACGCTGTAGTCTCTGTACGCATGGCGTATCGTCCCGCCTGAGATGACCGAGAAGTCTGCGGTTCTCCCGACCAGTTTTTTCAGGCTGAGGGCGATGCCGGTAGGGAGTGCGTCCTCAATCATCTCTCCGATGGCATCGTTGGGGTCAACACCGAAGAGCGACGCTGCCAGCGGGTTCATATAGCAGATGCTGCCGGTGCCTGACACCGTCATCACAGGGACGGGCAGGGCGTCAAGTATGCAGAGGGGTGTGGCGCTTTCCGATTTCTGCAGGGTGGTGCGTGTGTCAGTGCCGGGTTTCATCCGGTCTCCGGTGATCAGCGGTTCCATCAGATCCATCTCCGGATGTAGGGTTTGTTTAATTTTATATAAATATATCTTTCAGTGATTATCGCTGGGGATTATCACTGGCCCCTGCCCAGGTGAGGTGGGCCGGTGCCAACATTCAAGAGTAAACAGGTGAAATCCTTTCCCATGGGAGAAGAGAGGAGGGAACTGGTGGCAATCAGAGGACTCCTCAAGAAAAATCCCCACGGCATGTCGGTCACCCAGATCGCGGAGGCGATCGGGATGAACCGGATCACGGTGGCCCGCTACCTCGATGTGATGCGTGCATCCGGCCAGGTCGAGATGGAGCCGTACGGTCAGGCGAAGGTGTTTTTCCTCTCCCGGCGGATCCCGGTGACGGCGATCCTGGATTTTTTCTCGGACGGGGTTGCGGCCCTCGATAAAGAGGGGCGGATCATTGATACAAACCTAAAACTCCGGGAGATTGCCGGATGCCGCGATACCGATCTCTCTGGCGCCCATATTGCCGTTCTGCTCTCGTCTCTGGACGACGAGGGTCGCCTGGGGGAGGTGATCAGGAGGGCGGCTGATGGGAATGAAGACTTTTTCGAGAGCGCCCTCTCGGTGCATGGTGAAGACCGGAGATTTTTCAGGGTGAGGGTTGTTCCCACCGTTTTTATGGATAGTTCGCCGGGCAGCATTCTGATTCTCCAGGACATCACCGAATGGAAACGGGCTGAAGAGCAGATGGTCGCACAGCGCGACCTTGCATGGACCCTTTCCGCAGCGCAGACCCTTTTCGAGGCGATGCCGCCCTGTGTTGATACGGCGCTCATGCTCTCTGGCATGGACGCCGGCGGTGCGTACGTCGCCGATCCGGAAACCGGTGTTTTCGATCTCGTCCATGCAACCGGGATATCGCAGCGATTCACCCGTTCATTCTCACATATCTCCCCCTCTTCGCCTATAGGCGAACGGATCCGTTCTGGCACGCCATATTATGCAGAAAACCTGAAAAAAGAAGATGGCGGGATTGGGGCAGGCACCTGGGCCCTGCGCTCCTATGCGGTGGTCCCGGTGCTGGGGGGAGGGCAGGTGATCGCCTGTTTTCTGGTGGGTTCGCATATCCGTGATAGGATCGATCCCGGGAGCAGAAAAGCGCTGGAAACGGTCGCCGCCTCTGTCGGGAATACGATCCAGCGGATCCGGGCACAGGAGGATCTGCGGGAGAGCGAGGAGAAGTACCGGATACTCTTCAACAACCTTGACGACGCAATCTTCCTCCACCTGATCGAAGACGGGCTGCCCGGCCGGATCATTGAGGTGAACGACACCACCTGCGCCCGTCTTGGGTACACGAGGGAGGAACTCCTCACCCTCACCCCGCTCCAGATCAACGACCCGGCATATCCGGGTGACCTGGCGGAGATCATGCGCCGGCTCCTTGAGGAAAAACATGTGTTCTTCGAGTGGGCGCACCTGACGAAAGACGGCACGAGGATCCCGGTGGAGATCAACGCCCATCTCTTCACCCTCAGGGGTGAGGAGGTGGTCATTTCGATCGTCAGGGATCTCAGGCTGAGGGGGGGTACCTGATCCCTGTTGCATGCGTTGAACGCGGTGCTAACAGCATCCACCTTGCGGCTCCTGCCATCGTGTGATGGTTTTGTCCCCTTCTATCAGGGGGACGTCAATGAGATGGGGCGCGGGGACGGTCCGGGAGACGCAGGGTGTCTTTGAAGAGTTGACAGACCCACCCTCCTTATATTTGTCCAGCCGGGCAGGGCAGAAGCCACAGGTCTATCTGGGTGCCCGTCATACCGGAAGTATCTGATTCCATGGACGCACTCCACCTCCTCGGCCTTGCGGCCGGTTCGCTCACGACGCTCTCCTTCATTCCAAAGGTGGCAAAGACCCTGCGGACCCGGTCGGCGCATGACTTCTCCTATGCGATGCTCGTCTGCTTCCTCGCCGGCCTCATGCTCTGGCTCGCTTACGGCGTTGCGCGGGCCGATCCTGCGATCATGATTGCGAACGCAGCGACAGCGGTCCTTCTGCTCTGCATCCTTGCGGTGAAGATCAGGTCACCCTGATGATCCGGGGGAAGACCCCTGCCGTCTAAAAGTGGTTATTATTCAGTCCCGCCTGTCCTGAGAAGCGCTTTGAGGAGTGCGTTCGTCTTCCTCTGCTCGGCGAGCATCTCCCCCTCCGTTTTCATGATCTCCTTCAGCAGGTCGAGGGCAAGCCCGCTTCGCCTGAAAAACTCTTCCTGCCGATCGCCGAACCGCGCCTCGAAACGGCTGAACTCCCCGGTCGGTTCGGTGACCGAGACGGCGATCTCGCCGACGCCGATCACCGGTTCGTGGCGCGCCCATGCCTCCTCCAGAAAGGCTGCAAGGTTCCCTGCCTCTCCCTCGGCGACGAACTCCACCGTCCCGTCAGGGAGGTTCTGCACGTAACCCGCAAGACCGCGGGCGGCCGCCCTGCCGGCCAGATAGCCGCGATAGCCGACGCCCTGCACGCGGCCGCGGGCGATGCCCGCAAGGCGCCAGACCCCGGTATGTCCTGAAAATGGGTTCTCCTGATCCATGCATGAAGGTAGTGTGGAGAGGATAAGGGGATGGCGGTCAGGATCTCTCCTGAATAACCCGGACCGCGCTTGCCTTGATCGATGCTTCAACGCTCATGCCCGGTGTGAGATCGAGGTCTTCAGCCGATCGTCTGGTGACAAGCGCCACAAGGGGGAAGCCTGCGTCCAGATACACCTCGGTGAGAGGGCCGCCGAGCGGGACGATGGTGGTGATCACGGCCTCGAACCGGTTTCTGGCGGTGCTCTCCTCCCTGTCCCTGAGGTAGAGCGTCACATCGGCGGCCCTGAAGACGACGGCTGCGGCAGTGCCCGGAGCGGCATCCGAGACGGCGATGATCCTCTGCTTCCCCACGTCGATCGAGGCGAGTCCGTCTGCACTGGTGGCGACGACGCCGTTGAGGATGTTCTCCATACCAACGAAGCGTGCGACCACCGTGCTCTCCGGGGTCTGGAAGACCTGATCGGCCTGCCCTTCCTGGACCATTCTGCCCTCGATGATCACGGCGCACCTCGTCGCCATGCGCAGGATCTCCTCCCTCGCATGGGTCACCTGGACGATGGTGAGGCCCCTCTCACGGTGGATCCGCTGGAGATCGGTGATCAGGTGTTCCCGCGTGACCGGGTCGAGTGCAGCGAAGGGTTCGTCGAGGAGAAGGATCTCAGGGTCGGAGGCAAGGGCGCGGGCGATCGCCGTCCGCTGCTGTTCGCCGCCGCTCATCGTGCCCGGAAAACGATTTCTGAGATGCTCGATCCCGAATGTCCCGAGCAGGTCGCTCACCCGTCTCCTGATCTCTTCTTTCGGTCGTTTCTGCATCCTGAGGCCAAACCCGATATTCTCCTCCACGGTCATATGCGGGAAGAGGGAGTAGTCCTGGTACACAAGGGCGATCCGCCGTTTCTCCGGGGGGACACGGGAGGCGTCCTCACCGTCGATGAGAATTTCTCCGTCGTCGGGAAGGTGGAGTCCGGCGATCGCCTCCAGGAGCACGGTCTTTCCGGCCCCTGACGGTCCGATGATGAAGTAGTAGTCGCCCTTCCTGACCGTGAGGGAGACTTCCTGCAGGGCGAAGTTTCCGAGGGTGAGGGAGACGCGCCTAAACTCGATCATCGTGCCTCCCGATGAAGCGCGAAAGATAGCGCAGCGTCATGAACACGGCGAAACAGGCGAGGATCATCACAAAAGCAACGGTGCTGCTCTCTTTGATCCCCCCGGTCGTGAACCGGTAGTAGATCAGGGTCGAGATCACCATCGGGTAGTAGGCGATCATGATAATGGCGGCGAACTCGCCGATTGCCCTCCCCCACGCAAGGATTGCCCCGTTGTATATGTCCCGCGCCGAGAGCGGGAGGACGATATGGCGGAAGGCGGAAAATCGGCTTGCTCCAAGCGTCCTCGCCACGTTCTCCAGGTGGACGGGGACCTTCTCGAACCCTTCCCGCGTCGAGTTGATGAAATACGGGGACGCCACAAAGAGCATGGCGATGACGATGCCGGGATAGGCGTCCTCGAAGGAAAAACCGATGCTGTAGAAGGGAGCGCCTATCAGCCCCCGTTTCATGAAGAGGATATAGACCAGGATGCCGGCCACGGTGTGCGGGAGCATCAGGGGAATGTCCACGATACTCTCCACGATCCCCTTACCCCTGAAATCGGTTCGGGCGAGCACATATGCGAGCGGGATCCCGAAGACCATCAGGATCGCGATCGCATTCGCGCCGGCCGCCATCGTGAGGACGATCGAGTCGATCACCTTTGCGTCGGCGGCGACGCGGAGGAGGTGGGGGATATCGGCGAGCTCCTTCGCCGTCATGTTCAGCAGGGCAAGGACGGTGAAGCCGAGGATGACACCGCCGAGGAGCGAGAAGGAGACAAGGCAGCGGTCGCGGAGTATGGAAGTCTGGGCCATGATCTGTCAAAAAAGAGGAGATCAGGAGGATGCAGTGAGGCTTTTCAGTGCGGCCGGAACCCTCCCGTAGCCGCCGGCCGGGACGATCGGGGGCTGACCCTGTCCGTCCATGACTGCCTGCCCCTCAGCACCGATGAGCAGTTTGACAAACGCCAGACCTGCCTCGGGGTTCCCGGCATTCTTCGGGACGGTTGCGCCGTAAACGATGGGCTTGCCGGTCATCATGCCGCCTTCGGTGTCGATCTGAACCGTCGCATAATCGTCAGCATACTTCACCGACGAGAGGTCGATCGCCTCAGGGAGTTCGATGAACTTCAGGTTGTTCTGGGCGGCGACCGAGCGGTACTCCCATGCGTAGTCTATACCGCCGCTTTCGAGCATCTGCACGAGTTCGACCGACTTCGGCCTGATCTGCAGGGTGCCCTTCGGCTCCGGCGATTTGGCGTGGATCGTGAAGACGCCGTTTTCTTCGGTCACGGTGATGTTCGAGTTTGCCATGACGACCTTCTCGAAGATCTGGTCGTCGCCGTAGTGCGCCTCGGCGAGCTGGATCACCATGGGTGAGCGGTAGCCGCAGGGGTCGAGGTTCGGGTCGGAGAAGGCCCATGCCACATCGGACTTTCCGAGGATCTCATACCAGTTCTCGGCGGTGATCTCATCGGCGTATTTGCTCTCGTCGGTGTAGCAGAGGACCATCTGGTTCTTGGCGAAGGTGACGTACCAGTCGGCGGCGTCCGGCATCATCAGGTCAGGGATGAGCGTGTAGTCTGCCGAAGCAAGGACATCGGCGCTCTTGTCGAGTTCGGTGATGTCCTTGACGATCTTTGTCGAACCGCCGGCTACCAGCTGGACGTCGGTACCTGGATATTTCGCTTCGAACTGCTTTTCGAGGTCTTCGAAGGGCGCCGTGAGACTGCCGGCGTTGAAGATGGTGACAACGCCGCTGATCGCGGCGGGGGCGGTCGTTGCAGGCGTTGTGGCTGGTGTCGTTTCGCCGGGCGTGGTGGTGCACCCGCACAGGAATACCGCTGCGCAGACGAGCAGCGCAGCGATCATGACCATTTTAATCGTTTTCATGTATCGCTACCTGATTCGTTAAAATAGATAATTGTGTTGATCGTGTGTTTTGGTTAATTTATATTGGTTAACTCCTGCCATGGCAAGTCTTAATGGTGCCGCCACCAACCTATCTGCACCATGTGGAAGGCGCTGGATATTGAGGAATGGCAGGAGCGGCGGCGCTCAGACCTTGCAGGCGTGAGCGCGGCCGTCGCTGCGATCGTCGAGGGTGTGCGGAAAGACGGCGACGAAGCGCTCTACCGGTTCACGAAAGAGTTCGACCGGATCGATCTCGAAGACCTCGCCATCACCCCGGAAGAGTTCGAGGGGGCGTACGAGGAGGTGGAAGACTCCCTGATCGAGAGCCTCGCCGAAGCCGAGGCGCATATCAGGAGGTTCCACGAGCTCCAGCGCAACCGTTCGCTCTGGCTTGAGGAGGTGGAGCCCGGCGTCATCGTCGGCGTCAAGACCACCCCGCTCGACCGGATCGGCGCCTATGTCCCGGGCGGACGGGCGGCCTACCCCTCGACGGCCCTGATGACCACGGTTCCGGCACAGGTGGCCGGTGTCCCTGAGATCTGCGTCTGCACCCCGCCGCCGGTCCACCCCCTCACCCTTGTCGCCCTTGACATCGCCGGCGTGGACGAGTGCTACCGCGTCGGCGGCGCCCAGGCGATCGCTGCGATGGCCCTCGGGACCGAGAGTATCGATCAGGTCCAGAAGATCGTCGGACCCGGCAACGTCTATGTCACCGCCGCGAAGATGATGCTGCGTGAGCATGCCGAGATCGACTTCCCGGCCGGCCCCTCGGAGATCGGCATCCTGGCCGACGGAACGGCTGACCCGGCCTTCGTCGCCGCGGATATCCTTGCCCAGGCCGAGCACGATCCCCATGCCGGATGCATTCTCATCACCACCGACCCGGCGCTGCCCGCAAAGGTCGGCACCGAGATCAAAGGCCAGATGAAGAACGCCCCGCGCCGCTCGATCATTGAGGCGGCCCTCGGGAACTCGGGGTATGTCGTCACCGCCGATCTCGACGAGGCGATCACTGCCATGGACGATGTCGCCCCGGAGCATCTCTCCATCCAGGTTGCCGACCCGCTCTCGGCCCTCAACGCCGTCCACAACGCCGGTTCGATCTTCGTCGGGCCGTATACCGCCGTCGCATTCGGCGACTATGCCTCGGGGACCAACCACGTCCTTCCCACGGCAGGCTTCGCCCGGGTCTTCTCAGGTCTTGACGTCCACCACTTCTGCAAGACCTCCTCGGTCCAGATGATCGACAGGGAAGGCCTTGAATGGCTTGGCGGGGTCGTCGAGACGCTTGCCACCGCCGAGGGGCTCCATGCCCATGGGGAGTCGGTCAGGATCCGCAGGCGGAAAAAAGACTGAATACTTTTTTTGCTCTTCACCCCCAGGGCTTCTTTTCTTCGCGGCTTCGCGTGAACGAACGGTTGATCGGCGTGCCGGGTATAGCCCCTTGTAGATCCCGTGTTGCCTTCCTGCCCCAAATCGTGTGCAGGGGTCCGGGGGTGCAACCCCCGGCGCGGGGATCCGGAGATGACCGTGGATCGGTGCGCCTGAGCGGGGGCCGGCCGCCCCACTGACCCCCTGCCCATTGCGATTTGGGGTGCTGGGTGTAGCCCCTTCTGGCTATTGTGCTGCTTTCCTGGTCCAATCGTGTGCGGAAGGTCAGGGGGTACAACCGGAGGCAGTACGTTCCAACGTGAGCGATCAGGGAAAAGGCACGTCAGAGAATGATCCTAAGGGTGAAATCAGGAGAGAGCCGTACCCTGGCTGCATCTCCTGTCCGCACGCACAGGGGACGAACGCCGCTCAGAACCGCCACACCGGCCCGCCGGACTTTCTGCCGGTCCGCGTCCCTGACCCGGGCTCGAGCGCGGCCTGATCGTCCGCCACCTCGCGCAGCGTGGCGCTTGCATAGTCGGCGATGTGGACGGTCCATGCCTCTGGTGTCTGGCAGGCCACCTCGCCGTGGGGGCCGTGGTGCGACTGGACGATGTGCGTGAGGTGCGAGAAGAGGGCGGGTGGGAGGCGGGATCTGAACCGCTCCAGGTAGGTGACGCCGAGGCTGATATGCCCGACCAGGTCGTACTCGGGCCGCGCAACAAAGCACAGGCCTGATCGTTCGAAGGAGAACGCCTTGCCGATGTCGTGGAGGAGCGCGCCGGCGATGATCAGGTCCCGGTTGGATCCGAGATCGATGGCGTCGCACCCGGCCGCTGCAATCCTCGCCGTCTCAAGAGTGTGCTCGGCAAGCCCGCCCGGGTATTCATGATGCCGCCCTTTCGCTGCAGGTTTCTCGAAAAAACCGTCTGCACCCGAGATCGCTTCCAGCACCACGTCTTTCAGGGCGGGATCGGCGATCGTTGCGATCAGGTCCAGGACCCCGCGTTTCAGGGCGTCAATGTCAGTATTCATCCTGACAAAATCTGCCGGTTCGATCGTTGATTCCGGGACCGGCTGCCCCAGGTACTCGACGCCCTCATTCACGCTGATCTGCAGGGAACTATTAAAGGCAGAGACCTTTCCTGATATGCGAAACACCCTGCCCACTTCGAGGGCTGCGCAGGCTTCAAGCAGCGTTTCGCCGCAGGTTGCCGTTCCCCAGATAGTGCAGGGCGCCGTCCCGGAGCGGTCGGCGAGGATGGCGAAAATATAGGGGTTTCCATCTTTCTTCCGCTTTACTTCTCGCCTCAGGACGAGGAAGAGATCGTCGACGCGGTCCCCGTCGGCGATCTCTGAAAGATAGACCTGTTTATTCCTGGCGTCGGTCATCAGAAGAGATGGGAGCCGCGGGCTATAAACGCCCTCCCTTTACAACTCGACCTCGAGGAATACCTCTTCCTCTTCCCGCAGTTCTCCCTTCACCTTCCCGGCGTCGAAGGCATAGGCCGAAGACGGGTCATAGTCCGGGTAGAGTTCGCACTTGTCCAGGATGTCCACGAACTCCCGGAGGAAGATCCTCGGGATCACATCGACGCGCCCGCCGAAGCGCGAGGTGATCCGGTCGATCATCGACCTGATAAACCGGTGGGAAATCCGGCTCCGGTCCACCGGGGATGCGGCGTCGGCGTAGATGCCGGAGACGTTCAGGGCCGCTTCCTCCAGTTTGTCCATGTCGAATGGCCGCAGAACGATCTGCGCCTGCAGTGGGTTTGCGACGCCGTCGGTGCCGACCACCCGCAGGCGGTCGTACAGCGGCGGGAGCGACCTGATCCCCTTCGAGCCCTCGAAGAAGGCCGGCGTGCCGGTGAAGAGGAAGTAACAGTGGGGCATCTCCCCGCGGTCGACGGCGTCGACGATCTGGCGGAGGTTGTTATACCCCTTCTCGCGGAGGTTCGAAGGCAGGGCCTGCACGGTCTCGACCTCGTCGACGGCGACGGCAATCCCGGCGTATCCGGCCGCCCTGACGATCCGCACGATCCCCTGCAGGAAGACAAAAGCCGATATGTCGTCCACCTCCCCCTTCACACCGGCCGCCCGCCTGAAGTCCCGGCCGATATGGGGTTCGCCCGAAAGCCAGCCGAGCGCCGCCTGGGCGAGGGGAAAGTCCCCGGCGTTGTTCGCCGTATAATAGACGCGCAATGCGGCAGCAAGGGCCGGGTTCACCGTCGATATGTCGGCGAGCGCTGCCTCGATCCGCGCCACCGTTCCTGCTTCGAGGGCCTCGTCCTCCTCGGCAGCGCCCTCTACCTCGATGATCCGCTCCTCGATGGAGAAGATCCAGTTGTCCACGATCTCCTTGAGGGCGTGTTCGTGCTCGGCCGTCCGCAGGGAGGAGAGGATGCGGAAGTACAGGGCGCTGAGTTTGTGGAGCGGCGTGTCCCCGGAGATCATCACATGGGCTGTCGCAAACCCCTTACTCCGGGCGATTTCGAGGGCGCGCGCCACCAGAAATGTCTTTCCGCTCCCGTATTCCCCGCGGACGAACTTTACGTCGGCCCCGCCGGAGGCTGTATAGTCGAGCTGCCCACCGATCACCCGCTCTTCCACCGCAAGACCGACAGCAAGCCGTTCAAGCCCGGACGCCGGAACGGTTCCCCTTCTGAGGGCGTTGATGATCCCGATGCTTTCTGCTTTGTTTCCGTCCATCGCTTCACTTCCCGCAGTAGATATAGACCTCGCCGTGCTCTCCCATCCCTCTCTTCTCGATGAGCGTGACACCGGCGTCGGAGGCTTTTCTGATCAGGCGGTTAATCGCTCCGCTCACCCGGCGCGTGCCGAGCACCTTGCGGAGTTCCTCCTCATTGCTCTCGCGGTGCTGCCGTAAAAAGGCGACGAGTGCCTCTTCCCGCTCGTCCAGTCCGAGATCGGGCGCTGTCTCCTCCAAAGGCCCGGAAGGTTTCGTGTTTCGGAGAGGGAGGGCCGGCCTCTCGGCGACGGTCGCCTCCTTGCAGCGCCTGATCAGGTCGAAGAATATTTCCGGGTTCTTCCGCGCCATATCAAGGCCGCGGAGTGAGCACTCCTTGCATCTGGCATACTCCCCGACTGAAAACGCCTCTTCTGCCGCGCGGAGATATATGCGTGCAAAGACCTCGATCCCGCCCGGTCCAAGCGACCTGACGGCGGCGGAGAAGCGGTCGATGAGGGCATCGATCAACCGGCGCATACCCTTCCAGTCGGTGCCGGCGTCGATGACCGCTTCGGCCACCCTCACCAGGTCTGCGTCCCGTTTAATATTGGAGAGGATGTGCATGAGCACCTTCTCGTACTCACGCATCTCCCCCTGCCCGGCGAGGAACCGGGCGTATTCGATGCCGCCGTTGAGGAAGTCAAGCCGGTATGCGCGGTACAGCCACTCCGCAGCCTCGGTCGTCTGCCCGAAAGAGGCATAGAACAGTCCTGTCCTGATGAGGCTGACCACGTTTGCGTCAGACGAGACCGTGGCCAGGTAACACGGGGGGACGGTCGTAGGGTTTAATGTCTTTCTTAAAAATCCCTCATATGCTTCGATCACCATGCCCAGGCTTTCCGGATCGTCCATACGGTGCATCTCCTCTCCGATCAGCCCTTCGTAGCCCTGCCGGGCGAGGTCGGTGCTTCCGGTGGCGGCGATGAGTTCGCAGGCCACAAGCTGGTAGATCGGGTGGGGGTTCCGGGCGATGAGCGCCTCGCACCTTTCCAGCGCTTCCCTGCAGTGTCCCTCCGACTTTAAGAGGAGGACGTGGTCGAAGGCGAGGTCGTCGTCCGGGCAGTCTTTTAAGAAGTGGGGGAAGAGTTTCAATGCGCCCTTCCTGTCGAATGCCGCCACGGCGGCAAGGTACTGGCGCAGAAACGTCGGATCCCTTCTCTCCCTGAAGGCGTTGATCGACGCTGCCGCGGCTTCCCGGTGGCGGCCGGCCACCATCAGGGCGTCGATATAATCCACGTCGGCCCCTGTGCCCCCGAGAAGTTCCTCATATGCGAGAAGCGCCTCTTCTCCCTCTCCCGCCTCGATCAGACTGCGCACCAGCGCTATGGCATCCTCGCGCTTTCCCGAGAGGCGGGCAAGCGCCGAGAGCAGGGGGATGGCCGAGCGGTGATCGCCGGAGCCGGTGAAATAGGCCGAGTAGGCGCGAAGCGCCTCTTCGTTTCCTGGATCGAGCTGGATTGCCTCTGCATACTCTGCAATTGCGCCGTCTGCACCCCTGGCGGCGAGCACCCCGCCGAGAAAGCTGTGAAGATAGGAAGACTCAGGCATTTTCACCAGGAGATCTCGCACCTGTGCCTCTGCTTCTTCGTATTCGCCGAGCGAGACAAGGTTTTTGGCGACGAGGATGGCAAGAGAGGCGTCCCCTGGCGTCCTGGTGCACACCCTGATCGACTCCTGGTACCGCCCCTCTTCATAGAGGGCAAACGCCTCCTTCCGGGGATCATCTGATGGTTCGTCTGTCATTCGCGCAAGGACACATGTACTCCCCGGCGCAATAAGGATGATGAAAAAAGTTCAGATGGAGAGTACTTCCTGGAGCACTCTGCCCAGTTCATGGACCATATAGGGCTTGCAGATGCTTGCGGCAAACCCATATTTCTCAGGTTTTCTGATGATCGGATCGTTCAGGTAACCGCTCGACACCACGACCTTTATCGCTGGATCCCGTTCTTTGAGGCGTTCCAGCGTCTCGAGACCACCCATTTTGCCTGGAACCGTGAGATCCAGGATCACGCCGTCAAAGTGCTTTCCTGCCTCCAGCGCCTCTTCAAAGCGCTTCACGGCCTCTTCGCCGTCCTTTGCTGTCGTGACGGTATAGCCGAGATATCTGAGGATGTCGCTCGTGGTGTCAAGGATTCCTGCCTCGTCATCCATCAGGAGAATCGATCCCATCCCGGTCGAAGGAACCGTTTCTGGCTTGGCCTTCACATCTATACCGTTTGCCGATGCTGGCAGATAAAGGAGGAAGTTCGTACCCTCCCCGGGTGTGGAGGCGACGTCAAGCCAGCCCCCATGGTTCTTGATAATCGGCAGGGCCACGGCGAGACCGAGGCCGGTGCCGTGCTCCTTGGTGGTGAAGTAGGGATCGAAGATCCGCCCCAGGTACTCGGGCTGGATGCCGGTGCCATGGTCATGCACGGTGACCCTTACATAGGCGCCTGCTGGCAGGGGAATGGGGTCGTCCCCTGCTACCTCGAAAGGCGCGGCGGCGACCGTCACCAGCCCCCCTCCGGGCATCGCCTGTTCGGCGTTGACGATCAGGGCCTGGAGCACCTGGAGTATCTGGGCGGCGTCGACGTACACCGGCATCGCCGCGGCTTCGAGATCGAGTCTGCACCTGCTCTTCGAGCCGCGCAGAGAGTAGGAGGCCGCTTCATGGATGAGGTCGGCCATGTCGATCGTCTCTTTTTCAGGCGTGGAGCGGTCTGAGAAACTGAAGAGCTGCTTTGTGATCTCCCCGGCGCGCGCCGTGGCAGTCTCGGCATCGCTCAGACGGTGGTATATGAAATCATCAGGCGCGACCTTCATCTTGGCCAGATTCAGGTTGCCCATGATCGAGGTTAAGGCGTTGTTGAAGTCGTGGGCGATCCCGCCGGCAAGATCTGAGAGAGAGAGAAGTTTTTCTGTTCTGACAAACTCTTCCTCAGCAATCTTCACCTCGGTTATGTCTCTCCCGATCGCCTGGTACTCGGCGATCGACCCGTCAGATGCGGGGATGGCGCGGACACTCCACTGGTGCCAGCGCTCTTTCTGGCTGTCGCGTCTGACCTTCCCCTCAATCCTGACTATCTGCCCGCTTTGCAATGAACCACTCTCAAGAGAAGCGAGCAGGTCGTCAAAACCGGCAGGCAGAATATCTCTGAAGGATCCCGGGGATGTTTTGAGGCCGAACGAACGGGAGAACGCTGCGTTCCTGAAGGTCATCTGCAGGTCTGGCCCGAAGCGGCAGATCCATTCGGTCTGATCCTCGACGACGGCGCGGTAGCGTGCCTCGCTCTCTCTGATCGCCCTCTCCATCCGCCGCCGTATGGTGACGTCCTGTGCGATGTGAACCGCGCCGATGGGCTGGCCAGCGGCGTCCTCCAGGATCCGTGCCCCCCACTGGAGGATCTTCTCGTCGCCGTTTCTTGCGCGGATCCTCGCCTCGAAACTCTCAACCTGCCCCTCTTTTTTGAGTTCTGTCAGTATCGTCGAGATCATATGCTGGCCGTTCTCATCTTCGGGCACAAGGAGACTCCAGACTCTGTCGCCGCCCACCACATCGTCCCTGACATAACCGCTGATCTCCTCGGCGGCACGGTTCCACACTGTCACGTTCCCGTCCAGATCGGTGACGGTGAGCAGCATGGTGGTGTTCTCGATGACACGCTCCCTGAAGGTGCTGAGCGCCCGGATTTCCTCTTCCGCACGTTTTCGTTCGGTCACTTCGGCCCTGAGCCTTTCGTTTGACTCGGTCAGTTTCTCTGTGCGTTCAATCACAAGTTCTTCAAGATGACCGCGGTAGCGCGCCAGCTCCTCCTCGATCTCGACTTTCTCGGTGATGTCAACGAAGGAGAGCATGATACAGAGGGGATCGTTCTCTTCGTCGGAGACCATGCTCGCTGCAACGCTTGCATTGAATTTTTTTCCTCCTTTCTTTTTGCCGACGAGTTCTCCCATCCATCCGCCGTCCTGATCGATCTTCTCCAGGATCCTGGCGATCTTCTTCTTTGGCAGCCAGAAGCGATCGAGCGGTTTTCCTATCACCCTTTTGATGTCGTCATATTCCCAGAGCCTCAGAGCCGAATTATTGGCAAAGACGAGGTCGCCTTCAAGATCGATGATGATGATCGCATTGATGGACGAGGTGATCGCGCTGTCCATCACCCTGAGCGCCTCTTCGATCCGCTTCCTCTCAGAGATGTCGATCGCAGAGCCGATCACCTCAGAGGGGTTCCCGTCCTCGTCCCGGAGAAGTTTCACTTCTGAGTGGAGCCACCGATATTTCCCGTCTTTGTGTCTGATCCGGTATTCCAGCGTCAGGCGCCCCTCATCCGGGAGCGTTGAAACCTCCTCTTCCAGGATACGCTGCCGGTCTGAGGGGTGTATTCGGCCCGTCCAGAACGACGAATCATAGATCACCTCCTGCGGCTCGTAGCCGAGCAGCGCCGTGATGTTTTCGGTGACAAACGTGATCGGGCCCATGCCGCCCTCTCCGTTTGGTGGGACCTCAGAGGCGTAGATCACGACCGGGCTTGAGGAGAGGATGTGCTTGAGATGGGAGCGCTCGGACTCTAATTCGGTTTCAAGCTGCCGCCGCTGGAGTACGACTGATGAGAGGTGGGCAAAGGTCTCGATCGTCGATATCTTCTCTATCTGGATCTCGTTTTTCTGGAAAAGGATCACACACCCGAAGAGCGTCTCACCCCGTGCAATTCCGATCGCTGCATAGTGACCCTGGCCCCCTCGGACAAACGTCCGGGCAAGCGACCATGCAGGGCTGCCGAGGGTGCTGGATACCGTTCCTTCACTCAACGGGATCAGCATCCCTCCTTTTAACTCGACCTTTACCTCTTCAGGGAGAGCGAGTCTCATCCCTTTGATGCTCCGTGAAAGAGAGTACAGGCGCGGGTTTTCATCCTCATCGACACCTGAAATCGCCCTCAGATAGAGGGCGTCGTCCACCTCATCATAATCTGCCACAAATACGAGTGTCTCATCCAGGATCTCGCAGAGATGTTCGCTGATAAACCGATAGATCTCCTCTTCGGGCGGGAGCTCGACAAAACTCATCGCCGCACTGGAGAGAAAAGAAAGTTCGCTGACGTACCTGATCTCCCGTTCTTCAGCGTTTTTTCTCTCGCTGATCTCGCGCATCACGCCCATCAGGCCGACCTCAGATCCGTTCTCCTCTTTGAGGGCGTTGATCTGTACTTCCATCCAGATCCCCTCTCCGTCGGCCCGGATCGCCTCCACCTCCAGCACCTGTGATGCCGCCGACTCATCGGGGCTGATTGGTGCGAGGATCCCCTGTACGGCATCTGAGAAGACGGACGAAGATTGAGGGCTCAAAAATTCTGTGATCGGGTGATTGATCACTCCTGCGGCCGGTCTCCCGATAAGCCGCTCAAAGGAGGGACTGACGTAGGTGAAGGTGAGGTCAGGACCCAACGTGAATATGATGTCGGTTGCATTCTCCGCAATCAACCGGTAGCGCTGCTCGCTCTCCCGAAGTTCGAACTCGGTCTCTTTCTTCGCCGTTATGTCGAGCAGAGAGATCACCGACCGCTCGGTTCCCGGGATCAGGGAGACGTTGACCACCACGTCTCGTGACATGCCGTCCCCGGCGATCACCCTGCACTCGTAGGTCGAAGGGACACTGCCCGGATCGGCACGCCTGAGTTCGTGGTATTTTCTGATCCGTGAGCGTTCTTCTTCAGGGACAAGGGCCGTCCATTCGATCCCCTTCTGGATATCTTCGGGCTTCAGGTTGAAAAACCGATGAAACTCCTGGTTTGCCGTGACCACCCTGAGGGAGCGTTCAAGCATGAAGGAAGCCGTGCCAGTGGTCTCAAAAACGGTCAGATAGGATTGTTCCTGAGATTTTGCTGCTTTATTTGCAATATTTCTGCTGAGGTATCCTGATACCGCTTCAACGATCGCTTTAAGGACATCGGCCTGGGCTGCGGTTTCGCCCGCGTCTCTGGTGATGTGAAAGACCATTTCGCCTGCAGGCGCCCTGCGTCCGAGCAGGAAGACTGCCTTTTCCCCTTCTTCCGCCCCTGCAGAGACGGTAAAGCCCTCCTCTACCTGGATGCTGACTCCCTGGATCCACGGCACATCGCTGCAGATCGTCGCCGCCGCACCTGATAGGAGCACTTTTTCTGATGTTTCTTCGTCCTGCAAGAGTTGCAGCAGCGCTTTGAGGCACCGGATCTCGCCCCGGGCAGAACGTGCCCTCCCCACAGAGGGCGTGTTCCCGGAGCGCGTGCTGACCCTGTCGCCTGTAGGGCGGGCGATCCACAGAAATCCGTCAGGGCGTTCTTCTCTGTCTTTCACAGGGGAGATCTGCACGACAAATGGGAGCGTCTCTCCTCTGGATGCCGACAGCGAGAGGTGGCATGCGCACTCCACCGAAAGAAACTGGCCTGAGGTGATGGCCTGACGAGCCCGGGATACCGCCTCCCTCTCGGCGGGAGAGACGACGGAAAGGATCGCCGTACCCTGCAGTTCTTCGGGAACGATGCCGGTCATATGCTGGTATGTCCCGTCGAAAGACACGATCATGCCGTTTTTATCTTCTCTGAGTATCAACGACTCTTCGTTCTGTGTCGGGTTCTGAACGCCCGTTTCTATACTTCTGCCGCCCGGGGCATGCCAGGACCATTCAAGCTCGGAGAGGATACCCTCATCGTCAAAAAGACCGTATACTCTCCACTCTCCCCGCTCCTCCTGGATTCTGGTTTCCGGCATTGACGGTGTGAGGGTGGCCAGGCGCTGTCCGAGATCTCCGACGATGGATGGGGATATGAGGTCAGCAATGGTGCTTGATCCTGTTCTGACCCCGAACAATCGTTGAAACGGCTCGTCCGCTGAGACGATCGCCAGATTGGGAGTGGTCCTGCATCCGGGAAGGCCATGGGTGGCGGTGAGCGCTTCGTTGAGTTGTCTGGAGATATGGAGTGCAGCTTCAACTTCCTTTGTCCGGGAAAGGTTCCTGAAAAGGTCGATTCTGGAGCCCTTCAGGGGGCCGTGCCTGACGATCTCGCTGGAGTAGGCGATCCACCTGATCTTCTCTCCCCGCATCGCCCACTCCAGTCCTCCCGCGTCGCGCCCCTTTCGATAAATGGCCTCAATTTTTGTTATGAAGCCTTCGGGGTTCTGGAAGAGTGGAGCTATTTCAGACTCGATCACTTCGATGGCATCTCTTCCGATGAACGCTTCGGGTGAAAGGCCGTAATCCTCCCTGAACACCTCGTTGACATAGATAACCACGCCCTCGTGATCGATCAGCAGCACACCGTCGCTGGCCGGGTCAATGGCCTGGTGCAGGTGTGCGATCTCCTGATTGCGAATGTTCAGTTTTGAACTCTCCAAGGCATATCCGCTCCCACGTCCCGTTTAATTTCATAATCAACAAGACATATATTTGTTATGGAATAATCAAGAATTGCATCAGAGATACATTTCGTTAAAAAAATATCGCCTGCCATGATATCAGTAAAGGGTATTTTTCCCTCCCCTGTGCGTGCGTGGGAAGGTATGGCGCCCCTGAAGGCAAAAAAAAAGATCAAATGGAGAGAAGATCTATAATCGCTTTTGCAAAGTTTTCTGATGCAGACGGCCCGTTTGCCGTCACGATCCTGCCGTCAGTCACCACATCATTGTCCACCTGTGTCGCCCCGCCCCGCTTCATCTCAATCGTGGAGCCCGGACTGCAAAATACTGTTGCCTTTCTCCCTGAAAGAATGCCGGCCCGTGCAAGAACGACCGGAGATAGGCAGATCGCCGCGACAACTTTTCCGGCAGAGGCGAAGGACCGCACAAGAGTGACCAGATCGCTGTTCCCCCAGAGATGGTCCTGAGAACCGATTCCGCCGGCGATGACGATGCCGTCGTAATCGTCTGGAGATATCGCCATAAAGGGCACTGACGCCTCCACCGAGGCCCCGAGCATCCCTTCGCAGGTACCCGCGCGGGTCGATGCGATCACCGTCTCAATGCCGGCATCTGCAAAGAGGCGCAGAGGGATCAGCACCTCTTCATCCCGAAATTTGTCCGGCGCGATTGCACATACGATCTTCATAGCAGTAGGTGGGTGACCGCGCCGGATAACAGTATCTTCACCGGTGATCATGAAGGTGGGGGCCGAGTGCGGTGTCCGGCCTGTATTTCTCCGCGATACCGAGTGCGGTCTCCCTGAGGCTCTGGTGGTCGGCAAGACAGGCGGCGGGAGGGGGCTGCTGCCTGAGGATCTGTGAAGTGTTCTCGGGACAGTGTAACGAATCTTCTGTAAAAATAATTTGGCCCTGAATCCAACCTAGATTTGCAGAAAGGAGAAACAGGGCCATGGATCCCTTAGCGTTAATCGAAGATTATCTTTCCGATAATGAGAATGGCATGAAGACCCTCATCACCTGGTTCCTCAACCAGGTGATGCTGCTCGAAGCCCTCCACCAGGCGGGAGCCGAGCAGTATGAACGAACCGATGCGCGGAAGGCTCACCGAAACGGCTACAAGAAGCGATCTCTGAAAACCCGATATGGAGAAACGATCCTCCAGAAACCGCAGTTCCGAGAATTTCCCTTCGAAACACAGGTATTTGGACGCTATTCCCGGGTTGAGAAGGCTCTTGAGAATGCTATCTTTGAATCCTACCTTCAGGGAGTCTCAACCCGCCGGATCCAGGAGATTGTTGCTCATTTTGGCATCGAACAACTCTCTCCTGCTTCAGTATCCAGGATAGCAAAGGACCTCGATGAACAGGTCCATGCATTCCTTCAGAGGCCTATTGAACAGGAGATTCCCTATCTCTTTGTGGATGCTTCGTACTACAAAGTCAGAGAGGGACCACGCTACATCACCAAAGCTCTTCTGGTGATCGCCGGTGTTCGAATGGATGGCTACCGCGAAATCCTGGGAGCCAGAATCACTGATTGCGAGAATGAGATGTTCTGGTCGGGATTGTTCGAAGACCTCAAAGAACGAGGATTGGTGGGTGTCAAGATGGTTGTCTCAGATGGTCATGCCGGGATCCAGAAGGCGGCGGAAGCCACCTTCCTCGGCGCATCGTGGCAGATGTGCTCGGTCCATTGCACCCGGGCGGTTTTAAAGAATATTCCACGGAAACATCAGAAAGAAGTTGCTGAGTCCTTGAAGGAGGCATATGGGGACGAGGAGAGACTGCAGGAGCTTGCAGACGATCTGAACGAACGAGGATATCGGAAAGCGGCCAATACGATCGAGAGATTCATCCCGGGACTTATGAGTTACACGGCGTTCCCGAAAGAGCACGCAAAGCGGATCCGAACGACGAACATGATGGAAAGAGTCAACAAGGAACTGAAACGGAGAACCAAAGTTGTAGGGGCCTTTCCCAATGAAGAGTCACTCCTCAGGCTGGCAGGATCCATCCTGATGGACATCAATGAGGAGTGGGTGACCGGCAGAAGATATTTGACGATGGAGGGGGAATGATCAAACAAGGAGACAGGGCTCAGACGAATTACAGAAGATCTGAAACACTACCGTTCTCGGTGATCTGGATCAGTTCGGTTGTGATCACGGCGTTGAGCCAGATGAGATCTTTTAGCATCTCTTTTTCCTCGTTGTCCATGAAAGATTCCACAACGCAGGACCATAAAGGCGTTTCTCCTGCAGAAAGCAACAATTATGCCGGAGCCGGATAAAATACCTGAGTATGGGATATCTGGAGGAACTATCTGCAAAGGGGCAGAAAGCAAACCCATTTTTTGTCATGATGGGGATTGAGCCGATCTCCTTCGGCGATGGGGCGGCCGTTCTGTCGATGCAGGTGAGGCCCGATATGCTGAACGGCGACGGCTGGCTGCAGGGCGGCGTCTATACGGCGCTTGTGGACGAAGCAATGGCCCTTGCTCTCATTACCGTGCTGGGAGAGGGGGAGCGTATCGCCACCATCTCTGAGGCGACGTCGTTCCTCTCGGGCGTTCAGGACGGGATGATCTGTGCGTCCGGCCGCGTGATCCGCAAAGGCAGGTCTGTCGCTTTTGCAGAGGGGGAAGTTACCCGCGACGACGGACGGGTGCTGGCCAGGACAACAGCGTCCTTTGCTGTTCTGCAGCCCGGCAGATAGGAGAGGCCGGTCCCTGCTCAGGTAAATGCCCTGAAATGGCTGGTTCTGGACAGATGCCCTATCCAATCTGCCAACCCCCTCCCGAACAACTATAATCCACCGGTGAGATATATTTCAGCAGACGATGATCCGCGGGGAATTGTTTTGAAGTATATATTTGTTACTGGCGGCGTAATGAGCGGCCTTGGCAAGGGGATTACGGCGGCTTCGATGGGAAGGATCCTCAAAAACCGTGGTTATCAGGTCACGGCGATCAAGATCGATCCCTATCTCAACATTGATGCCGGCACGATGAATCCTGCACAGCACGGCGAGGTCTTCGTCCTCAACGACGGCGGCGAGGTCGACCTCGATCTTGGCAACTACGAGCGATTTCTCGATATCGAACTCACCCGGTCTCATAACATCACCACAGGGAAGATCTATCGCAGCGTCATAGAAAAAGAGCGGCGGGGCGATTTCCTCGGGAGTACCGTCCAGATTATCCCGCATATCACCGACGAGATCAAGAGCTGCATCACGAGGACTGCGGAGGCGTTCGAGAACAACGGCCATAAGGCCGAGGTCTGCCTCGTGGAGGTCGGCGGGACGGTCGGCGACATCGAGAGCATGCCCTTCCTTGAGGCGGTGCGGCAGATGCGGGGTGAGTTCCCCCAGCACGACACCGCGCTTGTCCATGTGACCCTGGTGCCGGCCGATACGATGGGCGACCTCAAGACGAAGCCGACCCAGCACTCGGTGAAGGCCCTGCGCGAACTCGGTCTGCGGCCGGACATGATCGTCTGCAGGAGCGACCGCGTCCTGCCGGTGCACTCGCGCAAGAAGATCTCCGAGTTCTGCGACGTGCCGCTCAATGCGGTGATCAGTGCTGCAGATGCCCCGGACATCTATCAGGTGCCGATGGAGCTTGAGAAGGAAGGGGCGGCAAACGTCATTCTCGATCTGCTCGGGCTTGAAAAGCGCGGTGTGGATACCGAGTGGTACCGGACAGTGACGGCGGAGTACACGAGCCGGGTGACGATCGGGCTGGTCACAAAGTACGGGGTCGAAGACGTCTATCTCTCCATCAAAGAGGCGCTGAAACACGCGGGCCGCGCCCTCTCCACCGAGGTGCAGATCAGGTGGCTGGACGCGGAGACCTATAACGCCGAAGATCTCAGCGAGGTCGACGGCGTCCTGATCCCGGGCGGCTTCGGGATAAGGGGCATTCCCGGCAAGATCCGGGCGATCCAGTACGCCCGGGAGCACCAGGTCCCCTTCCTCGGGATCTGCCTCGGGTTCCAGATGGCGGTGGTCGAGTACGCCCGTGACGTTCTTGGTTGCCTGGACGCAATATCTGAGGAATTCGGACCGGGAACGCATGTGATCGCCATCCTGCCCGAACAGGAGGAGGTGATCAACCTCGGCGGCACGATGCGCCTTGGCGGCTATCCGATCGAGGTGGCCCCGGAGACGATGGCCATGAACCTGTACGGCAGCGGCGAGATTACAGAGCGGCACCGCCACCGGTATGAGGTGAACCCGGATTATATCGGCAAGCTCGAAACTGCAGGTCTCGTATTCTCCGGGAAGAACGGTAACAGGATGGAGATTCTGGAAATATCCGGACATCCGTTCTTCTTTGCGACCCAGTTCCATCCCGAGTTCAGGTCGCGGCCGACGCGGCCGTCTCCGCCCTATCTCGGCTTTGTAAATGCATGCAGGGAGAACAAGAACCGGCGGAACCAGAGGTGATCAGTATGGTAAAAGTTGAAGCGTTCATCGAGAGTGCAATCGAGGAGATCCGGCGCGAGGCAGGCGACGAGAAGGTCGTTGTCGCCCTTTCGGGCGGTGTCGACTCGTCGGTCTGTGCCATGCTTGCGGCCCGTGCGATCGGGAAGAATCTCATTCCTATTTACGTCGACACCGGGCTGATGCGGAAAGGAGAGAGTGAGCGGATCTGCGAACTCTTCTGTGACATCGGGGTAAAACGGGTCAACGCAGCCGAAGAATTTTTTGCGGCGCTGAAGGGCATCGTCGACCCGGAGGAGAAACGGAAAGCGATTGGAGAGCGTTTCGTCAGGATATTCGAGCGGGAGGCGAAGGCGACCGGGGCGAAGTTCCTTCTCCAGGGGACGATCTATCCTGACCGGATCGAGAGCGAGGGCGGGATCAAGAGCCACCACAATGTTGGCGGGATGCCCATCGACATGATGTTCCAGAAGGTAATCGAGCCGCTCCGCGACCTGTACAAAGACGAGGTGCGCGAGGTCGCCGGGGGCGTCGGGCTGCCGCTGGAGATCCAGCACCGGATGCCCTTCCCGGGTCCGGGGCTTGCGGTCAGAGTGCTTGGCGAGGTGACGCCCGAGGCGATCGCCGTCGTGCGCGAGGCGAATGCGATCGTCGAGGAGGAACTTGTCGAGGCCTACCGTCCCTGGCAGTGCTTTGCCGCCCTTCTCGGGCGGGGCACCGGCGTCAAGGGCGACATCCGCTGTTTCGGCTGGGTCGTTGCCGTCAGGGCGGTGAACTCCAGGGACGGCATGACCGCTGATCCCCTCGAACTGCCGTTTACGGTCCTTGGTGAGATCGCCGGACGGATCACCTCCGAGATCGCAGAGGTCTCGCGGGTCGTCTATGACGTTACGCCCAAGCCCCCCGCAACGATTGAATATGAGTAAATGATTGTATTCCGAGATGATGACAGGATGGAATTAACACAGGACTACCGCGCACTGGACGCCCGCTATTATATGCCCGCGTTCAGCCGCACCATGAAGATCGTGCGCGGGATGGGCGCACGCGTCTGGGACGCCGAAGGCAGGGAATATATCGACTGTGTGGCCGGCATTGCCGTCTGCAGCACCGGCCACTGCCACCCGGCCGTGGTGAAGGCAATCTGCGACCAGGCGCACGACCTGATCCACTGCTCGAACCTCTACTATGTCCCCCACCAGGCCGAGTTTGCCGAGAAGATCGTCGAGATATCGGGCCTTGCCGGAGGGAAGACGTTCTTCTCGAACTCCGGCGCCGAGGCGAACGAGGGCGCGATCAAACTCGCCCGCCTCGCAACCGGAAAGAAAAAATTCGTGGCGTTTACCCATGGCTTCCACGGCCGGACGCTCGCTTCCCTTGCCGTCACCCATAAACCCGCCATACGCGAGCCCTTCGAGCCCCTTGAGCCGAAATGCACTTTTGTGGACTATGGGGACGTGGAGGCGCTGAAGCGGGCAGTGGACGACGACACCGCCGGCGTCTTCGTGGAGGCGATCCAGGGCGAGGCCGGTGTTTTGCCCGCACCCGGGGGTTTCTTTGAGGAACTCAGGGAGATCTGCGATCAGAAAGGCGCACTGATGATCGCTGATGAGGTCCAGACCGGGATGGGCAGGACCGGACGGTGGTTTGCCTACCAGCACACCAGCGTTGCCCCTGATATTATCACGATGGCAAAGGGGATTGCATCAGGTTTCCCCATGGGTGCACTCGTCGCCCGCGAGGGGCTTGAGTTCAAGAAGAGCGAGCACGGCAGCACCTTTGCCGGCGGCCCCCTCGCCTGCGCCGCGGGCCGGGCGACCGTCAGGGTGATCGAGGAGATCCTGCCGTCCATACCTGCGAAGGCCGAACGGTTCAGGGCCGGACTTGCCGCCCATAACCCGCGGGTCTGCGGCCTGATGATCGGCGTCACCGTCGGTGAAAGGTGCGCGGAGGCGGCGGCGTACTGCGCCGAGCACGGCGTTCTGGTGAACTGCGCCGCGGACGGCAATCTCCGCCTGGTGCCACCCCTTGTGATCACCGATGAGGAGATCGACACCGCCGTCGGGGTCATCAATGAAGCGCTTCGTTAGGCAGGCCTATACCGGTGAGGGCGGCTATGTCTTTGCAAAGAGCCCGGAAGAGATCGCCCGGTTGAGCGGTCTCTCCCGCGTTGCCCGCCTTGCAAGCAACGAGAACCCCTTCCCACCCCTGTCGTCGGTTGTCGAGGCCGGTCTTTGTGCTCTCCGGGAGGGAAACCGCTACCCGGAGGCGCGGCCGGCCGCCCTGATCGATGCCCTGCGGCGGCACCATGGGGACTACTCCTTCATCATCGGGAACGGGATGGACGGGGTGATTGAGACTGTCGTCAGGACGGTCGTCGATCCGGGAGACCGCGTCGTCGTCTCCACGCCGACGTTTTCGTTCTACGGTCTTGCAGCGGAGGCGCAGGGCGGCGTGGTCGTCACCGCGCCGCGGGAGGCGGACTTCTCCGTCGATACCGGCTCCTTTGTGGATTCCTGCCGTGGGGCGAAGATCGCCTTTCTCTGCTCGCCGAACAATCCGACCGGCAACGCCCTTCCTGTGGAGGCGGTCAGGGAGATCCTGGATGGGATCGACTGCCTGCTCTTCCTCGACAACGCCTATGTCGAGTTCTCGGGGATCGACTACCGTCCCCTGATGGACGAGTACGACACCCTGATCGAGGGGCGCACGATGTCGAAGGCCTACTCCCTGGCCGGTCTCAGGTTCGGCTACGCCTTTGTTCCCGACGCCCTGCTGCCGTACCTGAACCGGGCGGCGACGCCTTTTTCCGTGAACACGGTCGCCCTTGCGGCGGCCGGGGCAGCGCTGGCCGAGGGCGGGCACATCGATCGGACCGTTGCCCATGTGCGGCTGTGGCGGGAGCGTTTCTTCGCCGGGATCGATCGTTCCGTCGCCCCTTCGGACGCGAACTTCGTCCTCATCGACGTGGCGCCGATGACCGGGGACGAAGCGACGGCTCGGCTCGCTGAAAAAGGTGTGATCGTCCGGTCGTGCAGAAGTTTTTCCGGGCTGGCCGACCACTATATCAGGGTGAGCATCGGTTCAGATCAGGAAAACGAAATTTTCCTCGAAGAGATCAACAGACTATGATGACGGTGGTGACCGGGACGCCGGGGACGGGAAAGAGCACGGTGGCTGAGGAACTCGAGCGCCGGGGCTGGACGGTAGTGCGTGCGGCCGAAACAGTCGGCCCCTTCGTCCTGGGTGACGATCCTGATAGGGACACCCGTGTCGTCGACGAGGAGGCGTGGGTGCGCTCCTTTGCACCGGTGGACGGCATCGTCGAGGGTCACCTCGCCCATCTCCTCCCTTCGGACCGCGCCGTGGTGCTGCGCTGCAGGCCTGACGTCCTGGAAGTTCGCCTGCAGGCGCGGGGGTATGCCCGGGCGAAGGTCCGGGAGAATGCCGATGCCGAGGCCCTCGACGTCATCCTTGTCGAGACGCTGGAGGTCCACCCGCAGGAGACGGTGCTGGAGATCGATACGACCGATATCTCTCCTGCAGAGACTGCGGACCTGGTCGAGGGCTTTATCAGGGGGACGGTCCCGCCGTCCTCGGGTTCTTTCGACTGGTCGGCATACCTGATGGAGGGGCTGTGACCCTCGACCGCTTCCGCCCGTATGTGGGCGGTCTGCTTGACCCGGCGATCCGCCTCTCGGTCAGGCTCAGGATTACCCCGAACGTCTACTCGGTCGGGGCGCTGGTCGCCGCTTTCGCCGCCGGGGTCGCCTTCTACGAGGGGCAGATCGGGCTTGCTGTGCTGTTCGTGGCGATAAACGCCGTGTTTGACGCTATCGACGGCGCTCTGGCGCGGGAACTGAAAGTCGCAAGCCTCCGCGGCGATTTCATCGACCATGTCTCTGACCGCTATGCCGATATCGTCATGATCACCGGGATCTTTGCGGGCGGCGCCGCTTCCTGGGAGATCGGGGTCTTCGCCCTTACCGGGGTGCTGATGTCCTCCTATATGGGGACGCAGGCACAGGCCCTCGGTGTCGGTCGCTACTACGGAGGCGTGCTCGGCAGGGCCGACCGTCTGGTTCTCATCCTGCTGGCCGGCCTCCTCGACCTGATCGTGGCGGCGCCGATCTTCGGCCTCCCGTACCTCGGCTGGATCCTCGTTTTCTTCGGGGTGTTCGGCCACTATACCGCCCTCCAGAGGATCGCGTATATCTGGCGGCGGATCTGATCCCGAACTTTTTTTAGGCTCATCGATCTTTCGCGCGGGTTGTTTCCTCATGGTCTCCCGGGTCATTCTCTGGCGTACCCTTATCAGGATCCGCCCCGGACGACATATTCTGCCCCCGGGTGCGGGTGTGCTGATCCAACTACCTTCCCAACGTTGCCCGCCGGGGGTTGCACCTCATTGGAGCGGATTGGCCCGGGAAGGAACCCCCGATATCCCAACGTGCGTGGCCCTTTTCTCTCCCTGTCGCAGGTTGGCAGGGCAACTGGCCTCCCGGCACCGGCATGTCGATCACGTGCCTTCTCCGCATTCTTGGCCGGGGGTTGCACCCACGGACCCCCCCGCACACGATTGAACTGGGAAGGCAGCACAGGAGCCTGAATGGCCACTCCCATCTCTCCCCCTAATTGCAGGTCTATGGGGCAGCGGGCCCCCAGAAACCGGCACGCCGATCAACCCGTCGAGATGTTCGTCCTGAGATACTCCCCGCCTCTAAAAATCACGCTCTTTCGTGCATGATTCTCCGGGTCGCCTGAGCAGGGTCAGATGAAGGTGTCATGGCTACCCACACAAAGGAGCGAAGAGCCTTGTTTTATCTAAAAATCGGCTTTCTGGTTGAAATCCTATTCTGGGGTTCTTGAACCCGGGGACTGCTGCCCCCGGACCCCCGCCCAGGATAGGCGGGGATATGGCCCCCCGGACGTCCTGTTCGCTCTTCCCGGGGCCCATCCGCTCCAATGGGGTGAAACCCCCGGCAGACAGTATGGGGAAGGCGGGGGATCCACGCTCTCTCCCTGCGATTACAGGAGATACGTCAAACTCGGTATGAGGTTCTCAACAAAGCCTAAAAGTCTCAAGAAAATAACCTGGAGAGGGTGTGCACTGTTCTGCCTCTCTCCTGGTTGGCAGGATGATCGGAAGAAGGGGTCCGTGCCTCCGTTCAGAACCAGTCTCCAAGCGTCTTCTGCCCGGTTTTCATTCCGATCTTCTGGAGGCCGGCGTCCACCCGCGCTTCGGAGAAAGCGTACTCACCACAGAGCATGGCGACGACCCCGTCCCTGTCCGGCTCCCGCCAGTCAAGGCAGTAGTCCCCGGTCACTGGCGGGTTTAAGAAAAACGCTCGCACCGGCTCAGGGTCGAAATCGGGCGCCCTCTCTCGAATCGTCTCCTGGAACTTCCCGCCCCTGACGATCTTCAGGGCCGTCTTCGCCCCGACTCCCCTGATCCCGGTGTTGAAGTCGGTCCCGATCAGGATGCCGACCTCGACAAGTTCCTCCAGGGAGAGCCCGAGCCCGGCGAGTACCGCGGCAAGGTCGATCCGCTCGGGCCGCACCGTCACCGAGCGCCCCCGCACCTTCCGCTTCCCCGAGACTGTGAGGTTTCTGAGCAGGCGGGGCGCTCCAAAGAGCAGGGCGTCGTAGTCCTGCGAGGCAGCGGCACCGACATCGCCCTGCCGTGCCATGAACGCCGCCTGCGCCTCCCCCTCGCTCGGCGCCACCATCCAGGGGATCCCCATCAGGTCGAGCAGGCGCTTCGACGATGCGATCATCGCATCGTCAATCCGGGCCGAGGTGCGCGCCTGTTTATACGCCTCCTCGATATCGCCCCGTTCGACCGCCTCCTTCCACCGCTCCCCGGCGGCCTCTCTCACCCCCCGGCGCCTGGCGACCGTCTCTGTCTTTAAGTCCGGTGGGGCGCCGTCGAAGATATACGCCGGACGGATCCCCTTTTCGAGAAAGTTCAGGTTCCGGAAAAAGATCCCTGAGAGGTGCGAGGTGACCCGGCCCTCGCCGTCCATCAGCGGCGTGCCGTCAGGCTGCCTGATGATCGTGAGGAACTGGTACAGGGCGTTGAAGGCGTCCACCGCAACGGTGCCGCGCAGCTCTTCAAGCTCCACCTCCTCCCGGTATTCGCCGAGGATCTCCCTGAGTGCGACACCCATAGACGATCAAAAAGAGGTTTACCGGTACATCCTGCGGGTGATATCGTTCACCGTCGCATCGATGTGCTGGACCGTATTGTCATATTTCTGTGCCATTGTCCTGGAAATTTCCTCCAGATTCACCCGCATGGTGCGCTCCCGTGCAACGACGCTTGCGTCGAGCTGCTGGATCTTGTAATTGAGCGAGAGAAACAGCCCGCCAAGGGAGAGCATCATCAGGGTTGTCGCCACTGCCATGGTAAGATCCTGCCATACCCGCCAGACCAGGGTGAGGGTAGAGACGACAAGAATAATGGTGAGAACTACGTCCACAAGGACTTCACGGATCTCCATGCTTTTAGATGATAAGGAACCATTAATTAATCTAACGATATCAGAAGAGGTTTGAAATGGATATCAGGAATAACACACCCGTCCTGGCGATGCCTGCGATGCTCCTCGTCGTTGAGGTGATCGCAATCCTCCTCGCCCTCCCCATGCAGGAGGCCGGCGTCGCCGCCTTCGAAGACCCCACCTCGGTCGCGAACCCCTTCATCTTCATCGGCATGCTCCTCGTCTTCACCCTCATCATGCTCGCCCTGATTAAACTGGGGGGGAAGAAGGTGATCCTGGGGCTGATCGCCCTGTCCATCCTGTTCACCTTCTACTATGTCTTCTGGACGCTTTCCACCCTGCTCTTTGGCTTTTCGCTCACCGTTGGGGTCGCAGCTTTCGCCGTCGCCGTCCTTGCGACCGCTCTTCTCTTCCTGTACCCCGAGTGGTACGTCATCGACGGTCTTGGCCTCCTGATCGCAGGCGGGGTCGCCTCGATCTTTGGTATCTCCCTCTCGGTCCTGCCGGTGATCCTCCTCCTGGTGATGCTCGCCGTCTATGATGCCATCTCGGTCTACAAGACCGGGCATATGATCGCCCTTGCCGAGGGGATCATGGACCTCAAAACGCCGATCCTCTTTGTGATCCCGAAACGGAGGGATTACTCGTTCAGAACCGAAGGCGTGGAGATTTCAAAAGAGAAAGAGGAACGGGGAGCCTTCATCATGGGCATGGGAGATCTGATCATGCCCTCCATCCTCGTCGTCTCGGCGCAGGTCTTTCTGCCCGGGGCAAAGGTCTGGCTCCTCTCGGTACCGGCACTCGGTGCGATGGCCGGCTCAATCCTCGGGATGGTCCTCCTCATCCATTTCGTCCTCTCCGGAAGACCACAGGCCGGTCTCCCACCTCTCAACGGCGGCGCCATCCTCGGCTTCCTCGCCGGCTGCGTCCTTAGCGGGAGCTGGGGCTGGCTCGCGATACTGTGAGAGGATCAGGGCGAGGACCTCATCCACCCCTTCGCCGGTCGCCGTCGACATCGAAAGACCGTCCCCGCCTTTGATGTCAGCCTTGTTCGAGACGACGATCACCGGGACGCTCACCATCGCCCTGACCGTTTCGAGGAGACGGTACTGGTCCTCGATCGGATACCCGCAGTACTCGCTCGGGTCCAGGATAAAAAGGATCAGATGGGCCGAATTGACGACGGCCGAGATCGCCTGCTCTTCGATGGCGTTTCGCTCCTCTTCAGGCCGGTCCAGAAGTCCGGGCGTGTCCAGGAACTGGATTCTCTTGCGCCCCATGTAACGGTGGCCGAGGATCACCCCCTTCGTGGTGAAGGGATAGCATGCCACTTCAGGCTCGGCAGAGGAGACAAGCTTGATGAACGATGACTTGCCGACGTTCGGGTAGCCCGCGATCACCACCGTGAACTCGTCGTCCTTGACCTCGGGGAGTTTTCGCAGCACGTTGCGCACGTCGTTGAGGAACCGGAGATCTTTGTCGACCTGGTGGACGATCGAGGCGATCCTTGCCACGGCTTTCTTCCGCATGGCAGCGGTGTCCTCGGCCCACCGGATCCTCTTTCCGCCGTGCTCAAAACCCATTCTCTTGGTGTGCATTGCCGCCCAGCCTACGTTGCCCAGGGCCATTTTCAGCCGTTCGATCCCGAAGAGGGCCTCGACGGTGTCCCGATAAAAGGGTGTCTGGTCTTCGAAGATCGGAAAGGACTGGATGACGTGGACAAGGCGATCGTGCACGGCGCTTGAGACCGCTTTGACGAAATCCTCGTTTGCTCTGTTTTTGTTGGCCTTCAGCCGCATCTTCGCTGCGGCCCGCCGGAAACTTCTGTCCAGCACTTCATCTGCCGTTGGTACGGTTGGAATCCGCTCAAACTCCACAGCACCCACAACCCTGATATTTATAGAGGTTCATAAGATTCTCTACTATGGATTTGTCCCTCATCCAGAAAGAGATACTCATCACTCTCATCACCCTCTATCACCGGCACTCCCGCGCGATCAAGGGTGAGGAGATCGCGGATGTGCTCAAACGCAATCCGGGGACGGTCCGGAATCAGATGCAGTCGCTTAAGGCCCTCGAACTCGTCGACGGTGTTCCCGGTCCGAAAGGCGGTTACAACCCCTCGGAGAAGGCTTACCGGGAATTGCATGTCGCCGATTACGATCAGGGCTCTCATGTGACGATCTCCCGGAATGATGAGGAGGTTGAAGGGGCAAATGTTTCAGAGATCGATTTCACCACGCTCTGCCATCCCGATATCTGCCATGCCCTGATCAGGATCATCGGGAGCGTGAAGATCTTTGAGATCGGGGATGAGGTCACCATCGGACCCACGCCGGTGAACAAACTTCTCCTCAGGGGCGAAGTATTCGGCAAGGACGAGGTGAAGAGTTCTCTTCTCATCTCGATCAGCGAGATGATCTCGCTCCCCAAGAAATCGATCAGGCATTATATGAGCGCCCCTCTCATCTCCCTCCTGCCGGGTACCACCCTCAAGGAGGCAACCCACCTCTTTGCCAGAAGCCGTATCCATGGAGCACCCGTCATGGACGGGGAGAGGCTCCTTGGCATCGTCACCCTCACGGATCTTGCGAAAGCCTATGCAAAAGGGTTTCCGTCCACCACCCCGGTCAGCGAGGCGATGACCTCGGATGTAATCGAAGCAGACGCCGAAACTCATCTCTACGAGGTTATCCGGCGTTTTAAGGAGAGGGAGATCGGACGGCTGATCGTTGTCGATGACGGCAAACCTGTCGGAATCATTACGCAGTCCGACATCATTGGTGTCTTCCCCGCGCTATAAGGGGTACCATAACCGGCCGTACGCTGATCTGGGCACCCACAAATATAAATAGGGGTATCTCTATCTACAAATGTGTTCTTTCAATCCTCTGTCCCGGTATGGGTCATGATTGACAGGAGAGGTGATTGAAAATGGGCGAACTACCGATTGCACCTGTTGGCAGGATTATTAAAAATGCCGGCGCTGAGAGGGTGAGCGCCGACGGAAGCGAGGCTCTTGCTGTTCTTATGGAAGCGTATGGGACCGCGATGGCAAAAGAAGCGATTAAACTCACGCGTCATGCCGGGCGCAAGACCGTGAAGGCCGTCGATATCAAGATGGCAAATGAGATCCTTAAGTGAACACCCGCTTTAAATTGGCGGGATACCAAATTCTCCTTCTTTTCAACAATTTTATATATCGAGGAAGCGCACTGAGTGACTATGAGTAAGATCTTCTCGCGGAGCCTTGCGCGCAAGCGGGTGATGAGCAATGACGGGATGATTATCGGCCAGATCAAGAACCTGATGGTCGACCTCGACACAGGAGAGGTGATCGACCTCCTTGTCAAACCGGAGGCCTCTTTTGACACGTCAGGTTATCGGATGGACGGCGACCAGATGCTGATCCCCTTCGAAGCGGTCAAGGATGCGCGCGACTATATCGTGGTCGATCGTTACCGCTCAAAAAAATAAGGCCGATATTTCTGGATAATTTCAACAAATCCGTTCCCATACTTATTTTTCGATACATAGTCTGCCGCATCGCGCATCTCTTCTGTGGCATTGCCCACCGCCGCCCCGATCCCGGCGCGCCTGATCATCTCGGTGTCGTTTCCTGAGTCGCCGACGGCAAGCATCTCGTCGGTCGAGATGCCCATCAGCGCAGCGAGATCGGAAAGGGCCGTCCCTTTCGAGACTCCCTCATATTGCAGATGGATGGCGAACCCGGTATCGATGACCCTGACCGGCATATCCGCGATCACCTCTGCCGTTTCGGCGGGGTCGACGCTCCGTGCAAAGGCCACATCGGCGAAGCGGTTCTCAGGGGAGTAGAGGGTGAGGCGCTCCCCCTTCGCGGCAAAATGCTCCTCGATCCGGTGATAGGCGTCCCAGCAGATCGGCTGGCGGCCGGTGATCTGGATCTGACCGTCAAACCTGAATCGGTAAACTCCGCCGTTCTCACAGATAACGGTGCCGTCGGTACCGATCATCTTGCAGAGGATGTCGAGGGAGCAGACGGTGTTGCCGCTGGCGATCACGACGGGGACGCCGGCGTCCACGAGGTCCCGTATCGCCTCGATGGCGGCGGTGGAGATCCGCCGCCTCTCGTCGGTCAATGTCCCGTCCAGATCTGTTACGATCGCCTTGAGCACCTGACCATCTCCCTCAGGGCTTGAGCCCGCTCATCTCAACCACGAACGCTGCCTCGCCGTCGGGCAGGTTCGGACTGTCGACGAGTTTTGCGATCCGGCGTCCGCCCTTGCTCTTGCGGAGGTACAGCCTGAACTTCGCCGCATGCCCGACGATATTGCCGCCGATAGGCTTTGTCGGGTCGCCGAAGAAGACGCCGGGGTTTGACTGGACCTGGTTTGTGACGAGGGCCACGGCATTGAACTCTTCTGCGATCTTTGCCAGGTCGTACATGTGCCGGTTCAACTTTTGCTGGCGCACCGAGAGCGTGCCCCGACCCGCATATTCGGCCCTGAAGTGGGCGGTGAGCGAGTCGACGATGATCAGTCTGACCGGGTGTTCGCTCTCCTTCATTTCTGTTGCAAGGTCACGGGCGCTTTCGAGGAGGAGCATCTGGTGGTCTGAGGTGTAGCCTTTCGCCACATGGATCCTTTCCAGGAATTCGGTGAACGGCGGGGCCTCGTAGCCGGGGATGTCGAGCCCTTCCACCATCTGTTCGATACGTTCGGGGCGGAAGGTGTTTTCGGTGTCAATATAGATACACGACCCGTTGAGACCGCCGAATTCTTCGGGGATCTGGCAGTTGACCGCCATCTGGTGCGAGATCTGGCTTTTACCCGAACCGAACTCGCCGTAGACCTCAGTGATGGATTTCGTCTCTATGCCGCCTCCCAGAAGTGCGTCGAACTCTGGAACGAGAGTATGGAGTTTTTTTACTTCTTTTCTGTCCTCAAGAACGGCAATGCCCGTTTTGAACCCGCCAATGTCGGCGATCTCCCGTGCCGCCTTGATGATCTTCTTGGCACTTGATTCTCCGATCTCGGCTGCTTCGGCAAGATCGGCTGGAGAGGCCGTGGCGATGCTCTCGACGGTGGCATATCCGGCTTCCCTGAGTTTTTCGGCAGTGGTCGGCCCAACGCCTGGGAGATCTTCGAGATCTAGTGAACCTGATGGCATATTTTTACCTCACTCCATGAATCTGTGGTCACACCCCGGTGGAAAGAGGTGCGGGGCCCAGAAATGCGACACGCGATTGTGGGCACCGGGCACAGATAGCATTTTCGCCATGGACATATCCATTCTTTCCGTGCGCGGGGTGAAAGTGTAATTCCGCGCGTTCCTCTCCCCTGCTGCGTTTAGAAACTGTTTTCAGCGTGTTCAAGGCGCTGGAGGAGCGCCTCCAGCCTCCACTCAAGGAACTCCCTGCTGATCTCAACGGTTTCAATGGTGTAGGGAGTGATCTGCGTGCCTGAACGCCTCCCTTCTAACCGCACTTCGGATCCCGGGAGGAGATCGCGGGCGAGGATAAAAGCCTCGGTGCCGTTGTCGATCGTCGGACCGAGGGCGGAGGGGACAATTGTCCCTTCGAAGGATATGTCGCTGCAGTCAGGCTGTGGGAGGACAAGATGGCTTCCCGCCCCGACCGAAACCTCGATCGCCCCCGAACGCCCCTCCTTTGCCAGGGCATGGTACACGGTGATCTCTTCGTCTGCCGCAAGCGCGGCGAGGGCGTGCTCCCCCCACAGCACAAGTCTGATTGTCCCTGAATCGTCGGCCATGTCGAGGTTTCTGACCCATGACCGCCCGCCGTCCCGTGTCGTAAAACCCCGTGGCCGTCCGGGATCGACGATTCTGCCTCTGAGCGATACGGTATCTCCAGCCTTCACCCCGGCGGCTGCGGCGAACCTGACCTCCACCGCCTCATCCGCCGGCGCCACCGTCCCCTTCTCGTCCAGGGAGAACTCGACGCCCCTGCCGCGCGAGGTGGTGCGGGCGCCGCCGATCCGCACGCTTGCCCCTGCACAATATCCCTGGAGCAGTGCGGGCTCCCAGCAGACGAGCCGCGCTGTCCCGGTGGCGTCGCCGACAAGGGCGGAGGTCCGCATTCCTTCGCTCCCGTCCCTGCGGGTGAAGCCCTTCGGCTCATCGATGGCAAGGATCCGTACTGTCAGATCGCCGGTGCCAACCGGATCGGCGCATCGCCGCTCCGTCTCCATCGGGCACTCGATGCTCACCCTGGATTTGCGCAGGGCAAGGGCCGAGAGGCTCGGGCCTCCACGCTGCGAGCGCCTCCCGATCACTTCGAGCACCTCGCCGACCTCGATCTCGGCCACGGCTTCGGCCTGATCGTCCCAGAGCACGACTTCGACCCTTCCGGTGGCATCGCCGAGGAGAAGGGAGGCCCGCCGCCCCTCCTCGCCGTCCTGTCGAGCAAAGGTGGTCGGTTCGCCGACTGAGAGCACCCTGCCGAAAAACGAGAGCAGTGTCGGGCCGGGCCCGAGATCCCTGACCTGGAGGTGCTGCCTCCCGCAGTCGCCGACGACCAGGAGGGCGGCGGCATCTTCGTCGAGCAGCCCCCCGGATCCGTCTATCCGTTCCTGGACGCGCCGCTCGAACTCATCGCGGCTGATGAGATCGTCGACGAGGGCATAGTGAAACTGCACGGCAGATCACGCGGTCCAGTCCGGCGTCTCCATCGTGGCGGTGACGTCGTCGAGGCGCTCAGCGCGGCGCATAATGGCATGTTTCCCGCCGCTCACCGCCACTTCGGCACAGCGCGGGCGGCTGTTGTACTGCGAGGACATCGCAAAACCGTACGCCCCGGCATCGAGGACAGCGATGGTGTCGCCTGCATGCGGGGCCGGGAGTTCCCGGTCCTGCGCCAGCAGGTCGCCGGTCTCGCAGATCGGGCCGGCCACCGTGTAGGTACCGTCGGCGGCTGCATCGGCCCGGTCTGCGACGACCACCTCATGGTAGGAGTCGTACATCGCCGGTCTCACCAGGAGGTTGAAGCCGGCGTCGACGTTGACAAAGGTTCGGTGGGCGCGCTTCACCGAGTTCACGCCGACGAGCAGGACAGACGAGTCCCCGACAAGCCAGCGGCCGGGCTCCACCCAGAGTGCCGGATCGATCCCGCACTCCCTGATCCCCTGCAGGAAGACCGGCATGACGGCGGTCGCATACTCCTCGGGCGTCGGGGCCGGATCGGTGTCGTGGTGGTACGGGATCCCGAGGCCGCCGCCAATATCGATGAACTCGAGGTTGACGCCGATGTCGGTGATCTCGCGGGCTACTCTGACCATCACCCCGGCGGCGCGGGCAAAGGGATCGACTTCCAGGATCTGCGAGCCGATGTGGCAGTGGATGCCGACCGGTTCGATATGCTCGGCGGCAAGGGCCTCGGCGTAGGCGGCGACGATCTCCTCTGCAGGGATGCCGAACTTGCTCGTCTTCAGGCCGGTGGCGATCTTCGGATGGGTCGGCACCTCGAGGGCCGGGTTCACCCGGAAGGCGATCGCGGCCGTCCTGCCTGCCTCTGCCGCTACGGCATTGAGCTGCCTGAGTTCTTCGATGGAGTCGACCGAGACACGCACCCCGGTTTCCACGGCGAGGGCAAGGTCTGCCGGGCTCTTCGAGCTCCCGTTAAAGAGCAGGCGTTCGGGCTTCATGCCGGCGCGCAGGGCGAGTTCGAGTTCTCCTGAGGAGAAGACGTCTGCTCCAGCCCCTTCAGCCGCAAGCGTCCTGATCACGGTCAGGTTCCCGTTTGCTTTCGCCGCAAAGAGCACCTGTGTCTCGGGGTAATACGCGGTGAGGGCGGCACGGAACCGCCTGAAGTTCCCGGCGATCCGGTCGAGGTCGGTGACGTACAGCGGCGTGCCGTAGGTCTCTGCAAGGGCGGTGCAGTCGTGGCCGCCGATGTGGAGGCGGCTGTTTTCGATGCTCAGGTGAGATGGGAGTTTCATCGGCGAAGCCTCCCGATCCGCTCGATCGCCTCTTCGATCCGCTCCACCGATCGGGTGACCGCAAACCTGACGTAGCCGTCGCCGCTCTCGCCGAACCCGACGCCTGGCGTCACGACGATCCCGGCCTCGTTCAGGAACTGCGTCGCCGTGGTCATGCAGTCTTCGACCGGCATCCAGACGTAGAAGGTTGCCTTCGGCGCCCTGACATCGTAGCCGAGTTCGGAAAGCCCTTTCACCAGGACGTCGCGCCGCTCCTGGTAGATGGCGCAGGCGTCGGCGACACACTGCTGCGGGCCGGTGAGGGCAGCGATCCCCGCCTCCTGAACTGCGTCGAAGACGCCCGAGTCCACGTTGGACTTTACGCGGCCAAGGCCGGAGAGGATCTCGGGATTGCCGACGGCCATCCCGATCCGCCATCCGGTCATGTTGTAGGTCTTCGAGAGCGAGTGCATCTCCACGCCGACCTCCTTTGCCCCGTCTGCCTGGAGGAACGAGGGAGCCCGGTATCCGTCGAAGGTGATCTCGGAGTAGGCGTTGTCGTGCACGACGACGAGGTCGTGCTCGCGTGCAAACTCCACAACCTCGTCGAAGAAGCGTTCGGGCGCAATCGCCGCCGTCGGGTTGTTCGGGTAGTTGAAGAAGAGGAGTTTCGCCCGTTCGAGCACCTCTGCCGGGATATCCTCGAGCACCGGGAGGAAGTTGTTCTCCTCAAGAAGGGGCATCAGGTGAACTTTTCCTTCGGCAAAGAGCGTTGAGGTTTTATAGACCGGGTATCCGGGATCGGGGACGAGGACATAGTCGCCCGGGTTTACAAACGCCTCCGGGATATGTGCGATGCCGTCCTTCGAGCCCATCAGGGCGACGACCTCTGATGCCGGGTCGAGGGGGACCGAGAAACGGTTGTCGTACCACGCCGCCACGGCGTCGCGGTAGGCGGCTATCCCCTCGTAGGCCGGATAGTGGTGGTTTTTCGGGTCTTTTACGGCCCTGATCATTGCCTCGACGATGTGGTCGGGTGTCGGCAGGTCCGGGTCCCCGACACCGAGATCGATAACGTCGACGCCCTCCCTCCTTTTCTGGCCTTTCAATGCGTCTATTCTGGCAAAAAGGTAGGGTGGCAGATTCTCCAGTCTCTGCGAGTACATCGCTCTAGGTATTGCAGGACAAGAATAAATTACGTTCGCACCCTGCCGGAAAAGAGGGATATTTCCTGTATTTGCAGGGCCGGAGGGCCCCGGGTCATCGCCGTCAGGTGGCGTGGTGCCTGCTCTCTGGCGGGGAGAGGTTGCAGACCAGATCTCTGATGCAGGGGTCGTCTTCTCCCTCGTTGAGAACTCCCAGAGATCGGACCTGCATGCAGATATCGCACATTCGTAGTCCCATGTGCTCGACATTATCGGCGATGAGATCGTCTGCGAGGTGCTGGATGGAGGTGATCACCTCGGTGCCCAGTTCGATCGTACATCCCCGTTTTTTTGAGGTATACTGGGAGACTGACGCCGGTGTAATCCCGAGCATCACCGATACTTTTTTCTGGGAGAGACCCTTTGCCGTCAGTTCCTGAACAAGGCACGCACGGATGCAGGGCAGAATGATCCAGACGCCGGTTTCGCAGGGGAGTTTCATGGTATCACAATCCATAAATTGAGAGAGTGCTGATTAACAATTGTTAATGCGAAATAATATAAGAGTTCGGAATGTGCCAAAGCCGCCATTGTGGCGCCGATGAGGAGGGGGACACCATGGATCTCTATACATACAGAGGTATTCAGGTAAAGGGGGGCGTGCCGCGCGAAATTGTGGACGAGGTCTGTATCGAGAGCAGGTTCCATCTTGTGGTCAACGGCGAGGAGATCACGGCGATGGTGGCATCGGCCGAGCAGCTCAGGGAACTCGGGGCAGGGTTTATCGTCTCTGAGGGTCTTGCAGACAGAGTAGAGAGTGTCGAGGCTGAAGGCAACGAAATTCGCGTCAGTGCCGGGGTGAAACCCGGCGGTGAACGGGTGCTTGAGACCTCGGGTGGGACGGCCTATCTGCGGCAGGTTCCGCGTCTCGGGGCCGGACCGCGGATCACCATCGACGATGTCTACCGGATGACCGCTGCCATCGAGTCTGAGGACTGGAGAAAGACCGGGGGTCTGCATTGCTCTGTCCTCTTCTATGATGGGTTTCTTGAGGCAAAGGCCTGTGATATCGGCAGACACAATACCGTTGACAAGGTGATCGGGCATGCCGTGCTTGCAGGGCTCGACCGCTCCCGCTGTGTGATCGGCTGTACCGGGCGGCAGCCGGCCGGCATGGTGGCCAAGGCCGCGAGTGCCGGCATCCCGGTGATCATCTCCAGGGCGGCCTCGACCGATCAGGGGATCAAAACGGCCGAAGAAGCCGGGATCACCCTGATCTGTTTCTCGCGCGGCGATCGGTTCACGGTTTATACCTGCCCTGAACGGGTGGAGGGGATCGCTCCCTTTGGTGAAGGAAAAATATGCGGTGATTCGGGATATGTCAGGGAAGGAAGATGAAGGGCTGATCGTCCTCGGGTGTCCTGAGGCGCCGGCACAGGTGAGTCTTGCGATCCACCTTGCGCACGCTCTTAAAACGGCGGGTAAAAAGCCGGTTATCACGGGAAACCCGTCTGCACGGGCGCTTGTGGCGATGGCCGACCCCGAAAGGCGGTATGTGGGCGAGATGATCGATCTGGACCGCTGCATTGAGGCGATGGCTGCAAATGAGCGGGACTTTGCTGTCTCGTTCGTGCTGGTCCATGTAGAGAGCGGCGTCAGTTTTGCCGGGACGATCAGCGCCATCTCCAGCGGGAAGGTGATCGCCGTGGTCTTCGGGAAAGATGCGGAGAGTCTCTCCGCGCTGATCGACTTCCCGTGCGAGAAGGTGACGGTCAGGACCGCCCATAAGGCCGGTCCGCTGAAGGCCGCGATTGCGGAGGTGACAGGATGGGGTGCGTAGAGGCGCTGAAGTATGAGGTGCTCCTGCGAAACTGCAGTTTCAGGGAGTACAGGGATTATATCCGAAAAAATTACCGCGAGTTTTACGATGTGATGCCCGGCTACAGGATCTTCGATCTCGCACTGATCGGGGTGCCGCCCATCCCCATCGGCGTCGATGGGGACTCTGTGATCTTCCCGTACACCAAGCCCTGCCACGGTACTTTTGTGTTAAAGGTTGAGGGAAAGGACGAGGTGTTGAGGTTGAGGTCGCAGAAGAAATGAAGGTGACTGTCAGGACCTGAGCGGGCGCTCACAGAGCAGATGAATCTGGCCTGAAGATGGAAAGAACGTGTTGATTGCACGGGCTGAAAGGCAGCTGGCATCAAAAAATGAAGTCAGGTGAGGTTGGGCAGAGGCAGGAATGGGTTGCGGTCCATGCCCCCCCAGAACGGACCGTATCCTTTTCCTGCCAGCAGGGCAGAGGGTGCCTGAAAAGATCCTCTTCCTGCTGAGATCGTGCGTCGCCGTGACGGGCGGCGCTGTGATGAACTCCGGCAACCAGCATGTTTGACCGTTCGCCAAGCCGTAGGGGCGCGAGTGTTCAACCATACGCGCTCCGTCCCGTTCATGGGATGGCATGGCAGGAACGGTGGCCTGTACTTCTCTTCGTACCTGTTAAGTGCCCCGTCATAGCTGTTGAATTGTGTCCCCCCATGTTCACAATTCATCTCCCCTCAGGGGCAATGCTCTCTATTACAGATTTAATATATAAATGTATTGTATATTCTGTGGGGTATATGGGTTCTGAATCCTAAAATCTTACTGATTCTTTTTAGCCCTTTCCACGGTTTCCGGGACATCCCATGCAGTTGAATCCATTTTTTCTCCGATGGAACTGGTTATTCTGTTTCCTGGTCCGGTGTGGTCGTTGGAGTGACAAAGAAATCTTTAAATATAGTGGCGGCTATAATAGCCAATTTAGGATAATGGATCTTTTCGGGGGCGACAATTCCATGTATTCTTTCAATTCCTGATTAATTTCTGTGAAACTTCTTTTTGTCCCTGAAATATCGGTGAATCCTCTATCCTGATGGCTGAAGATCTCCGGTCTGGCTGATTTTTTCTCCGGGGCTTAACGCGGTGTTCACGCTCTGAAGGCGTTTCCAGACATCGGACATCTTTTTTGATCTCCGCGCACGATCCTCTCTTCCGGTGCGGTTCTCAGACATACCCATCAGAAAACCTCTATCGTATGAAAGGATCAGATGATCCTGTGATTCTATGATCTGGACTGCCCTTCTTCTCACGCTGATCTTCACCGGGCTGCTTGTGGGGTTACTCTCCGGCCTTCTTGGCGTCGGCGGCGGATTTATTATGGTCCCGATCCTGCTGTGGCTCTTTGTGGCAATGGGCCTGCCCGAAGAGATCGCCCTGCGCCTCGCCCTCGGGACAAGCCTTGTTGCGATCATCCCGACGGCGCTCTCCGGCGCTCTTGCCCATCGCCAGCGCGGCTCTCTCGTCTGGCGGGCCGGCTATCTCCTCGGGATCTCGGCTGCGGCCGGTGGCGTCGCCGGTGCCGTTCTCGCCGTCTATCTCCCCGCGGAAATGGTCAAGATCTTCTTCGGTCTTGTCGTGCTCGCTGCAGGCCTCCGCGTCCTTCTCCCGCAGACGGACGCAGGAGAGGATGTCCCTGAGATTGAAGGCAGCCGGTACCTGCTCTGGGGCCTTCCGGTCGGCGTCGTCTCCGGGATGGCCGGCATCGGCGGCGGTGTCATCCTGATCCCGATCCTTACGGCGGTCCTGCGCTTCGGGATGCTCCGCGCCGTTGCCACCTCGACGGTGGTGATGATCTTCGCCGCCACCGCGGGAACCCTCTCGTATATGATCGCCGGCATCGGGGTTTCGGGACTGCCTCCCGGCACTGTCGGCTATGTGGGCCTTGTGCAGGCTGCGGTGATTGTTGCGGTCTCTATCCCGGCCGCTCGCTTCGGCGTTGCTACGGCCCACCGCCTGCCGCCGGCAGCCCTCAGGGCGGCGTTCGTGCTGCTCACCGGCTATATCGGCATCAGGATGCTCGGGATCTTCTCTCTTCCGGGTCTCCCCTTCTGAGACAAGAGGTTATATGCTTCCAGGTTTATTTCCCCCTATGGACTCGAGCAGATATCAGAACGCCGTGCGGCTGGTTGCGGCGATCATCCTCACCAATATGGCCGGCATCATCGGGTCGCTCTTCACCGCCCCGAATATCCCGGGCTGGTATGCGGGGCTCGTCAAACCCCCGCTCACCCCTCCTTCGTGGGTCTTTGCCCCGGTCTGGACCGCGCTCTTTGTGCTGATGGGTGTCTCTCTGTTTCTCCTGTGGCGGGAGGGGACGGACAGACCGCCGGTCAGGGCGGCGCTTGCAGTCTTCGGGCTGCAACTCGTGCTCAACCTCCTCTGGTCGGCGCTCTTCTTCGGGCTTCAGTCCCCGCTCCTCGGCCTGATCGAGATCCTCGTCCTCTGGCTTGCCATCGTTGCGACGATCATCCTTGCATACCGGGTCTCTCGGCCGGCCGCATATCTTCTGGTCCCCTATCTGGTCTGGGTGAGTTTCGCCACATACCTCACCTGGGCGATCTGGACCCTCAACCCCTGACCCGATTTTTCCGGAACAGAGAAATAGGACCGGGGGCCACCTCCCTTCACGCACATCTCGCTCCTCATCCTCCTGGCGGTCGTCCTTCTCATCGCCTTCCGGCAGACCGCAGGGCTTCGTATCGCCATCTGGCAGATCATGCTCCTCGGGGCCGTCGGGATGCTGATCACCGGCGAGGTCGCTCCGGTGGACGCCCTCCGCTCCATCGACGTCGGGATCATGGTCTTTCTCTTCTGTATGTTCGTCGTCGGGGCGGCGCTTGAGGAGAGCGGGCTTCTCGTCCGGATGAGCGGCGCCGTACTCGGGCGGTTCGGAACCGGGCCCCGTTTCATCCTCATCCTCGTCTTTGCCGCGGGTATCGGGTCTGCAATCCTGATGAACGACACCCTTGCCGTTATCGGGACGCCTCTTGTCCTTGGCTATGCCCGCATGACTGGCGCCAGCCCGAAAGTGCTTCTTCTCGCCCTTGCATTCTCGGTCACCACCGGCAGCGTTGCAAGCCCGATCGGAAATCCGCAGAACCTCCTGGTCGCCACCGCGGGCGGGTTTTCCGACCCGGTCGTGACGTTTTTTATCGCTCTTGCACCGCCGACCGCAATTGCCCTCCTCCTTGTATGCTTTTTTCTCCTCCTGATCGACCCTGCACTCCTGCACCTGCGTATCGACCGGACGATCTCTGAGGTGAGCGTTGCCGATCCCGGCCTCTCGCGCCTCGCATGCCTTTCTCTCATCGTCATCGCCGTCCTCATCGCCGCAACCGTTTTACTCTCTCTTTGCGGCGGGACTGGTATCCCTCTGCCCGCGATTGCGATGGTCGCCGCCTTCCCTCTTGTCCTCTTCTCCAGCCGCCGTCTCGACCTGCTCAGGCAGGTGGACTGGCCGACCCTCATCTTTTTTGCCGCAATGTTCGTCGTCATGGAGGGTGTGAGGGAGAGCGGCGCTGTTGCCGGAATCTTCCAGGATCTCGGACCGGCGGCGGTCGGTATCCCGGCGATCATCACGCTCGGGATCGTCCTCAGCCAGTTCGTTTCCAACGTCCCCTTTGTTGCCCTTGCCCTTCCGATTCTCGTCGATGCCGGCGTCGGGGAGGCCGGGATGCTCGCCCTTGCGGCCGGGAGCACGATCGCGGGAAACCTCACCGTTATCGGGGCGGCGAGCAATGTGATCATCATCCAGGGGGCCGAACGCCGCGGGGTCCACCTGGGATTTTTTGCGTTCATGAAGGTCGGTCTGCCGCTCACCCTGATGCAGGCGGCGGTCTATATCGCATGGTTGGCCCTGTTGTAATGTTTCGTGGCCTCTTTCGGTAAAAATATAAAATATTAAACGCCAGAAGAGTTCAGGTGCATCATGGATCGGTATCAGTGCATGGTATGCGGCTACATCTACGACCCGGAAAAAGGAGATCCCGATGCCGGGATCGCTCCGGGAACAGCGTTTGACGATCTCCCGGATGACTGGTCCTGCCCGGTCTGCGGGGCGGCGAAGAGTAATTTTGCACGGATGGGCTGAACAGATGGGGGCGGGTGTATGGGGGGCATCACCTCTTTATCTCCTCATACTGGATTTCTGACTTCTGCACGAAGACTTAATACCTGAAAAAGATGACTGAGGGGATGATACCATGGAGAAATTCAAGTGCATGATCTGCGGTCATGTGTATGACCCGGCAAAAGGAGAGCCGAAACAGGGTCTCAAAGCAGGTATCGATTTTGCCGACCTCCCGGCTGACTGGGTCTGCCCGGTCTGCGGGGCGGCAAAGGAGAAGTTTAAAGGGGTGGTGTGAAATGGCTGTCCGTACCATCTCCCCCGACGTCTATTCGATCGGGGCGATTGACTGGAACCTCCGCCTCTTCGATGCCCTGATCGGTACCCCGGAGGGGACGAGTTACAACGCTTTTGTGGTGAAGGGAACCGGGAAAACGGCGCTGATCGATACCGTGGACCCGGCGTTCGAAGAATCTCTCCTGAAGAATCTGATGAGGATAGGGATCTCCTCGCTCGACTACATCGTCATCAACCATGCCGAGCAGGACCATGCGGGCTCTCTCCCCCTGCTCCTGGATATGTTCCCGGGGGCGACGGTGGTCGCCGATGAAAAATGCCGGGACCTCCTCGGCCGTCTTCTCGACGTGCCTGAAGACCGCGTCACCGTTGTGAAGGACGGCGACACGATCGATCTCGGAGGAAAGACGCTTGAGTTCATCGTCGCCCCATGGGTCCACTGGCCTGAGACGATGATGACCTATCTGAAGGAAGACGGTATCCTCTTCTCCTGCGATCTCTTTGGATCCCATCTTGCGACGAGCGAACTCTTTGTCAGGGACTTCACAAAGGTCGAGCGCATGGCGAAACGCTATTTCGCCGAGATCATGATGCCGTTCCGTTCAAGCGTTCTGGCGGCGATGCAGAAGGTGGCGGAGCGGGATGTCAGGATCATCGCCCCGAGCCACGGCCCCCTGTACGACGACCCCTCGCTTATTCTTGACGTCTATGCGGAATGGACCTCGGATACGGTGAAAAACCTGGTCCTCCTCCCCTACGTCTCGATGCACGGGAGCACGGCGAAGATGGTCTCGTACCTCACCGACGCCCTGATCGAGCGGGGGATCGAGGTGCAGCCCTACGACCTTTCAAAGTCCGACCTCGGGGATATCGCCATGACCACGCTCGATGCGGCGACGATCGTCATCGCCACGCCGACCGTGCTCTTCGGCCCACACCCGGTGGCGCTCAACGCCGCCTACATCCTCTCCGCCCTCCGGCCGAAGACGAAGTTCATCTCTGTCATCGGATCCTTTGGCTGGGGCGGCAAGACCGTCCAGACCCTCGTTGATACGCTCTCACACCTCAGTGCCGAGGTGATCGATCCGGTCTACATCAGGGGCTACCCGACGGGTGAGGACCTTGCAGCGCTCAACGTTCTTGCCGACACAATTCTTAAGAAGCATGAGGGACTACTGACCCGATCACAGGAGGGATCTGGATGACCGAACTGCTTGAAGTCTACAAATGTGAGAAATGCGGGAATGTCGTGAAGATTGCGCATGCCGGAGACGGTGAGCTCGTCTGTTGCGGCGCTCCGATGGTCAGGATGGAGGAGAAGACCGCAGACGTCGGAAAGGAGAAGCACGTGCCCGTGCTGGAGAAGGTCGAGGGCGGCGTTAAGGTGAAGGTCGGCGATGTGCCGCATCCGATGGAGGAGAAGCACTACATCGAGTGGATCGAAGTGAGGAAGGGGCGCAAACTCTATGTGCATAAACTCAACCCCGGCGACGCACCCGAGGCCGTCTTCCCGATCGATGACGTCAATGCCAAAGCCCGGATCTACTGCAATATCCATGGGCTCTGGACAAACCGAAAATAACCTTTTTTTCTGCCCGTCCCTCTCCGGTAACCTTTAACTCCTCCGGCACCGCACCCCCAGACTGATGGACACACCTGTCTTCAGGGACCTGATCTCCCGGTCCGATGCGGTCTTTGTGATCGGTGTCGCAGGAGATAGTGGATCGGGCAAAACAACCTTTACCCGAGCAATACGGGAGATCGTCGGCGCCGACCTCGTCGCCACCATCACCCTCGACGACTATCACCGCTACGATCGAAAAGAGCGGAAAGACCTGAGGATCACCCCGCTCGTCCCCGAGGCGAATAACCTCGACCTGCTTGCCGATCATATACGCGCCCTGAAAGGCGGCAATGCGGTTATGAAGCCGGTGTACAACCATTCGGACGGGACGTTCGACCCCCCGGTCCTGTTCAGGCCGGCGCGGGTACTCATCCTCGAGGGGCTGCACACGCTCTTTACCCCAGAACTCCGCTCCCTCCTGGACTTCTCACTCTTTGTGGACCCCGACCCTGCTGTCAAGACCCTCTGGAAGATACGGCGGGACATGCAACGGCGCGGCTACAGCCGTGCCGAGGTGATGGCGGAGATGGAGGAGAGAAAACCCGATTATGAGCGGTATATCGCCCCGCAGCGTGCGTATGCCGATGTGGTGATCCAGATCGCGTGCTCGGGCTACGGCGAGGAGGCGAGCCAGGAGCAAAACGTCTACCGGGTCACCATCCTCCAGAAAAAACTTCTGCAACAGATGGTGGAGATCGGCCTCTCCCTCGATCTCGGCGAGATCTTCAGGCTCTGCGAACGCCCATTCCTGCTGAAGTTCGGGTTATCGTCCCTTGACGGGAGGGGACTGAGTGCTCTCGTTCTTGACGGAGAACTGGCCGCTTCGGCGATCCGGCGACTTGCCCGCACCATCGGCCGTGAGACGAGATCCGAGGCGGTGCACCTCTTCGCCGACCGGCAGTATGTGACCGCGGGGGAGATCGCCGAGTTGATCCTCGCCTGGCGGATCCTCAACCGCTGGCATGTGCTGGAGGCGGCGAGGTCGGCGCACGCAAAAGGATAAGAACTCAGCAGCCTTACCTTTTTTCAAATGGACCGGCTTGAGTATTTCTCGATTATCGCTCCTGATATCGGGCAGATATTTCGGTTCATGGCGGTGGTCACTTCTCTCCCCCTCGCCGTCACCGTCATCTACGGCGAGTGGGAGATGTTTGTGCCGATGGCGCTCGTACCCCTGATCTTTCTGCTCGTCGGCAGTCTTCTCGTGCGGGTGCCGCATCCGGCCCGTGAGGCCCGCCTTTCCATCGCCCTGACGGCGGTGGCGCTCATCTGGTTCTCGTCCGCCCTCATCGGTTCGGTGCCGTTCATCGTCGGCCTTCAGATGCCGGTGACCGACGCCGTCTTCGAGGCGATGTCGGGATGGACCGATACCGGCCTCACCCTCCTGACCGACATTGAGCATACGCCAAAGACCCTGCTCTTCTGGCGCTCGTTCATGCAGTGGCTCGGCGGCATCGGTATCGTCGCCTTCACCGTCGCCCTCGCCAGCCGCTCCGGCCTGATCCAGCGCGGTCTCTACCGCTCGGAAGGGCGGTCGGAAGCCTTCATGCCGAGCGTCGTCGGCACCGGCATGGCGATGTGGCGGATCTATATCATCATCACCCTCGCCTCAGTCGGGCTTGTCCTCCTCTCCGGGGTGCCGCTCTGGGACGCCGTGAACCTCGCCCTCACGGCGATCGCCACCGGCGGTTTCTCTGTCCACTCCGCGGGGATCCCGTATTATCAGAACCCCCTTCTCGAACTCCTCCTCGTCCCGGTGATGCTCGCAGGCGCCATGCCCTTCAAACTCTATTACCTGATGTACTCTCACCGGAAGGTCAGCTTCTTCGGGGACCGCCAGGCCGTCGCTCTTCTTGCTTTCACCCTCATCGGATTTCTCGTCCTCACCGCCGACTTCGTCTTCCTGATGGGACGCGATCTCTTCACCGCCCTGCGCGAGGGGATCTTCATGGCGACGGCAGGAATCACGAGCACCGGCTTCCAGAACTCCTCCCTGCACGTCTGGCCGGCGGTGACCACGCTTTTTCTTGTCATGTTCATGTTCATCGGGGGATCGTCGGGTTCGACGGCCGGCGGCCTGAAGATCTCGAAGGTGATCCTGGGGCTGGAGGGGCTTGCCTGGTGGTTCAGGCGGATCTTCGTATCAGGAAAGGCGATTGTCCCCTTCAGGCATGAGGGGAGAACCGTGCAGAAGAACATCGCCGAGATCGAGGTCTCAAAGAATATGCTCGTCATCATCCTCTATTTTGTCAGCGTCTTCTTCTGCACCATCGCCATCCTCCACTTCGATGCCCAGACGACCGTCGACTCCTCGAAGGTGATCTTCGAGGTCGTCTCGGCGTTCTGCAACAACGGCATTTCAACCGGTTTTGTCAATCCTGACATGAGCCTCGGCTCGAAATGGGCGTTTATCTTTCTGATGTGGTTCGGGAGGCTGGAGATCGTCCCGGTCCTCGTCCTGTTTATGGGCCTGATCAAGGGTTTTGACTGAGTCGGGACCAAATATTTTTGCGTTAATATCAATGCACTATATATCGGATGCACGCCCATGAGAGATGACATGAAACAGATCGCCCTCTACGGGAAGGGCGGGATTGGCAAGTCCACCACCTCCGCGAACCTCTCCGCCGCTCTGGGTGAGACCGGACTCGACATCCTGCAGATCGGCTGCGACCCCAAGCACGATTCCACGAGGATGCTGATGCACGGTGCCTGGATACCAACCGTTCTCGACCTGGTCAGGGAGCGGGGCGATGCCGCGATCGTCACGGACGACGTCGTCTTTACGGGCTACGCCGGTGTCCGCTGCGTCGAAGCCGGCGGCCCTGAACCGGGTATCGGCTGTGCGGGCCGGGGGATCATCGCCACCTTCCAGCTCCTCGAACGTCTCGGTGCGTTAAACGGCGATGTGATCGTGTACGATGTCCTCGGCGACGTCGTCTGCGGGGGGTTTGCGATGCCGATGCGCGAGGGGTATGCAAAAGAGGTCTACCTGATCACCTCGGGCGAGTTGATGTCCCTGTATGCAGCAAACAACATCGCAAAGGCGATCGCCAGGCTCGCAAAGCGGTCGAGGCAGACCTGTGCCCTCGCCGGCGTGATCTGCAACTCAAAGAACATGGAAGGGGAGGAAGACCTCGTCAGGGAGTTTGCCTCACGCATCAACTCCGCGATGGTGGCCTACATCCCGCGGTCCCGCACGGTGACCCTTGCCGAGCTGAACCGGCAGACGGTGATGGAATATGCCCCTGAATCCGAGCAGGCAGGCGTGTACCGTCGCCTTGCCGAAGATATCATGAAGAATACGCGGACATCGATACCGACACCCCTTGAAATTGATGAACTCGAAGAACTCGCCCGCAGGTTCGCTCAGGTATGAGGGGTGCACCCTCACCGGCGCACTCTCTGTTACGACGCAGGTACGGGACGCCGTCACGGTAGTCCACGGCCCGACCGGGTGCACGCACCACAATTTCTCTCTTCTTCATGCGATCGCCGCGGAGCAGGACGATTGTGCCCTCCCCCCGCTGGTCTCGACCAACCTTGCTGAGAGCGAGATCATCTTCGGGGGCGAGGAGGCGCTCGCCAGGACGCTTCAGCGCGTCGCCGACGACGGGCCGGCGGCGATCTTCGTGCTCTCCACCTGCATCACCGAGACGATCGGGGACGATATCTGTTCTGTCTGCGCCCGTGACTTCGGGCTGCCGGTGATCCCGGTCCCGACGGCCGGTTTTCTCGGCGGCGCCTTCTCTGACGGCCTGAACGCGGCGCTGAATACTCTTGCCGCCCTTGCCGGGAGCGAGGGTGTGGAGGAGCAGACGGTTACCGTCATCGGGGAGAAGAATCTTGAGTTCGAGGTCGAGGAGAATTTTGCTGAGGTTGAAAGGCTGCTCGGGCTGCTCGGTCTCCGGGTCGGCGTCAGATTTGTGCGGAAGATGCGGTTCGCCGACTTTGAGCGTCTCGGCTCGGGGAGCCTCACTGTTCTCAGGGAACCTGCCCTCAGGCCGGTCGGCGAGGCGCTGAAGCGGCGCTTCGGGACGCCATATATCGATTCATTTCCTATCGGGCTTGAGGGGGGCATATCGTTTCTGGAGGAGGCCGCCGCGATCATGGGGCTCGATGCCGGCCCGTCGGTTGAGGCTGAGAGGAGGCATCAGGCCGATATGCTCTCGTCCTTTGCCGACATGCGCGGGACGGCGGTCTCCCCCGACCCCCTGACCCTGGGGTCGCTGGAGTACGCCCCGGTCAGGCGCGTGATGGCGGCGCTTGACCTGAAGGCCGATAGCGGCGGTGCCAGTCTTTCCCTGCCGTACAGCCCGCCCGTGGGAACGGCCGGGATCAGGCGTCTGCTCCACCGCTGGAGGAGGAGGGCACATGCCTGAACGCCCCTGCGCCAACCCGGTCTGGCCGTGCGCCATGTGCGGAGCGGTCTCCTGCCTTTCAGGTTTTTCCGGGATCGACGTGGTCATCCACGGCTCGTCGGGCTGCTACTTTTATCCGGCATCGCTCATCCAGAGGCCGGTTCACGCAACCATGATCCTGGAAGAGGAAGTGATATTCGGATCAGAGGAGCGGCTTTGTCAGGTGGTCGACGAGATCAGGGGGCGGGGGAAGCGTGTGGCCGTCGTCCTGACCTGCGTCCCGTCGGTGACCGGCGAGGACATCACCGCGATGCTCGACGATGAGGGCGTGATCGTCATCGACAGCCCGGGGTTTGCCGGCGGGATGGAGGAGGGTTACCGGCGGGCGATGGCGGCGCTTGGCCCCGCGGTGGGGGAAGGAGTAGATGGGATAACGGTCGACGGCCTCAACCCGATCGACCCGTTCTACCGGGGCAACCTGCTGGAGGCCGAACGGATGATCAGGATGGCAGGCGGGCGGGTTGCGGCGGCGCTTGCGGCCGGGCCGGTTGAGGGGATCAAGGCGTGCGGCCGGGTCTCGGTCGGCACCAACCCCGGCCTCTCCGCTGGCGTCGGTCGCTCTGTCGGCTACCTTCTTGGCCTGGATCCGACGAAGGCGGCGTTCTCGCGCCTCGCCGACCTCTGTGGTCTTGACGCCGGGCCGGTCCTCCAGGAAGCGGAAGAGGCCGGGGAACAGATCGACCGGGCCTGCGACAAATATCTCTCCCGCTTCGATCCGCCGGCGGTGGCGATCTTTGCGGAGGACTCCTATGCGGCGTTTGCCGCCGCCACCCTGAGGCGATATCTCGACGCCGAGATCGCGGTGCTCGCTCCCAGGACCGGGGAAGGGGCAGTCACCTCTCTGGAGGAGATTGAGGAATTGATCGCGGAGGCCGGACCCGACCTGATCCTGGGCTCGTCGTACGAGCAGGCCGTGGCGCCTGAGATCCCGTTCGTGGGATTGACGTTTCCGCAGCGGGGCAGGGTGCGCCTCCATGCCCGTCCGATTACGGGCATCGAGGGCTCTCTCGCCTTTATCGAGGACGTGCTCACGGCGTGCCGCTCCCGCCGCCCTTCAGGGGAATAAGAGGGCGAACGGGATGCAGAGGGCGGCGAACGCCAGGGCGTTGGGTGCCCGCCTGACTATCATGCCGGGATGCGCCTCGCCCTCTTTGCCGATACCTCGGTCAACTCTGAGGGCAAGCACGTCTTCGGCAACCAGGACATGCGCGAGTGTTTCCCGCCCGAGCGCCTCCACCTCTTCGACGATCTTTATCTTGTGGGGGCGTTCAGGGCGGAGCGAGAAGACCCCGGCCAACAGGTGCGGGGATGAAAGCGGAACCGCCCTTCCTATGTCAGTTGGTCTTCTAACGATACATTTTTTTTATGTTCCTGCATCCTATCATAGTTTGTCTACGTTGCGAGAACCAAGCAGCCTGGCATTTCAAGTCACTGTAGGGCAGGGACTGCCCGAACAGTATAATCAACGCCCATGGAGATCTATCTGGTAAGACCTCTTCCGAGGCAAGGTCATTGAAGTGGGAAGCCACGCCCTTTAGGGCGTGGTAGTTCACGGACTCTATGGTCGGGGAGTTCGGGAAAGGCTACAATGAGTGGCCTGATCCCCTCTCTGAAAATGGGTGACGGTTCAGGCCCCGACCCCCATCGCTTCCCTGATCTCCCTGATCGAGAAGTAGCCGACATCCTTGAAATATCGCTCTGCCTCTTTTGAGGTGGCAAACTGGATGAAGGCGGCCTGGGCTCCGGTGGGTGTGCCGTTGGTGAGGTAGTTCAGCGGCCTGGTGAGCGCCTGTATGTAGGTCTCCTCCTCGTCATCCGTGTGTGCGAGTTCGCCGAGGATCGCCTCCCTGAACGAGGTGCCCGGAGAGGGGAGGGCCAGGTCTGATCCCCGGTCTATCACCCTGAGGGGGTGGACCTGCGCCGCCCCTTCCGCATACCCGACGTCGACAAAACCGATTGCACCGGGGTTATCCGCGACGGCCTTCAGGACGCCAGCACTGCCCTCTGCTTCGATCTGCTGGATCGTCCCGTATTTTCCCGTGTCTGCCGTCGGGAGAGAAGCATCGAGATTTTTTGCCGCCGTTCCGTACAGCCATTGGGCAAAGATCTCTTCAGTGCCTGAACTGTCACTTCTCTGGACAACCGCCCTCACCTCAGAGAGGTGCGGCATTGCTGTCAGGTCCTCGCTCACCGTATTATAGAGCAGTGCCACCTCCTCGCAGGAGATCTCGTACGAGGGATATCCGCTGCCCGCAATGAGTACAACGCCGCTCCCTCCGATCGGGTGGACGACAAGGTTTGGATACTGTTCCCGTTCCGTGGCTTCGAGAGATCTGGAGGCCGAACCGATCTCTGCCGTTCCGTCGACGGTGCGCGCGATCCCTGCACCAGAACCTCCCCCTTCGACAACAACCCTGACGTCGGGGTGGTGCGCCATGAAATCAGCAGCGAGGTACTCTGAGATCGGCTGGATCGTTGTGGATCCCGCAACGGTCAGGTTGGCCGGCGAGAGCGTGCCTGCGCCGGTGCCTGGGGAGAGGGGCGGGAAAAGGAAGACCAGGGCAACAATGGCGGTGATCAGGAGCAGCGCCACAATGCCGAGGTATTGATTATGAGAGAGTGAAACTCCGTCTTTGCTGTAAGGATGCATCGTGCTCACCTTGTATGGGGTTCAGGAAGCCTGACAATTGAATGAATGGACGAACACAAATATATAGTTTTTTAAAAATATCTATTGTGGTATTGGGTAATTTCTCGAGGAATACGGGCATTGGAATTTCTTTTGAACATATTCGGTGTAAATAATCGTGCAATCTTTTTTTATGCTCATCGCATGCCGATGAGAGGGTGGCGTGAGGGGCCCGCCGTGGAGATATAGTATATCTATAGTCCAGATATATTCTGGAGATAAACTATATGCTTCTTTCTGATCAACGGTTTTCATTCATGGGACTATATCCTGATGCTGATCGGACTGCAGTCGGCTATGGAACTGGCGATCAGGATACCCGCCCGTTTTATGGGCCGCTCTTCCGCGCCTTCTCCTCTCTCAGGATCAAAACTGCCCTGATCATCTTTGCCACCTCGGTCGCCCTCACCATTGTCATGGCCCTGACCTCGCAGGCCCTCATGCTCGGCGGCTTCACCGCACTGGAGGAGCAGGCCATGCAGGAGAATCTTGCCCGGGCAAAGAACGCGATCGCCGAAGATCTCTCAAAACTCGATATGATCGCCTTCACCTGGGCAGAGGCAGATGATACCGGCAGGTTTATGGGGGACAGGGATGCCTCATACCTCCGCTCAAATTTTCCCGACGAGAACTTCGTGGGCTCGGACTTCAATCTCTTTATGATCACCGATGCCGACGGGGAGATTGTCTGGCACAAATATGTGAACCTGGTCTATGAACACGAGATGCCGACACCAAAAAGTCTCCTCGAACAGGTTCCGGCCCTTTCTCCTGCTACTGGTAGCGAGGCCATCAGCGGTATCCTCATGCTCAGCTCAGGGCCGATGATGATCGCCTCCCGCCCGATCATGGCAGGGGACAGCGGGGGGGTGAGCGGCAGGGTGACCGTCGGGCGGTTCCTTGATCAGGTCGAGATCGCACGGCTCTCCAGGCAGACCGCCCTCTCCCTCTCCATCAACGAACTCGCTCTTCCTTCTGGAATCTCTGATGTGGGGGAGCGACTGGTGTCGGGAGGGGGTGCGGGTGTAGTCCTGACCGAAGGGGACGATCGGATCGCCGGCTATGCCCTTCTCCGCGATGTGATGGGCGCCCCGGCCCTGCTCCTGGAGATCGATGCGCCGCGTGAGATCTATCGGGAAGGGCAGAACGCCGTGCATTATGTCATCATTGCCATTCTCCTGATAGGAGGAGTGTTCAGCGCCCTGATGATCCTCCTCCTCCAGAAGACGTTCATCTCGCGGCTGGAGATCCTTGGAGGCCGGATCGCCGGCATCGGAAAAGGCGGTAATCTTTCGGCGCGGCTCGATGTCGACGGTGAGGACGAGATCGCCACGGTCGCCGCTTCGGTAAATGGCATGCTCGCCTCGCTTGAGAACGCCCGGTCCCTCCTGGACGAGAGCAGGGAACGCTACAGCAGGGTGATCAACGAGGCAAAGGAGATCATCTTCACCCTCGATCTGGAGGGGAACCTCACCTCGGTCAACAGGGTGGCTGAAGACCTCACCGGCCGGAGCCGGGACGACCTGATCGGCAGGCCGGTACGCGAGTTTATCGCCCCGCCCTACCTGCACCTTATTGAGGGGAGCCTGACCGGAAAGATCGAAAAGGTACAGGAGAAGACGGTTGAAATTGGCATATTGTCAAAATCAGGCTGGCTGCATATCCTCGAGGTGCGGTTGAAACCGCAGCGGCAGGGGGAACACTCCTGGATTTTTGGCATTGCGCGCGATATCACCGAGCTGCGCCGGACCGAGGAGGAGCTGGACCTCCACCGCAACCATCTTGAGGACCTGATCAGGGAGCGGACCGACGCCCTGATCAGGGCGAACGCCAGCCTGAACCAGGAGATTATCGACCGGAAATGGGCCGAGGAAAGACTGGCATCGGAGAAGAAACGGCTGTCAGTGACGCTCTCGTCCATTGCCGAGGGCGTGATATCCACCGATACTGGCGGGCGTATCGTACTGATCAACGAGATCGCTACAACGATGACGGGCTTCACCAGGGAAAAGGCCTGCGGCATGGGAATTGGATCCGTCCTCCATCTCCGCGATGCGCAGGGAAAAGAGGTTGCTGCACGCCTCCTCGAAGAGGTGCTCTCGGGAAAAAAGGTTCTCACGCTCTCCAGGGATCTCACCCTCTCAGGTCAGGACGGCTCTGAGATCCCGGTCTCCATCTCGGGATCCCCGATCCATGACGAGGGTGAAAATGTCGCCGGTGCCGTCGTCATCTTCAGAGATATCACCGGGACACTGAAATACGAGGAAGAGCTTCGCAGGCAGGAGAAAATCAGGTCGATCGGGACGCTTGCCGGTGGGATTGCCCATGACTTCAACAACATGCTTGCCGCCGTCACCGGCAATCTTTCGATCGCCAGAATGGACGTCCCGGAAGATTCTCCTGCCTATTCCCACCTCTGCGATGCCGAGGCCGCCGCCTTCAGGGCCAGAGACGTCACACAGCAACTGATCACCTTCTCGAAGGGTGGAGCCCCGGTGAAAAAGACCGCCGAGATCGGCGAGCTCGTTCGGGAGACTGCACGTTTCTCTCTGCGCGGGCGGAAGTCCACGCTCTGCATCATGATTGCCGACGACCTCTGTCGGGTGGACGTGGATACCGGCCAGATCAGCCAGGTGATCCAGAACCTGATTATCAATGCCGACCAGGCGATGCCCGAGGGCGGCACCATTGAGGTGAAGGCTGAAAACATTCTGGTTCAGCAGGAGAAACCCCCGATCGGGCCGGGCAGGTACCTGCGGATCACTGTTGGAGACCACGGGACCGGTATCCCTGAGGAGATCAGGGGCCGGATCTTCGACCCCTACTTTACAACGAAAAAAGAAGGAAACGGTCTTGGCCTTGCCTCGTGCCAGTCGATCGTGAGGAACCACGGTGGTTTCATCGAACTCCAAACCGAGATGGGAGTGGGGACCGCTTTCAAGGTCTACCTGCCGGCATCGCAGAAACCGCCGGAAAAACCGGAGGAAGGGGCCTGCCCTGCTGAACGCCCGGAAAAAAGCGCATCTGGGATGGGGAAGGTGCTCGTGATGGATGACAATGAGGAGATCATCCGTGTTGCCGAGGCGCTGCTCCGGCGGCGGGGTTTTGTCGTGGAAGGGGCCGCGGACGGGCTGGAGGCGATCGACCGCTACCGCGCCGCACAGGAGGGGGGCGCGCCCTTCGACGTCGTCGTCATGGATCTCACGGTCCCTGGAGGTATGGGGGGAAAAGAAGCAGTCCGGGAACTCCTGGCCTATGACCCCGGCCTGAGGGCGATTGTCTCAAGTGGTTACTCCGACGATCCGGTGATGGCTGATTACAGATCGTACGGCTTTGTGGACGTCATCGCCAAACCGTACAGGATGGCCGACTTCATCGCCGTCTTAAAGAGACATATCAGAAAAAGCGGCGATTGAAATCGCCCCTGCAGGATAAAAAAAGAGGTCTTCAGAACCCGATCAACGCGGCGACATGCCCGCCCACATCAGAGGTCCGCGCCGTGCCGCCGAGGTCCTTTGTCACCACGCCGTCCCTGATCGTCCCCTCGATCGCACGGACGACCGCTTCAGCCGCCTCGTGCTCGCCCAGGTGGTCGAGGAGGAGGGAACCCGCCCAGATCGTGGCGATCGGGTTTGCGACGCCGAGACCCTTGTACTTCGGGGCCGAACCGTGGATCGGCTCGAACATCGAGGTGCCCTTCGGGTTGATGTTGCCGCCGGGCGCCAGGCCCAGACCGCCCTGGATCATCGCCCCGAGGTCGGTGATGATGTCGCCGAACATGTTCGGGGTGACGACGACGTCGAACCACTCCGGGTTCTTCACGAACCACATCGTGACGGCGTCGACGAAGTTGAACTCGGTCGAGACGTCCGGGTGGGCGGCGGCGACTCCGGTGAAGACCTCCCGCCAGAGGCCATAGACGTCTGAGAGGACGTTCGCCTTGTCCACTGAGGTGACCCTCCTCTCCCGGCGCTCGGCCAGGTCGAAGGCGTACTCCATCACCCTGCGGCTTCCCTCCCGCGAGAGGACGCCGATCTGGTAGGCGATCTCCTCGGCGTCGCTCTCGGCGTCGAGGCCGAACTTCACCGAGTAGAGGTCCCTTACAACCTGGAGGTCGGCGTGGTGGCGCCCTTTGAACCGCCCGCCGATCCCGACGTAGAAGTCCTCGGTGTTCTCCCGCACGACGACGAAGTCGATATCCTCAGGCCCCTTTCCGGCGAGCGGCGTCGAGACGCCGTGCAGGAGTTTGATCGGCCGCAGGTTCACGTACTGGTCGAAATAAAACCGCAGGGCAAGCAGGATTCCCTTCTCCAGCACGCCGGGCCGCACCCGGTCGTCGCCGATGGACCCGAAGTAGATCGCCCGGTAGGCCGAGAGTTCCTTCAGTTCGTCCTCGGTGACGAGTGTGCCGGTTTCAAGATAGCGGTCGGCCCCGATCGGGTAGTCGGTCCACTCGATATCAAAACCATACTTCTCACCCGCGGCGTCCAGGACCTTCTTCCCCTCTACGAGGATCTCAGGCCCGATGCCGTCGCCGCCTATCGATGCGACCCTGTACACAGTTCCACCTCCTCTAGATTTTTCGCGTATTCCACAAGTCCGCCGGCGTCCACGATCTCCTGCATGAACGGGGGCACCGCCTCGGTCGCATGGCAGACGCCGTCAGATTCGATAGAGCCGCCGGCGATATCGACCACGGCCTCGTGCCCCTCGACGAGTGCGCCTGCCTCAGGGCAGATCAGGGGGAGAAGCCCGGTGTTGACGGCGTTGCGGTAGAAGATCCGGGCGAAGGACTCGGCCACCACGATCTTCACCCCTGCCCCGAGAAGGGCGAGCGGGGCGTGCTCCCGCGAGGAGCCGCAGCCGAAATTCCTCCCGGCGACAAGGACGTCTCCCTCCTGCACGCCCGCCCGAAAGTCGTCGCGGGTGCCCTCGAAGACGTGCTCCGCGAGTTTCTTCGGGTCGTACTCGGTGAGGTATCTCCCGGGTATGATTGCGTCCGTGTCGATGTCGTCGCCGAATTTCCAGATCCGCATCATGCCACCTCCCTCGGGTCGGTGATCTCGCCATATATGGCGCTCGCCGCCGCCGTTGCCGCAGAGCAGAGGTAGACTTCGGCCTCGGTGCTCCCCTGCCGCCCCCGGAAGTTCCGGTTCGAAGTGGAGAGGGAGACCTCGCCCGGTGCGAGGAGCCCGAAGGCTCCGCCCATGCACGGGCCGCAGCAGGGCGCCTCGACGAGGGCGCCCGCCTTGACGAATCGCTCGATCAGCCCGGCCCTGAGGGTCTTGAGGTACTCGTCCCGCGAGGCCGGGATCAGGATCACCCGCACGTCGTCGGAGAACGTCCGGTTGCCGAGCACCTCGGCCGCCTCGGCGAAGTCCTCGTAGCGCCCGTTCGTGCAGGAGCCGATGAACACCTGGTCGATATGCGTGCCGGCGATCTCCTCCACGTCGACGACGTTGTCCACGTTGTGCGGCACCGCCACCTTTGGCACCAGGTCGGTGACGTCGAACTCGCGCCACTCCGCGTAGGTGGCTTCCTCGTCGTTTTCGAGCGTGAACGGCCGGACATCCGGGCGGCGCCCTTTCAGGTACTCCCAGGTGATCGCATCGGGCGGGACGATCCCCGCCTTCGCCCCCATCTCGATCGCCATGTTGGCGCAGGTCATCCGCCCGGGCATCGGCATCGACGCAAACGTCTCGCCGGTGAACTCGAGGGCCTGGTAGGTGGCGCCGTCCGCCCCAATGCTCCCGGCGATATCGAGGATCAGGTCTTTCGCCCCGACGCGGGGGGCGAAAGCGCCGTTCACCTCGACGCGGATCGAGTCGGGCACCCTGAAGTAGAGGGCGCCGAAGCGGAGGACAAAGCCCATGTCGGTCGACCCGATGCCGGTCGCAAACGCTCCGGCAGCGCCGTAGGTGCAGGTGTGGGAATCAGAGCCCACGACGATCTCGCCGGGCGCCGCATGCCCTTTCTCCAGGACCACCTGGTGGCAGACGCCCTCACGAAGGTCGTAGTTGTGAATACCCTGGCTGAGCGCAAACTCCCGCATAAATTTCTGGTTCTCGGCCGCCTGAATGGAGTCGGCCGGGACCTGATGGTCGAAGAGCATCACGATCCGCGCAGGGTCGAAGACCACATTTCCGTTCATCTCACGGAATTTCTGCACGGCAAGGGGGCCGGTGATGTCGTGGATCATTGCCTTATCCACTGCCGCCATCACCACATCGCCCGCTTCTATCTCCTTCCCGCAGCGGGAGGAGAAGATCTTCTCTACGAGGGTTGCTCCCATGCCTTATCACCAGAATCATGGAGGGTTCGCGGTTAAGTTGTTTGGGGTGGACGGCGGCACGGCGAAGTCTCTCTCCGCAAAGGTGATTGCCGACAAGATCCGATCTCTGTCATGCTCAGGTGTCCGGCGTGCGGGAGTCCTGATCTTTACGAGGAACTCGGGGGCTATGGGGGCTTTCGCTACCGCTGCAAGCAGTGCGGATACACCGGATCTTTTGTCATCGAGTCTGAGGATGAACTCCCACCGCCTGAGAAACAGGTCCATGAGGAAGAGGAAAAGCGCTTCACGGTTCCTCTCTGGATAAAGCTTGTCGCCGTGCTGCTCATCCTCTATCTGCTGTATCTGATCCTCTGAAATACGCTGAAAGACAGAAGACCGGGACGGCGGGGTCGGGCTCACGCTTTGCGATCGCGGTGCTGCCAGGCGGTTTCAGGATCGAACCCTCTGGCTGAAGCGCCGTCACCCTGAGAAGCAGCAGAGGTCCCGGCTGATCCGCAGCACGAGGAGGTCCTCGCCCTCCACCCGCTCCTTTGCGGCGAGGAGCACGATATAGCCGAGGCCCGAAAAGATCTTTTGCACCTCCTCAGGCCCGGTGAGGGAAGAGACGAGCAGGAGGATCCGGCCGAAGGGGGCAATCACCCGCCCGACGTCGGCGGCGAAACGTTCAATTGTTTCCCGGCCCGTCGGCCCGCCGTCCAGCGCATATTCAAGCCAGTCGTCGATGCGCTCCTCCGGAGCAGTCGGCAGGTACGGCGGGTTGAAGAGGACGAGATCGAAGGGGCCGCGGACTCCCGCCATCAGGTCGGTCCGCACCGTCTCGACGCCGAGGGTGCGTGCGGCCCGCACCGCATGGGGGTTGATATCGGTCGCCACGACCGATGCTGCCCGGCCGAGCAGGGCTGCCGAGACCGCACCGCTCCCGCACCCGACCTCGAGCACGCGGTCGTCCGGTTTGACCCCGGCGAGCGCTGCGTCCCTGAGGAGGAAGGTGTCCTCCGCCGGTGCATAGACCTGGTCGTCCGGGGAAGGGGTGGGGATCTGCATGATCGTATCATGGATCGCCGCCGTTTTTCAGTCCTGCGGTCGGCGCCATAACCCGTATCTGCAGGCAGATCTGAGGTACCTGCACGATGAACACGCAGATCTCTCCTGGTGCGACGGCTCCCTCTCCCCCCTTGCTCGACTTCGCCAATATCACCGTGATGAGGGGCGACAAAAAAGTCCTCGACACCCTCTCCCTCACGGTCGGTGCCGGCGAGCACCTCGCCATCCTCGGGCCGAACGGCGCGGGAAAGTCGTCCCTGATCAGGACAATCACCCGCGAGTGCTACCCGCTGGCGCACCCCGATCGCAGGTTTTTGATCATGGGAAAGGAAGTCTGGGAGGTGGGCGCCTTGCGTTCAATGCTCGGCATTGTATCGAACGAACTGCAGTTCACCTTCACCCGGGAGTTCACCGGGCGCGAGGCAGTCCTCTCCGGTTTCTTCTCCAGCGTCGGGCTCTTCAGGCATGAAGTCACCGCGGCGATGGAAGAGCAGACCGACGAGATCCTCGGATTCCTGGAGATCGAGCACCTCGCAGACCGTTCCATGAGGGAGATGTCCAGCGGCGAAGGGAGGCGCTTCCTGATCGGGCGGGCGCTCGTCCACGACCCGGTTGCGCTCATCCTGGACGAACCCACGAATAGCATGGACCTCCACGCCCTCCACCACTTCCGCTCGACGCTCCAGAAGATCGCCCGCTCGGGCACCGGCGTGATCATGGTCACCCACAACCTCCACGACATCATCCCGGAGATCTCGCGGGTGGTCTTGATGAAGGAGGGGCGGATCTGCGGCGACGGCCCGAAGGATGAGGTCCTGACCGATAACGTCATCGGCGGGCTTTTCGATGTCCCGGTGCGGATCAGGGAGGAGGGAGGGTGGTATTATGCGAGCGGTTACTGAGGTGAGGGTTTCTTCTCGCCTGTACACAGGTTTGCGATCATCGCAAACACCATCAGGGACAACTCTTCCGGCCGCATCGAGAGGATCTCCTCGGGGAGCCCGGCGATAGCCCGCTCCACGTTCTCAGCCCCAAGAGCGCCCCGCCCGCCGCGCAGCCCGTTTCTCGCCGTCTTTCGCCGGTGGGAGAAGAGTTCCCTGACCACCGCCGCATACACCTCGCGGTCGGCGATATAATAGGGGGGCTCGTGCGGGGTGAGACGGACAACCGTCGAGGCGACCTGCGGCGGCGGCGAAAAGGCACCGGGCGGGAGGTTGAAGCAGAGTTTCACGTCTGCATAGGTCTGGACCATCACCGAGAGCCGCCCGCACTCCGGTGTTCCCACCGGCGCTGCCATCCGTTCGGCAAACTCGCGCTGGTACATCAATACGGCCTGCTCGAACCCGGCCTCGAGGAGCCTGAACGTGATTGGTGAAGACGCAGAATAGGGAAGATTTGCGACGACGATATCGAAGGCGGGGTAGGGAACCCTCACCGCATCGCCGTGGATGAGCGTGAACGCTCCGGCCCCGATCTCGCCGGCGAACCGCTCTTCAAGCCCGGCGACAAGGGAGGGATCGAGTTCGATCGCCGTGACCTTTGCACCTGCCTGAAGGAGAGCTGCGGTCAGCACCCCTTCTCCGGGCCCGATCTCAAGGACACTGCGTCCCGAAACCTCTGAAAGAGCAACGATCCGCTCGATCGCCCGGCGGTCCCTGAGGAAATGCTGGTCGTGCCGCGCCTTCATCGTGCCGTGAACAGACGATACTTGATCTCGGGTTCCTGGAGCTCTTCAAGCACACGCCCAACGATCAGCTTCACCGGATTCGGCAGAGACTTGATGCGCAGGGCGATGTCCTCTAAACTCTCGAACGGCTTTTTCTCCCGTTCTTCCAGCAGCTCCCACATCAGTTTCTTCCCGATGCCGGGGAGGAGGTGGAAGGTGTGGAGTTTCGAGGTGATCGGCACGGCTTTATTGAAGAACTCCACATACCTGGCCTCGTTCTCCTTCACGATCGCCTCGATTGCAAAGGGGAGTTCGACCCGCCCGGTGTTCGTCAGTTCGCCGTACCCGATCCGCCTTTTCACCCGTTCGATCTGCTTGCGTTCTTCATCGCCGATGTAGACCGTATCATAGATCCGGATGTCGGCACCCTTCTTCGGGATCAGTTCAAGGAGTTTGAACTGATCCTTTCCGACTGCCTGAACGATAGGTTCGCGCTTGAAGACCGGCTTCGGGTCATCTGCACGTCCCTGGAGGAGCACATCCACAACTACTGCGTAGATCTCCTTTTTCTCCGTCTTCATCGCAACCCCTCAGAGGTGGGTAATCACCATCTCGAGAATCACATCGAGTTCCTCGCCGGTGAGCGTGTAACGCTCCTTGGCGTAGATCGCCCTGAGTTCGTCCCGCGACTGGGGCATGATATTGGCGATCCTGAACGCGATGTCAGGTTTCATCTTTTCCAGTGCGAGGAGCTCGTTTACAAGGGCACGGGCCTTCTCGGCAGTGGTCTTGGAGAGGTGATTGGCATGCTCAATGCTCTGGCGGAGTTCATAGGACATTTCCTGCCCGGCCTCATGGCGCTGTGCTTCGACCTGCGCGAGCTGCTCTCTCATTTCCGGGAGAGTAATTCGCTCATCGCTGATTAATCCTTTTACCTTCATGCCAATCACACGGTGGACATTATACTTTCTGAGGTTTTAGATGTTGCGTTCTGGATATGACGAGTTTTGTGGCATTTCCGTCCGGGATCTCGACAAGCCAGGCGCGACCACGCTGCCCGACAACGGTGCCGGTCTTCCCGTGGAACCGCCTGTGCGGCATACCCTTCTGGATGCTCGGCTCGCAGACAATGTGAACCTTCTGTCCCATCTCAAAGTTCCTGATCGCGGCGGTAACCGGCAGGATGCCGCGGCGTCTGAGATCTTTCTTGAACTTATAGCGTGTTTTCTTTCGTGGACCGTTATGATGAGCCATATCATTCACCACTCCCTGGTTCCTCCACCAGCACTACATCGAGGCTGGTGACATGAGCGTCTTTACCCAGGATTTCTGCAAGACTCGGTTGTGTTCGCCCGTTGTCCCCCGAGACCAGTTCCTTGATATAGAGGCCGGCTTCGCCGACGACATCAATGACGAACTTCCCGTCCTGCATCCCGGGTGACTGTATATCGATCACCCTGCGTTCTCTGATCCGGTCGGCTCTGCGGTGTGCGACCCTCTGCGGTGTGCGCTGATGGATCACCACGCCGTTTAAGCAGGCGAGAGCGGATTTGAGTTCGTCCAGAGAGATCGTACCGTCGACCTCAACGAGAATCCTGTATTTTTTATGCGCTTTGTTCGATTTAAGGGTTTCCACCTCGGCGTGCGAACTCCACCCGGTGATTTTCACCCCTACCCTTCCATCGGCACTGGCGTTGATCGCCTCTTCCAGTCTGGCAAGGTCGATATCCCGCCGCAGGGGATGCATCATCTCCATGACAAAGGGGCGGCCGGTCCCGAGCATCCGTGCATCGATGTCCTCCCGACCAGAACCATGGAGAACGGCGTTTTCTGCATTGAAGATCTCGATCGCCGGCCCCCCGATCAGTTCCTCGACCGAGTCGGCGTACATCTTCCCGGTGTAATTGCAGCGTTCGCACCCCTTTCCATGGCAGATCCGGCAGTCCCAGTGCGTCTGGGGAATGCCCCGCTCATACTTCATATAGCGCCCACTGAAATACACCGGGTTGATCTCGATCTCCACCCGGTCTTCGGCAAGGTTGATTACAGCGACGACGTCGGGGCGCTTGAAGTCCACCACCTTCCCGGTCAGGGCCGAGACTGCTTTGCCGGTCTCGCGGTTCATCTCGGATTTGATCGGCTCGGGATCGGTCAGGGAGAGGTCGCTCCACACCATCTCCTCGCTCTCGGCGATGAGCGGCGGCACCCGTGTCCCCACCAGAAAGGTGGCGTGTTCTGTCCCTTCCAGCGCCTCCACGACCCGCCCGGCCCAGAGATCGATCCCGTCGAAGAGGCGGTTGCAGACCCAGCATTCATCGGGTTCGCCGGTATAGGGTTCATTTTTTACAAGGGCATGGACTGTCCTGAGGGCACGGCCCCGCTCGGCATTGGTCAGTCCAAACGAGCGCTTTCCAAAGAAGCGTCCGAGGCAATGGTCGCATATAGGGCCATAGTCCAGAATCGCCCCGATCGTTTCAATCAGGTCCATCCGCTCTCTCTCCTGTCAAGTTCATTGTGCAGGACCACAATCGCCATGTCGGCGTGCAGGATGCAGGGGCCGAGGGAGCAGGCGGGCAGGTCCTGCATCAGCCCGCGCTCCTCCTCTGAAAAGTTCTGGTGGTCTGAGAGGACGAAGGTCTCCGGGACGGTCTCAACGCCCCTGATGTCTTCCCCTCTTTCATCCAGAACAGCACACCTGCATTCGGCGAGCACCTCTTCAAGTCCTCCTTTTCGTACCGAGACGCCCGGGCTCGATTCCCTGAAGACGGTGCCGCAGGGGAGGGCGAGCGCCTTTTTGATCAGCCCGGCAACATTCCTTTCGTCCGGGCTGAGGCTGCGCACGCTCTCGCCTGAAAAACGGATAGTCTTCGGGGCCTTCGGTCCGCCGAGGAGAACGAGCAGACACTCGGTGTCCCGGCGAATTCCATGCGAGAGACAGAGGGATGCGGCGACGCACCGGCAGAGCTCGTCCATCCTGCCGGCGCCAGGAAGATTGTTCAGGGAAAAATCAGGGTCGGTGCTTCCCAGGTGGCCTACCACGACAAAACGTTTCATCTACTGAGTCTTCCCGAATCGCTTCATCATCCGCTGCATGGAGAATTTGCTTCCCCGCATGCCCTTCAGCGCCCGCTGCATGACCCGGTAATACTTCAGGAGTTCGCGCACGTCCTCGGGGGCGACGCCGGCGCCCCGCGAGATACGGTGCACCCGTGATCCCGAGATGATCTGCGGATCGTCGAGCTCGGCGCTTGTCATCGAGTCCATGACTACCTTGTAGCGCTCCATTTTTGTGGAGGTGACGTCGTAGGCGTCGTCGGGGATCTGCATGCCGCCGAGCGGGAGCATGGACATCACCTGCTTGAGCGGCCCCATCTTGTTCACCGTTTCAAGTTGTTTGTACATGTCCCTGAGGGTGAACTTCCCCCGCAGCATGGCGTTGACATCCATCTCCTCGTCGGCCATCACCTCTTCGGCCCGCTCGGCCAGGGCCTTGAGGTCGCCCATACCAAGGAGACGGGAGATGAAGCCGTCGGGATCGAAGCGTTCGAGGTCGTCGATCGTCTCGCCGGCACCGATGAATACGATCCCGCTCTTCGTTTCGGATACTGCGGAAAGGGCGCCGCCGCCTTTTGCCGTGCCGTCCATCTTGGTGATCAGCACGCCGTCGATCTCGATCGCCTCGTTGAACCTGCGGGCCTGTTCGGCCGCCTGCTGGCCGAGAGCGGCGTCGATGACAAGCCAGCGGTGCTCGGGCTTTGCGATCTCGTTGATGTCGATGATCTCCTGGATCAGATCGTCTTCAAGGGCGTGGCGCCCCTGTGTGTCGATGATGACGACCTCGGTCTCGGCAAACCGTTTGATCCCTTCGCGCACGATCAGAAGGGCATCTTTTTCTGTGGGATCGCCGAAGATCGGGACGTTGACTTTTGCACAGAGCGTCGAGAGCTGCTTATACGCCCCTGGCCTGAAGGTGTCGGCGCAGATCACGCCGACCTTCAGCCCCTTCCTCTGGAAATAGCGGGCAAGCTTCGCCGTCGTCGTCGTCTTGCCGCTCCCCTGCAGCCCGGCCATCAGGATCGTCTGCTGCGAGAGGTCCACCTTTCCCGCGCCGCCCATCAGGGCGACAAGTTCCTGGTAGACGATCCGCAGGACGTGCTCCCGCAGGTTCATCCCTTTTGGCGGCTCCTCTTCGAGCGCCCGCCTCTTTATGGACTGGGAGAGGTGCATGACGAGTTTGACGTTCACGTCGGCCTGCAAAAGAGCACGCTGCAGGCTCCGCACGAGTTCCTCCACCGCTGCGCGGTCGACGACCGTCTTGCCTGCAATCTTCTTGAGCGCGTCCTTGAGCGATGAACTGAGCGAATCGAGCATGGTTTATCCCTCCGCGCCGATGAGTTCATCGACGACTCTTTCAGGGCGGAACGGAACGATGTCGTCATAGCCCTGCCCGGTGCCCAGGAAAAGGATCGGTTTGCCGATCGTCTGGGCGATGGATATGGCGGCCCCGCCTCTCGGGTCCATGTCCGCTTTCGTCAGCATGACGGCGTCGGTCCCGACGAGGTCGTTGAAATCTTTCGCACGCACGACGGCGTCGTTGCCGGCCACCGCCTCATCGACATAGACGACGAGGTCGGGCTTCATTACCCGCCTGATCTTGTCGAGCTGGCTCATCAGATTTTTCCTGTTGTGGAACCGCCCGGCGGTGTCTGCGAGCACCACGTCGATTTCGTGGGCCTTTGCATACTCCACCGTGTCGTAGAGGACTGCCGCGGGATCAGAACCCTCCTGGTGCTGGATCACCTTGACGCCCAGCCTTGCGGCATGTTCTGCGATCTGATCGATCGCACCGGCCCTGAAGGTGTCCCCTGCGCCGAGCACCACGGAAAAACCATTTTTCTTAAAATAATGCGCCATTTTGGCGATGGACGTCGTCTTTCCGGTGCCGTTCACCCCGGTGATCAGGATCTTCACCGGGCGCTCGTGGGCGCGGACGTAGTCAATCGGATCGAAGCCTTCGCCGAGAACCCGGAGCAGTGCGCCCCTGAGGGCGGCGGTGACAACGGTATCGACCGAGGTGCCGATCTTCCGGTGGCTCCCGACGAGATCCTCTTTCATGTAGCCGATGATGGCGTCCGAGACGTCAAGGGCGACATCGTTCTCCAGAAGCGCCATCTCGAGCTCCTCAAGGGGTTCTGCGATGTCTTTTTCTGAGATGATCAGCTCGCGCTCGATGATAAGGCTTTTCACCTTCGCGACGAACCCTTCGGCCTTCTTCTCAGGCTTCGGAATGGTTGCGGAGGAAAGGGTGTCCGGTACGACGGCGGGCCTGCTGGCCTCAGGCTGCGGCACCGGTGAAGGCGCCTCGACCACCACATCAGGGCCTGCCGCCTCCTCGATCGAGCGCCCGAACTTCTTCTGAATATTCTGCAGTTTGCTCCTGAGGCCCTCGAACATGGGGATTACCTGCCCGGAACCTGCTGCTGCTGCCCGCGGTAGGCCGCATCGAGCCGGGCGGCAATATCATTCATCTGGGCCCGGATGTTCTCGATCATCTCAGAGATTTTCTTTTCCGAGGCCTCAAGCTCTCGTGCCCGGTCTTCGAGGTACGAGACGGCGCCTGCATTGTCCCGCCCGACAGTGACATCTGCCCCGATGGCGACAAGCACATGTTCGGGATCCGGGATCGTGGCCCGGACGCTGACCCCGCCGCCGAGCGGGAGGAGGACCGTCCCGTCCTGTGCAGAGCCGAGAGCCTGGAGGGTTTCGATCGCTGCTATTGACTCGACCCTCTGCTGCTCCAGCATCTCCAGCTGCCGGGCGAAGATCTCTGCCTGCTGTCCGTATTCGTTCAGATAATACTGGAGCGACTGCAGCTCCCTCGGGTCGGCCTCACTCATGGACTTTACTCACCTACTACGGTAACGCCCTTGATTGTGATATAATTTCTCTTAAGGCGGTGTTTGCTGCCGATGTCGGTGTAGACGTGCTCTCTTGCAATCCTCTCATTCTGGGCCTCGATGACCTTCGTGAAGGGCTGCCACACGCCGCCGATCTGGCAGGCGCCCGTTACTTCATACTGCTGATTCTCCATTCCACTCACTCCAGAAAACCGAATACTTCTTCAATCCGCCCGAGTTCAAAACCAGTGGTCCTGATCCCGGCGATATATCCTTTGCTGTTTGCGAGCACGCCGGTACCGACGAGCCCGCTGCCCATGTTCACGGTTCCGGCCCCGATCTGGAGGTCGCCCGTGCACCCGGCAAGGCGCTCGATTTCAGTGTCGCTGCTCCGCGCATGAACGAACACGCCGCGGTCTGTCGCCACTGCCGCCATGCCGACGGTCTTGATCCCGCCGAAGGTGAGACGCCTGACCGGCACCCCGAGAAATGTTCCGATCTCCTCTGCCACATCGATCGGCATCTCAGGGTGCACTCCTGCAAAAGTATTGTTTGCGAGGATCACGTTCCCGGCTGCATTCATCGAGGTCCCGAGGGTCATCACCTCGCCGTACTCCGCGAGCACGGCGCGCTCATCCTCGGTAACAAGGCCGCTCACCACCATACCGTTTGAGTTTCCGGCAAGGAGCGAGCCGATGATCGATGAACCCTGGATCGTCGTCTTCACCACCTCGACATCCAGTGCTTCGGCGATGGCTGCGGTGAATTCTTCGGACGCGGTAGGGGGGACGACGGCAAACTCTTCAAAGGCGCGGGCAAAAACGCCGATGTGCGGGTCTGCGGCAAAGTCGATCGTTCTTTTCATCTCATTCCTCTGCGAGTTCGGCCTGGACCTGCCCGTCCTCGAACTTCATGGCGCGGATCCTGATCTGCGCCGGGGGCTTCTGACTGCCGCGCTCCCAGACCTTCTCGTTGATGCTGCTGTCGAGTTTGATGTTCTCGCTCTTCATGTGACGGACCAGATATGCTCTGATGTCCTTGACTGCAACGTTGCAGCGCTTCCACCGGGGAGCGCGCTTCGTGTTGCGGAGGGGGACGTTATAGATCTGCTCTTTGAGTACCTCTACCATTGCTCTACACCTTCAGCGTGCTTCTTCTCCACATGCGCCTCTTCGGGTGGGATACCACCTGGCGCTTCGTCCGAATCATTACCCATCCAGGCACGCGGCGGTTCTGCATGCATGCCTTTGCCAGCCGGATCTTCCGGCCCTTTGTCAGCTTGCTCATGATTATCACCGTGGGTTCTTCTCAGGTGCCGGTTGCACCTGTGACCAGGGATTGCTCGTGGTGCATCGGAAAGAGGTCTGCGCACTTCTTCCCGGCGCGCTCGATTGCGGCCCTGATCTCATACTCATAATCGCCGTTTTCGATGGTACCGGTCTCGCCGTAGGAGACGAGGAGGTGCCGCTTTGCCAGCCGTTCCACCTCGGCTTTTCCGTACCCCAGAAGGGGCCGGACATACGAACAGCCATAGCGGTCGGCAAGGCTCAACACATCGCTTCTGGTCAGCATCGGCACGCGGTCGTTGAACCGCGTGCCGTCCCCGACCACGCAGTACTCCTGCGCCAGCAGGCGCACTGCCTGACGGTGGATCATGGTGATGGCGTCGTTCGGGTAGCCCGAGGCGATCACCATCTGGACCGCCTCCTCGAGGAGTTCAGGGCCGAACGACCGTTTCTGCCAGGGCAATCCCAGCGCGTCGGCTGCCGCCCTGACAGAAGGCATCTCCCGCGCCGGGTCGAATACAAAGGTATTGAGTTCGACCTCATAGTCGCGGGCGAGCATCACCGCTGCAAGTGCGCTGTCCTTTCCTCCGCTGAACAGAAGACCGGCCTTCATCTACTTCCGTGTTATGCGAAACTCTTTTTTCTGCGGGGCGATCTGCAGGAGCAGAGCCTTCAACTGCTCGTCTGTGATCTTCTGCCGGATCCTGCCGCTGTGGGCGAGCTGCACAAGCTGCTGCTCGATTGCCCGGGCGAATTCTGGCTTTGTGAGTTTGATCGTATTCAGTCGCTCCCGCGCTTCGGGTTCCAGGATCTGCATGAGCGCAAGCTGCAACTCTGACTCAGCACGTTTTCTCTGCTGCTCCATGTCGTCCTGCATCGCCTGTTGTTCGGTCGCCTGCCGCTGGAGCTGCTCCATTCTCTTCCGTCTGATATCAGAAAGTTCGTCGTCACCCATCAGTATCCCTCACCTGCATCAGTACTGCGCGAGCGCAGGGGTGGCCTTTGTCGCTGCCTCTCTGAGGCTGTGCGCCACGCCGTCGATGAAAGACTGCCCCTTTGCAGAGACCTGCCTGCCGCCCTTGACCTTTTCGACAAAGCCTTCGGCTTCGAGCTGCTGGAGTGCCTTTCTCAGGATTGAGCCGCTCCCCTTCCTGAACTGGTTCGGGTTCGAGCCGCGGTCGCGGTTTCCGCCGTATGCAGTCCTCAGTCTCTCCACGCCAACCGGGCCGTCGATATAGATGCGGCGGAGGATGGACGCGGCCCTGACATACCACCAGTCGGGATCTTCAGGGGGCATCTCCTTGTGGATCCCGGTCTTGGCAAAAGCCGCCCATTCTGGAGGCCGGATGGCAGGGAGCTCCTTCAATTCTCGGGCTACCTGCGGGATCAGCATCTCTGCCGGGATGTCATATACAGTTGTCATTGGTTAACCTCACGGTAACGATCGATTGTTACCAGTCTGTATCTATTTGACATGGCAGTTATTATATATTTCGAGCAACGAATCCTGCCGTTTTTCCGGCAATCTGGCCGGAAATCCTATTGTAAAAGAAAGGGAGGGATCAGGCCTTCTGGCCGCCGCCGCTTCGATCGGCAAGCACCATCGTCCGTCCGCGCACGCCCACAAGGTCGGCGCCGGCGCGGCGTGCGATCTCTTCGGGATCGATCTCGGCGGTGCGAAGCCATTTGATCTTCACGTATTTGCGCACCTTCAACTGGGCCCTGATTTCATCGATCAGCGTCTCCGAATAGCCTCGTTTCCCGATCCAGATCGTCGGTTTGATCTCCTGGAATAACTCATTCTTTTCGATGTTTTTTCACCACCGGATATCGTTTTTGATGACCGCAGACCAGGCAGGTGACGATCACCTTCCCGTGCTGCACCCTCACCCTGGCGCTGGCGCCCGGAACGAGGTATGCCGAACAGCGCCGGCAGAACCGGAATCGCAGATCCGCCGGGATGCGGACGCGCTGGCGCATTCCGATACGGCGGGCAAGCGCCACATATCGCTTTGAACGGGTCGGATCCGTCCCGGAAACCTCCTCTGCGAGGGCGAAAAGGCGCTCGATCCGTTCTTTTGCGATCCTGTTCGTGTCGGGGGTGCGTGAACTCCCCCGGCGCGTTGTCTTTGCCATGTCAGTCCCCGGGCGGAAGGATCCGTACGCGCCGCCCTTCGACAAAAACCCGCCCTTCGCAGAAGAGGGCGGCGGCCGCCGGCAGGGCCCGGTGTTCTTCGACAAGGATACGTTCTGCAAGGCTATCCTCGTCGTCGCCCTCGAGCACCGGGACGCAGACCTGAAGGATGATCGGGCCGCTGTCCATGCCGCCGTCAACGAAGTGGACGGTGCACCCGGCGACCTTCACGCCGTACTCTATCGCCTGCCGCTGGGCATGAAGGCCGGCAAAGGCCGGGAGAAGGGCCGGGTGGATGTTGATCATCTTTCCGGCAAAGGCATCGGTGATTGCCTCCCCGATGATCCGCATGTAGCCTGCGAGCACAAACAGGTCGGCGCGGCAGTCCTTCATCGCCGCGAGCAGGTCGGCCTCGTATGCCCCCTTGGTGGCGTACGATCGGTAGTCCAGGACCGTCACCGGCACCCCTGCACCTTCTGCCCGCGTGATTGCATAGGCCCCGGGGTTGTCGGTGATCAGGCGGACGCACTCGGCCCTGAGCGTACCGGCCGAAATGGCATCGATAATTGCCTGAAAGTTCGATCCCCTGCCTGATGCCAGTACTGCGATACGCTTCATGCTCACACGTCGGTCCGGTACAGTATTAACCGTTCTCTCATTTTCAGCCCTGGGCCTGCGGCAGGATCAGTTTCACCTTGATGATCCTCCTGCCCCGCATCTGCACGACGGCGAGGGTAATGCCGTCATCGAGTTTGACGACCTCGCCCCTGAGCGGGATGTGGCCGAGCGTGGTGAAGAGCAGGCCGCCGACGGTCTCGTAGGATTCGCCGATTGGGAGGGCGATCCCGAGTTCCTCGTTGAGGTGCTCGACCCAGACCTGGGCGTCGACCATGTACACCCCCTCGCCAAGCTTCTGTATGGTGGGTTCCTCCTCGTCGAACTCGTCCAGGATCTCGCCGACCAGCTCCTCCAGGATATCCTCGACGGTGACCACGCCGGCAAACCCGCCGTACTCGTCGAGGACGATGACCATATGCACCTTGCGCACCTGCATCTCCTTGAGGAGTTCGTCGATCATCTTGGACTCGGGGATGAAATAGGCGTCATGCATCATCTCCCTGATCGTGGCCTCTTTCTTCGAGAACTCTGCGGCGAAGACGTCCTTTATGTTGAGGACGCCGACTATGTTGTCGATCTGGTCGTGATAGACCGGGATGCGGGAGAGTCCGGTCTCGTTGAAGAGTGTGATTGCATTTTCCAGCGAACTGGTGTCCTCTATCAGCACCACATCCACGCGAGGGGTCATGATCTCCCGTGCGGTGGTGTCGCCGAACTTGAAGACCGAATAGAGCATCTGCCGCTCTTCCTCCTCGATCGTCCCCTCTTCTTCGCCGACATCGATCCACTCCTTGATCTCCTCCTCGGTGATCGAGGGCTCGGCGACGCCGGTCCTGAGGGAGAAGCGCTCGCCGAGGCGGTCGTAGACCCAGAGGATCGGCATGAGCGCCCGTGCCAGTATGAGGATCACCGGGGCGGTGAAAAGAGCGAGGCGGTCGGTGTAGCGCGAGGCATAGGTCTTGGGTCCGATCTCGCCGAAGATCAGCATCAGGATCACGACCAGGCCGGTGGCGATCCCGACCCCCGCGTCGCCGAACCGTTCGATGGCGATTGCGGTGGCGATCGACGCCGCCGCGACATTGACGACGTTGTTGCCGATGAGAATGGTGATCAGGATATGTTCGGGATATTCTTTCAGTTTCGCCAGCGCTTCGGCTCCTTTTCTTCCCTCGTTGACAAGGGTTCTGACCTTGGCCTTGGTGATCGATATGAGGGCCACTTCAGAACTGGAGAAAAAACCTGAGAGGATCAGACAGACGACGAACAGGCCAATAAGAAAGATCTCGTCTGGTGTCATCGCCGCCACGCCGGGCTCCGGCTTGTATTCCAACTATCGTTCATAAATGTTTGTTAATTGGCGTTTGTGTTGAGAGGTATTAAATCCAGCGTTCAGGAAAGGCAGCCTTCGAGGAAGGTACGCTCGTCCTGCAGGAGGCTGATCTTCTCCTCCAGGGAGAGAGGGTGCGCAAAATTCCGGTCCTCGATCTCGAGGGTGAGGCAGCCGTCGTAGCCGGCGCGGGAAAGAGCGCGGACGATGGCGGCAGCGGCTCTGCTTCCCATGACCGGGAGGTGCATTTTTCCGTTTTCGACCACGCTCAGGTGGACGTTTGCAATGCGGTCGATGCAGAGATCGATGTACCGGTATACCTCTCCTGTGGAGAGGCTCATCGCATGGGCGACGTCGAGGGTGAAATCGAGCCAGGGGTTGGCGTCGAGCACCTCCCGCACCCCTTCGGGCGTGCAGAGGAGGGAGTTCACCTTCGGCTCCATGTTCTCGATCGCTACCCGCACCCGCCTGCCTTTTGCGGCCTCATGGAGCCTGGCGAGGTAGATCTCGAAGCGCTCATAGTCGTAGGCGCTCGGGGTTCTCTTTGCGGTCCTCCGGCCCGGGTGCACCGTCACCACCGTTGCGCCTGCTTCTTCGGCGAGGGCGACGGCCTCGACGGCGTACTGCTGGGAGGCGGCGGCCACCCGCGGGTTGATGGAGCAGGGGTTGAGATCGAGGACCGGCGCATGGACGGTGATCGGGGCGAGGGATGGGTGGGCGTGGACGGCGGCGTTGAGGTCGCCGGTCGGGAGGTCGCGGAGCCAGAAATGGGGTGTCTCTATCCAGAACTCGATGCCGGTAAGGCCTGCTTCGTCGACTGATGCAAATATTTCGTCGATGGGATATTCATGAAAGAACATGCTCGATACGGCGAGACGGACCATGGTATCAGGTTGATATAGGACGCCGACGCACGATAAATTCAATGGGTCTGTTCCCGGGTCTGCCGGTCGACGGGCAGGCGGCGGTCCTCACGGTCGCCGAGGTGACCGGGATCATCAGGGGTGCGCTCGACATCCCGGCTCTGGCGGGCTGCTGGGTGCGCGGGGAGGTTACTGGCTGCAAACGGAGCGCAGCCGGCCATTTTTTCTTCTCTCTCTCCGAAACGAGGGGCGGGAAGAGTGCGGTGATCCCGGCGGTGATGTTCAGGGGGAACGCCGCCGCCCTCCCGTTCGACCCTGCCGACGGCATGGATGTGCTGGCGTTCGGGACCGTGGACTTCTATGAGGCGCAGGGGAAGTGCCAGCTCTATGTCGAGGACCTGCGCCGCGCCGGGGAGGGGGAAAAGCACCTCCTCGTCGAGCGCTGGAAGAAGGAACTCGCCGCCGAGGGGCTCTTCGATCCTGGCAGAAAAAAGGGCGTGCCCGCCTTCCCGCGGCGGATTGCCGTGGTCACCTCGGCGACGGGCGCCGTGCTGCACGACATCACAAATGTCCTCTCCCGCCGCTACCCGGTGGAGGTCATCCTCTCGCCGACGGCGGTGCAGGGCGATCTCGCCCATATCGAGATCGCCGCGGCGATCGGACGCGCCGACGGGCTGGCCGACGTGATGATCGTCGGACGCGGTGGGGGGAGCTTCGAGGACCTCTTCCCGTTCAACCGGCCAGAGGTGGTGCGGGCGATCGCCGCCTGCACGACGCCGGTGATCAGCGCCGTCGGTCATGAGGTGGACACCACCCTTGCCGACCTCGCCGCCGATCTGCGGGCGCCGACACCCTCTGCCGCGGCTGAACTCGCCGTCCCTGACCGCGCCGACCTTCTTGCGGGGCTCGGGCGAGACAGGGTGCGGCTTTCCGATGGCATGTTCAGGCAGATCGAGCGTCGACGGGATGAACTCGAAAATCTCCGCCTGCGCCTGAGGCCTGATCGATACCGGCGGCGGATCGCCGAGCAGCGGCAGGGTCTTTCCGACCTCGAGGAGCGGATCGTGCGGGGATGTATGCAGGGTGTCGAGCGCCGCGGCCTTGCCCTCTCTGAGATGAAGGCAAGGCTCAGGGCAGACAACCCCTTTGCCCCGCTGCAGCGCGGTTACGCTCTCGCCACAAAGAGCGGGGCGGTGGTCGGATCGGTGCGCGGCCTCCTGCCCGGCGACCGGATCGCCCTGCGGCTTGCCGACGGCGGGTGCACGGTTGTTGTGGAGGATGTGTATGATGCAGAAGACCTATGAGGAACTGATAACTGAATTAAAAGAGATCCTGCGGACGATCGAGGACAACGACACCGGGCTTGAGGAGAGCATCGCCCTCTTCAAGAGGGGCGAAGCCCTGATCCGGGAATGCGAACGCCTCCTCGCCGAGGCCGAGTTGACGATTGCCACCCTCACTCAGGAATAGAGGCCTCGATCTCGACGACGAGATCGGCCCCTCCGGCGAGGAGTTCGATCAGGCGGCGATCGATGGTCCGCGCCACGGTGTCCGATCCGACGGCGACCGTTCTGCCGCATACGAAGGCGCTCCGCCGCCAGACCAGGTCGGTTGGGTGGTCGAGGGTGAGACCGGCGCTGCCCCGCGATATGACGACCGCCTCGATCCTGTCTACGCTCAGGCGCGTGGTGACGATCGCACGGTCGTCGGCGAGCAGGGTTTTCAGGTCGGGATTGAGGTCGGAAGCCCCCCGGTCCGCGCAGACCCCGATGATGCAGTCGCCGGCCGGAGAGAGCGAGGGCTCAGTCGTCACCTCGAAGGTGGTGGGGTGGAGGGCCCGCACATTCGGATGACCTGAACAGTGGATGACGTCCCGTGCCTTCATCTTAAATATCTATGTACGCTATTCTATACAATGTACATCACCACCATCTGCCCGCAGTGCGGCGAGGAGAGCGATCATGAGGTGCTCAAGGAGAGCGGGGACCTCCTGGTCCGCTGCACCGCGTGCGGGGCAGTCCATCATATCCCGATACCGAAGGAAAATCTCCTTACCGTGAAGGCGATCGTGAGCCGAGAAGCCTCGTCTGAGGTCTGCACCGTCGAACTCCTTGAGGAGGATATCGTCTCGGTGGGCGACTATATGGTGGCAGACTGCGGCGACGAAGGGCTGTCGGTCGAGGTGACCTCGATCGAGTCCGGGGACAAAAGGGTTGAAAGGGCCTCCGCACCCGAGATATCGGCCCTCTGGACGCGGGTGATCGAGGAGGTCGTCGTCCGCGCCTCGGTCCATAAGGGCTGGAAGACCTATCCACTCTACAAACTCTGCGACGGCGAGGAGCCTTTCGCCGTGGACGGCGTGTACACCTTTGGAAACGTCCGCTTCAGGATCTCCCATATCAAGATGCGGGAGGGGCAGGTGCTCAGGAAGGAAGGGTGGAAGACCGTGGCAAAAAAAATCAAGCGGATCTACGGGGCCCGCTTATAGATACTTTTTTATCGCATTCTCCAGCGTTTCCCGGTGCATGACGCCTTCGAAGTGCTCCCTGACCGCACCATCGACGATGACGAGGATGGTCGGCGTCACCTTCAGGCCGTAGGCGGCGATATCGTCGGGGTGTTCGAGGGCATCCATCTCCTCGATGGTGACCCCGAGTTCATTTTCCACCTGCCGGTTGATGGGCTCCTGCTCCATGCACCCCATGCAGCCTTCCTGGTAATAGCAGAGGATCCGTACTGGCATGGGTAAAAAGAAGGAGGGGCGGTATAAATACCCACCGGGTTTACGCCTGCGCGATGCTCAGGACCTTCACTTCGGCTGTTGAATACCCGAAGTTGACCAAAAGCGTGTCGTTCGTCTTTCCGGTAATCGTGCCGACGCGGATATAGGAGATCTCGTTCTCCGGGTCGGTGAAGATCGTCGGATCGTCGGTGATCGTCATGGCGATGGTGAAGCGGTCGCCGACCTGCGACTCGGTGAAGTTGATGCCCATCTGGTCGGCGCTGGTAGCGCTCATCTGCTGGGGGAGATCCGAGAGGGTGAGCGGGATCGTCTTCGACTCCTGCTCATGCATCCCGAGGATGCCGTTTGTGAGGTCGGTCACGTCAGACTCAAGGAGGGCGAAATCTGCGGTTGTGCCGTCCGGCAGGTAGATGGGTACGGCCGTTACGCGGGAGGAGGCGTTTGCCCCGCCGACGAGACTCATCTGGGAGGTCAGAAAGCTCACGTCGCCGCTGTTGTAGGTGTCGACAAGGACGATCTGGCTTGTGGTGAGCACCGCCACACCGGCGGCGTCCCTGATCGTGTAGTCGATGATGGCGGAATCTCCTGGCTTTACGCTCTTGAATATGCCCATCGCCGGGGCGAGATACGAGCCCACCATGGCGATGGCAAAGAGGACGCCGAAGACCAGCATGATAAGCTGGGTCCTCGTCCTCTTTCCCGAACTCTTTGTTTCGGGGGTGCGTTTCTGAGGCTTTGCAACCATTATGTATTCAATGGTATCCTGAACCCATAAGGACTCTGGTTCGAGATATCCGAAATTTTTATATTTGTGATATGTTTACTCTCTGTTAGTGTCCGGTTCCGGACACCGGGAGATGAGACTGAAATGGTACGGAGAGGTGGATTTCATTCGTTCTGGAGCGATTTCGACGAGATGATGAACGAGATGCGGGCCGAGATGGAGGGCCGGTTCCAGTCCATGCTGGCCGATACCGGCGCAGGCAGGTACCTCCCCGCGCTCCGCACCGAGGGGCCGCGGGTGGACGTCTGCGCCCATGAAGACGAGGTGGTCGTGGTCGCTGACCTGCCGGGCGCCGAGAAAGAAGACATTTCTCTGCGGCTTGTCACACCGCGGATCCTTGAGATCTCCGCCGTGCAGAAAGGTGAGAAGGAAGACTCTGAAGAGGGCTATTATGTCCGCGAGCGGGTGTACGGCAGGATGAAGCGGATGATCGCCCTGCCGGTGGACGTGAAAGAGGAAGAGGCCCATGCCAGCTTCAAGAACGGTGTTTTAGAAGTCCGCTTGAAGAAGGCCGAGGCTCAGAAGGGATCGGTCATCTCTATCGAGTGAGGGCCCTCCTCTTTTTTCTTCAGGGTTGCCCGCCCCTCCGCGATTTCTCCGGCCGGACGGGTGTTCCTTTTCTCCAAAAGTATATATGTATCGAATCCTTCAAGTAGCGTTGGTCAAAACAAGATGATGATGGACAAAAAACGGGTCAAAGATTACATGACCTACGATGTCGTCACGGTGGACGTGCAGGCGACCGGGTGCGATGTCATTGAAAAGATCCAGAAGACAAAGCACGACGGTTTTCCGGTTGTGAATGACCAGAAAGAGGTTGTAGGATATATTTCGGCACGGGATCTTCTTGCTGTCCATCCGGGGACGCCGGTCGAGCGGATCATGAGCCGCCACCTCATCGTCGCCGACCCTGAGATGAGCATCAACGACGCCGCACGGGTGATCTTCAGGTCGGGCATCCAGAAACTGCCGGTGGTGGACGAGACCAACCGTCTCATCGGGATCATCTCGAATGCCGACGTGATCAGGTCGCAGATCGAGCACGTCTCCCCTGAAAAGGTCTACAACTTCATGGACATCCTCCGGCGCCTTCACGGGATCGAGCCGACGGTCAAACGGGGATACGTCCCGATTGACGAACTCCTCCCCACGCAGGCGCGGATCTACGAGGACGAGCTCGAAGGACGGATCTACGAGATCAAGAAGGGGCTTGCCGAACCGCTGATCGTGGTGAAGCGCCCGGGGCGGTATATCCTGGTCGACGGTCACCACCGGGCGATCGCGGCGAAGCGGCTTGGATACAAAACGCTCGACGCCTATATCATCCTGATCGCGGAGAACCTGGAGCTCGGCATGGAACGAACAGCGCAGGCGCAGAACCTCAGGACCCTCGACGACATCAAGGTCATGGATTATGCCCGCCACCCGCTCGTCGCCATCACTCACAGGCTTGTGCGGCAGAACTAGGAGCCCTCACACCGCAGATCATATTTTTCATTGAGCAGGTGCTCCTTGACCACGGAGCCGTCAGGCACGATCACCTCGGGCCACAGCCGCGTTCCCGAGTGGATGGTGACGTTGTTCTGGATGACCACTCTCGGGCCGATGACCGTATCGTTCTCGATGGAGCCGTTGTCCCCGATGATCGTGTCGTTGTCGATGATCGCCCCTGAGACCGTGGTGCGGTTGCCGATGACCACCTGGTTGTAGATCGAGGAGGAGAAGATCTTTGCATTGCTCTTGATCACGCAGTCTTCACCGATGCTTGTGTACGGGCCGATCAGGACATTGCTCTCGATGGTGGTGCCGCGCCCGATCGAGACCGGGCCGATGATCTGGGAGTTGGTGCCCAGGGAGAGGGAGCCGCCGAGGGAGACCGGGCCGATGATCTTTGCTCCCTTGACATGAAGGTCGCCGGCGATGTTCGTCGTCGTGATCTCCTGCAGTTTCCAGCGCTCGGCCTGCCGCAGGGAGCGCGGGCTGCCGACGTCGGTCCAGTTGCCGCGGGCAAGCCAGCCCTTGATTGTTCTCCCTTCGGCGAGGAGGCGGGGAAAGACGTCCCGTGCGAAGTCCACCTTCTCCCCGGCTGGTATATAGTCGAAGATCTCGGGGTTGCAGACGTACATCCCGGTCGAGGCGAGGTTCGAGAAGATCTCGCCAGGGCCGGGCTTTTCCTTGAAGCGCTTGATCGCGTAGGTGACGTCGATCTCGGCGATGCCGTACTCCGAGGGGTCGTCGATGGAGATGAGTCCGATGGTGGCGACTGCGTCGCTTTTTAAGTGTTCACGATAGAATTCGAGGAGGTTTAAGTCTGCCACGTGGTCGCCCCCGACGATCAGGAAGGGTGTGCCGTTGAGGAACTGCTGCGCGTTTTTGACGCTGCCGGCGGTGCCGAGTTTGACGTCCTCGTGGACGTAGGTGATCTCGGCGCCGAAGAGTGATCCGTCGCCGAGGGCCTGCTCGATGTCGTCCCCCTTATAGCCGAGGGTGACCACCATCTCGGTGAAGCCGAGGTCGGCGAGGTGGGTGACCAGGTGGGTGATCGACGGCCGGTTCACGATTGGAATGCAGGGTTTTGGGCGTTCAAAGGTGAGGGGGCGCAGGCGCGTGCCTTCGCCGCCGCACATGATGCAGACCTTCATAGAGAATAGTGGCGTGCGTTGGGATTTTAATTTGTGGGGAGTAGAGCGTGGTCGTTGACGTCTGGTGCAGGGGGAGCGTGTCCTGTCTGAGGGGCGACGGGCACAAAGGCTATCTATGCACCGGGCAAGGATCCTGCGATGAGAGAGGAACCCTTCTCCTGCACCCTCTGTGGCCGGTGCTGCATGGGATCTGGCCGTTACATTGTGGTTCTGAAGCAGACCGGCCCGCAGGAGTACAGGTGCAGGGAGACGATCACCCGCCGGGAGTTCACCGCACGGGTCGAGGATCGCTACCTCCCTCTTTTTGCGCGGCCGTCGGTGCAGTGGACGCATCTGGCGGCGTGCCCGTTTCTCAGGCAGGACGGAGAAACCTATTTCTGCACGATCCGAGCCTCCCGCCCGCCGTTCTGCCGGGAGTACCGTTGCGTGCGGATGCGCGTGGAGAAGGGCGGCGCCGTCGTCGGGGAACTCAGGGGGAAGACGAGCCTGAAGACTGAAGACGCCGCCCTCTCGGCCCTGTGGGAGGAGCGGATCGTCCCTCTTGACCTGCAGGATCGGGAGGGACGTTCCGAAGCGGCCCGGATTCTTGAGGGGGCGGGCTACGATCCTGTCTGGTACGTCGAGGCAGAGGATTTAACCGGAACGGCGCCGCCATCATGATCGATGAGGGTGCTGAAGGTAGAAGAGGGGCGCGTTTCCTGCCAGGAGGGTGTGCCCCGCAGCCTGGAGAACTGCCGGTTCTGCGTCCATTCCACGCGGTTCTTTGAAAAAGGGCGATGGGTGGCCTCGCCTGCCCGGGCCTACTGCATGCGTTCGCGATCGACCGACGAGGTCGATCTCGCGAAGGTGACCGCCGTCGAGTGCGACGACGACAGGGGCGAGGGGTTCAGGAGCATGATGTCGATCATCAGTTAATCGCGTTTCCAGAACTCCCAGGGATAGCGGCTCTGGTACGGCACGCAACGGGCTTCCTTTTCGTAATCTGATTCGAGGGTATGGTGGACGAGGCGAACCTCGTCCCGCATATTCTGTACCAGGGCCCTGAGGTCATCCAGGTCTTTCCTGATGATGGCGAACTCCTCGAATGTGCGCTGCGTTTTTATTTCCACCTCGCCGTTTTCCTGGAAGCGTGCGAATCCCGCCTCGATAAGTTCAAGAATCGCCTCGTTTCTCTCGATATTGTGCTTCTTTGCAAAGGTGTCAATGCTGTCAAGCATTTCCGGGTCAAGGGTGAAGGAGCATCTCATCACCATACGGTTTCACTCCATGCGTTGCCTGCCGGCATTCTGATCATGGTGGGCCTCCTGCCGTCTTAAAGATGGCAGTGCCGTCCTGTCGGGAAAGGGCGGCGATCGCCTCCATGTCCAGGTGCGCCTCCAGGAGTGCGGCAAGACGGTCATAGGGGTCGCCCTCGCTGGCGGCGCCGGTATAGGGGAGACCTTTTTTTCCGGCAAGGTACGAGAGCAGCCCGTCCACTGCCTGAGGGTTGGCGAAGAGTCCGTGCAGGTAGGTGCCGAAGACCAGGCCGTCGGCACTGACCGCTCCGTCGTTTTCGAAAGCCGGGGTGCACCCCCTGTTCTCTGTCTCGCCCATATGGATCTCGTAGCCCTCCACCTCCCCGAACCGCGAGAGGATGGGCGGGGCGTCGGCCGCCCGGCTCCGCACCTGGCGCGTGGTTTTGGTGTAGGCGGAGAAGGTAGTCCTGACGTCGAGGAGGCCGAGTCCATCTGCCTCTTCTGGTTTTCCGGATTCATACCCGGCGTCGGCAAGGCGCTGCCCGAGCATCTGAAACCCGCCGCAGATCCCGATCACCGGCACGCCCGCATCCCGCATCCGGTAGATCTCATCTGCCATCCCTGAAATGCGGAGCACTTTGAGGTCTTCGATGGTGTTTTTGGTCCCGGGAATGATGATGCAGTCGTAGCCTGAAAGGGGTTTTCCGGGCGCTACGTAGGAGACGGAGGCGTGGCGTTCAAGGAGTTCGAAGTCGGTGAAGTTCGAGATGCGGGGAAGCCTGATGACGGCGATCCTGATCGGGCTCCTGCCAGCCTCCTTGTCCCCGATGGAGAGGGAGTCTTCGGAGGCGATCGCAAGGTCGGCGTACGGGAGGATGCCGAGGACCGGGACACCGCAGAGTTTTTCCAGCAGGCCGACGCCTGAAGAGAAGAGGTCGGGATCCCCTCTGAATTTGTTCACGATGATGCCGGCGACAAGGGGCCGGATATCCTCGGGGAGGAGGCTGACGGTGCCATAGGCCTGAGCAAACACCCCGCCGCGCTCGATGTCGGCGACCAGGATGATCGGGAGACGCAGCGCCCTGGCGAGCCTGATATTTGCGATGTCGCGGTCGTAGAGGTTCACCTCGGCCGCTCCGCCTGCCCCCTCAACGACAACGGTTCCGTAGCGCTCTTCAAGGTGCCTGAAAGCCTTCAGGGCCTCTTCAAGGAGGGTATCGGTCTCAGAATAGTAGTCTTTAATGTGTACGTCCCGGTACGGCCGACCGAGGAGCACGATCTGGGAACTGGCGTCCCCTCTGGGTTTTAAGAGGACGGGGTTCATCTCGGCTGTCGGTTCGACTTTTGCCGCCTTTGCCTGAACTGCCTGGGCGATGCCGATCTCCGCGCCGTCTTCCGTCACCCATGAATTGAGGCTCATGTTCTGCGATTTGAAGGGTGCGTTTGTGATCCCCCGGTTTTTGAGGGCGCGGCAGAGGCCGGCAACGACCGTGCTTTTTCCGACATGCGATGCTGTCCCGAGTACCATCAGCGACATCAGGGTGAGAGTTTGAGCGTCAAGACGGATAACGAGTGCGATCGTTCAGGAAGGATCCAGCATCGATCACCCTCGAAGAGGCTTCGGCCCATCTGATGGGCGCGATAATTCATGCCAAGAAATATATAACGAGAACTTGAAGGTATAATCAATGAATGGTGGTATCTGTCCCAAATGCGGACTACCAAAGGAACTGTGCATCTGTGAGGAGGTCGCGAAAGAACAGCAGAGGATCCAGGTGAAGATCAATAAACGTCGGTACGGCAAAGAAGTCACCGTCATCGAAGGCCTTGATCCCTATGATATCGACCTTGTCGACCTCACCAAATTCCTTAAAGCTAGACTTGCCTGTGGCGGGACGGTGAAGGACACGTCCATCGAACTTCAGGGCAATCACAAAGAGCGTGTTAAGGAACTGCTTGCCAAAAAGGGGTATAAATTGGAGCAGATAAACTAACCTCCTCCCCTATTTTTGCTATTTTTCTGTATCTGGTGTCATCGATCTGCTTCTGATTTTCTCGCTCAGCACGGTGCTGGAATGCCTTCTTTTTATTAATGCTACCTTCCCTGAGACTCACGCGCCGGGGATATCACCTCATTGTTGTGGAGTGAACGGGAAAAAATAGAAGCGAAGGAGAGATCGCCTGCCATCCGCGGCACTCCCTCTGTTCGTGCTATGGACGCAAAAGCCCTGAAACGCTCTCAACAACTTTGCACCCTATTGAGGGAGGTCATCCCCTCTATCTCGATTTTCCTGAGTGCAGTCAGACGAAAGAGAGAAGAGCAAAAAAGGGTTCGTCTCTCTTCAGGCCATAAACCTGAAGGTCACCCATGCGATGATGAGCATGATCGCCGAAAACTTCAGTCCGGCGGTCGCTCTGGCCTCGCCCATCTGGCCCGCGACCAGGCCGGAGAAGAACCCCATGATCATTGCTGCATGGGAGAACAGGCGTTTGTAGAGGTCTATGTTTACGTTGCCCATGAAGGTGGATCCCGCTCCAGACGCCGCCGATGCGGCGCCGGCCTCTGCCATGGTGGTCAGGAAGGTGGTCTCCAGGACCAGGATCACAAAGAGGAAGACGAAGAAGGAGACGAGGATGATCACCTCATAGATGATCATGTTGTTTGCCCGCTCGGTCTTGAGGTTGATGAACTCGTAACTGTCGACGGCGGCTGCTCGCAGCACCTCGGAGACGTCGCCGCCGGCCTTGCTCGCTTTTGCGATCAGGTCGACCGAACGCTCGGCGAGAGGGGTTCCGAGCCGTTTGCCGAAGGTGTAGATCGCATCGACGAACGGGATGCTCCACGACATGTCCACGTCAAGTTTTCTGATGTACGGTGTCAGCGTGCCGTACTCGCCCCTGGCGACGATATGGACGGCGTTCGGGAGCGTCATCCCGGAATCGTTCATGCCCGCGACGTCCCTGAAGAAGTTTGGCAGGGCATTCTCCAGGCTTTTCTCCCGTTTTGCCTCGATAAAATCGAGAGCGGCAAGTGGGACGACCGGGATCAGGACGGTGATCACGATCACGTCGTCGATCATCGTGGTGCTGAAGAGGGCCCACCAGCCGTAATCCACGATGATGAAGGAGAAGCCCACGATGAAGACGAGGAACGCCAGGGGGAGCGTGGCGATCAGGCTGTTTGTCGGGGTCTCGGTGAGCACCTCGAAGGGGTGTTTCAGGAACCGGCCGATACCGCTCTGCATCTTCCGCCGTGTATCGATCCTGGCGATGATCTCCTGTTCCTGCCGCTCGTAGCGGTCGAGTTCAGAGGGCTGAACCGGGGCGTTGCCTCTCTCCCCGCGGTTAAAAAGGTCGTTTACCAGTGTTCTAAAGCCCATTTCACACCTCCGGGGTCATTGAACTGATCAGGATGACGAACATGATGCTCCCGAACGGGACGATCAGGTAGATGATGATGATCAGAAAGATCGGGCTTGCGTCCCCTCCGATGATCGACATGATCGACTGGAGGATGATCAGGAAGAGGGTGCCCGCCACCATCGCCGTGACATAGGATTCGGCGATAAGCCCGAGGGTTTCAAGGAAACCTTTCTGCTCCTGGTGGTTCTCGTGGGTGTACTGGGTCGCCTTGTTCCTGAAGTAATTGGTGAGGTTCGCGCCTGAGGAGATCGTCGCCATCGCCCCCTGCAAAAATTCCTTCATCCGCGGACTCGGGGTAAAAGTCGATACGATTCTCATCGCCTCGATGAGGTCCTTGCCGAACATGTCGATCTCGCGCGTGATAAAGCGCGCTTCGACAGCGGTTTCACCGTAGATCGGGCTCTCGCCCAGCAGCCTGAAGACCTCGGCCGGCGTGATCCCGGCCGTGGACATGGCGGTGACGTAGTTGATCGCATAAGGAAGGGTGGCGTTGATGTTGCGCCGCCGGTTTCCGGCCAGCACCTTCGGGTACATCATGAAGGAGAGATAGGTGATCCCGCCGAAGATCAGGAGGGAGAGAATAACGGCGACCGATGTGCCGATCAGGATCTTGAAATCGGCGAAGACCGTCAGAAAGCCCGGCACCGCTCCCCGGTAGGTGATCATCGATGGGATGTCGAACAGGAAGGTGACGGTGCCGATGAGGAGGGCCATCCCCAGCCCCGCGATGAGGGACGAGAGGTAGGCTGTGGAGAGATATGCCTCGAAGGGCGTTTTTATCCGCGCCTGCATCAGGTCACTCCTGAGTTCCACGAAATCGTCCCTTCTGCTCTTCGCCCGCGCCCCCAGCAGGTTGAAACTGAACCGTTCAAAGCTATTCATAGAGATCACCCCTGACGATCTTCATCACTGCGTCCGGGTCGCGGAAGTAGGAGATGAGCATCTTCGAGACGTCGCGGTAGTGCCTGATCTTTTTCATGCGCATCCATTCTAGGATTTCCTGCCGCCGTTTCAGTTCCTCTCGCATCCTCGCCTCGCTCCAGCCCCGCGTCTCCATGATCGCCTCGAGCACATACGATTTGCCCGAGTACCTGATCTCGTCCGTCGCCTGGTGCCAGGAGAAGACCTCGTTCGTGATGAGTTCGTTTGTCCTCGGGTCGATGTCCAGGATCTCGATCATATGTTTGTTCCGTCTGATCCGCTGACCGCCGACGCGCGCCTGCACCTGGACACAGACGAGGTTCAGGGCGTTGAGCATGTTCCTGGGCACATTCAGGGGTGGGTTTTCAAGCCGGTGGACGACAGAGGCGACCGAATCGGCGTGCATCGTAGCATAGGTGACGTGACCGGTTGACATCGCCTGGAAGAGGGTCTGGGCCTCTTTGCCGCGCACCTCACCGACCACGATATACTCGGGACGCTGACGGAGAGCGGCTCGGAGGAGTTCGTACATGTCGATCTCGCCCTTGCCGCCGGTGTCGAAGGAGTCCCGCGTCACCGAGGGGATCCAGTTCGGGTGCGGGAGTTTGAGTTCTCTGGTGTCTTCGAGAGAGACGATCTTTGCCTGCGGCGGGATGAAGAGCGATATGGCGTTGAGCGACGTCGTTTTTCCTGACGCCGTGCCGCCCGCGAAGATTGCGGAGTTCCCCGACTCCACTGCAAGCCAGAGGAATGCGATGGAGAGAGGCGAGAAGGTGCCCCACTCGATCAGGTCGGTCGGGGAGATCGGTTCGTCCTTGAACTTCCTGATCGTGAAGGTCGAGCCGTGGGCGGTGACCTCCTTGCCGAGGGTCATCTGGATACGCGACCCGTCTGACATCGTGGCGTCGAGCATCGGTTCTGCGATCGAGATATATTTGCCGGCCCGCTGGGCGAGTTTGGTGACGAACGAGTCGAGATCAAGGGCGTCGGTGTACATCAGGTTCGTCTTGATCGACTCATAGCCCGAGTGGTAGATGAAGATCGGGTTGTCCAGACCGTCGCATGAGATGTCCTCGATATACTTGTCATGCATGATCGCATCGATGAGGCCATCGCCGAGGAAATCACGATCGATTGCGTATAGTATCTTCTCTCTGGAGACTGGCGTGAGATTGATGCCGTAATCCGAGATGATCTCGTCCGAATAGGTGCGGAGCAGGTTCTGCGCTTCGGTGCGGGAAACCTCTTTGGTATTGACGTCGAGGCGTTCGAAGAGGCGGTCCTTGATCTCGCCGAGCAACTCCTTCTCGGCCTCTGTAATCTCGGGCTCGATCACTTCGTAGGTGTATTCGTGCGACGTGTTGTCATAGATGATCCTGACGTAGGCGTAGGGCTCGTTGACCGGATAGAGTTCGATCTCCTCGATCCCAGGCGCCGGGCTGAAAGTGAGGTCGACAAGGGGGCCGTGGAGACGGGGGTTGTACTCCTCGACGCTGTGGCGGAGTTTGGTGAACAGATTGAACTTCTTGAGAAGGCCGCCGGTATCTTCGTTGTCCCTGCCTATGACGACATTTCTGGCCTCATCGGTAATATTTGATATATTTTTGTTCCAGAGGCTATCGATCTCGGGTGGAACTCCGCTCAAGCCGGGGGTATGGGTCCGTGTCTCAAAATCAAGGGCGAGTTCTTCGACGTCGAAGGTCGCCGCTCTGGGCAGGATGAGTTCGGAGAGGGAGCCGATGTCATCTGCGTCGGCGATCCCGGGTGCGGCATCGGCCGGCAGATCTGCCGCTCCTTTTGACCACTGAGTGGTGCGGGAACGGGGTGCGGTGGCTCCGGGAAGGGAGGCGCATACGCTTTTGAGGGCCTCTCCTGACAATGCCGGCATCGGATCAATTCCCCCCTCATCCTCCTCCACGGGGTTCGCCGCGGTTTTTTCTTCTCCGAAGAGGGCGTCGACGACCGACTTCAGCGCCTCAAGGTTTTCGGGATCGATCACCGGGTCGTCCACAGGCGTCTCCAGGCTTTCAGGCTCTTCTCCGGCATCTTCATGGGAGATCTCCTGGTATTGCCGGGTCTCTCTCTCTTCTGGCCCTTTGTCTGATATGGGCCCCATCTCGCGCGGGTCTCTGATCAGGTCGGTGATCTTTAACTGATCTTTTCCCCCGACCATTGATTTGAGCACATCAAAATCGTCCCCTCCGCCCACTGCAGGTTTCTGCTCCGGGGTATCGGCAGGTGCCGCTTTTTCCTCTTCAATCCGGTTTATCTTTGTCAGGATGTCGTGCAACCGTTTTCTTGAGCCTGTATTCTTAGTCATCGGTCATACCGCCCAGTTCTATGATGAGTTCACTCCTCTTTCCATTGAAATCGACAAGGAACGAATACGTCTCCCCTGTCCTGCTGGCGACCACAACGTCATAGGGGCCGTTAATGAGCCTGAACGAGACTTTCCCGTCCCCTGTGGTCACGTCGCTCGCGATGACCTGCCGGCCTTTTCTGATCGATACTCGCACTCCTGACTGCTGAAGATCGTTCTGGACGATGGAAAGTGAGAGCACGCCGGGCATTCTTCTCTTCGCGCCGATCTCAGGTATATCTGCGGATAAATTGTGAGGGAAATGGCCGCGGTTGAATACCCGGCAGTGTGCGACCACGATCTCGACAGCCTTCCTGTCGACCGCATACAGTTCGTAGTCGTCCTGGTCTGATATTTTCAATACCGCCGAATCTCCATAGAGCGCCCCCTGTCTGTCCTTATAGATCGCGCCCGTCGGTTCCCCGCGGGAAAAAAGGATCACGGCGCTCCTGTCGCCGTCGACGACGATCGCAATTGCACCGCCCTCGCTCTTTCCCTGCTTGACCGTGGCAAAATAGGGGTATGACCCCAGATAACGCGACTGGCCGAGGATTTCATTGATAACGTCCATGATCTCCATGGTCCATCCCCCTGTTCTGGATCATACCCGACCACTCCGTTATCGCCGGTCTGCTCCTGGCAGCGGCTTTATGTGTACCCGCTCCTGCGGAAAAACGGAGATTCGGCCGGGCCCTTTAATGGCCCCCTCCGAAGAGGGTGTGGGCAAGCCTGTCGATGAAGTTCTGTTTTCTCTCTTCGGTTTCCTCGGCATACTCCACGCCTGCAATATCTGCGGCAATCCGCCTGAAAGCCCGTGAGGATTCGGATGCTGGATATTTGACGACAACGGGTGTCTTGTATGCGGCTGAACGTCTGACATTCGGATCTTCGGGGATCATATCGATGACCCGCACGCCAAGCACGTCTTCAACAGAGTGTCTCCTGATCTCGGTGTTTTCCATTCCCGACCTGTTGATGATGGCGCCGTAGACTTTTCCTCCCACCATTTCGGTGAGGATCTTCGTCTTGAGCGCGTCTGCCATCGAAGAGAGCTCCGGGTTCACGACAAGGATTACCTCGTCGCAGATGGCCAGTGCCACGACGCCGTCCTTGCTGATCCCGGCGGCGGCGTCCACGAGAAGGTAATCGCACCGGTCGACAAGGTCACGCATGACTTCGCGCAGATGGTCGGGATCCGCGTTCTGGAAACCCTGGAGAGAGATTCCGCTTGGCACAACCTTAACCCCGTTCGGGCCTTCGTAGATGGCGTCCTCTACCTTTGCCCTGCCGGCGAGAACCTCATGCAGTGTCACCGGTGCATCTTCCAGCCCGAGGACCAGCCCCAGGTTTGCCATTCCGATATCAGCATCAAGAATATAGGTTTCTTTGCCGAGTTGGGCGAGAGATGTCCCGAGATTGACGGTTACTGTTGTCTTCCCGGTCCCCCCCTTCCCGGATGCGATGGTAAATGCCCTGATCAATCCGCCACCTTCTACTCCATTGATTGTGAACTATGGTATTTAAAAATTTTCAATTTGTCGCTGGCCGTTACTGTCCATTAATCTAACATTAGAGCAAAGAACTTTAGAATGGGGGGTTAAGGGTCAGGGGTCCTCTTTTTTCTCCCTGGAGATGAGGTGCTCCATATGCATCTCCCTGAGCAGGTCAGATGCGTCGGCTTCGAAATTTTCAGAGAGTTTTCTAATGGCTTCTATGGATGATGTATTCAGGACCTGTTTTTTCTCGTGTTCATGGCAGTTATCGTGTTTTTGTAGCCGGTTTTCAGTATTTTTCTCGGTTTCATCTGTTTTTATGATCCGTATGGTGGCGTTCCGTGTGTTGTGGCCTATTTTGACCGCTTTTATGGTGGTCATGCCCACGGGGCCATCCTCCTCCTCAACCTTCATGCCTTCATTGAACAGGATGAGCGTATCGATGTCATGTGCCGGAAACGCATGGAGACCGGCCCTGACGACGGCGTTCGAGGCCTCGATCTCCCTGAGTGCCTGCCGGCCTGCAAGGCCGCCCGTTTCTGCACAGACCGGAACGCCGGCTTTAAACAGCACCGCGCCCCTGAGATCCCCGGCGTCAAAGGCCAGCGCTCCGGTGAAGCCGTTGCTCCGGCACCGTGAGGCGATCTCCTCCAGAGGAAGCCTCAGACAATGGGCAGGCTGGCCGGATATTGGGAGACGCACCTATTCACCCCATCGTATGCTCCTGAGAGCAAGCCTGACCAGCCCGAGGTTTGCGTTCGAGGCGGTGAGGATGCAGATGGAGAGGTCGCCGAACGGGGCGATGATCAGCTTTCCGCCTGGCGTTTCAAGGATGATCTGGTCGAGGTCTCCGGTTTCCAGGTCCCTGGCGATCTTCGATCCGGCCCTGAGCAGATCCTCCGCAACGGCGGCGATCCGATCGAAGTCTGCGGCCCCGGCAGACTGGACTGCAAACCCTTCAAAAAACGCTGAGACGGCGATCACGCCGGGCTGCGAGAGGATCAGGTCGAGGGCTCCGTCGGTCAGGGAAGGTGCGGATCTCTCTTCAGGGATGGCAAAGGACCGGGCCTCGGTCTCTTTTATGAGGGCATGCCCGCTCTCTCTGCACCGGTGGAGCGCCTCCCGGTATTCGTTCTCGTCATACCTGAAGAGCATGCATACCGGGCACTTTTCATCGGAAAGGGACGAGATCGCACGGTCTGCGGCAAGATCGCGTGATCTGTCTTTAAATCCGGCGGCAACGGGATTCCCTCTCTCTGAGAGGACAAAACCTTCTCCTCCTCCGCTCTGGATCCGCACGATTGCATAGAACGCTTCGGTGAAGGGCAGCACCTCATCGATCGGTGCTTTCATCCTCCCGAAATTCTTTCCTTCAGGTAGGGTCATGTTAGAGTGCTGCAATTATCCTTTCCCTGTTCTTTTTGAGTTCGTACCTGATCCTGCCGATGTTCACGCCGTCATTTGCGACGATCGCGATCATCTCGTCCTCTGAGAGGGGTGAGAGGAGGATGGGGCCGTTTTCCAGCTCGACGAGCATCTGGTTCAGCTGTCCCTTGCCGAGTTCGGCACCCATCGCCTCTGACGTGCCCATGCCGGTGGATGCCATGGCGCCGAGGGCGTCGGTGTCGATATCGCCCGAAATGGCGTCTTCGATCACGAAACCGTCACGGCCGACGACGACGGCAGCTGTTACGCCATCCAGCCTGAGAAATTCCATCAGTATCTGTTTGAGTATCTCCATTCCTCAGTTCACCTCTCTTATCATGACTTTTTTATCCCCTCTGCCGTCTGGACGGCACACTTCGATCCGCATGGGCATCCGGCCGATCGCATGGGTCGCACAGGAGATGCATGGATCATAGGCACGGATGACAGTTTCGATCCGGTTTGATGCCTCTTCCGTGAGCTCGCCATTTTTAATCACTTTTCTGGCAACGTCTTCGACACCCCGGTCCATGGCATAATTGTTCTGGCAGGTGGCGACGATCAGGTTGCACCGCTCGATGATCCCGTTCTCATCGACCGAATAATCGTGGATGAGGGTGCCGCGGGGGGCCTCGATGATCCCGACGCCCCGCCGCTCTACCACGCCGCTCACCGGCGTGCGGACATCGGTGCCGGTGATGCCGGCGTCTTCGAGGAGTTCGACCGTCCGCTCGCATGCGGAGAGGAACTCGATGTAGCGCGCCGCATTGTAGGCAAGGGCCGCCTGGGAGAAACGCCCGAACACCTTCCGGTATTCGGCAAGGGCGGCGTCGGCCTTCGGCGTGCCCATCCTCTCCGCGATGTTCAGCCGCGCCAGGGGGCCGACCCGGTAGTGCTCCCCTGAGGCGAGTCTGCAGAATTTCAGGTAGGACCAGTCCTCAGAGTACTCCCTGACGTGGTGCAGGTAGTCCTTGCCGGTGAATGACCCCAGGGATTTGCCGTCTTTACCGACGATCTGCACCTCGCCGCCGCTGATCGCGTGGGTGCCGTTCTCGCTCATGCCCATGAAAGCGGTCTCGACGGCCCCGAAGGAGGTGTCGAAGTTGTCCATCATGCCTTTTGCGATCTCCCATCCTTCTTCGGCGATCACGAGGCCCGCTTTTGCAGACTGGAGGAGCGTTTGCTGCTGATCGGCGGTGAGGGGACGGGACATGCCGCCGGGGATGGCGTTTGACGGGTGGATCGGTTTGCCGCCGACCGCCTCGGTGATGCGCTGGCCGAGTTTTCGCACCTCGATCGCCTTCTTCGCGATCTCAGGGGAGCGTTTCGCAAGCCCGATGACGTTGCGCTCCTCAGGTGCGGCATCGCCGAGGAGGAAGTCCGGTGCGGCGAGCATGAAGAAGTGGAGGGCGTGCGAGTGGATGAACTGCCCGGCCATCAGGAGTTCTCTCAACATCCTGCCGGTCTGCGGCGGTTGGGCACCAAAGATCTGATCGGTCGCCCGTGCCGCTGCGACGTGGTGGGAGGTCGGGCAGATGCCGCAGATCCGCGGGGTGATCCGCGGCGCCTCCTCGATGGCCGCACCGACCAGGAACTTCTCAAACCCACGGAGTTCGACGACGTTGAAGTGGGCGGACGAAACCTCGCCCTTCTCGTCGAGGTCGATGCGCACCTGCGCGTGTCCTTCGATCCGCGTCACCGGCGAGATGGTCAGGCGGGTCATGCGCCGTCCCCCTTGACGAGGTCGCGGATCTTTGATATCTCCTTGTCTTCCATGATCAGGCTCCCGATGGTGAAGGGATACATCGTGTGCGCCACGTCGTAGAGCTGTTTTTCGATCTCTTTTTCAGGTATATCGGTGAGGTCGGCGATCCGCCTGACCATCATGTTATGGATGTCCCGGCAGGGCTCCCTGAGGATATCGAGGGACGGGCCGTTGCAGCCGTGGCAGGGGATGTTGTTGTGCGGGCAGGCGGCCCCGCACCTGCCGAAGGTGACCGGGCCGAGACAGAGATAGCCCTGCCCGAGGAGGCAGTGCTCGCGATCGGGCGTTCCCTCGTAGCGCCGTTTCAGGTGCCAGTTTTTGACGTCCCCCATCTTCCGGTCGCATTCCGAGCAGACCGATTTCTTGGAGAGCTCGATATGGTCTCCGGCAATAAGGGCCGGGAGGATCGTCCTGAGGAACTTCTCCTTTGGCGGGCATCCGGTGATATAGTAGTCCACCTTGACGAGGTCTCCGACCGCAAACGCCCGGTACAGGAATGCAGGGACGTCTTTTGGTATGATATTCCCTTTCTCTGCGGTCTCCACGCCCTGATAGACGCAGGCAAAGAGGTCTTCTGCCTTTCCAAGCATGGAGAGGCCAGATACTCCACCGTAACATGCGCAGGTGCCGAAGGCGATGAGCTTCTTCGAGCGTTTTCTGAGCAGTTTCAGGCGCTCTTCATTCTCTTCGTTCCTCACCGCCCCGGTGACAAAGGCGATGTCGATCCCTTCGGGGGGCTCCTTGGCGTCCATGATCACGGGCGAGTAGACGATATCGGCCTGAGCGACCACGTCGAGCAGGGCTTCATGGAGGTCGAGGATGGAGATGGTGCAGCCCGAGCACCCGGCCAGTTCTTCGATTGCGATTTTCATGGCCAATCACTTCAGGATCAGTTTTTTCAGGCAGGCGTTCGGACCGGTGTGCACGATCTCCAGTTTCGCCCGCCGACCGGTGATCTCCTCGATCGCCCCGACCACATAGCCGTAGAGCGTCTGGCAGAGGGGGCCGCCCTGCTCCATGCCGTTGCGGCGGAGGGTCTGGCGGACGATGCAGTCGTGGAAGACGAGATAGATGAAGGTCTCGCCGTTCTCGGTGACGACATAGTGTTCCTTGTCCTCGGGTTTCCAGAGTTCGAAGGTGTACTGGCCGTGGAGGATATAGGAGAGTTCGCGCAGTGCCTCTTCGATGTCTTCGTTCTTCTGGAAATATTTCGCCACCTCATGACCGAACTTCTTTCCCGCCCGGTAGGTGACGGCGTTCGCGCCCCGTCCGGCAATCTCTTCGAGGGACTTGATGATCAGTCCGTTCATCTTCATGACGCCGTGGAGGGTCTGCTCCATGTCCTTTGCGCTCGGAGAGCAGGACATCGGGACGTCTTCGGCACGGAAGACCGTACCGGTCTTGAACTGCCGGTTCATTTCGTCAACGGTCATTTCTGTCATCATAACACCCGGTTGATCATTTCGCAGACGCGTATATCGATATAATGACGTTTCGAGGGGTAGACACCGCGATGCTCGAGTGCCTGAGCCGGGCAGATCTCGTGACAGGAAAGGCAGCCCATACAGTTTTCAGGCCTGACCGGGACACTGACCCCCTCTTTGAGCTCGTAGACCCGCATCGGACAGTCTTTTACACAGAGGCCACAGCCATTGCAGGCAGCAGCATCGACAGATATCTCTATCACTCACACCACCAGATACAGTACAGGATACATCAACTGTCCTATTCACCTGTATTAATAATTATTGATAATTGTTTGCTCCTATAATATGGTAAAAATGGAGAAATCGAGATGATATCGCTTCCGCTTGCCATTGCCTCGGTTGCAGTGGCCCTGACGCTGCTGTATGCATCGGTCCTTGACCACCGCGACCGGCGGGTCCCGTTTGTGACCTGGTATCCGATGCTCGCCGTCGCCGTCCCATGCGTCTGCCTCTTCTATGCCGGTCTGGTCATGGGGGGAAATGGCGGGGCGGCCCTGTACCTGATCGCCCTCTCCCTTCTCTTCTCTGCGCTCTTCTACGCCTTCGCAGTCTTCCACCTCTTCGGCGGGGCCGATGCCTGGGCGCTCATCTTCCTCTGTCTCACCGTCCCGGCATTCCCCTTCGAACCGCTGTGGGGCGTCCCGCCGGCGGGTTTTTTCCCGTTTTCCGTGCTGGTCGACGCTCTTCTGCTCAACCTTGCGGCGCCGCTCATCCTCTTTTGCTACAATCTCCTTCGGGGCAACCGGGCGCCGTTTCCCTCTATGTTCCTCGGCTACCCGGTGGACGGTGCTGAGATCCAGCGCCACTTCGGCTTTGTAATGGAGGAGATCAGGGAGGACGAGAACGGAACGCTCGTCCGCAGGTTTATGCGTCTTCGAGAGATGCTGAAACGGACGGTGCGCGGGGGCGAGCGGCGGATGTACACAAAAGACCTGCGCGAGCACCCCGAGCGCTACCGGAAGGAGCTCGCCCTGTACCGACGGGCTGGCAAAGTCTGGATCTCCTATGCCGTCCCCTTCATCATTCCGATAACCGCGGGCTTCCTCTGTGCACTCTTTATTGGCGATATCGTCTTTATGATCATGAAGATGCTTGCAGGAGTCTAGAACAATGGAACTGAACTATACCGGCGGGCTTGTCCCGGTGATTGTGCAGGACACGGTGAGCCGCGAGGTGCTGATGCTTGCATGGGCTGATGAGGAAGCAGTGCGGCTGACGCGGGAGACCGGGTATGCCCACTACTGGTCGCGCAGCCGGAAACAGATCTGGAAAAAGGGAGAGGAAAGCGGACATTTTCAGATTGTAACCGAGATACGCGTCGACTGTGATGAGGATACCCTTCTCTATCTTGTCGAGCAGCAGGGTGCCGCCTGCCACACGGGCCATTACTCCTGTTTTTACCGGGATATCGACGGCGGGGAACTCGCGCGCCCTCTTCTCGATCCATCAGAAGTATATGCTAATAAGGAATAAAGACACGTAAAATATGGTGAATTTTTTATGAAAATAGTGCCTGATACGAGTGTCGTCATCGACGGACGCATCACCTCAATGATAAAAACCGGGGAATATACAGGATCCACAATAATCGTTCCGGAGGCAGTGGTTGCCGAGCTCGAAGCCCAGGCGAACCAGGGGCGCGAGATTGGCTTTTCCGGACTGACCGAACTTCAGAATCTTTCCCGGATGGCGGCCGAAGGAACTGTTGAACTCAGATATGTCGGCGTGCGCCCGAGCCTTGATCAGGTGAAGCTGGCGAGCGGCGGGGAGATCGACGCCCTGATCCGCAACGTCGCTCTTGAATATGACGCCACCTTCATCACCAGCGATGTTGTGCAGTCAGAGGTGGCGAAGGCGAAAGGGCTCGACGTCATCTATCTCAAACCCCAGATCGGTGAATCGACCCCGCTCATTCTTGACGGTTTCTTCGACGAGAATACGATCGCCATACATCTCAAAGAGCGCGTTCCTCCCGTGGCAAAGAAAGGCACCATGCATGATATGCACCTTGTGCAGATCAGGGACGCTCCCATGACCGAGTACGAACTGCGCACCATGGCGCAGGAGATCCTCGAACGGGCTAAACGCGATCCCGACGGCTTTATCGAGATCGAACGCCGCGGGATCACCGTCGTCCAGATCGGGTCGATCAGAATCTCCATCGCCCGCCGTCCGTTCTCGGACGGGATGGAGATCACCGCCGTTCGCCCGATCGTTGATGTCACCCTTGAACAGTACGCCATGGCAGATCTGATCAAGGAGCGGATCACCGACAACCGGTGCGGCGTGCTGATCGCCGGACCGCCGGGTGCCGGCAAGAGCACGCTCGCCCAGAGCATCGCCACATTCCTTTCGGAGAACGGTTTTATCGTCAAGACCATGGAAGCGCCGCGGGACCTTCAGGTGCCCGACAACATCACCCAGTACACGGCCCTTGAGGGGAGCATGACGAACACCGCCGAGGTGCTGCTTCTGGTCCGCCCCGATGCCGTGATCTTTGACGAACTCCGGAAGAGCGAGGACTTCAGGGTCTTTGCCGACATGCGTCTCGCCGGTGTGGGTATGATCGGTGTCGTCCACGCGATGCAGGTGCAGGACGCCGTCCAGAGGGTCATCGAGCGGATTGAAGCCGGTGTTCTGCCTCAGATCATCGGCACCATCGTTTTTGTCGATAGCGGCGAGATCACCGGCGTATACGACCTTGATTTCTCGATCAAGGTGCCCGAAGGAATGCACCCCGAACTGCATATGAGGCCGGTGACGACGGTCAGGGAAACCTCAACCGGTGCGATCGCCTGTGAGGTCTTCAAGTATGAGGGCGAGACGATTGTGATGCCGGCACGCGGTCTCCAGAAGGAGGCCCCGGCCCGGGCACCCCCTGTGCAGAAAATGCCCGTTCTGGAGGCGCAGATCGAAGAGCCCGTCCAGGCTGAACCCGAGGAACGGTATGCCTCCATGCCTGAGGAGGAAACCGGAGATACCCCGTGGCATGCATCAGAGCGCGATATTCAGCGGGAACTCTCCAGGTTCACCGACGGCCCTGTCGACGTATTCATGAAGAGCGACACCAAGGCCGTCGCCTATATCGAGGACAAGGACGTCCCGGCCGCGATCGGGCGCGGCGGCAAGAATATTGCAGGGATCGTGAACAAACTCGGGATCGGTATTGATATCAGACCGAGATCTGAACTCCCGCCCCCTGAGATCAACCAGGTCGAAGAGGTGCCTGCAAGCGGCGGGCTGAAGATCCGTATCGAGAAGAGGCACCTCACCCTGGTCGCCCCTGAGTTCAAGGAAGCGATCGTCGATGTGTTCTCCGGCAAGGAATATCTCTTTACGGCGACGGTAAATGAGAAAGGCGAGATTGAACTTGCAAAAAGCAGCAGCATCGCACAGGAATTGATACGCAGATACAACGACAACGAGACGATCAGACTGAGACCGGTATGACGTGAAAGATCTTGGGAGTGACAAAGCGTGGCTGAATGGGATATACAGAAACTGGAAGAGAAGTACCGGGATATCTGGCCTGCAGCATTCGAGGCAGACCCCGATGGAAGAGAGAAGTTTTACCTGAACGTTGCCTTCCCGTACCCGAGCGGTGCGATGCATGTGGGGCACGGCCGCACCTATATGGTCCCCGACGTGATCGCCCGTTTCTGGAGGATGCAGGGGAAAAACGTACTCTTCCCGATGGGCTTCCACGTAACCGGCACGCCGGTGATCGGGATATCGCGCCGGATCGCAAAAGGGGATGCCGGAACGATCCGGCTCTACCGCGACCTCTACCGGGTGCCGCAGGACGTGCTTGACCGCTTTGACGATCCGATGACGATCGTCCGTTATTTTGCCGGGGAGTACGAGAGGCTGATGCGCCGGGCCGGGCTCTCGATCGACTGGCGGCGCCGGTTCATCACGGTCGACCCCCAGTACTCGAAGTACATCGAGTGGCAGTATCACCACCTCCACGAGGGCGAGCATGTGGTCAGGGGCGTCCACCCGGTGAAGTACTGTCCCTCCTGCGACAACCCGGTCGGCGACCACGATCTGCTCGAGGGCGATAAGGCAGAGATCATGAAGTTCACCCTGGTGGTCTTCGACTGGCAGGGCGCGAAGATCCCCTGCGCCACCCTGCGGCCCGAGACGATCTACGGAGTCACAAACCTCTGGGCGAACCCTGGCCTCACCTATGTGCGGGCGAAGGTGGACGGGGAAGAGTGGGTGCTCTCCCGCGAGGCGGCCTACAAACTTGAGATGCAGGACCACGCCGTCGAAGTCACCGGCGAGGTTGAAGGCTCAGAACTCGTCGGGTCGAAGGCTTCGCACCCGCTCTGCGGCGAGGTGCCGGTGCTGCCCGCGGATTTTGTCGATCCCGATATGGGCTCGGGTCTTGTGATGAGCGTCCCGGCCCATGCGCCCTTCGACTACATCGCCCTCCGCGACCTCCAGAAGGAGGGGCGGTATGGGGAGATCGCCCCGGTGGCGATCATCAAGACCGAGGGATACGGGGAGTTCCCGGCGAAGGATGCTGTAGAAAAAGCCGGAATCCTGAACCAGAACGATCCGAGAATGGACGAGGTCACGCGCGAGGTATACGGGGCAGAACTGATCCGGGGGAGGCTGCTCGATACCTGTGGCGTTGTTTCAGGGAAGCCGGTCAAAGAAGGGCGTGATACGATTGCCGCCCTGATGATCGAGGCGTACGGCTCGAAGGAGATGTTCGACTTCGATACCCGCGCTGTGATCTGCCGCTGCGGCGGCCGCGTCTATGTGAAGATCCTCCATGACCAGTGGTTCCTCCAGTACTCGGATCCTGTCTGGAAGGAGCAGGTCCACGGCCAGATCGACCGGATGAGCATCGTGCCGACCGAGACCCGTGCCGAGTTCGACCGGACGGTGGACTGGCTGAAGGACTGGGCGTGCACCCGGCGGGTCGGCCTGGGGACGAAGCTCCCCTGGGACCCGGCATGGATCATCGAGCCCCTCTCGGACTCAACCCTGTACATGCTCTTCTACACGATCGCCCACCATATCAAGAAGATCGAGCCGGAGAAACTCACGCCCGACGTCTTCGAGTACATCGTCTTCGGGATCGGGAACCCGACGAGCGTTCCGAGGGAGACCCTCGATGCGATCAGGCAGGAGTGCCTCTACTGGTACCCCTATGAGTACCGCTTCTCGGCAAAGGACCTCATCTCGAACCACCTCACCTTCCAGCTCTTCCACCACCTTGCGGTCCTGCCCGAGGACCGGCAGCCGAAAGGAATGGTGATCTTCGGTATGGGTCTCCTGAACGGGGCGAAGATGTCCTCTTCCAAGGGCAATGTCGTCCTGCTGGAGGACGCCCTGAACGAGTTCGGGTCTGACACGGTGCGGATGTTCCTGATAGGCTCGGCCGAGCCCTGGCAGGACTTTGACTGGCGGAACGAACTGGTGATCGGGGCGAAGAAACAGATCGAACGGTTCTGGAACGAAGTCACCGAGGGGATCGCCGTCGAGGAGAACGACGGCCGCGAGATCGACGGCTGGCTCATCTCACGCCTGCAGCACCGGATCGAGAACGCCACCGGTGCGATGATGAACTTCCAGACACGGCAGGCGCTGCAGGAGAGCTTCTTCGGGATCGAGGCCGATCTGAAGTGGTACCGTCGCCGCCTTCCGACGATCGCGCCGGGTTCGGCTGCGGTCCGCGAACTCTGCTCGGCATGGGTGCGTCTGCTCGCCCCGATCGTGCCGTACACCTGCGAGGAACTCTGGCACCTGATGGGCAACGAGGGTTCCGTGGCCTTTGCCCCCTGGCCGGTTCAGGACGCTGCGAAGATCGATATGGCGGCCGAAATCGCCGAAGAGGTCCTTGCCCGTACGGTCGAGGACCTCGAGTCGATCATCAAGCTCATCCAGATGGAGCCGAAAGCGATCAACCTCTATGTGGCGCCGGCGTGGAAACGGCAGATCTTCGAGATGGTTGCCGCCGCCGAGGACCGGACCGACGCTGTCCGGCTGGTGATGGCAGACGACGGGCTGAAGGCCCGCGGCAAGGCGGCCGTGAACGCCGCCAGGCAGATCACGAAGTTCATCCACCGCCTCCCGCCGCAGTTCGTCGCCGATCTCGTCTCGGACAACGTCGACGAGAAGGCGGTCTTTACCGCCGCCCGTGAGTTCCTGGAGCGCGAGTTCGGTGTCCAGGTGAACATCCTGGATGCAGAGGGGAGCGAGGAGGCGAAGGCCGACGCCGCCCTCCCGTTCAAGCCTGCGATCGTGATCGAATAACCCCCTTTTTTTGAGGATGGGCAAGATGTATCTGCTCTGACATCAAACTGTGCCGTGAGCATGAGCGCATCACTCCGTATCAGGCCCGAGGTCCAGGCAGACTATGGGGCCGTTTTTGATCTGGACGTTGCGGCGTTTGGCGGCGACGGAGAATCCAGAATGGTCGGGCGGATCAGGTCTTCTGCCGGGTTCGATCCCCGTCTCTCCCTGGTTGCTGAAAGAGAGGGCAGGATCGTCGGCCATGTCGTCCTCTCCGGCATCGTGATCCAGACCCCTGACCGGGACGTCCCTGCGCTTGCCCTTGCTCCTGTCGCCGTTCTGCCCGCTTTCCAGCGGATGGGGATCGGTTTGGCCCTTATACGGGCGGCCCTCACCGCGGCGGCGTCCATCGGCTACGGCGCCGTGATCGTCCTCGGCCACCCGGAGTATTTCCCGCGGTTCGGGTGTGTGCCGGCGTCCGCCTACGGGATCACCGCCTCGTTTTCCGTGCCCGATCGGGCCTTCATGGCGCTCGAACTGGTGGAGGGTGCGCTCGACGGGATCGAGGGCACGGTCATCTATCCTGCTGCGTTCGACGACGTGACGCCCTCTCCCTTGCCGCTGCCGAGGTCTGAAAAATGATATAGACTTTTTTTTAATCGGATTTCTGCATTTTTTTTGCCCGCTCTTTGGAGTTGTAACCGGTGACGGCGTCGAGGTACCGCCTGAACCGCCGGTTCGTATCCAGAATCGTCTCGTCGTCGGCGGAGAGGTCGGACTCGGTGTCAACGAGAACGGTGTTTCCCTTCGGGCCGAGGCAGACCTCAAGGTGCTTGAGGGCACCGAACGAGATGGTGTACCGTCCGTCCGTCTCCGACGGCTCTGTCCCAAAGCACTCAGACAGGGAGGTGATCATCCGCTCTTCCAGTCCGTCTTTAAATCCCCGTTTGATCTGGTACTCCTGCATGCTCTCTTCTTTGTATTCGCCTGCATAAATTTGTCATGCTTCCTCCCTCCCTGGCGCGTCGATCGCATTGATATACCAATGAGCGCCTCTTTGTCGGCCGCGCGTTGTGCGTCCACCTTCCGAACCCCCCCTCCGGGTGGGGGGTGGACACCCCCTGCCCTGGGATAACCTGAAAATAATTCGAACCCCCCCTCCGGGTGGGGGGTGGACGCTTTCCTGGAGGGGCCGGGCGGTGAAGAATGTTTTTATCATACGCTGTCTATGGTAACGTAATGACGGTCGAGCCTGAGATAAAAATCACTTCTAAGCCGCTCAGCGGGGAAAACCCCATAGTTATGATGGGATTTCCCGGAAGTGGCCTCGTCGGGAGCATTGCTCTTCAGTACCTCGTGGAGCAGATGGAGTTCAACCAGATCGGGAATATCACGAGCAAATATTTCCCGCCCGTCGCCATGATGGCGAAGGGTGTGATCAACGTCCCGGTCAGGATCTATGAGAAGGATGAAGCCGTGGCAATCGTTGCCGACATTCCCATCCACCCGATGATCTGCTATGAGGTCGCAAACGGCATCATCGACTGGCTTTCCACCTTTCCGGTGCGAGAGGTAGCCACCATCGCCGGTATCGTCACCAACGAGCCGGAAAAACGTGTTTTTGGCGTCGCCACCCAGGAGGAGATGCTGGAGCGGATCACGGATCATACAGTCATACTCCCGATGGGGAGTATCTCAGGGATCGCCGGGAGCGTCCTCACCGAGTGCAAGATCCGGAATATTCCGGGCTACGGCTTCCTCGGCGAGACGGTCGCCACCCCTGATCCCAGATCGGCGGCCGCCGCCCTGAATGTGCTCAAGGTCATCTACGGACTTGAGATCGATATCGATCCCCTGCTCGAACAGGCCGAGGAGATCGAGGCGACGATGCACAAACTCGCAGAGGAAGTCCAGAGCGCGGAGCCGATGCAGAAGAAAGAGCACCTGCCGATGTACGGGTGATCAGAGATGAAGATTACTGCTTTAACCGGGATCTCTGGAACGGTCATCAGCGAGTTGAAGATGGGAAAACCAAGGACCATCGAGTTGCAGAGCGCAAACAACGTCGTCTCTGTCGCCTCTCTCGAACCCGGGCCTGACACCCATCTCTTTCTCACGAGCGTCGATCTTGAGGACATCTCGCCGGGCGATATGGGCATTATCGTGAAGGTGCTTTCGGTCAACATCACGATGAAGCGGATGATCGACATCATCCACCCGGTGTATTACGAGGAGCGCGAGCGGCTTTCAGCCAGAATACAGGTCAGATACTGTGGTAATTCGATGGTGAAGTCGGTGAGTGCCGGTTCTCTCTGCCACCCGACCGAGGTCGACGTTGTTATGGCGGCGCATTATCGCGCCGTCTGAATTGTTTTTTCAACAGTTTTATTATCCTGGAGTGCGAAAAGTATTGGGCCGCTGGGCCTGTGGCTTAGCCAGGACATAGCGCCGGGCTTCTAACCCGGACGCCGGGGGTTCGAATCCCTCCAGGCCCGTTCGATTCTGTAAGGCATATATTTTTGATAGACAGAGCATCATGGTGAAATCTCCGCGGGGCATCATCCTTCTTCTCTGTCTCATCTCAGCAGTAATTCTGTTCGGCTATCCCCTCCTTGTCGATCTCTCCAGGCCCTGTGACGCCGTTGCATCTGAGTTCGGGGCAGTAGCCGTCACGGCCGGGATCCCGGGCGGATCTGTGATCCAGATCACCGCCCCCTGTCCGGATGGTGGCGTTCTCTGCAACGCCCGGATCTATCTGGTCGATCCCGACGGCATGTATCACGTCGTCGGGAAAGGGGTCTTCGGCTCGTCGGAGAGCGTGGTATGGTATATCTTTCATTATCAACGCCCCGAGGCCGGAGCGCCGGAATACTGGATCACCGACGATACGGAGATGGTCTTTACCCGGACATATATCGAGAGCGTCGAACCCTTTGAACCGCGGGGCATATGGATGATCGAGATCGTGCCCCTGCGTGACGATGCGGTCGCCTCTGAACTCAGCGTGGCGCTGTAGGAAGGCACGACCCGAATCCGGTAGGATTACCTTCTTGGAGGAGCGATTGCTTCATGAAGACAACGCCATAGATCTTCTGTTCTGGCGTGCCTGTGCCGGGGGGCCTGCTGCCCCCGGACCTCCTGCCGATTGCGTGATTGGGGTGGACGGACCCAGGCAGGCAAAAAAGCATGGGGAAGGTGGTTGAACGATCGGCAGGTGCCAGGGGGGCTACCCGCGCGAAAGGGCGAAGAACAAAAAAAAGTGTTATCTGATCTTTGTCCCGGGCGCCACGTCCCGGCGGGGGATCAGCAGGGAGGCCTCCTCGCCGGCGGCCAGGATCATGCCCCGGCTCTCGATCCCGAAGATCTTTGCCGGCTTGAGGTTTGCGATCATGACGACCGGGGTTCCAACGAGTTCCTCCGGGGAGTAGAACGGGGCGATGCCGGAGACGACCTGGCGCTCTTCGCCGCCGAGGTCGACCATGATCCTCAGCAGTTTCTTCGAGCCTTTTACTGCCTCGGCGCTGATCACGCGGGCGACCCGGAGGTCCATTGTTGCAAAGTCGTCGATCGAGACCTCGCCGGTCTCTTCCTGGGGTTGTGTTTCTTTCATTCTTGCTTCACGCACACGTTTCTGGAGGAGTTCTTCGAGCGCCGCCACGCGGTCGTCTTCGAGTTTGGCAAACAGGGGATCGGGTTTTGGGAGGGGGCCGGCCGCGAGGGGTGTGGTGGCCTCGCCGATGCTGTGGGCTGAAACGGCGTCGCTCTGGCCGAGCATCGCCCATGCCCGCCCGGCGGCGTCGGGCATCACCGGCTCGATGAGGAGCGTGAGGGCCTTTGCGATCTGGAGGCCGTCGGCGATCACCTGCGCGGCAGCGGCCTGGTCGGTCTTGACGAGCTTCCAGGGTGCAGTGTTCTGGATGTAGGTGTTGCCGTAGGCTGCAAGCGCCATGATCGCGTCGACGGCGCTCTTGAACTCGTAGCCGCGGACGGCGGCGTCGACCTCGTCGAGGCACCGGCCGATCGCCGCCATCGCCTCTTCGCCCGGCTGTACATCGGGCACGCCGTCGAAGAACGTGTGGGCGAAGTGCAGGGTGCGGTACAGGAAGTTGCCCAGGGTGTTGACGATCTCGGCGTTCGCCCGCTCCTGGAAGACCTGCCAGGAGAAGTTCAGCTCCTTGGTGTGGCTGGTGTACGAGAGGAGGTAGTAGCGGAGGTAGTCTGCCGGGAGGCCCTTGTCGAGGTAGTCGTCATTCGTCCAGACGACATAGCCCCTCGACTTCGAGAACTTCTGGTCGTCGATCTTCACCATGCCCGAGGCGACGACCGCATGAGGCGTGCCGTAGCCCGCCCCTTTGAGCAGGGCCGGCCAGAAGATGCAGTGGTGGTAGATGATGTCGCTCCCGATGAAGTGGGTGATTTCGCCGTCGCCGCACCAGTAGCGTTTCCAGTTGTTTCCGGTCTTTTCCGCCCACTCCTCGGTGAACGAGATGTAGCCGATGGGTGCGTCCACCCAGACGTAGACCACCAGATCGGTCCTGCCCGGGAACTTCACGCCCCAGTCGAGGGTGCGGGTGATGCACCAGTCGTGGAGTTCGTCTCTTACCCAGCCGATGGCGTAGTTTCGGGCGTTTGAGGTGCCCGAGAGCCCTTCGAGGTAGTCCAGCAGGTACTGCCTGAAGTCGCCGAGTTTAAAGAAGAAATGCTCCTGCTCGCGCATCTCGGCCGGAGAACCGCAGACCTTGCAGACCGGGGTTTTGATCTCGCCGGGTTCGAGGTGGCGGCCGCAGCCGCGGTCGCACTCGTCGCCCCGCGCACTGGCCCCGCAGTACGGGCAGATCCCCTCGACATAGCGGTCGGGGAGGAAGCGCTTGCATTTCTGGCAGTAACTCTGCTGGATCTTTTCGGCGTAGACATACCCGTTGTCGATGAGGGCTCTGACCATCGACTGCGTGCGGTGGTGGTTGGCCTGATCGTCGGTCATCCCGAAGTGGTCGAAGGCGATCTCCATCCGTTTGAAGGTCTGGTCGAAGTGGTCGTGGTAGCGCAGGGCAAGGTCCCGCGGGCTCACTCCCTCCTGCTCGGCGCTGATCACGATCGGCGTCCCATGGTTGTCTGACCCGCAGATGAAGACCACGTCCTCGCCGCAGCGGCGGAGGTACCTGACGTAGAAATCGGCCGGGACATAGGTCCGCAGATGCCCGAGGTGACAGGGGCCGTTTGTATAGGGGAGGCCGCATGTCACCAGCAACGGTTTGCCACTCATTCGTATCCTCTTGGCGGTGAAGATATACATAGATTATTTGTTATCCGAGTTCGAAGGTGGTGACGCCGAACACCCGTTCCAGAGGGACGGCGGGCGCACCTCCCCGGTAGATCCTGGCTGTCTCGAATACCGTCTCCATCTTTCGCTCCTGTGCGAGGGCGACGGCGGCGGCGTTGGGCTCGGGGACGTCGAAGAAGAACGCTTCGCCCGGAACAGCGGCGGCGAGGCCGTCCAGGAGGGCGGCGGCGATCGCCGGGGTGTCGGCGAAGATCGGGCCGATCTTGTGCCCGTCGAAACATCGTCTGATGACACCGTAGCCCCTGACCTCGCCGTCCGGGCCGGTGGAGGCGAGGGCAGTGGCATCTTCCTGGAAGAGCCAGGGCCTGAGGAAACGGGGCCGGGGCGCCGAGAAGATAGCGGTGTCATAGGCGCTGAGGTCGTTGAAGGGGATCTCAGATGCCTGGATGAGTTCTTGTGGTGCTTCCCCGCCGCCGATGCCCTGGTAGCGGATGTTCCGGTAGAGGATCTCAAAGCCGAGGCGGTCGCGGTATTTCTGCTGCATGGCGACAACGCCGTCGCCGCCGATGATCCGGTCCCCGGCATGGTCTAGGGCGGCGTTCGAGACGGCAAGCCCGTAGCCGCGCCCGCGGTGTTCCTCCCTCACGATCAGGAGGCCCCAGAAGGCGAAGGTGTCGTTGTAGCGCACCATGGAGGTGCAGGCGACCGGTTCGCCGTCGACCTCGCCGATGAGAAAGCCGTCCGGGTCCTGGGCATAGAAGGCATCGGCGTCGTGGATGCCCGGGTTCCAGCCCTCTTCCCGTGCAAGCCCGATGGCGAAATCGACGTCTTCGCGTTCCATTCTCCTGATCGAGAAGTCATCATCCATGATCACCGCTGGGTCGGCCGATTTCATCTGCCTTTCTATTCAGCATCTCTATATGGGTCCGGGACGATTCTCTTCTCATGAAACAGATCCCGGTCAGGACCCGCTCCTTCGGTGCAGAAGCCGGGGTGCCCGGGGCCGCCGATCTCGCCCGCATGCTCCCGGCCCGCCGCGGCATCGGCGGTGACATTCTCTCGTTTCAGCTTGAACGCTCGCTCGCCCTTCAGGAGGGGATCAATCTGCCCTGTGCAGGCGGGCTTTTCTATGGCGAACGTCTGCTCGAATGCCTGGCCGGCGTCGAGGGGCGGCGGGTGACCGGCGAGGTCGGCGTCGAGCCCTCGGCCGTGCTGGAGGACGTGAGGTTTCTGGTGCGGCGCCAGAAGGGCGTCAGGTTCGCCCTGCCCGCCCCGTCCCTTCTCAAACTCGAGGACGCCTGCTACGGCGATCCCGACGAGATGGAGGAGGATGTCATACGGGCCTTTCGCCTGCTGATCCGGGAGATGCGGGACGCGGGCGCCGGGGGCCATGTGCTCATTGCGGAAAGAGTTGTCGACACCGAACTGGAAGGTCTGGCCGGGAAAAAAGTCGTGTTTTTCCCGACGGTGCGGGATGTTCCCTGCCTCGAAGCCCTCCTCGAACACCAGGGCCTCCTCCCCCTCGACCCGGAGGCACTCTCCCGTCTGGAGGCGCTTGCAGAGCGCTACGAGGTGCGGGAACTCTCCCTCCTGCACCCGACCCATGAGGACCTGACGGCGGCCTCAGCGTATTTCGACCCCGAGGAGATCACGGCCGGGGGCTATACGGCGGAGGGTGAGGAGGATCGCTGGGCTCTTCTCCGCGCCGGTGCGTATATCCTCAGATAGTCTCAGCGATCCTGGCCAGGTCGTTGAAGTGGCGGTTCCGTTTGAGGAGCCAGAAGAGGAAGCGGTCGATCAGGCTGAAGGAGAACGTCCCGCCGGCGGCGTTCGGGTGGCCGCCGCCCCCGTATTGGCGCGCGATGAGGTGGCTGACCGGCGGGACCGACCTGATAGAGAACCGGCCGTTCGCGGAGACGATCACCTCGATATCGGTCTTCATGGCGTCCCTGATCGCGTGCGCCGTCTCGCTCGGGTAGCCGTGGAGCGGAGCGAAGGCAATCCGGTATTTTTTCCCGTAGATCTTTGTCTGCCTGATGCTCGCCCCGATATCGGCGTCCATCCCCGCGCGGATCTCGGCGTAGATCCCCTCCACGCGCCGGTCGGTGACCTTTCCCTGTGCGAGGAGGTTCCTGACATAGGTGAGGTGCTGGCGGCGCTGGGTGACCTGTCCGAGAACGTCGGCCTGTGGGTCTTCTTTTTTCCAGAGGTCGTAGTCGCAGACGAGGCGGGCGACCTTTATGGCCTTTGCGTCGCCGGGCATCAGGTCGCGGGCGGCGATGGCGGTGGCGCAGACCGAGGTGTCGATGTGGAGGAGGGCGCAGTGTGGCCTGACCCCGTCGGCCTCGGCGTCGGTCCAGCGGTGGTGGTCCCGCCACTCGATCCGCCAGCCGTTCTCTGCCGCCGCCTTCACCGTCTCCTCGATCCCGCTCTGGTAACCAAGGTCGGAGATGGAGAGGACGTCCTCTTTTCCGGGCAGGGCGGCGATCAGGGCGAAGATCGCAGAGTACCGGCCGACCGAGGAGAAGATCGTCGTGATCGTCCCGTATTTCATGCGGTGGATGGCATCGGCGCCGGCGGCGTCGAGATCGTTGTGGGTGAGGTGGACGATTCCTGCCTTTCTTCCGGTGACGGCGCCGGTGAGGTCCTCGTCGGTGGTCTTCCGTCCGTCAATGACACTTACCATTACCTACATTCTGGGGGCGGGGGCATAATAAGGGCGGCGGTGAGAACCGCACGGTTTATTAATCTGAAATGACAACATGTATAGGTCGCCCTAGTAGCTCAGACTGGGAGAGCGCCAGACTGAAGATCTGGTTGTCCCCGGTTCAAATCCGGGCTGGGGCACTCTTATTTTTGTGAAAGTTTCATTTTATAAGGACTTTTGTGCCGTTTTGCATGTATGATAGGCCCGATGAAATGGTGTGGCCCTTTACGAAGAAAACAGGCAGAATGCCCCCCACTTCAGTGGGGGGATGAATGCCGTCCCCCCGACACCATTATTACGTATTAAGACACATAACCGCCCAATGCTTAAGGCATATCGGTATCGACTCTATCCCACAAAGTCTCAGGCTCCTCTCCTTGAGCAGACGCTTGAGATGTGTCGATGGGTCTATAACGATACGCTCGCATTGCGAAAAAAGGCGTGGGAACAGGAACAGCATTCCATTTCTCTCTATGAAACCAACAAGATCCTGACCCAATGGAAAAAGGAACGACCCGATCTAAGAACGACCCGATCTAAACCAGGTTCACTCTCAGGTTCTTCAGAATGTCCAGATGCGCGTTGATCTTGCGTTCAAAGCGTACTTCCGGCGGGTGAAGGCAGGGGAGAGCCCGGGATACCCGCGGTTCAAGGGGAAAGGCCGATACGACAGTATCACGTATCCGCAGTATGGATTCAAACTCGATGGCGATCGTCTTCATCTCTCAAAGATCGGAGATGTAAGGATCGTCCTCCACCGTCCGGTCGAAGGGACGATCAAGACCCTTACAATCCGACGCTCAGCAACCGGAAAGTGGTATGCCTGCTTCTCGGTCGAGTACGATCCCACGCCTGCACCGCAGAAGGAGACCACAGTCGGGATCGATGTCGGGCTTGAGTCTTTTGCCACACTCTCAAGCGGAGAGAAGATCCAAAACCCGCGGTTCTTCCGCACCGACGAGAAGGCCCTTGCGAAAGCACAGAGGAAACTCTCGAAGGCAGAGAAAGGAACTCCTGAACGGAAGAAAGCCCGGAAGATCGTCGCACACGTCCACGAACGTATCGCCAACAGGCGGCTCAATTTTGCTCACCAGATCTCCCGTCAATTAGTGGATCGGTTTGGCACGATTGTGTTCGAGGATCTGAACGTCAAGAATATGCAGAAAAACCACTATCTGGCAAAAAGCATTGCAGATGTTGCCTGGAATATGTTTATCACGATCACAGAGAGCAAAGCGGAGGATGCTGGCTCACGCGTGATCCTGGTGAACCCCAGAAACACGTCTCAAATGTGCTCCAGATGTGGGATGATCGGGTAGTGTTTCAGATCTTCTGTAATTCGTCTGAGCCCTGTCTCCTTGTTTGATCATTCCCCCTCCATCGTCAAATATCTTCTGCCGGTCACCCACTCCTCATTGATGTCCATCAGGATGGATCCTGCCAGCCTGAGGAGTGACTCTTCATTGGGAAAGGCCCCTACAACTTTGGTTCTCCGTTTCAGTTCCTTGTTGACTCTTTCCATCATGTTCGTCGTTCGGATCCGCTTTGCGTGCTCTTTCGGGAACGCCGTGTAACTCATAAGTCCCGGGATGAATCTCTCGATCGTATTGGCCGCTTTCCGATATCCTCGTTCGTTCAGATCATCTGCAAGCTGCTGAAGTCTTTCCTCGTCCCCATATGCCTCCTTCAAGGACTCAGCAACTTCTTTCTGATGTTTCCGTGGAATATTCTTTAAAACCGCCCGGGTGCAATGGACCGAGCACATCTGCCACGATGCGCCGAGGAAGGCGGCTTCCGCCGCCTTCTGGATCCCGGCATGACCATCTGAGACAACCATCTTGACACCCACCAATCCTCGTTCTTTGAGGTCTTCGAACAATCCCGACCAGAACATCTCATTTTCACAATCAGTGATTCTAGCTCCCAGGATTTCCCGGTAGCCATCCATTCGAACACCGGCGATCACCAGAAGAGCTTTGGTGATGTAGCGTGGTCCCTCTCTGACTTTGTAGTACGAAGCATCCACAAAGAGATAGGGAATCTCCTGTTCAATAGGCCTCTGAAGGAATGCATGGACCTGTTCATCGAGGTCCTTTGCTATCCTGGATACTGAAGCAGGAGAGAGTTGTTCGATGCCAAAATGAGCAACAATCTCCTGGATCCGGCGGGTTGAGACTCCCTGAAGGTAGGATTCAAAGATAGCATTCTCAAGAGCCTTCTCAACCCGGGAATAGCGTCCAAATACCTGTGTTTCGAAGGGGAACTCTCGGAATTGTGGTTTCTGGAGGATCGTTTCTCCATATCGGGTTTTTAGAGAGCGCTTCTTGTAGCCGTTTCGGTGAGCCTTCCGCGCATCGGTTCGTTCATACTGCTCGGCTCCCGCCTGGTGGAGGGCTTCGAGCAGCATCACCTGGTTGAGGAACCAGGTGATGAGGGTCTTCATGCCATTCTCATTATCGGAAAGATAATCTTCGATTAACGCTAAGGGATCCATGGCCCTGTTTCTCCTTTGTCCAAATCTAGGTTGGATTCAGGGCCAAATTATTTTTACAGAAAATTCGTTACACTATCGATGATCGTCGCAAAGACACTTTCTGATCGTGTTCATTCCTGCCCGCATTGTGGGTTGGTGATGGATCGCGACCAGAACGCGGCGATCAACATTATGAGATTGGGGCTGCAATCTCAGGGGTAACCCAGGATGCCCCCGACGAGAGGAGGGGGAGCAGTCACATGCGTGCACCTGTGCATGACGCCCTCCCGTAGCGCGGGTTTGGAGAAAGCGTTTGATGGGCACGCCGGTGCCGGGATCCGCCTCCTCTCCGACCCGTTTCACTTGCCTGTCCCTGCTCCTGAAAAATACCTGTCCAGTGCCTCTTTCAGTTCGAGGGGAGAGATCGGCTTTTCCAGCACCCCGACGACGCGCCGTCCGTATCGTGCATATTCTTCTGGCAGCAGGTGGCGGGCGGTGAAGAGCATCACCGGGATATCCGCTCCTGTTCTCCCCTCAAAAAGTGCGTCGAGGAACTTCCATCCGTCCACCGGCGCCATCTGCACGTCCAGGAGGATCAGGTCCGGCCTCCTTTTCCCGGCGATCTCCAGCGCATCAGGGATGCTCTGCGGGATCAATGGTTCATAGCCGATCCTGTGGAGGATCAGGTCCATCATCTCGAGGGTGACCCGGTCGTCGTCCACGACAAGGATGTTATATCCCATCTCCCCCCCTCTTCTGCAGGGCCACGGTGAACGTGCTGCCTTCTCCAACCCTGCTCTCCACGGCGATTGTCCCGCCGTTCAGGCGTACGTAGCGTTCGGCGATCGGGAGGCCGAGCCCCATCCGGTCGTAGTCGCGGCTGAGATCCTGCTCGTCGGCGAGATAGAACGGTTTGAAAATCGCCTTCAGTTTTTCAGGCTCGATCCCGATACCATTGTCTCTCACGATAATGGCCTGGTAATCCTCGTCTTCCTGGTAGGCGATCTCGACCCGGCGCGGGGGCCTGTTGTACTGCACGGCGTTGAGTACAAGGCTTTCCAGCACAAGGAAAAACTGCTCTCGATTGACCGAGATGCAGGCGTCGTCTGGAATATAGAGGCGCACCTCTGCGGTGCTTCCGACGTCATGGTGGGCGAGCACCTCGCAGACCAGGCCGCGCAGGTGCACCTGTTCAGGGGCGCAGGCAACCTTTCCGCTGTCGAGAAGGGAGAGTTCGAGCATCCGGTTCACGATGATGCGCTCGCGGTGGACATTGTCCAGACAGATCTTCAGGAGACGGCCGGCATCGTCGCCGATGCCGTAGCGCTCGCGATCTTCGATGAGGAGATGAAGATAGCCGAGGACCGGTTGAAGCGGTGTCCTCAGTTCGTGCGCAGCCGTGGTGACGAAGTCCTGTCTCCAGGTCTCCTCGACGGCGATCTTCCTGGTCGCCTCCTCCTCGCCTGTCCGTGCGGCCCTGTACGAGGCGAGCGATGAGAGATCGAGCGCCGAACAGGAGTGCTCCATCTGGTCGGGCCGGCCGGCAAGGAGCACAGGGACGGCGTTTCCTGCCATACCGGTAAAGACGGTCTCGAAGTTTCTTACTTCGACGCCCCTGCCGAGCATGCCGCAGAACGCCTGCCTGTCACTGTCACTGGTCCAGATCAGGCCGATCTCCATCCCTTCCAGCGCCTCTCTGGTGTATCCGAGGAGGGCGGCAAAAGCGGGTGTTGCACTGGTGATCATGAACGAGGTGCGTTCGAGCGTAAACGCAGGATTGTTCCTGGTGCTTCTCGTCATATCCTGGAAGCCGCGCGGCTGGAAGAGGGTGACCGCGGTCATCCCCCAGAGGTAGAGAAGCGTAAAGAGAAAGATCATGACCGGGTCGATGATGTAGCCGTCGAATGCGAGGTAGAGCGTCACCGTGGTATATGCGAGGGAGAGCGCGGCCGCCGTCCAGATCGAACGGTTCGAGTACCAGACGGCGATCGCGACGAGGGGGATGTAATAGAGGTGTGAAAAGGCGATCCCGGCGGCAAAAAGGATGGAATAGATCAGGATTATGGCAAGAATTGCAACAAACCCGCCATTGATCCCTATTCTGTACAGTCTGGAACCACACGGGGGAAAAAAAGCAGGTTCCGGACAAAATCCCCGTTCGGCCATTGGAATGAAGAGGTATTAGGTACGGCGTTATTTATGCGCTTTCATTTGATGCGGCGTTCTCCTGTGCCACACGGCGTGAACCACTCTGCACCTGCCGTACGGCGTCTTCCCGCTCTGCCCCCACAAGATAAAAAGTGGTGTAGCCAAGATCCTTTCATGCGCCCATATGTCTTTGTCAACCTTGCCATGAGTGCGGACGGGAAGATCTCGACGCGGGAACGGCGTCAGGTGAAGATATCCGGACCTGAAGACTTTGAACGGGTAGACCTGATCAAAGCGGACGCCGACGCGATCATGGTCGGTATCGGGACGGTGCTTGCCGACAACCCCTCGCTCACCGTGAAGTCCTCAAGGCGGAAAGGGGAACGGACGGCCGCGGGACGGGAAGAGAACCCGGCCCGGATCGTCGTGGACTCGATGGCGAGAACCCCGGTCGACGCCGATATCCTCGTCAAAGGGGCCGGGAAGAGGATAGTGGCGGTATCGGCGGCAGCGCCCGCAGACCGGGTCGATGCCCTCAGGGAGCGCGCCGAGGTCATCGTTGCCGGCGAGCAGACGGTCGACCTCGCCGCCCTGATGGAGGCCCTCGCCGGGATCGGGATCAGGCGGCTGATGGTCGAAGGGGGCGGCACCCTGATCTGGGGGCTCTTTAAGGCCGGACTTGTCGACGAACTGCGCACCTATGTCGGTTCGGTCGTCATCGGCGGTTCTGGGGCGCCGACACCGGCGGATGGGGACGGTTTTCTTGCAGAAGGTGAGTTCCCGCGCCTTATTCTGGCTGGCGTGGAGCGGATCGACGACGGCGTGCTCCTGACCTGGCAGGTGAAAAAAGAGGAGGGAGATCGGTCACTTCGGGGGTAGGACGACGTCGTAGATCTTGAACTCTGTGGCGCTGTTCGGCCCCAGCGGGCGGTCCATGGTGACCCAGACCTGGACGCGGTCCTGTGCGGCCGTCCCGGTGAACTCGATCGTCTGGCCGCGGGAGAGCGACGCCCCCGAGGGTTTGGTCAGGCTCTTTGTCTCGGTGGTCCCATCCGAACGGGTGACTGTTGCGGTCAGCTGGCGGACGTTCTCCTGGCCCTTGCCGCCATTGAAGGTGACGGTGATGGTCTTATAGATCGGATCCTTCTGTGCGGTTGCCGAAACGGTGTAGTCGGCCGGCATCGCGTCGGTCGGTTCAGGCACCAGGGAGATCGGCGCTGCTGTGGTGGCGGCGGGAGCGGTGGTGGTCTGGGGTCCGGTGGTCGGAGCGGGCGTTGTATCCGGTGATGTGCCCGTGCAGCCGGCGGCCAGGGCCGTGACGGCGAGCACCGCCAGAACAAGAAGAATGGTTACTCTTTTCATGCGCGTTTGTGAGAATTACTGGTATTTGAGGCTTTCGGAATTCTGGTGGCAAAAGATATATTTCGGCCCCGGCACATTGACCGGATGAGGTGGACAATGCAGGATTTTTCCGTACTCATCGGGGGAAAGGCTGGTGAAGGGATCAATATCGCAGGTTCGGTGATTGCACGGTTGCTATCGGCCTGTGGTCTTTGTGTGTATATGTACTACGACTATCCCTCCCTGATCAAGGGCGGGAACAATTTTGCGGTCATCAGGGCCGCGGACGATCAGACGTTCTGCACCCGGGAGACGGTCGATGTGCTGCTCGCCCTGAACCAGGAGACTATCCGGCTTCACGCAGGGATGGTGCGGGAGGATACGGCCGTCATCTATGACTCGGGGGTCGTGAAGGCCGGGGGCACCGGCCTCACCCTCGACGCCTTTGTGAAGGAGGAGGAGGCGCCGGCGATCACGCGGAGCGCCGGGATCATCGGAGGGTTCTGCAGGACGGCCGGAATTCCGTGGGCGACCGTCGAGGCCGTGTTTGCGCGGGCGATCCCGCGGGAGCTGGACGCCAACCTCAGGGTGGCCCGCCGGGGCTATGACGCCTCTCCGCCCGGTTCATGGATCCGGGTGAATGGTCGGGAAGCCCTCCCGGTCCTCACCGGCAACGAGGGGATCGCCTTCGGGCTCGTGGAGGCCGGTCTTGAAGGCTACATCTCCTACCCGATGACCCCGTCGTCGAGCATCCTGCATACCCTCGCCTCGTATGCCGGTCGTTTCGGGATCAGCGTCGTCCACCCGGAGAACGAGACCGGGGCGATGCTCATGGCCCTCGGCGCCGCCTATGCGGGTCGGCGCGTGGCGGTCGGCACCTCGGGCGGCGGGTTCTGCCTGATGACCGAGGGCTTCTCCCTTGCCGGGATGGCAGAACTCCCGGTCGCGGTCGTGCTCGCCCAGCGGCCCGGCCCCAGCACCGGTGTACCCACCTACTCCGCACAGGGCGACCTGCTCTTTGCCCTTTTTGCCGGGCAGGGCGAGTTCCCGCGCATCGTTGCGGCGCCGGGGAGCGTCGAGGAGGCATGGTACTGGGCCGGGGCCCTGATGGACCTTTCATGGCGGTTCCAGACCCCGGCGATCCTCCTGACCGACAAAAATCTTGGCGAGGGGCTCTTTTCCTTTGCCGGGGCGCCGCCGCGCCCGCCGCTTGCCCCGGTGCTCCGGGAGGGGGACGGGAAGTACGGGCGCTACCAGGACGGTCCGGGCGGCATCTCCCCCCTTGCCTTCCCGGGAGAATCAGGCATCACGGTGAAGGTGAACAGCTATGCCCACGACGCCGACGGGATCACCACCGAGGAGGCGACGACGATCGCCGCGATGGCCGAGAAGCGCAGGGAGAAGGAGCGTGCGGCGGCAAAAGCCCTTGCGGCATACCCGTGCGTGGAGGTCGCCGGCGACCGCACCGCCGCCACGGCTCTTCTCTGCTGGGGCTCGGTCGCCGGTGTCTGCGCCGAAGTGGCCGGGCGCCTCGGCCTCCGGGTGGTGCGGCCGGTGGTGCTCTCACCCTTCCCGGAAGAGCAGCTCGCATCGGCGCTTCTGGGGGTGGGCCGGCTTATCGCCGTTGAAGAGAACATCGACGGCCAGCTCTCCCGCCTCGTCGGATGCCACGGTATCCGGGTCGATGAACGGATCGGCAAATATGACGGGCGTCCCTTCTTCCTCGAAGACCTGGAGCGGCGGGTCGGGGAGGTGATCTGATGGCCTGGATCACCGGGGCGCAGAACACCTGGTGCCCGGGCTGCGGGAACTTCGCCATACAGCATGCCCTCAAGGCGGTCCTCGAAGACCTGGTCGCCGGTGGGATGCGCCCTGAAGAGTTCGTGCTCGTCTCCGGGATCGGCTGCCACGCCAAGATTGCCGATTATATGGCGATGAACTCTTTTTACTCCATCCACGGCAGGGGTGCGGCGGTTGCCGGCGGGATCGCCCTTGCAAACCCGGACCTGCGGGTGATCTCCTGCGCCGGCGACGGTGACGCCTACGCGGAAGGGCTCGATCATCTCATCTTCGCCGCAAAGCGGAACACGGAGATGACGGCGGTCGTCCATGACAACCGGGTCTACGGCCTCACCACCGGCCAGTATACGCCCACCTCGTACGAGGGGTTCAGGGGCCGGTCCACGCCCGAAGGCGTCCGCGAGCGCCCGATCAACCCGCTCGAATTGATGCTCGCCTCAGGGGCGACCTTTGTCGCGCGCGCCTATACGCGAAAGATCGACCACTTGAAGACCGTCCTGAAAGCGGCCATCCTTCACCGCGGTTTTTCCTTTATCGACGTCCTGCAGATCTGCGCCACCTACAACAACCTCACCGACTATTATGCCCCGCGGGTCTACGAGGTCGAGGGGCACGACGCCGGAGACTTCGATGCGGCAATGCGGCTGGCGCGTGAATGGGACTACTCGGCCGACGCACCGATCGCTCTCGGCGTCATCTACGACTCAGACGCCCCCTCGGATCCCTGGCCCCGGATGAATGGCGGGGGGGCAGAAGAGCGGGCTGAGGAGATCAGGAGGATCCTGCTGGAGAAGACCTGATCTTTTCTTCCGGGTGCCCGGGGGTGCGGGCGCACCCGGTCATAACTTATTTATATGGCATGGGCCCATGCGGGAATCGTGATATCATGATCCGCCAGACAATGCTTGAGGCGCTGAACCGCCAGATCAACCGGGAGCTCTACTCGGCCTATCTCTACCTCTCGATGTCGGCATGGTTTTCGAACCGGAACCTGCCGGGATTTGCGAACTGGATGCGGGTGCAGATGCAGGAGGAGCAGTTCCATGCCCTGAAGTTCTACGATTATGTCGTCGCCCGGGGCGGACGCCTGATCATGCAGGCGATCGAGGCCCCGCCGTCCGAATGGGAGTCCCCGCTTGCGGTCTTCGAGGCCACCTATGCCCACGAGCAGAAGGTGACGGCGATGATCCACGACCTGGTCGAACTCGCCCAGAAAGAGAAGGATTATGCCACCTACAACTTCCTGCAGTGGTATGTGAACGAGCAGGTGGAAGAGGAGGCGAACGATACCGGGATCATCGAGAGGCTGAAGATGATCAGGGAGGAGACAAACGCCCTCTTCATGCTGGACCGCGAACTGGCGACGCGCGTATTCACGCCGCCTGCAACCGGCGGCAAGAGCGCCCCCTGAACAGATCGCTCCTTTTTTTCGGCGCTCCACCTCTCCGGCGGTGGCGTATCTCGCGGCAATGCCGGGCATCTTCTGCGCCTCCCGCCCCTGCCGGCAAAGTCCTATATCGGTTGCCCCACCACCGATAGCAGATGGCAATGAAATCCGGCGGACCTCCTGGCAATCTGGAATCGGGAGATAATCGTCGCGTTTCTCTATCAGGTCAAGGCGGAGTGCTGCCGGAATGAACAAAGGCAAATTGAACGGCTCGGTTGATAAGGAAAAAAAGCGGGTGCAGGGATGTTCCCTTGGACCGGTTGAAAATCTGGAGGCCCATGTGCGGCCCGAATGGTGGCGCGGGATCTTCAACCACCTCTATCTCAAGACTGACGGGGATGTGGTCGGGGACGCCCTCCTGACAGGGCGGGAAACCGACCTCTTTTGCAGGGCGCTCGGCCTGAAGGCAGACGACCGTGTGCTCGACCTCTGCTGCGGGCAGGGGCGGCACACCCTGGAACTCGCACGCCGGGGCTATCGCGCCGAGGGTCTCGACCGCTCCCATTATCTTGTGCAGAAGGCGAGGGCGGCGTCCAGGCAGGATGGGTTGAACGTCAGGTTCAGGGAGGGCGATGCGCGGAAACTTCCGTACAGGCCGGACTCCTTTGACGTGATCCTCCTCCTCGGGAACAGTTTTGGCTACTTCGAGAGCGGCGAGGACGATCGTCGGGTGCTCGAAGGGGTTGCGCGGGTGCTCACACCGGGTGGGCGCGTCCTTCTCGACATTGCAGACGGGGGATGGCTGAAGGAAAACTTTCAGAAACGTTCCTGGGAGTGGATCGACAAAAAGCACTTTGTCTGCCGGGAGCGCTCCCTCTCCTCGGACGGCACGCGCCTCATCTCGCGCGAGGTGATCACCCGCTCCGACCATGGGGTGATCGCCGACCAGTTCTATGCCGAACGGCTGTACACCCGCGATGAGATCGTCGCCCTTCTTCGTGCGGCCGGTTTTTCCGGGGTGCAGGTCCACGGGGAGATCGCCACCGAGTCCGGGCGGGGGCAGGACCTCGGGATGATGGAACGGCGGATCATCGTCACCGCCGCGATCGCCAAGGCCTGGTCGCCGGCCGCCCCCGGGGCGAAAGCCGGTCTTAAGCAGGTGGCCGTGGTCTTTGGCGATCCCAGGCAGCGCGACGAGATCAAACCCGACTGCGTCTTCGACGAGGACGACTTCTTCACCCTCAACCAGTTGAAGGCGGCGCTCGGCGAACTGAAGGGTTACCGGTTCAGGTTCCTGGACACCCACGACACCCTGCCCGCTGACCTCGGAAAACTGCGGGGGTCGGTGGACTATGTCTTCAACCTCTGCGACGAGGGGTATTTCAACGACCCGCGGATGGAGCTGCACGTCCCGGCGCTCCTCGAGATGTTCGGCATCCCGTACACCGGCGCCGGGCCCCAGTGCCTGGCCGCCTGCTATGACAAGTCTCTTGTGCGGGGTGCGGCCAGGGAGATGCGCATCCCGGTCCCTGAAGCGGTGTTCCTGCGGGGCGGGGAGACGATCTGCGACCTCCCGTTCAGGCTGCCGGCAATCGTCAAACCGAATGCCGGGGACTCGAGTTTCGGGATCACCGAGCGGAGTGTGGCATGGACGGTGGAGGACCTCTCGGCGGCGATCGCCGGGTTCAGGGATTATTACGGGTTTGATCGCCCCGTGCTGATCGAGGAGTACCTCACCGGCCCCGACCTTTCGGTCGGGATCGTCGGCAATCCGCCCGAGTCCTATACGGTGCTCCCGATCATCGAGGAGGACTATTCGGCCCTGCCCGCGGGGCTTCCGCGCATCTGCGGCTATGAGGCGAAATGGCTGCCCGAGTCGCCGTACTGGAAGATCACCTCGGTGAAGGCTGATCTTCCTGAGGAGACCGAGAAGGCGATTGTCGAGTGGAGCACCCGCCTTGCGGTCAGGCTCGGCTGCAAGGACTACTGCAGGTTTGACTGGCGCCTGAGCGCCGCCGGAGAGCCGAAGCTGCTTGAAGTGAACCCCAATCCGGGCTGGTGCTGGGACGGTCACCTGGCGAAGATGGCGGGGATCGCCGGCATCTCCTATCCCGGGATGATCGGGATGATCCTGCGGGCGGCCGAGCGCCGGATCCTTGGAGAGGAGCGGACGACGGGCGGCGGGGAGTGACAGGACGTCACCTGCGGTGCCCCTTCCCCTGCCGTCACCCTTTTTTACCTGTCCGCCGATGATGTCGCATGGTCTACCAGGAAGAGATCATCGTTAGTACCGGCGGCGAGGGGGACATCGTCGACATTACTCCGGCGGTGCGGCGGTGCGTCGGTAACAGTGGGATTGATGGGGGAGTGTGCAGCCTCTTTGTCGTCGGGTCGACGGCGGCCCTGACGACGATCGAGTACGAGGACGGCGTCCTCGACGACCTGCGCGAGGCGCTCGAACGGTTCGCCCCGAAGGATGCGGTCTATGCCCACGACCGTCGGTGGGGAGACGGCAACGGGCGGTCGCATGTTCGGGCATCGCTTGTCGGACCGGCGCTGAGCGTGCCGGTGCGCGACGGCTCCCCGGTCATCGGGACCTGGCAGCAGGTCGTCCTCCTCGAACTCGATGTCAGGCCGCGGCGCGAGCGGACGGTCGTCTGCACCGTCCTGCCGTAAAAAGATGGTATCTCGGAAAAAAGATCCGGTTAATCGAGAGGTATGCTCTCGAGCTGCGAGACCAGTTCCCAGATGCGGGTGCGGGCATGAACCGGCATGTTGGGATCGTTGCTGATCTCGTCGATGGTGGAGATCGCTTCGGCGGCGCGCAGACCGATGCTTTTCTGTTCGTTTGTGAGAAGAGACTTCGTCTGGTCAGCAACTCTGCGGATGTTGCGGGGAATCGTGTTATCGTCGGATATATGCTGGAGCATCTGGATGCATACGTTTATTGTTTCCTGTGGAGTGGCCATTCATAATCACCCTTTATACTATGTCCCTGCCATTCTTATATAGATTGATTTGTCTGACCGGCAGGTGACGGCATTGACCGAGAGAAAACCCGAGGATATCATGGCTGACCACCTTCTGAAGGGTGAGAAAATGCTCGCAAAGGAGTGTAAGGTCTGCGGTTCGCCCCTCTTTGAGATCAAGGGCGAAACGCTCTGCGTTGTCTGTGCCGAACAGGGGCGAGGCGAGAAGCGCGCTCCTCCAGAGGCCCCGGCTCCGGAACTTCCTCTCCTGCCGGCCGCCCCTGTCGGCGAGGCCGGTGCCGGTATCGAGGCGGCGATCGTCTCGCTCTGCGCGCGTGTGGCTGAGGAAGGGGACGAGCGGCGGTGCCTCACCCTGATGGAGGCCGTTCGTGCAGGCGCCGAGGCGCTCAGGCTGCTGCGTCAGCCGTAGGGGCGGCGTGCCGTTTCCCAGATAGACTCAGCCGTTTTTTTCCCCACACCTTTTACCGCGGTGAGGTCGTCCTTCTCCGCCTCGACGACGGCCTTCACCGATCCGAAATGTTCGAGGAGGGCCCGTGCCCCTTTCAGGCCGATCTCGGGGAACGAGGCGACGATGTTCTCCAGCTGCTCCTTTCCGGTCGTATAGGTCTTCTTCGTCTGCACCCTGCGGTCGCCAGGTTCGCCTTCCTCGCGCCGACAGAGGACGGCGAGCATCTCTGCAGTCTCTTCCGCATTCTTGGTCCGGATCACGGCGACGCCCATGTCCACCGTGATCGCGGCGAGGGCCCCCCTGATGGCGTTGGGGTGGATGTCCCGCGCGGCGTAGAGGTCGCCCTCGCCCTCCACGATCATCACCGGCCGCGGCGCCGCGGCGGCGAGGGCCCGCACCTGCCCGAGGAGGTCGCGGTCGACCAGGGTGTCGGCGAAGTCCTGCACGGTCTTACGTTCGACAACGATGCGGTCCCCGATGGCGTAGTCGCCGACCTCGAGGCGGGTGAGGGCGATGTGCAGTCCGAGGTCGGAGAGCACCTCGGCAACGCGCGAGGCGGTCTCCCGGTCGTCGACCGTGATCGACGGGCCTTCGGGCGCCGCCGCCACAAAGGACCCGAAGTTTGTCTGCCCCTTTCCTGTGCCGCCGCCCCCGAGCGCCCTGATCCCTTTCTGCATCGAGCGTTCGCGCTGCTGGCTCACGTAGCGGTAGACCTCGTCGGCGGTGCCTTTTGTGGTGAAAACGACGATCCGGCCGGTGCCGCTCCGCCCTGTCCTCCCTTTGCGCTGGATGCTCCTGATCTCCGAGGGTACCGCCTCATAGAAGACGACAAGATCGGTGGACGGGACGTCGAGCCCCTCCTCCCCGACCGAGGTGGCGACGATCACCGGGAACTCGCCCTCCCTGAACCGGCGGAGGACGTCGATCTGCTTCTTCTGCGAGAGCCCTTTCTCGGCGTCCCGCGACGCCTGGCCCACAAAGCGTTCGGCGCCGATCCCGGCCTCGCGCAGGGCCTCGACAAGGAGAGCGACGGTGTCCCTGAAGGTCGCAAAGACGATCGTCCGGCTTTCCGGGTGGAGCGCCACCTGCTCTTTCACCAGCGCGACGGTGAGGCCGACCTTTGGGTGGAGTTCGCCCTGCCAGGACACCGATCGCTGGCAGAGGCGCTGGAAGACCGGGTCGCCTGCAAGCCGCTGGCTTGCCTTTGTCCCGGTCGCTGATTGCCCTTCCTTTGAGAGTTTTTCGAGGTAGCCGGAGAGCACGCGGCTCCCCTGCGATTCGGCGAGGGAGACGGCGTGGCGGAGTTTCATCAGTTCGGCATAGATCGACGCCGCCGTAAAGGCGGCGGTGTCCCGCTGTGCGATCCGCCCCTGGATCTCGGCGTTGATCTGGTTGAGCGCCTTCATCGAGAGTTTGCTCCGGTCAGGCGCGAAGAACCCGGCCCGTTTCAGTGCCGCAAGCCGGGAGTCGATGAGGATGTTGATGTCGCCGACGGCCGCGGCAAGTTCTTCGGGGAGGTCCACCTGACGGTGCTCGACCTCGCGCTCATGGACGTACGGTACGACGTCCGGGTCTGACTCGGTCCTTGTCTCGACCCCCTCGATCCCGAGATTCGCCATCACCTCCTCCACCTTGCCGTGGTCCCCGCCCGGCGATGCGGTCATCGCAAGGAGCAGGGGTTTTTCTGCGGTCTGGAGGTAGCGTCGGGCGAGAAAGACGTAGGCGTAGTTGCCGACGGCCCGGTGGCACTCGTCCACCACCATCAGGGTGACGTCGGAGAGGGTGTAGCGCCCGGCGATCAGGTCGTTTTTGATCACCTGCGGCGTGGCGAAGATCGCCGTCGCCCGGTCCCAGAGGGCCTTTCTCTCGTCCGGGCCGGTGTCGCCGGTGAAGATGGCGCACGTCCCCTCCTCGGGGAGGGCGAGGCGTTCGGAAAAATAGCGGAGGTGCTGCTCGACCAGGGGTTTGGTGGGGGCGAGGACGAGCAGCCGCCCCCCCTCGCGGTACAGCCTTGACGCCGCCGTGATCAGGGCGACGGCGGTCTTGCCGAGGCCGGTGGGGAGGACCACCATGGTGTGGCGGTCGAGCGCCTGCAGGGCGATCGCGAGCTGGTACCGCCGCTCATCAAGGCTCTCTGCCCTGATGAGGGGGTGGCTGATGTGGCTCATTGTTTCAGGTCTGCAAAGGCGGTGCGGCACCTGATGAGCGACCCGATGGTTGCAACGAGATCGCCTGCAGGGATGCGCACCTGCTCCATGGAGTCCCGGTCCCTGAGGGTGACCGTGCCCTTCTCCTTCGTTTCGTAGTCGACGGTCACGGCGAACGGCGTTCCGACCTCGTCCTGCCGCCGGTACCGGCGGCCGATTGCGCCGTTGTCGTCGTAGTCGGCAAGTATCCGGGCGTCCTGCAGATCTGAGGTGATCGTCCGTGCGATCTCTTCGAGGCCGTCCTTGTTCACGAGCGGGAAGACGGCGACCTGCACCGGGGCGATGCAGGCGGGGAGGCGGAGCACCCGCCGCTCCTCGCCCTCCACGATCTCCTCGTCATAGGAGTGTTCGAGGACGCCGTAGATCATCCGGTCAATCCCGTATGAGGGTTCGATCACGTGGGGCATCACGTCGGCACCCCTGACCTCCACCTCTTCCTCGTGGACGGTGTAGAGGTCTCCGGGGATGAAGAACGTCTCGCCGTCGACGGTGACCTCGGCGCCGTCCGGGCCTGGCGAGGCCTCGGCCAGGGCGTCGGCGATCTTCTTCGCCTTCCCCCGGTACTTCGGGCCGAGCACGCCCATGTCGGCGACGATCCTCTTTCTCTTCTCGGTTCTCGCCTCGTCGAAGGGGACGAAGACGGTCATGGTGTCGCCGCTCTCGCCGGAATGGGCGCGGAGGTCGTAATCGGTCCGATCGGCGATGCCGACGGTCTCGACCCAGCCGAAGCGCTCAGACCTGACCTCGGCGTCCCAGCAGTCGATGGCGTAGTGCGCCCGCTCGTCAGGGAGGTGCTGCCTGAACCGCAGGCGGTTTCTGTCGATCCCGATGGAGGTGAGGAGGTCGTGGGTGAGGGCAAGGTAATAGGCGATATATTCGTTTGCGATGATCCTCTCGTCCACGGCCTCGCGCATCGTCTTCCTGACCGGTTCGGTGTTCTGCTGCTGCTGCTCGATCCCCCAGAGGTCGACCGCGTAGTCGGCATAGCGCCCGAAGTTCGGGTGGCGCTTGCTCTCCGGGTTGACGAAGATCTCGGCCTCGGCCTGGGTGAACTCACGCAGGCGGATCATCCCCTGCCTGGGCGAGATCTCGTTTCTGTAGGACTTGCCGATCTGGACGGCCCCGAAGGGCAATTTCATCCGGTAGAAGCGGGAGAGACGGGAGAAGTCGGTGAAGATACCCTGTGCGGTCTCAGGGCGGAGATATCCTTTCCGCTGTGAGCCCGGGCCGATCGTGGTCTGGAACATCAGGTTGAAGTCGAAGACCTCGGTCTTGCCGAAGACCTCGCCGCACCCGGGGCATGCCACCTCCTCAATCGCCGCCGCAAGTTCCTCTCTGGTGAGATGGGAGGCGCTCGCGATCCCGCAGGCCTCGGCCAGGTGGTCGGCCCTGAAATATTCATGGCAGTGGGGGCACTCGCACATTTTGTCGGCAAACCCTTTCACATGCCCTGATGCGATATAGATGGACTCTGTTCCAACGGTCGGACACTCGATCTCGTAGTAACCCTCTCTGATGACATAGTAGTGCCGCCAGATCTCTTCGACCCGCCGTTTCATCATCGCCCCGAGGGGGCCGTAGTCGATGAACCCTGCAACAGCGCCATAGACCTCGGCTGAAGGCCACACAAAACCGCGACGCTTTGCAAGTTCTATGACTTTATCGTACGTGTCACTCACAGCGATCAATTCCTGTATTCTATTTTAACTTGAAGATTAAAAAGGCGACTTTTTTGCAAAAAGGCCGCGTGTTCTCTTCGGACGTCGGGGAGTGGTTGGTGCAGGGTGCAACGGATCGAGGGACGACGATATTTATTATGCAAATAATTATATACAAATGGGTGTATTGTGCCTTCGATATGATTGCTCAGGGCGACAATTTCCCGGATCTGCCCTGCAGTTCATTCTCTTCTTGCCTCCCCTCACCGGAAATTCAATGAAATCTATTTCAGATTATTAAAAGTTTCTTTTTTGTTTTAAAATTCTTTTTCCGTCATATAATTATATTGTGCGTGAAGATGGAAAATGCCCTCGCCCCTTGTGTCCAGGCCATATTGAGAATTTTTAAATATAATAAGGCGTATTGTATTTCAGACCTAGTGTGGTAATGGACAGTGTAACGAATCTTCTGTAAAAATAATTTGGCCCTGAATCCAACCTAGATTTGCAGAAAGGAGAAACAGGGCCATGGATCCCTTAGCGTTAATCGAAGATTATCTTTCCGATAATGAGAATGGCATGAAGACCCTCATCACCTGGTTCCTCAACCAGGTGATGCTGCTCGAAGCCCTCCACCAGGCGGGAGCCGAGCAGTATGAACGAACCGATGCGCGGAAGGCTCACCGAAACGGCTACAAGAAGCGATCTCTGAAAACCCGATATGGAGAAACGATCCTCCAGAAACCGCAGTTCCGAGAATTTCCCTTCGAAACACAGGTATTTGGACGCTATTCCCGGGTTGAGAAGGCTCTTGAGAATGCTATCTTTGAATCCTACCTTCAGGGAGTCTCAACCCGCCGGATCCAGGAGATTGTTGCTCATTTTGGCATCGAACAACTCTCTCCTGCTTCAGTATCCAGGATAGCAAAGGACCTCGATGAACAGGTCCATGCATTCCTTCAGAGGCCTATTGAACAGGAGATTCCCTATCTCTTTGTGGATGCTTCGTACTACAAAGTCAGAGAGGGACCACGCTACATCACCAAAGCTCTTCTGGTGATCGCCGGTGTTCGAATGGATGGCTACCGCGAAATCCTGGGAGCCAGAATCACTGATTGCGAGAATGAGATGTTCTGGTCGGGATTGTTCGAAGACCTCAAAGAACGAGGATTGGTGGGTGTCAAGATGGTTGTCTCAGATGGTCATGCCGGGATCCAGAAGGCGGCGGAAGCCACCTTCCTCGGCGCATCGTGGCAGATGTGCTCGGTCCATTGCACCCGGGCGGTTTTAAAGAATATTCCACGGAAACATCAGAAAGAAGTTGCTGAGTCCTTGAAGGAGGCATATGGGGACGAGGAGAGACTGCAGGAGCTTGCAGACGATCTGAACGAACGAGGATATCGGAAAGCGGCCAATACGATCGAGAGATTCATCCCGGGACTTATGAGTTACACGGCGTTCCCGAAAGAGCACGCAAAGCGGATCCGAACGACGAACATGATGGAAAGAGTCAACAAGGAACTGAAACGGAGAACCAAAGTTGTAGGGGCCTTTCCCAATGAAGAGTCACTCCTCAGGCTGGCAGGATCCATCCTGATGGACATCAATGAGGAGTGGGTGACCGGCAGAAGATATTTGACGATGGAGGGGGAATGATCAAACAAGGAGACAGGGCTCAGACGAATTACAGAAGATCTGAAACACTACCTGGTAATGTCATGCCTGCAGACAAGAGAAAGAAGGAACTCCTCGCACTCTTCCAGGATCTCACGAGCAAGACCGAGATTGTCGAGCCGATGAAGAAGATCCATGGGAGTCTCAGGGACCGGGACGCGGTCGAACGGGAAGTCGCTCTCATTATGCGCGAGATCCTCGATCAGGGTTTCTTCCAGACGAAGCTCTCGCCCCGCCAGCTTGCCACCCTTGTCATATCCTTCAACGAAGGAAAAAATGACACCGAGATCGCCCGTGAACTCGGCAATGAGAAACTGGCCAAGACGGTGGCGCGGGCGAGAGTACGCATCAAACTCTTCCGCGATTCAGATTTTGACATGCCCTTTGAACGGCGTGAACTCTCTGATCTGATCGACTCCGGGAAGACGATGAACGACGTCTCGCAGATCCTGGGGATCAGCTCGTCCTCTCTGCGTGAATATCGCCATGTGATCGCAATGGACGAGGACGCCACGCTCGACCCCTATCTCGAGCGGATCAAGGACGTGCTCGAGGACCGCGACCTCACCGAGCAGATGACGCGCGGTCTTGTAAACGATGGGCTCTCGGAGGCGATCGACAATACCGAGGCCGAGATGATCGACGTCACCTGATCCCTTCGGGTGCACACCCCCCTTTTTTAACCCTGCGTGAAGAATGGGTTGGCATGAAGATCCGATGGCTTGGACATGCATGTTTTCTCCTCGAGGGCAGCAGGACCGTGCTGATCGATCCCTTTGTGCCTGAGGGCGGGATCGAGGCGGACCCCGATATCGTGGCGGTCACCCACGCCCATGCCGATCATCTCGGCGAGGCGGTGCGCTTCCAGAAGCCCACCGTGGCAGTGAACGAGATTGCAAAGTACCTGGCTGCACGCGGCGTTCCGGCTGAGCCGATGAACATCGGCGGGACGATCGAGGTCGCCGGGGTTTCGTTCACGATGACGCCGGCCCTCCACTCCTCCTGGCTGGAGTGTGCGGGCGGCGGGTATTATGGGGGCGTGGCCGCTGGGTATGTGATCAGGATGGACGGCATTGCCGTCTACCATGCCGGCGACACGGCGCTTTTCTCCGACATGAAACTGATCGGGGCGCTCTACCATCCCGACGTCGCCATCCTGCCGGTGGGGGGGCGCTTTACGATGGGGCCGGCCGAGGCGATGATGGCGGCGGAGTTTGTCGGGGCCGGGACCGTGATCCCGATGCACTACAACACCTGGCCGGCGATCAAGCAGGACCTCTCTGCTTTTAAAGAGGCGCTCGAACTGACCGCCGATATACGCGTGATCCTCCTGGCGCCGGGCGAGAGCGTCGAGGTCTAAAATCCTTTTTATTCTGGGAAAAAAGATTTTTGGGCGTTACCAGGGGTCAAGCCCCTGCGAACGCCGGTAATTGTTGATCGCTTCCCTGATCGCCCCTTCGGCCAGGACCGAGCAGTGGATCTTCGGCTCCGGGAGGCCGCCGAGCGCCTCGACGACGTCGGTGTTGGTGAGCGCCCATGCCTCTTCGAGGGTCTTTCCCTTGATCAACTCGGTCGCCATGCTCGATGAGGCGATGGCGGCGGCGCAGCCGAGGGTCCTGAACCGCACGTCCACGATCCGGTTGTCCCGGATCTTCAGGTACAGGGTGGTGGTGTCCCCGCACTCCTTGCTCCCGACCTCGGCGACGGCGTTGGCGTCTTCCAGCACCCCGACGTTTCTCGGGTTCTCGAAGTGGTCCATGACTTTCTCTGTGAATTGCATGCTGATCTCCCTTGGGCGCCTCTTGTCTAAACCTTTCTCGATCAGGCCCCGGCGCCCGAGAGCCTCCTGAGTTTTTCGACGGCGCCGGGGAGGAGGGCGAGGAGGTAGTCGACGTCCTCGTCTGCGGTGAGGTCGCCGAGCGTGAGGCGCAGGGAGGCGCGGGCGCGCTGCGGGGATGTGCCGATGGCGAGGAGGACGTGCGAGGGCGCATCAGACCCCGAGGAGCAGGCGCTGCCGGTGGAGGCGCAGATGCCCTTCATGGCGAGGAGGGTGAGCAGGGCCTCGCCGTCGATGCCGCCGAAGGAGAGATTGATGTTTCCCGGGAGCCGTTCGGTCGGGTGGCCGTTGAGGGTGACGTCAGGGATCCCCTCCATGATGCCGGCGAGGAGGCGGTCGCGCAGCCCGGCAAGCCGCGCCGCGTGGGCCGGGATGTCGGTGCACGCCCGTTCGATCGCCGCCCCGAGGCCGACGACGCCGGGGAGGTTCTCGGTGCCGGCGCGCCGGCCCCGCTCCTGCCCGCCGCCGTGGATGAGGTTTGCGATTTTTGTTCCGTTCTTGATGTAGAGGGCGCCGATGCCCTTGGGGCCGTAGAACTTGTGGCCCGAGAGGGAGAGGAGGTCGATGTTGTCCTCATCGACGTCGAGTTCGAGGTTGCCGATCGCCTGGACGGCGTCGGTGTGGAAGGGGATGCCATGCTCGCGGGCTATGGCGCCGATCTCGCGGATCGGCTGGACGGTCCCGACCTCGTTGTTGGCGGTCATCACCGTGACCAGAATGGTGTGGTCGGTGATCGCATCCCGGACGGCCGCCGGATCGACCCGCCCCTCCCGGTCGACCGGGAGGTAGGTGACCGAGAAGCCCTGCTCTTCTAAAAAGGCGCAGGTGTGGAGGACGGCGTGGTGCTCGATCGCCGTCGTGATGATGTGGTCGCCCCGGTCGCGGTGCGCATGGGCGATCCCCTTGATCGCCCAGTTGTCTGACTCGGTCCCGCCGGCGGTGAAGAATATCTCCTCGGGGGTTGCGCCGATCGCCGCGGCGACCTGTGAACGCGCTCGCGCGATCGCCTCCCTCGACTCTTCGGCGATGCCGTAGAGCGAGGAGGGATTGCCGAAATGCTCGGTGAAGTACGGGAGCATCGCCGCCACGACGTCGGGGTGGGTGGGGGTCGTGGCCGAGTGGTCGAAGTATCTGATCCGGTCTTCTGGCATGGTCTCTCCTGCAGGAGTGTCTGTGTCTGGGAGATGATGGGAGTTTCGGATGGGGGGGCGAATCGCCGCACCTCTCCCCCCCCGGAGATCCTCGCATGACCTGATCCGGATCGAAGGCCAATTCATTTTTATTTCTCTGAAAAAATCCCGAAATGAGACAAGATTTATTGACTGAAGGATACCAGATCTTTCCTGTGTACGGTCGCTACGGCTATGATCTTTGCATCGAGAAAGGCGATTTAAAGATCTGTTTTTCAAGAGATGGCGATGTCGTCCGTTATTCCCGAACGCTGGGTGATTCGACGATGGAGCGGATCATCGCCTCGGATGGCGGGCGGGTGATCATCAACCCGGTGGAGCCTCTCAACCTCCCTGACGAGGTGACACGGTTCCTTGAGATCAGGTTCGAGTCGATCATCATCGAACCCGGGGCGACCCGCCGGATCTATCTCACCTTCCCCATCGAGATCGGGGTATTTATCTCGAAGAAGGCGGCGTTCCGGTGCATTGACATCTTTTCACGCGCCCAGCCGAAGTATTCCCTCTATGGCCCGACTGACACCGGCGTGATCACCCGGTATCACTGGAGTCCTTTGTCTCTTGCACTGCCAGCACCTGATCCCTGCTGCGAGGGCGTCGTCGAACTCGATATCGTGAATACGACAAAAGGATGGGTGGAGGTCTCTCGTGTCGTCCTGGAGAATTACGGGATGAAAATATACTATGATGGGAACCTCGTCTCGATAAAGGCACAGATGAGGGTCATCAAGTCGACGATTGCAGAGACCTGCTGTATCCGCTCTCCGATCCGGGAAGGAATGCGTAAATCGATCGAGCTCTACTATACACGCACGATCGGGCTGAGCGAGAGCGCCCTCACCTTTACGATGGATGCGGGGGTGCACTGAGTGGTCTTCAATGCCGTTGCCGAGTACTACCACAATATCTCTCTTTTCGGGGAGACGACGACCACTGACATCATCTCGATTGTTCTCATCGTCCTGGGCGGATTTATTATCATCCGTATTGTTAGAAATCGCCTTAAACGGAGTTTCGGGGATAAGCTCCCCAAGTCTGATCTCGACTTCGTGATGACGCTTTCGACCTACCTCATCTACCTGATCACGATCCTCCTCCTCCTTCCCTATCTGCACTTCGACCTCTCCGGCCTCTTTGTCGCCGGAGGGATCGTCGCCCTGGCGCTTGCGTTTGCCACTCAGAACATCGTCTCGAACCTGGTTTCAGGGCTCTTTCTCATGTTCGAGCGGCCGATCAAGATCGGGGACAATGTCAGCATCGAGAGCCTGACCGGCACCGTCCAGAATATCCAGATCATGTCGACGATCGTCCGGACCTATGACGGGATCTATGTCAGGATCCCGAACTCGAAGATGTTCACCAGCGATATCACAAATCTTGTCGCCCATCCGGCGCGCCGGTTCGAGTACACGGTCGGGATCCGGTATCAGGACGATGCGGCAAAGGCGATCGCCCTGATAAAAAATCTGATCGACAGGCAGCCCTATGCCTTAAAGAGCCCTGGTCCATTGGTCTATGTCGATAAACTCGATGAATCAAGCGTAAATATCGTCGTCAAGGTCTGGGCGCCCTCTCTCTTCTGGTGGGACCTCAGGACAGCACTGCTCTGGAAGATCAAGGTGGAGCTTGAGAAGAACGGCATCCAGATCCCCTTCCCGCAGCGGGAGCTCTGGTTCAACAACACGTTAAATGCCGATATGAAGACTGTGCGGCCGCCGCCGATCCGGGAGGTGCCGTACCAGGAGACGGATGACTGCCTGGAGGTCGGCAAACCCGGACCCGGCGAGACCCATGACCCGTGAGGGCGTCGAAATCGCAGCGCGGCGGCCTGGCCGCCCGTCCCTCTCATCTGCCGCCGGATCTTTCTGGCACCTCTCTCTTTTTGGCTCTTCGCTGTTTCATGTGGGTAACGCTTTCACACGTGCCTATCGATCAACCGCCTTCCCCACACTGCACGCCGGGGGTTGCACCCCCGGACCCCCGCGTACGATTGGACCGGGAAGGCACACACGGGATCCTGAGGGATTACGCCCATCCCCCCTATCGCAGATCAGCGGGGCAAGCCAGCCTCCAGGCACCAGCACAGGGATCAACTCCTTTTAATCTGGAAACACTCCTCGCTTTCTCAATCGCGACCTGCTTTGTGAGGTCAGCCCATTATCCCGTGTCACCTGAGAGGAGTCAAATGAAGATATCAGGGCTACCCACACACAGTAGCGAAGAGCCCTCTTTTTTGGGGTATGGCAGTTTCCGGGAGCAGATGGGGGATCGGTGCGCCGCAAAACTGCTATTGGAGCGGAAACAGGCCAACACATAAACACGCCCACCCATCATTTTTCATAGACGGAGGCCCTGCCCGATCGTGAAAGGGCGAAGAACCGGATAAATGACACTCTTAAAAAAAGGGTCGGGTTGCGCCCCGTATTTTTTCTTGCGAGCGCACCCCGGCAATGGCCGATTAGAAATCGGTCATCACGCGGAACTGGTCGATCTCTTCGGAGTCCAGCTTCTCGATGAACTCTTCGGCGGCGTGGCGGATGTCCTTGCTCGCGGTGATCGCGCGGCCGACGACCAGGATGTCGGCGCCCGAGGCGACGGCCTTGGAAACGACGTCCTGCCTGATCCCGCCGGCTGTTGCGACGAGGAGTTTGCCGCCGGCGGCCTTCTTGATCGCCGGGATATTGCCCCAGGCGTATTCGTCGCCCTCGGCGTCGATGGCGCGGTGGAGCTCGACGATATCGGGCTTCACCTTCAGGGCGGCGACCAGGGCCGCCGGGTCGTCCACGTTGAGCATGTCGATGACCGAGTAGATGCCGGTCTTCTTCGTCTCTTCGATCGCCTTCTCGATCGTCGCCTTCGGGGCGAGGCCCGAGATCACGACGGCGTCGGCGCCGGCGTCCGAGGCCATCCGTGCCTCAAGGTTACCGGTGTCCAGGGTCTTGAGGTCGGCGATGATGAATGCGTTCGGGCGGATGCGCCTGATCTCAGCGAGGACGTTGAGCCCGAACTGCTTGATCAAGGGGGTACCGGCCTCGAAGAGGACGTGGTCGTTCTCCGGTACGGCGGTGAGCACCTGCTCGACCCTCTTCAGGTCCACGAGGTCCATCGCCACCTGGAGGTACGGCGGGTTCCAGAGCCGCTGGACCTTGAAGCCCATCACGGCGTGGGCGGCGCGGTCCTTCTCGTAGACCAGGGTCTCGACGTCGGGGAACTGCTGGAGGGCCCGGCGGATCGCGAGCTTGGTGGCGCCGTAGTTGTAGCGGTAGATCATATTGTAGTTCTGTGCTTCGGGTGCGAGGTAGACGCTTGCGAGGATGACGGTATTCTCGATATCGATACCCTCAAACACGCCTTCCTCCACGGAGTCGGCGACCGCCTTTGCGACCGCCGCCTGCACCGGGCCGAACATCTCCTTTACCTGCTCGCCCTTCTTCAGCGTCACCTTCGGGATCACGAGGGTGGCGGGCTTGGTGAGAAGGTTGGGGCGGACAACGGCCAGGAGCGGGGTGTGGCCTGCGGAGAGCTGCGAGATGCTGTTCGCAAAGGCCATCCCGACCGGCCCTTCCTTGTCGCCCATCACGAGATCGACGTGCGCAAGTTCGGCACCGGTTCCTACGAGAGCTTCACCTATCAGATACATGGACAATCCCTTCAAATGCTGTATGAAGATGGGGCGGGCTGATAGATAAAGTGACGGGAGCCGCCGGTCCCGCCCGGCTGGCGACACGGGAAAACCGTCGGTTTGCGGGGAAAATCCTCCGGCTCCACCCCTGGCAGTTCGTCCCGGCGACCGCTCCCTCCTGGCAGTCAACAGGTGGATATGGCGGCAAACCGGCCGGGCGCAATGGGGTATCTTGCCCTTACGGTCAGCAGAACAGACAGACAAAAGCAGACGATGGTACAGAAACGTGGGGTCGGTGAGATTTGAACTCACGATCGACGGGTCTCTCCGAACATGCGCGGGGAGCACGACTCGCATCAGTGCTCCAACGGGTCATCATCATCATCAGCAGACCCATTGTTCATCACACGCAAAGACCGCTGGAGCCCGTCGCCATTCCGGACTAGGCCACGACCCCTTACGTACCTTATAGAATCGGCTTTCCCTGATTTAATGATTACGTTTCCAGAACAGTAATCATATATGGTCTCCCTTCCCCATGTACTTCGAATCATATGGTCACCGGCAGTTACGCATGCGGACACTCGGTCAAACCGCTGATGGGGGAGACCATCGGCGATATGCTGAACCGGATCGCCGCCAGATACCCGGACAACGAGGCGCTGGTCTCGGTCCACCAGAACATCCGCTGGACGTACAGGGAGTTCCGTGATAGGGCCGACGCTCTTGCACGGGGTCTGATGGCCCTCGGCGTGGAGCGCGGCGACCGCGTCGCCATCTGGGCGATGAACTATGCCGAGTGGACGCTCACGCAGTTCGCCACTGCAAAGATCGGCGCCATCCTGGTGAACATCAATCCGGCCTACCGGGTCTATGAATTCGAGTACGCCCTCAAGCAGGCCGAAGTCTCGACCCTGATCCTCCAGGGCCGGTTCAAGACCTCGGACTACGTGGGGATGTTCTACGAGGCCTGCCCCGAGGCGATCGACGCCCGCGCCGGCAGGATCTCCTCCGAGAAATTCCCCTTCCTCAAGAACGTCGTCTTCATGGGCGACATCCCGTACAACGGCATGTTCACCTGGGACGAACTGATCGCAAAGGGCGCCGGCATCAGCCCGGACGAACTCAGGGAACGCGAGGAGTCGCTCAACTTCGACGACGCCATCAACATCCAGTACACGAGCGGCACCACCGGTTACCCGAAAGGCGTCGTCCTCACCCACCACGGCGTCATGAACAACGGCTACTTCATCGGCGAGGGGATGGGCTTTACCGAGAAGGACCGTCTCTGCATCCCGGTGCCCTTCTACCACTGCTTCGGTATGGTCCTCTCGAACATGGCCTCGGTCACCCACGGCACCACGATGGTGATCCCCTGCCCGGTCTTCGACGCCGAGGCCGTGCTCCAGGCGCTCCAGAACGAGCGGTGCACCGCCGTGCACGGCGTGCCGACGATGTTCATCGCCGAACTCTCGCACCCGAACTTCGGCAAATACGATTATTCGACCCTGCGCACCGGGATCATGGCCGGATCGCCCTGCCCGATCGAGGTGATGAAGAAGGTCAACGTCCTGATGAACATGCGCGACATCGTCATCGTCTACGGCCAGACCGAACTCTCGCCGGGCGTGACGATGACCACCGTGGACGACCCCCTGGAAAAGCGGGTCGGGACGGTCGGACGGGCGTTTCCGCACACCGAGATCAAGATCATCGACCCGAATACCAAGCGGATCCTACCGCGCGGCGAGGTCGGGGAGATCTGCGCCCGCGGCTACATGTCGATGAAGTGCTACTACAACAACCCCTCGGCCACCCGTGCGACGCTCGACGCCAACGGCTGGCTTTATACCGGGGACCTCGGCGTCATGGACGAGGAGGGCTACGTGAAGATGTCAGGCCGCCTCAAGGAGATGGTGATCCGCGGCGGCGAGAACATCTACCCGCGCGAGATCGAGGAGTTCCTCCACCACCACCCCAAGATCTCCGACGCCTACGTGATCGGCGTCCCTGACGAGCGCTACGGCGAAGAGTTGATGGCGTGGGTCGCCACAAAGCCCGGCATGACGGTGACGCCCGATGAGATCATCTCGTTCTGCACCGGCCAGATCGCCCGCTACAAGATCCCGAAATACTACAAGTTCGTCACCGAGTTCCCGATGTCGGTCACCGGGAAGATCCAGAAGTTCAAGATGCAGAAGATGGCGATCGAGGAGCTCGGGCTTGAGGCCGACTCGAAGATCGAGACTGCCTGATTATCCTTTTTTTCGAGCCTGGTTTTATCTGCCGGGGGCGCCATCTTCACGCATGGTCTATGCGGTGCACCTGATCCCGATCAGGGAGAAGGAGGAATATGTGGAGCGTTATGCCCCGCAGGTCAGGTACGAGGTGAAGTCCGAGGTCTACGGCTGCTGCATAAAACTGTTGACCGATGATAAAACGGTGAAGGAACGGTGGGAGGAGAACTTCTATTTCATCTCGCAGGGCATCCGGTCTCACGGGCGGCTCTACGTCGTCGCCGACCCGGGGGTTCCTGAGGACACTGTGCTCTACGACCCGGCCTCAAAGACGGCCTTTCTGATCAACATCAGTTATTATGGCTGGATCAAGTCTCTCGCTCTCTCGGTGGCCGGGGATGTCCTCGAGGACGGGCACGGGATCTATTCTGTCCATGGCGCCTGCATCGATGTAGCCGGCCGGGGATGCTGCATTATCGGGGTGTCAGGGGCCGGAAAGACCACCCAGACCTATGGTCTTCTGCGGGACGGGACGACTCGGGTCGTCGCCGACGACTGGTTCTATGCCCGCATCTACGGGAAGGAGGTCTTCGCCTACGGTTCCGAGAAGAACTTCTACATCAGGGCCGACCTCGCCACGGTCTGGTCGGCGTACGTCGATCTTCTTGCCCTGGCCGACTTCGACGCCGAGGGGCGGGCAGTCGTCGACCTCCGTCTTGTCACCGGCAAGGGGCGCATCCTTCCGATGACGACGCTGCGGCAGGTGTTCATCCTCTACCGCGACCCGGAAGCGCCCCTTACCCCCAGGCATCCCTCTGCCGGGGAGACGCTTTCGCTGCTCGAGGAAAACGGCTGGTTCAACCCCCATCTCCTCGTGAGATCGCCGTTCAAGGAGGATTTGAGGCGGCAGTTCTTCTCTGCGCTGTGCGTGGCGGCTGATGTGGTCCTGGTCAACACGGCTGGAACACCGGAAGAGACCCAGCGCATCCTTGCATCCCTGATACGCGGCTGATCGGTGGGTGCGCGGAAAAAAAGTTATTCTTCTGTCTGGCTCTCGGCGGCGCGGGCAAGGAGGCCGGCCGCCGCCGTCCGCGCCCCTGCCAGGATCTCCTCCTCGCCCGGTACGAAGCGGTCCTGCATGAGGATCCTGCCGTTGCAGATCACCGTCGTCACGGCCGATCCGTTGCAGGAGTAGACGGCGTTCGAGACCGGATTGTGGAGCGGGGTGTTGCAGGCGGCGTTGCGGTCGAGGAGCACGATGTCGGCGGCCGCCCCTTTTTCAAGCCGGCCGCCGTCGAAGCCCATCGCCGCCGCACCGTTCGCCGTCGCCATTGCAAGCGTCTGCTCGGCGGGCAGGAGGGTCTGCGAGTTCCAGAAGAACTTCTGGAGGAGGGCGGCGAACTTCATCTCCTCGAACATGTCCTGGTTGTTGTTGGAGGCGCAGCCGTCGGTTCCCAGGCAGACCCCGGCCCCGGCGTCTTTCAGCCAGGCATAGGGCATTGCCCGGTGCACGGCGAGCTTCATGTTGGAGGTGGGGTTGTGCGAGGCATGGGCCCCGCGGTCGCCGAGCAGGGTGCAGTCGGCGGTGTCCAGCCAGCAGCAGTGTGCGGCGACGGTCCTCGGGTTGATGCAGCCGCATTTGTCCAGCAGGGTCGGCGGGCGCATCCCGGTCTTTTCGATGCAGTCTTTGACCTCCCCCTCGGTCTCGGAGAGGTGGACGTGGATCCCGATGTTCTGCTGGCGCGAGAACTCGGCGCACCAGCGCAGCCCTTCGGGCGAGACCGTGTAGACGGCGTGTGGGCCGACCGCCGCCCGGATTCTGGGGTTTCCTCTTCTCTTTATCGCGGCGACGGTTTTTTCCGTCGCTTTGATCTCCTTCTCCCGCTTCTCCTCGTCGAAGAGGTCGATAAAGCCGTAGGCGAGCTGCGCCTTCATGCCCATCTCGTCGACGGCCCGCGCCGCATCCTCCATGAAGAAGTACATGTCGTTGAAGGCGACTGTCCCGGACCTGATCATCTCGAGGCATGCGAGTTTTGTTCCCCGGTAGACGTCTTCCCCGGTCAGGTGCGCTTCGAGGGGCCATATCTTCGTGGAGAGCCAGTCCTGCAGGGGCATGTCGTCGGCGTAGCCGCGTAAAAGGGTCATTGCGGCGTGGGTGTGGGTGTTGTACAGCCCGGGCAGGGCGACGGCGCCGCCCCCCTCGATGACGACTGCCGCTTCGCCGCCGACATCGGCACCGATCGCGGCGATCCGGCCGCCTTCGACCCTGATGTTCACCCGCGCTCTTCCGATCTCAACATCCCTGATCAGGACGCTCTCTCCCTGCGGTATTTCTGTCATGATTACCCCTTATCCCATTTCTTTGATGACCGATTCGACGATATTCTCTGTTCTCTGCGCAAATTTCTTCGAGGTGGCGAGGATGTGCTCGTAGGTGAGCACCTCTTCGGAGAGGCCGTTTGCATAGTTGTCCACGGTGCAGACGGCGGCGACCGGGATGCCGAGTTCCCGGGCGAGCGTTGCCTCCGAGGCCACGGTCATCCCGACGACGTCGGCGACCTTCGCGAGGCCGCGCACCTCGGCGACCGTCTCGATCCGCGGCCCGCGCGTCTGCGCATAGGTGCCGCCGACCATCGCCCCGGGGAGGGCCCGGGAGAGATGCCTGATCATCCCGTCGTCGAGCGCTGGCATCACATGCTCGATGGCGTGGTCGTGGAAGGACGGGATGTCAGTGAGGCTGAGATAGTCGGTCGGGACGATCACCGTGCCGGGCGGGATCGCCGGTTTCAGCGAACCGACCGAGCCGAAGGTGACGATCCGGTCCACCCCGCAGAGGGCGAGGGCGGCCATCTGGGCACGGTAGTTGATCCGGTGCGGTGGCATTCCGAACTGGTGGCGCAGCACGATGGCAATCTCTCCGGCCATCACCTCGGCCGGGCCATAGGGCGTTGCGACCGTTCGTTTCTCGAGTGCCGGGAGGGTGCAGTAGAGGAGGCTGGTCCCGCCGATGATCCCGAGCATCACCGGCACCTCCTGCTCTCGATGTGCCTGCCTGCCATCAGGAATGGTTGGGTGCCTGAGAGTAAAAGCACTCCTTTTTCCCCTGGGTCGTCTCAATACGAGGGTTGAGGAGTGCTATGAGCCGGTTTCATATCGTAAACGACGATACGATCGCCCGCGGCGGATGCACAGATGTCTATTTTGCCCGCTGCGAGGAGGTTCTTGAAAAGGAGGGAAAAAATCCCCGCGTCACCGTCGAGGTGACGACGACCGGCGTCCCGGGTGGCCGCGGGATCTTCTGCGGCCTGGACAACGCCCTGGCCCTGCTGGAGGGGCTGCCGGTGGACGTCGATGCGATGCCTGAGGGGAGCGCCTTTTACCCGCGCGAGCCGGTAATGCGGATTGCCGGGCGCTACCGGGACTTCGGGCGGTTCGAGACTGCCCTCCTCGGCTTTCTCTGCCATGCCTCGGGCGTCGCCACCGCCGCCGCCCGGATCAAAGGTGCGGCCGGCGGGCGGCAGGTCTACTCCTTTGGATCACGGCGGCAGCACCCGGCGATCGCCCCGATGATCGAGCGGGCGGCATGGATCGGGGGCGTGGACGGCGTCTCGAACACCACGGCACCGCCCGGCATCCCGGTGGTCGGGACGATGCCGCATGCCTATGTGATGTGCCATGCCTCGCCTGAAGAGGCGTGGATTGCCTTTGACCGCCATATGCCGCCGGGCGTGCCGCGCCTGATGCTCTGCGACACTTTCGGTGACGAGAAGGAGGAGTGCCTGAAGGCGGCCGAGACCGGGGTGGCGACCGCCGTCCGTCTGGACACGCCGCGGTCGCGGCGGGGGGATATGCGCGCCATCCTCGAGGAGGTGCGCTGGGAACTCGACACCCACGGCCACGGCGACGTCGGGATCTTCCTTTCCGGCGGGATCACCGAGGAGGATGTCCTCGCCTACCGGGATATCGTCACCGCCTTCGGCGTCGGCGGCGCTATCGCCAATGCCCAGGTGATCGATTTCTCCCTTGATATCGTCGAGATCGAAGGGCGGGCCTGCGCGAAGCGCGGCAAGTGGAGCGGGACAAAGCAGGTGTGGGAGCGCCCTGACGGTTTGCATACGATCCTGCCCGTATCTGTACCCGGGCCTGCGGATGCGGCCCCGATGCTTGTTGCGCAGGTCAGGGCGGGGACGATCGTCGGCGACACTGGCATGGAGGCGGCCCGGGCGCGTGTGCTCGCGCTCCTCTGACCGTACGTGCCCTTTTTGACCCCTCTGTGGGGTGGGTGAACCCAATCCTTTTATTAGATGGAATTCAACATTGTAGGGTAGCAGCGGGCCGATAGATCAGGGGAAGATCGCTTCCTTGGCATGGAAGAGGCCGCGGGTTCAATTCCCGCTCGGTCCACTCGTTTTTGCGAATATTCTTTTTCATGATCATTTTTCCGTACCGGCCGGTTTCCGTCTGTTCCGGGGTTCTGAAACAACGCTCGTGCCGCGGATGTCCACCCCCATAATGCGCCCTTCCTCCCGCGGCATCGCCGGGCACCGGGAAAAAACGTGGTTTCGGCTGTCTTTTCTCTCTGCCGCTGGCAACACCGTGGCAGCAGAGGTAAACCGCCCTGCTGCGAATTAAATGAAGAACTTGAAATACTACGGTCACCATAGCATTCCCCCGCAGGAGGTTCACTTCATTTTGCTATCGGTATTGTATGTCGACGACGAACCATCACTGCTGGAGATCGCATCGATCTATCTTGCGGAAACCTATCCCGACATCGTCTGCGAGACCGCAATTTCAGCGCATATCGCCCTCGATCTGGTCCGGGAGAAGCACTTCGACGCTATCGTCTCTGATTACCAGATGCCGGATATGGACGGGATCGCCTTCCTGAAAGCGCTGCGGGATGCGGGGGACACCACGCCCTTCATCATCTTCACCGGGAAGGGCAGGGAGGAGATCGTCATTCAGGCGATCAACTCCGGGGCCGATTATTATATTCAGAAGGGGGGCGAGATCTGCGCCCAGTACGCCGAGCTGGCGCATGCGATCAGAACGGCGGTAGAACGAAAACGGACGGCCGAAGCCCTGAAAAGCAAGCACGAGCAACTCGCGCTGATCATCGAAAAAATACCTGCGCTGTTGTCCTATGTCGGTTCTGATCTGCGGTGCCTGTTTGTGAACCGGAAGTTTGCCGAATGGTATGGCCTCTCCGAGGAGGAGTGCATCGGCAAGGACATCAAGGAGATCATCTCTGAACGCGTCTACCTGGGCCTCAGAGAACGGCTGGCCGGGATTTCCTGCACTGCCGATCTCACCTACGAAGAGGTTGCCGAACTGAAGGACGGGCAGCCACGATACTTCCGGGTTTCCGTGATCCCTCATTGTTGTGATGGGTGCACTGTCGGGGCCTTCCTCATCGTGGCCGAGGAGATCACCGATCTCAAACGATCCTGGGCGCTCGTTGAAATCCGGGCACGCCAGCAGGCCGTCGTCGCCGAACTCGGGCGGATGGCCCTGACCGGCGTCGATGTCCAGACTCTTCTGGAGGCGGCGGTTGCCCGGGTTGCCGATGCCCTCGGGGTCGAATACGCCAAGGTGCTGGAGCTCGCGCCGGACGGTCGGTCCTTTCTTCTCCGCGCCGGTGTCGGCTGGCGCCCCGGTCTGGTGGGGTGCGCCGCGGTCGATGCCGATGTCAGGTCGCAGGCCGGCTACACGCTTCTCTTCAGCGGCCCGGTGATCGTCGAGGACCTGCGCACCGAGAAACGGTTTTTCGGCCCGCCCCTCCTCTTCGACCATGGTGTGGTCAGCGGGATGAGCGTCATCATCGGTGGCAGGGAGAGGCCGTTCGGCGTGCTGGGGGCGCACACCGGAGATAAACGCCTCTTCACCGAGGACGACGTACACTTTCTCCAGGGTGTCGCCCACATCCTTGCCGCCGCCGTTATCCGCAACCAGGAGAAGAAGGGCTGAGTGCGCCCTAACCCCGGTACGGGCGTGCGACGGCCCCATGTCCGTACAGTGTCCGAATATCCGGGAAAGACCCGTTTTACCGGATAAATAGTGCTGATTTGCAGCTTTGAACTGAAAATATGCCTCTGAATGGTCGATACGGCCTCTGCCCATCAGGCCGGTGCGCACCGGGAATGTGACAGAGGTTTTTTGCCCGGTGGCGATCGATGAATCTTGGGTGTATTGTGGGCCTGAAAGAATGGATTGTGCCGCAGGATAAGGCATTTTTTGACCTCTTCGAACAGATGGCCGATATGGTGAACGAGGGCGCCGTTTTTCTCAACGTTATCATCAACAATTATGTCGACGTTCAGAACCAGTGCCACAAGATGAAGCAGATCGAGCACCAGGGCGATCTGATCGCGCATCAGGTGTACGAGCAGTTGAACCGGACGTTCATCACCCCGCTCGAGCCCGAGGAGATCTCGAGGCTTGCCACGGCGCTCGACGACATCCTGGACTATATCGACGGCACGACCCAGCAGATGTACGGCTACGGCGTAACCGAGACCGACGACTTCATGAAAGAGCTTGCGCGGCTCATTCTCCTCTCGACCCAGGAGGTCCAGACGGCGGTGCGCCTGATCCGCAAACTCGACGACCCCCGTGCCGTGGAACAGCACTGCATCGAGATAAACCGGCTTGAAAACCTCGCCGATGTCGTGCTCGGCAATGCCATCAAGAGCCTCTTCGCCACCAACGATGCCATTACGATCATCAAACTCAAGGACATCTACGAGAACCTTGAGGTGGCCACCGACAAGTGCGAGGACGTAGCGAACGTGCTGTCAGACATTGCGATCCGGCATTCGTGAGAGCATGGAAATCATCATCCTCGGTATCGCCCTGGCCCTGTTGTTCAATTTTGTCAACGGCCTCAACGACGCCGCAAACTCCATTGCAACGGTGATCGCCACCAAGGTGCTCTCGCCGTTCAAGGCCGTCCTTCTCGCCTCTTTTTTCAATCTCGTCGGTCCCCTCCTCTTCACGACGGCGATCGCCAAGACCATCGGGCGCGGCCTTGTCGACCCTGGCATCCTCACCCCGATGCTCATACTCATGGCCCTGATCGGTGCGGTGCTCTGGGTGTTCTTCTGCTCGTACTTCGGGATACCGGTCTCCAGCAGCCACGCCCTCATCGGCGGCCTTATTGGGGCGGCGACCGCCCGGGCCGGCATTGGATCGATCCTCTGGCCCTCGGGGACGCTGGTGGTCGAACTCGTCCTGATGCTCCTGATCGGTGCGGCTGGCGGGATCGCCGTCGCAATATATCTCTCGAAGACGCACGGCGAACACTGGGCGCGGTATATTCCTATCGGGGCGCTCTCCGGGATCACCGTCCTGATCCCGATCCTGGTCGCCTCCCGCCTTCTCCCGAGATCAGGCATCCTGGGTGTCATCGTCTTTATGGTCGTCTCACCGATGCTCGGGTTTATGGTTGCCTATGGTTTCGGCATTATCATTATGCGGCTTTTTTCTCACTCGAACTCCCCCCTGCTCAATCATGGTTTCAAGAAACTTCAGATCGTGGCGGCCGCCTTTCAGTCGATCGGGCACGGGAGCAATGACGCCCAGAACGCCATGGGCATTATCACGGCGATGCTGGTTGCGGCAGGGATCCTTACCGAGTTCACCGTTCCTCTCTGGGTGATCCTCCTCTCCTGTGCTGCAATGTCTCTTGGAACCCTGCTTGGGGGGTGGCGGGTCGTCGATATGATGGCGAACAAGATCACAAAAATGCAGCCGTATCAGGGCTTTTGCGCCTCAAGTGCAGGCGGTGCGGTACTCTCGGTCGTGACCGCCTTTGGTGTTCCCGTCTCGACCACCCATGCGATGAGCGGTGCGATCATGGGGGTCGGGGCGACCAAGGGCTATTCGGCGGTGAAGTGGGGGATTGTGCGGGACATCGTTGCCGCATGGGTGATGACCGTCCCGGCCTCGGCGGCGGTTGCATGGGGCTGCTATGTCCTTGTCACGATCTTCTTCCCCTCACTATAATACCGGCACCAGGGCGTGAGCATGCAGGCGGCGCAGCGCGGCCGCCCGGCGATGCAGACCGCCCGGCCGTGCTGGACGAGGAGGGCGTTGATCCGCCCCCAGGCCTCCTGCGGGAAGAGCGCCTTTAAGTCGGATTCGATTTTTGCGGGGTCGGTCTCGTCGGTCAGCCCGAGCAGGCCGGCGATCCGTTTCACGTGCGTGTCGACGGCGATCCCTTCGTCGATCCCGAAGGCGTTTGAAAGCACGATGTTCGCCGTCTTTCTCCCGACACCCGGGAGACCGGTCAGGTCTTCCATGGTGGGGGGGACTGATCCGCCGTACTCCTCCTGGATCCTGCGGGCGGCGCCGATGATATGGCGCGCCTTCACCCGGTAAAATCCGGTCGGTCTGATGATCTCGCCGACCTCCTCCTCGTCGGCCGCTGCAAGGGCGGCCGGCGTCGGATAGCGTGAAAACAGGATCGGCCGCACGGCTTCGACAGCGCGGTCGGTGGTCTGTGCCGAGAGTATGGTGAGGATCAGTACCTCGAAGGGATCGCCGTAACTGATGCCGCCAGGAATGGTGTCAGGATAGTGCCGGAGCAGTGCCCGGTAGATTGCGCAGGGGGTTGCAACGTCCATAAAAGTGGGGTAGGGCAGATTCGAACTGCCGTCAAAGCGTCCCAAACGCTCTAGGATGGACCAGGCTACCCTACTACCCCGCAGCCCCTATACTTTCTGTGGTCTGTCCTAAAATAATTATGGTGTTTTTTTGTTTTAGAGGGGGAGCGGGGTGCATTTACCGTCGCTGACGATGGTTCCGGTGAACGTCCCCTCGCATACCGCCGCGGCGAGATTTTCGGGTTTTCTGCCGTCGATGACGAGGAGCGGGATGCCGCTGCGCTCGACCACCTTTGCGGCCACGATATCGATGACCGTGTTGGACCCGGCGTCGAGGCGAGCGCCCGAGATGATGCCCAGGAGTTCCTGCGGGGTCATCCTCTCATAGCGCCGCGCCGTCCGGTCGGTCTTGGGGTCGGCGCTGTAGATGCCGTCGACCGAGGTGCCGTTGATGATGAGGTCGGCCCCGACACTCTCGGCGAGCACCGCCGATACTGCGTCGGTCGTCTGCCCGGGGGTGACGCCGCCCATGACGACGATCTTTCCTGACTCGCCGTACTCCCGCGCCTGCTGGTACGAGGTGGCGATGCAGGGATATGCGGCATTGCCAAGGGCGTAGCAGAGGAGCGAGGCGTTGATCCTGGTGATCATGATCCCGATCTCGTCGGAGGCCGCCTCGTTGATCCCGAGCGAGCGGGCGACGCCGATATACCGCCGCGCCTCGCCGCCGCCGCCGACGACGACGAACACCTGCCCCCGCCTGGCCATCTGTTTCAAAACCTCTGCATACTCGGGGATTGTGTGGGATTCAAGGGCTGGTACAAGTATTGAGCCGCCCAGAGAGAGTACGATCTTTTTCATGCTGATCCAACCTTATCCGTTTGATAATGACTCACATATATCTTGTTGATACCTGCCGTCAATGCCAATACCTTTAACCTCTTCCCTGCCCCAGGCAGGCATATGCATGAAGCGCACCAGTATGAGCGTATCGGGGACGGTACGGTGCGGTGCTCGCTCTGCGCCCACCGCTGCACGATCGCCGATGGAAAACACGGGATCTGCGGTGTGCGCATCAACCGCGGCGGCACGCTCTACGCCGCCACCTTCGGAAAGGTCGTTTCCGAGGCGGTGGACCCCATCGAGAAAAAACCGCTCTTTCATTTCCTTCCCGGGACGCTCTCCTACTCGCTCGGGAGCGTGGGCTGCAATTTCCGGTGCCAGCACTGCCAGAACTGGGAGATCTCGCAGGCCGGCCTTGAAGACCTCCCGCTGATGACGATCAACCCTGAAGAAGGGGTGGAACGGGCGCTCGCATCGAGGTCGGCCAGCATTGCCTGGACCTATAACGAACCGACGATCTGGCACGAGTACCCCCTCGAGATGGGGAAGATCGCCAGAGCGCGGGGGCTCCAGACCGTCTATGTGACGAACGGGTATATCACCGAGGAGGCGCTTGCGGAACTCGCTCCCATGCTCGGCGCCTTCCGGGTCGATCTCAAGGCGTTTTCCGACGACTTTTACCGGAAGGTCTGCAGGGCCAGGCTTCAACCGGTGCTCGACGCCGCGGTCGCCGCGCACGAACACCGGATGCATATCGAGACGGTCACGCTGGTGATCCCTGGCCTCAACGACTCTATGGAGGAGATGGAGGCGCTGATCAGGTGGGTGGTCGAGAACCTCGGCCCGGACACGCCGATGCACTTTACCCGTTTTCACCCGGATTACCATATGCGGGACCGGGAACCGACGCCGTTTGCCCTCCTCGAGCGGATCTACCGGCGTGCGCGCGAACTCGGCGCGCACTACCCCTATCTCGGCAATGTCCCGCCGGGGCCGTATGAGAACACCCTCTGCCCGTCCTGTGGGTCGCTTCTGATCGAGCGCTCCGGGTTTATGAGCAGGACAGTCGGGCTTTCGAAGGATCGATGCGGTTCCTGCGGGGAGAGGATACCCGGTGTCTTCCCGGCCTGAGGGTCGTGCGCGATTTGTCGCCGACCGGATGCTCGGGACCCTGACCCGGTACCTCAGGCTGATGGGCTACGACACCCTCAGCGCGAACGCCCTCTCTCCGGGCAACCCGCGCGAGGATACGGTCCTCCTCTCGATCGCCGTCTCTGACGGGCGTATCCTCTTAACCCGCGACGCCGAACTGGCGCGGCGGGGCGGAGAGCGGGCGGTCTATCTCGCTTCGGAGGATCCGACCGAACAGGTGCGCCATCTTGTGGCGATGGGTCTTGTCGTGCCGTCTCTGCGGTTCGACCGCTGCTCCCTCTGCAATACGCCTCTTCGGCCGGCGAAAAAACGGGAGGTCGAGGGTGCGGATTATGCGCCGAAAGAGCGGCAGGGGCTCTCGTTTTACTGGTGTCCCCTCTGCCGCCGCCTCTACTGGGAGGGCTCGCATACGCGGCGCATCCGCCGGCAGATCCAGGACGCCGTCCCTGACCTCAGGGCTGATTGAAGATCACGCCGGTCTCGACCCGGTAGGCCCGCGCCGGGTCGGCGTTGCTGAGGGTGATATCAAAGATCTTTGTATCTCCGGGCATGAACCGTTCGATATACTGGTTTTTCGTGTCTGTGATCCTGTTCGCCTCCTCGTCGATGAGGGTGACCGTGATCACGACGCCCCGGCCCTCGATCGCTCCCTGGTTCTCCGCCTTGATCCGGGCGGTGAAGACGAATGGTCGGTCAGGACTGTAGCGGGGGGTGAGGGACGCAACCGTAACGACAATGTCGGGTTCTTCGCTGCCTGCCGGTGCCGGGGTGGCCGCGGTCGTCGGTGCCGGCGATCCTTCGGGCGGCGGGGCTGAGCACCCGGCCGCACAGGCAGCGGTCAGAATCAGGAGGAGGAGTATGGCTGTTCTGCGCATACATCTATTTCATATTTTCGATATATGAACGATATGATTTTTATTTCTGTGCCATTGCACTCCAGTAATCATATTCGTGCTTCCAACGTTCTTTGTTTGCGGTGACGAGCGTTTTCATCCTCTCTGCCATCTCCGCGTGGAACGCTTCCTGGTCCGGGTACGCCCTCCCCTCTGCGATCGCTGCGGCGAGGTCCTGCCCGAGCCTGAATGCCTGCGCCTCCGCAATAAAGAGCGCTTCAGCGTCGGCGCCGATATCGACGGCGACGGCGCCGACCGTGTCGGCCCCGAGCACCCTGAGCACGCCATTGAGGTAGTTCGCCACATCGCCTGCACCTGATCCGCCTGCGGTCGAGACTGCGCAGCCGTATTTTCCGACGAACCGCTGGCAGTGGATCGCATCTGCCATCCTGTCCAGCAGCACCTTCAACTGCGCGGTCACGTTGTTGATGTAATTTGGCGAGCCCAGGACGATCCCGTCGGCCGCGATCATTTTTCCGAGGGTCTCTTTATAGTCGTCCTTCTTCGGACACTCGCCCTGGTCGTAACAGAGCGTGCACCCCGTGCAGAACCTGATGTCGAGGGCCGCCGCGTCGATCCGCTCCACGCTGGCCCCGGCCTCCTGTGCTCCCCTGAGGACGGCGTCCAGAAGCGTGCCTGTCCTGCTCTCCCGCCCGCGCGGGCTTCCGTTGATCCCGACGATCTTCATCTCAATCATTGGGGGATGGCGCGGCCTGCCATTTTACATTTTTGCTCCCTGGTGATTCCGCCCATGGGGAGAGGGTCGAAAACCCCGGGGGGGTATGCCAGAGGAAGGGAGGAAACACTTCTCTCTATCAAAACCGTTTCCCGGGTTTTGTTGCTGTGGCGAACGGTCTGGTGGCCCTTTTTGCGGTATGCCGGTGTTCCTGCAATCGCCCGTGCATCCCTGGCTCCGGGGGGTACGGTCGGGGGAACTGCCAGGTCTGATCTGCATTATTATACCCGGTTCTGGATTTTATGCCTGAACTGTGCGTATCTGCTGCGATTCCGGATATTTTGGTGTCATGCATGAGTATTTATACTGAGGGGACAAATGGTTGTTGCAGCATCCCACTGCATAGGTAGCGTAATGTACGGCAACAGATTTGGTGGCCAGAGGGGTGGAGACAACTTCTCCCGCGGCCCCCGCGATATGCACAAGGCAGTCTGTTCTGACTGCGGTAAAGAATGTGAAGTGCCCTTCCAGCCGACTGAGGGGAGACCTGTCTATTGCCGGGAGTGCCTTCCCAAGCATAGGAAACCCAGGTACTAATTTTTTTTCTTTTGTTATGCCCGAAGCCGGGCTTATTCTGTCTGTCCGTTTCCCGGAGTATATGCGTACGGCAATGTTTCCGGTTCTCCTCTGTTTCATGGTGGTGACTCCCGGCACCGGCATCTCTTCACGCAAAGAACCAAAGCCCGGATCGAGTCCCGGTTAGCTTCGCAGAATTCGCGCCTGGGGCGTGAGCCTCTCCCGAAAAACCACGCGATCGTCCGGTATCGCACCCCGCATCTTGTCGTGTACGATCCTCTCCATCATCCAGATTCGCCGGTGGGATGGTTAGACGGGAGTATAGCCCCCCTCCACAATGGTGAAGAGTCCCTCTTTGAATCATCCGTAGCCTCCCTGCGTGTATGCTCCTCTGGGGCCTTTTTCCGCGCTGTTCCTTTATATCTGTAATTTATGCGCGGCAAAAAGGTTATTAATCGTTATTCAGACCTTTTAGTGCTATCAAAGCAGATGTTGATTCCTGTTCTGGCTAATATCCTCGATCTGTGGGTTCTGATGGTTTATTTTTTATCTATATTTTTACTACTTAATGTGATTTTTAATACAATATTTATGATTAAATATGTATTAAAAATGGGCTTATATCTGGTTTTTAGATAGATTTTAGTAATAATTGCTCTATATCTATATTGAGGCTTATGGTTGCCTTATTTTAATATTATTTTTTTATAATTGATGATTATAATTTAGCATGAACTGTTAAAATATCTAATTTACTTAGGAAATTTTATATGTGGCTTCCTGAAAACATCTAATGTCCCAATTCGGGGCTTGCAGGTAGTACGCTCCGGGATTTGTTCCGGTTAGCCGGCCTGAATCCTATGGGAACGTTTCTTCCTGCGCAAAGGGTAAAAGGATGAACTGATATGGCAGCATATTCAGAAACAATCGATCTCTATTCAGATGATGGGAAGCTGCTGAAAAGCGGCGTCACCCTCGATAAGATCAGCCCGCTGGTGAACCCCGCGACCAGCAAGATCATCGACCTGACGAAGAGAACGATTAATGTAAACCTCGGGGGCATTCAGAATGCTCTCAAGACCGGAAAGCTTGGAAAGGGCAAGAGCAAGATCCGGGGCCGTGAACTCGACCTCGCCATCATGGAGAACAAGGACGCCATCGTCGCCAGGATCAAGGAGATGGTGCAGGTCGAGGAGGGTGACGATACCGAGATCCTCGAGTTCAACAATGGTCAGCTCCTGCTCGTTCAGGTTCCAAAGAAGCGCCTGATGAACGCCGCCACCTACGACGCGGCAATCACCGCCGTCGCCTCGGCGACCACCTATGCGATCGTTGACCAGTTCAACATCGACGCCTTCAACGCATCGACCGTCAAGGCCGCATGCTGGGGCGGCTACCCGCACACCATGGACATGGAAGGCGCACTCGTCTCCTCTATCCTGTCCATCCCGCAGAACAACGAAGGTATCGGCTTTGCCCTGCGCAACGTCCCGGTCAACCACGTTGTCATGATGACCGGCAGGAACTCTCTCCAGGGCGTCGCTCTCGCCTCGACCCTCGAGACCGCCGGTGAGTTCGAGATGGGCGCCGCCATCGGTGCCTTCGAGCGCTACCAGCTCCTCTCTTACGCCTACCAGGGCCTCAACGCCAACAACATGGTCTACGACCTTGTCAAGGCAAACGGCGAGACCGGCACCGTCGGCTCTGTCGTCCAGTCCCTGGTCGAGCGTGCGATCGAGGACAAGGTCATCCTGCCCGGCAAGAAGGGCGGCTACTTCCAGTTCTACGACACCAAGGACCCGATGCTCTGGAACGCCTATGTTGCAGCCGGCTCCCTCGCCGCCACCATCGTCAACTGTGGTGCCGGCCGGTTCGCCCAGGCTGTCTCCTCGACCCTGCTGTACTTCAACGACCTCATTGAGCACGAGACCGGCCTGCCCTCCTGCGACTTCGGCCGCATGATGGGTACCGCCGTCGGTTTCTCGTTCTTCAGCCACTCGATCTACGGTGGCGGCGGTCCGGGTATCTTCAACGGCAACCACGTCGTTACCAGGCACGCCAACGGCGTCGCCATCCCGTGTGTGGTCGCCGCCTGCGCCCTCGATGCCGGCACCCAGATGTTCACGCCCGAAGGCACCTCCAAGGTGATGGGCGAGACCTATGGCAAGATCGATGTGTTCAACAAGCCGATGGACCAGATCGCCAAGGGCGTTGATCTTATTGCCTGATTCAGCCTTCCCCCAGTGCAGGATCGTTCCCCTGAGGCTTCTCTCGCCCACAACGGCAGAGCGGCTTCTCACCCGGATTGCAGGGATCCCGGGAGTCCGGCGGATCGTGCTTAACGGTCCCGGCCTCCCGGCCACCGTCCCGTACGGCCCGGCGAGAGGCTCGGCCAACCCCAATACCAACAGGCGAACGATCCAGGTCTGCGGTGCCGCATTCGAGATGAAGATCCAGACTGGCACGGTCACCCTCGAAGTCGAGGACGAAGAGACGATCAGGGCGGTGAAGGCGCTCTGCGACGAGTTCTTCACCATGATGCCCTATCGCCTCCAGACCGGCCGGTTCATGAAGAGCAGTCCCACCATGGTGGACTATGCACGCTATGGGCCCAATGCCGATGGGCGTGTCATCGGACTCTCTGATCCCAGAAAACGGGACGGACCGATCATCATCCCGGCAGCGCAGAGCGGGGGAAGTCTGTCTGACAATATGCAGATGGAAAATACACCAGATTCATTCAATTGAGGTGACAAAATGGCATACACACCACAGTATGGTCCGGGTACCTCTGTCGTTGCCCAGAACCGGCGCAACCAGATGAACCCCACCTATGAACTCTCGAAACTTCGTTCAGTTACTGACGAGGACGTCGTCCTGGTTCTCGGCCACCGCGCCCCGGGCGCGGCCTACCCGACCGCCCACCCGCCCCTTGCCGAGCAGCAGGAGCCCGCGGACCCGATGCGCAAGCTGGTCAAGCCCACCGAGGGCGCAAAGGCCGGCGACCGCGTCCGCTACGTCCAGTTTGCCGACTCGATGTTCAACGCCCCGTCCCAGCCGTACCAGCGCACCTACATGGAGTGCTACCGCTTCCGCGGCATCGACCCCGGCACCCTCTCCGGCCGTCAGATCGTCGAGTGCCGCGAGCGCGACCTCGACATGTACGCCAAGGACCTCATCGAGACCGAGGTCTTCGACCCGGCGACCGTCTCCTGCCGTGGTGCGACCGTGCACGGTCACTCCCTCCGTCTCGCAGAAGACGGCATGATGTTCGACGCTCTCCAGCGCTGTGTGCTCGGTGAGGACGGCATCGTCCGCTACGTCAAGGACCAGATCGGCGTTCCCCTCGACCGCCCGGTCGAGGTCGGCAAGCCCATGGACGCAGCGTGGCTCAAGGAGCACAGCACGATCTTCCACTCCCTTGCCGGGACTGCGCTCCGTGAAGACCCAGAATACATCGAGTACCTCCAGCGGATCCACTCGCTGAGGACCAAATACGGCTTCATGCCGAAGGAGGAGTGAATACAATGGCAAAGATTGAGAGATCCCAGAAGCTTTTCCTGAAAGCACTCAAGGAGAAGTTCCAGGGACAGGACGTCCAGTCCGAGAAGACCGAGTTCTACAAGTTCAACGGCGTCCGCCAGTCCCCGAGAAAACTTGAGTTCATGAAGGAGTCCCGCTCCATCGAGATGCAGCGCGGTATCTCCATGTACGACCCCGAGCGCTGCCACCTCGGCGGTATCCCGATGGGCCAGCGCCAGCTGATGACCTACGAGGTCTCCGGCACCGGCGTCTTTGTCGAGGGCGACGACCTGCACTTCGTCAACAACTCTGCGATGCAGCAGATGTGGGACGAGATCCGCCGGACCGTCATCGTCGGCATGGACATGGCCCACGCCACCCTGCAGAAGCGTCTGGGCAAGGAAGTCACCCCCGAGACGATCAACGAGTACCTGCACATCCTCAACCACGCCATGCCCGGCGGTGCGGTTGTCCAGGAGCACATGGTCGAGACCCACCCGGCGCTCACCGACGACTGCTACGTGAAGGTCTTCACCGGCGACGACGAACTCGCTGACGAGATCGACGCCCAGTACCTGATCAACATCGAGAAGCTCTTCCCGAAGAAGCAGGCCGAGGAGCTCAAGGCCGAGGTCGGCAAGTCGATGTTCCAGGCAATCCACATCCCGTCCATCGTTTCCCGCACCTGCGACGGTGGTACCACCTCCCGGTGGTCTGCAATGCAGATCGGTATGTCCTTCATCGCCGCGTACCGCATGTGCGCCGGTGAAGCAGCAGTCGCCGACCTCTCCTACGCTGCAAAGCACGCCGGCGTCATCCAGATGGGTTCCATCCTTCCGGCCCGCCGTGCACGCGGCCCGAACGAGCCCGGTGGCATCAAATTCGGCCACTTTGCCGACATGATCCAGGCCGACCGCAAGTACCCCAACGACCCCGCAAGGGCGTCCCTTGAGATCGTCGGTGCAGGCACGATGCTCTTCGACCAGATCTGGCTCGGATCGTACATGTCCGGCGGTGTCGGTTTCACCCAGTATGCGACCGCCGCGTACACCGACAACATCCTCGATGAGTTCACCTACTATGGTATGGACTACATCAAGGACAAGTACAACGTCGACTGGCGGAACCCGTCCGCAGCAGACAGAGTCAAGCCGACCCAGGACGTCGTCAACGACATCGCCACCGAAGTCACGGTGAACGCGATGGAGCAGTACGAGCAGTTCCCGACCATGATGGAGGACCACTTCGGCGGGTCCCAGCGTGCCGGTGTCATCGCCGCCGCGTCCGGCCTTTCCGTCGGTATCGCTACCGGCAACTCGAACGCCGGTCTCAACGGCTGGTACCTCTCCATGATCATCCACAAGGACGCATGGAGCCGTCTCGGCTTCTTCGGCTACGACCTGCAGGACCAGTGCGGTTCGGCAAACTCCCTCTCCATGGAGCCCGACCGCGGTCTGATGGGCGAACTGCGTGGTCCGAACTACCCGAACTACGCAATGAACGTCGGTCACCAGGGCGAGTACGCCGCTATCGTTGGCAGCTCCCACTATGGCCGTGGCGATGCGTTCTCCCTCGAGCCCCTGATCAAGATCACCTTCGCGGACCCCTCGCTGAAGTTCGACTTTGCCGAACCCAGGCGCGAGTTCGCCAAGGGCGCGATCAGAGAGTTCATGCCTGCGGGCGAGCGCTCCCTGATCATCCCGGCCCGGTAAGGCAACCCTGCCTTACTTTTTTGCACGTCTCTCTGAAATGCGCTAAGCCAGTGAACGGTTTGCAGGTCCGGTTTTCTGTATGGGTGCGCCATTCATGCAGTTCGGTTTGTACTCCTTTTCACCAGAATAATTTCACCTCAATACTTTTTTTCTGCCGGCGCTTTCTGCACTGCCCCTCTCATGCCTGTGGCCGACCGGCATGTCGCTGTAATAATGGTGGCCTATCTCCTCCCTCCCTGTAATGGTCTCTTCTGATTGCGTCCCTGTGCCCATGGTCGCAGCGTCGTCGCTCTCGCCCTGCCGATGGTCTCAAACATCCGCAGGTTCGTTCTCGATGGGGTGGCCTCCCTGTGGTGATGGGGGCGATCGTCAGGGGACCGGCCGGTATCGTGGGGCCAGATTCCTTGGCGTGAGGTTGTGGCGTCTCCCCGTTCATCTCAGGATCTTCTGGCTCGCCGGCGGCTCAAGAGGGCCTTTCTGGCGAACGTCACCGTCATCCTGCCGGGGATCTCCCTTGTGGGTTATGCGCTCCTGCTGTCGTTCTATCCCGGGCCTTTCCTCACATGGTCGGTCTGCTGTCTGGCGGGCCTCTCTGGTGGTGTGGCGCTCTCGCTCTCTGTCGGGGTTGATGCGCGCTTTGGCTCTCTGGTGCGGGTGATCCTGCGGGGGGGTCGGTGTTTTGATTTTTTTCTGCGCTTTTCCGGAGCGCTCATGGGGGGGGGGGTGGCGACTCTTGTGCGGTGCTGTATTTCGTGTTTTTTCCCTGTCAGGCCGGCTTTGAGACCGCATCAGGGAGCGCATGGGCTGGTCGGATGGTGGTGCGTCTCCTGTTCTCAGGTCCTCATGATGAAAGGGTATATATGTGTCAATGCCAGATTCTATTGGCACGCAACGGCGGCAGGACCGGTCCTGAACCGATCGGTCTTGAGATGTTTTATCGGGATCTGTCTCTTCCTTTAACGTCCCCTCCGTGGGTCGACTGCGAAGGTATATATCGTGAAAAGAACAACATTGTTGCCTTGCACTATGCGGGCCCGACGACACCGGCGAGACCGGAATCGGGCCTGAGATTTCAGAGGGAACACGCGGGTGATGCCTTTCTTTAACGTCCCCTTCGGGGGTCGACTGCGAAGGTATATATCCTGCACCGTCCAAGATGGTTACCTCACACTGTCAGCAACGACCCTGACGGATTATCTCGCTCCCCTTCCGGGGTGCGAAGGTATATATCCTGCCGAGTCCTATGTTGCTGGCACACGAGTGACTGACTGCCGAACACTCCGGCGAGACCGGAATCGGCAGGGGGCGATGTGTAATGGGGCGAAATCCCGGCAGCCGACCGGGACTGCAAGGGTTTATATCCTCGGAGCACAAATATCGTTCCCTCACGGGATGGCTGCACCGGGCCTCATACGCCTGATGCAGGGCGCTGCGAAGGGTTAATAACCTCGTGCGTTCAATACTGTAATCCCACGAAATCACTCGGAAGCGACGAATGCGTTCGCTTCCACACAAGGGACGCAGAGTTTGTTCTGCGTTTTGATGGAGAATCAAAATCACCGAAAAGGTCGGTGTTGATTCTGACGTTGGCATTGGCAATGCGGAAATCTGTTTAGTAACCGCTAATTCCTTTAGTTAAAACACAATCGATAGTGTGCCTACTTCAAAATTCTGGTTGATCCTGCCAGAGGTCACTGCTATCGGGGTTCGATTAAGCCATGCGAGTCGAGAGGGGTCAAGCCCTCGGCATACTGCTCAGTAACACGTGGACAACCTGCCCTAAGGTGAGGGATAACTCCGGGAAACTGGAGATAATACCTCATAGTTTACCATCGCTGGAATGCCTGGTAAGCCAAAGGTCCGCCGCCTTAGGATGGGTCTGCGGCCGATTAGGTAGTTGTTGGGGTAACGGCCCAACAAGCCTGTAATCGGTACGGGTTGTGGGAGCAAGAGCCCGGAGATGGATTCTGAGACACGAATCCAGGCCCTACGGGGCGCAGCAGGCGCGAAAACTTTACAATGCAGGCAACTGTGATAAGGGAACCCCGAGTGCCCGTATGGACGGGCTGTTCAGGTGCTTAAAAACCACCTGGAGAAAGGGCCGGGCAAGACCGGTGCCAGCCGCCGCGGTAATACCGGCGGCTCGAGTGGTGGCCACTATTACTGGGCTTAAAGCGTCCGTAGCTTGGTCGTTAAGCCTCTGGGGAAATCTTCCGGCTCAACCGGAAGGCGTCTCAGGGGAACTGGCGACCTAGGGATCGGGAGAGGTGAGAGGTACTCTGGGGGTAGGAGTGAAATCCTGTAATCCTCAGGGGACCACCTGTGGCGAAGGCGTCTCACCAGAACGACTCCGACAGTGAGGGACGAAAGCTGGGGGAGCAAACCGGATTAGATACCCGGGTAGTCCCAGCCGTAAACGATGCGCGTTAGGTGTATCGGTGACCACGAGTTACCGAGGTGCCGAAGGGAAACCGTGAAACGCGCCGCCTGGGAAGTACGGTCGCAAGGCTGAAACTTAAAGGAATTGGCGGGGGAGCACCACAACGGGTGGAGCCTGCGGTTTAATTGGACTCAACGCCGGACAGCTCACCGGGTAGGACAGCGATATGATAGTCGGGCTGAAGACTCTACTTGATCAGCTGAGAGGAGGTGCATGGCCGTCGTCAGTTCGTACTGTGAAGCATCCTGTTAAGTCAGGCAACGAGCGAGACCCACGCCAACAGTTGCCAGCACGGTCTCCGGACTGGTGGGGACACTGTTGGGACCGCCTCTGCTAAAGAGGAGGAAGGAATGGGCAACGGTAGGTCAGCATGCCCCGAATTACCCGGGCTACACGCGGGCTACAATGGACAGGACAATGGGTATCGACACCGAAAGGTGAAGGCAATCTCCTAAACCTGCCCTTAGTTCGGATTGCGGGCTGCAACTCGCCCGCATGAAGCTGGAATCCGTAGTAATCGCGTTTCAAAATAGCGCGGTGAATCTGTCCCTGCTCCTTGCACACACCGCCCGTCAAACCACCCGAGTGAGGTTTGGATGAGGCTGCGGTTGTTGCCGTAGTCGAATCTAGGTTTCGCAAGGGGGGTTAAGTCGTAACAAGGTAGCCGTAGGGGAATCTGCGGCTGGATCACCTCCTAATGAACTCGAGGGGATTGATGCGGTTACTGAACAGACCGTAAAGTTGCCAATGCCAGCCAAGGGAAATCGGGCTCATAGATCAGTGGGAGATCGCCGCCTTTGCGAGGCGGAGGCCGGGGGTTCAAATCCCCCTGAGTCCATTTCAATGCACCTGGAGATGCGAATCTGCAGGGAAGGGCTGAAGGTCAGATACCCTGACCTGAGGAGGCCGTGTAAAGGTATGCACAACGGGCGTCAAATGGGTTCAGCGGAAAGCTGGACAGAAGCCTGTCAGTGAATGGCTCGGTTCGAGTGCTGATGAAGGGCGTGCCAAGCTGCGATAAGCTCCGGGGAGAGGCATGGAATCTACGATCCGGAGATACCCTAATAGGACATCCTAACACTTCGGTGTTGATCCGTAAGGATCGGGAACCCCCCGAATTGAAACATCTTAGTAGGGGGAGGAAAAGAAATCAATCGAGATGTCGTAAGTAAAGGCGATCGAAAGCGACAGAGTTCAAACTGAATCCCTTCGGGGAGATGTGGTGTGGTAGGCCTGCCGTGTGGTTGTTGCGACGAAGTGGAAGTCCTCTGGAACGAGGTACCATAGGGGGTGATAGTCCCGTACACGTATGTCAATGCGACCTGGCAGAGTCCTGAGTACCGTGGGTTGGAATTCTCGCGGGAATCCGGGGGTCATCAACCTCCAAAACTAAATACACCTCGAAACCGATAGCGTATTAGTAGCGTGAGCGAAAGCTGAAAAGTAACCCTGAAAAGGTGGTTAAAAGCGCCTGAAATTGACAGGTTATAGTGTGTTACGGCGCCAAAGGATCTTCCATGCGAAGGAACCCGTCGCGAGGCGGTAGTACGGGTGTGGTTGCCAGTGTCGTAACTTACGTTTTGAAGAACGGGCCAGAGAGTTTATCTCATTGGCGAAGGTTAACCGTAGAGGGGAGCCGGAGCGAAAGCAACAAGTCCGTAGCCTTCGGGCATGGGACGGCGTATTAAAAGTGCGCGAAGTCAGTGGGATAAGACCCGAAGCCGGGTGATCTATGCGTGGGCAGGTTGAAGCGTGACGAAAGTTGCGTGGAGGACCGCCTGAGGTTTTGATATGCAAATCATTCTCGTGACCTGCGTATAGGAGTGAAAGATTCATCGAACCCGGCATCCGCTGGTTCCTTCCGAAACATGCCGTAGCATGACCTGGCCTGAGATCGTCGGTGAGGTAGAGCACTGATTGGGGGTAGCGGGGGAGAAATTCCTCGTCCTCCTGTCAAACTCCAAATTCCCCGACATCTAAGACGGCTGGAAGTCCGCATTACGGGGTAAGCTTGTAATGCGTAAGGGAGACAACCCAGACCGTGGTTAATGTCCCTCAATGTAGGCTCAGTGTCAACACTGAAAGGCGTCCTAGGCCAAAAACAACTGGAAGGTGAGCTCAGAAGCAGCTATCCTTCAAAAAGTGCGTAACAGCTTACCAGTCTAGGTTTAGGGCACTGAAAATGGACGGGGCTAAAGCCTACTACAGAGACCACGGAGCACCGTAAGGTGATCTAGTAGGAAGGCGTCCCGCATGGGTAGAAGCAGGGTCGTAAGTTCCTGTGGACCGTGCGGGAATGAGAATTCTGGCAGTAGTAGAAGCATAGATGGGTGAGAATCCCATCCGCCGAAGGGGCTAGGTTTCCTCAGCAATGTTCGTCAGCTGAGGGTTAGTCGGTCCTAAGATACACCGTAATGCGAGTGTGTCAACAGGGAAACAGGTTAATATTCCTGTACCATTCAATCTTTGCTTAGCAATAAGCGCTGACGCTTCGGGATATACCGGGCGGGGTCGTCGCCCCGTCTAAGCATGTAAGTCCGGGGAGTACCGTCATGGTGAGAACCGGGTGAAAGTGTGATAGGGAAACTTGGTAAATTCCTGGAGCCCATGAAAAGGCGATTGAATGTCCGTACCGAGAACTGACACAGGTGCCCCTAGCTGAATAGGCTAAGGCGTGTCGGATCAATCGTGTTAAGGGAACTCGGCAAAATGGCCCCGTAACTTTGGAAGAAGGGGTGCCTGCTTGGTGATCAAGCAGGTCGCAGTGACCAGGGGACTCTAACTGTCTAATAACAACATAGCTGACTGCAACTCCGTAAGGACTAGTATAGTCGGTGATTCCTGCCCAGTGCGAGTATCTGAACACCGGTTCCAACCGGACGAAGGACTCGTAAACGGCGGGGGTAACTATGACCCTCTTAAGGTAGCGTAGTACCTTGTCGCTTAATTGGCGACTTGCATGAATGGATTAATGAGAGTCCTACTGTCCCTAACACGAATCCGTTGAACCTTTTATCCTGGTGCAGAGGCCAGGGACCCCAAATGGGAAGTGAAGACCCCGTGGAGCTTTACTGCAGCCTGTCGCTGTAGTACGATATTCCTTGCGCAGTGTAGATGGGAGGCGTTATATCCGTTCCTTCTGGGGAACGGGGAGCCGTCGATGAGACACCATCCTTGGTTTGTTGTACTACTCACTCTTACGAGGACACCGATAGGTAGGCAGTTTGGGTGGGGCGCCACACCCTCGAAAAAATATCAAGGGTGCCCTAAGGTCAACTCATGTGAGTCAGAAACTCACAGAAGAGTGTCAAGAGCAAAAGTTGGCCTGACGCGATTATGAATAGCAAATAATCGCGAGAGGAAACTCGGGTCTAACGAACCAATACGCCCTTTTGGTGAGGGCTATTGACGACAGAAAAGCTACCCCGGGGATAACAGAGTCGTCGCCGGCAAGAGCACATATCGACCCGGCGGCTTGCTACCTCGATGTCGGTTCTTTCCATCCTGGCTGTGCAGCAGCAGCCAAGGGTGAGGTTGTTCGCCTATTAAAGGGGATCGTGAGCTGGGTTTAGACCGTCGTGAGACAGGTCGGTTACTATCTATTTGGGGTGTCAGGAGTCTGAGGGTAAGAAAGAAATAGTACGAGAGGAACTTTCTTTCGTCGCCACTGGTCGATCGGTTGTCCGACAGGGCAATGCCGAGCAGCTACGCGATAAGGGGTAAAAGCTGAAAGCATCTAAGCTTGAAACCCGGCCCAAAAAGAGACTCCGTTACAGGACATGGGTAAAAGACCCGCTTAATAGGCTTGGGATGTACGCACGAAGGCAACGACGTGTTCAGTCCGCAAGTACTAACGTCCAAATCCAGTTTTCCGTTGAACCCAGACGAAACCCGCTGTGCATACCTTTAAAATCTATAATCGATAACATTATAGAGCATACACGGTCGCCAAGGTGGCGGAGTGGCTACGCGGTTGACTGCAGATCAACTACATCCCGGTTCGATTCCGGGCCTTGGCTTTGGGTGATAGCGGCCATAGCAGTGGGGAAACACCTGGACTCATTCCGAACCCAGCAGTTAAGCCCACTCACGTAACGCTCGGTACTGAGTTGCGGGAGCACTCGGGAACAGTGATACGCTGCTATCCCCTCTCTTATTATGAAAATGCATTGAACATTCGTTTCTTCTCTCCTGATTTATCTGTCCTCCATAAAAGGCGGATGCGCCTGACTCTCATGTGTCAATAAAAAGGGAATCCATTCTCAGTCCTGCGCTGTATGGTCCTATTTTATCTTCACTCTATCCTGATCTTTGCCGTCTCCATGATCCCGACCGGGATCGGGGCCGGAAGTTCTGCGATGGCGTCGGGGGCGTCCGGCGCCTGCGCGTGGACCCGGATCGTGTAGTGACCGGCGGGCAGCGCCCTTATGTCCAGGGCGGCCGTCTGCGTTCTCTCTCCTGCGGATACCTGTGGCATGGTGTGGAAGTGGTTCCAGGTCCGGCCGCCGTCGTCCGCATAATAGAGGTGCTGCCCGGCGGTATCGCTGCCGGTGTAATTGACGGTCCACCCCACCTCGAGGAAGTCGGTGACCGGTCCTGAACCGACCCGCTGAAGGTCCCTGACCTCGAGGGCGGCGGCGTCAAGGCCGGTGATGTTCAGGTCGGGGACGACCGTGATGAAGGTGTCGGGGAGTTCGAGGTTGTCGGAACCGCCGTTGAACGAGATGACCGAACCCGGTCCGAAGATGTTGATGTTCCCGCTCATGAGGGTTTTGAGGGTGTAGGTCGCCGTCCAGGTCTGGTGCAGCCTGACCGTGCCGATCTCGAAGTGGAGGATCCCGTCGTCCTCCCAGTCGTCGGTCCCGTTCTCGGTGTGGGGATGGACGATCACATGGCGCCCGGTCTCGTTGTCGATCCAGCTGCTGATGCAGGTCGAGAGACCGTCGATGTGCCGGTAGGCAAAGACCTCCCTGCCGGGTTTCCAGTCCTCGTTCACCCTGATGTCCTGGAAACTCAGGTCCATCATGGTGTCGACGCCGGCCTCGGTCTTGAGTTCGCCGGCGATCCGCCGGTAGATTGTCTGGAGTTCCGCGGTGTTTTTTGCCCAGGTATAGGCCGCCCCTGTGGATCTCGAGAGCGTTGTGAGGTCTTCTTCGACACGCGGATCGAGTTTTGAGATAAAACCGATGGTGTACACCCTGACCTTTTCGTCGTCTGAACCGCTGTTTGCATAGACCGACATGTTCTGGTTGGTGAACCGGCCGTCTGTAGAGATGGTACCTGCGATCTCGGCATTATAGGGGTATTCCCGGTACCATGTCGCACTCACCGCCGCGGTCCCCCTGGGCTCGGGGAGGTCGTGGTACCACTCGTACTTTTCCGCGTTGAAGTCGTATGTTCCGACATAGCCGCTCCACGGATAGCCGGCAAATGTCTCGGGATATGCCTTGTGGTGGGATGAGAGATAGGGATCGTTGTCCGGGTAGCCGGGCCCGATGGCGAGGGGAGAGCCGTGGAGGTTCCAGTCCCCATCAGACATCAGGACCACCGCTTTGACCGCATCGCTTCTGCCTGTTGTCTTGAGCATCCGGATCGCTTCATAGAACCCTCTTCTCATGTTGGTCCCGCCATCAGGTTTCAGGGCGTTGATCGCCGAGACGATGCTGGCCTTATTTCCGGTCAGGTCCTGGTCGATCGTAGCGCTCCATGAGAAGGAGACCAGCCCGACCCTGTCGTTTTCAAGGTTCATCTGTTCGATGAAGTCGATTGCCGCTGTTTTTGCGGCGGCAAGGCGGGTCGGGCTGATGTCCGTGCCATCCATGCTCCCTGACCGGTCGATGACGAGCACCACGTCGACCGGGTCGGGCAGGAGCGCCCAGCCGTCGCCCTTGAGCGTGACGGTCACGTTCACGCTGCCGTTCACTGCGAGGGTCTCGGGATCGACGGCGGTCGAGATGGAGAGGTACGGGTAGTTCTTCCAGGTGAGAGGGACGGTCCGGGTGACGCCCTCCCAGGCGGCGGTCACGGTGCAGGCGCCGGTGGCCGTCGGGCTGTAGTCCGGATGATTTTTATCGGTGGTGAAGGCGCCCGGCCTGAAATAGACCGTGGCATACCCGTTAGCGTCGGTCGTGGCCTCTGCGGCGAGGAGCGCGGGGGCGGCGGTGGCGGCATACCCTGTGGTGTTGATCTCCTGGATCGTGAAGGTGACCGTCTCGCCCGGCACCGGGTTGCCCTTGATGTCCATCACCTTCGCCCTGACGGCGGCGGTCTGGTCGGGTTTTACGTCCAGGCTCGGCATGGACTGCGGGCCTGCGGTGAGGACCATCTCCACCGGATCGGTGCTGATGAAGGAGAGGGTCGTCGAGCAGGTGACGTTCTGGTCATCGACCGCGGTTGCCGTGATGGTGACCGTGCCGGTGGTGTCCCTGGGGCCGTAGGTGATTGTGGCCATGCCGTTCGAGTTCGTGGTGACCGTCCGGTCCTCGCCGGGCAGGGCGGTGATCGCCAGGGACCGCCCTCCGGCCGGGTTGCCGTAGCGGTCTGTCAGGGTGTAGACGAGGGAGAACCTGCTCGCGCCGTCGGCCGGCACCCAGAGGTCAGGGGTGACCGCACAGTCGATCGAGGCCGGGGCGGCGTTTGCGAGCCCTGTTATGAGGATGTAGCGGTTTGCCACCATGCCCGGGAAGTCGGCGTAGATGATGTTCGTGCCGCTCTTCAGGTCGGCCTGGAAGGGTGCGTTCAGGTAGCCGGATGCGTTCACCTTGATGCGGGCATCGCTGGTGTAGGCGCTTCCGTCATGGATGCCGGCGGACCCGGTCGGTGACCCGATGAGGAAGCGGGCGGTCTCCGCGGTCCGGCGGGAGTCGACCGGGTTTCCGTACCGGTCTTCCAGTCTGATCGTGATGGGAGTGGTGGACCCCACGGTGATCTCGCTCTCATAGTCGAGGGAGGCGATCCGGTACGGGGTGGCGTGGTCGATCTCCACGGAACACGACGCTGCGACCTCTGCGGGCGTGCCGTCATCGTCATAGATGACCGTGGCGGTGATCACGGCCGTCCCGCTCTTTTTTCCGGCCGAAAACGATGCCTGTGCCCTGCCTGCCGCGTCGGTCTTGACTTGTGTTTTTTTCATCGAGCCCATTGCCGGATCGCAGGAGAAGAGGACGTTTATCTTTTTTACGGGGAAGCCGGCGCTGTCGGTTATGATTGCCGTGATGGCCGAGGTCTCTGCACCGCCTGCCACCAGCCAGTCTGTGCCGGTGGTCATGGTGATCCTGGGGGGCTCGGAGGCCGCCGCCGCGGTGCAGAGCAGCAGCAGGCCGATGAGGAGGAGCCCGGTTTTCGGGGGTATCATGGGGTGTCCTGGCCGGCATATGTCTGCTATAATATATAATTGTATTTGTATAATTGCCTGTGGTTTTTTCCCCTTGCGTTTTATTTCATTTTCGTCCTGGATTGAATCGGGGATTCCGGCTGGTAGGGATCACGGAATTGCTGCCGTGGGTGGGGGACGGTGCTGCGTTCCGGCCCGATCGGAGGGCATCTGGCCGGGCCCGTGGAGGGGGCTATGGAGGCATTTTCTGACAATTCTGGCTAATTTACGCCGTTTTTCCCTGCCTCCCTGTGCCCTCACTGGCCCTGCCAGATGGCATTTGTCCCTGGCTTTCGCGGGAGGGCGTCCTGGGGCTGATGGAGTGGGGCTGTTTTTGGGTGGTTCTGGAAGGGGGGCCAGGAAATGGCACTTTTCAAAATGAGGCTCTTTCCGCCGAGATCGAGGGCGTGGGATTGGCAAATGGCGGCGAAATTGGGGAGATCCTGGAGGGTATCCACGTCGTGGTTCGGAGAGATCCGGTGCTGGATCATGGCTTGAAATGGGGGATTTTCTCAGTGCAATCCTTAAAATGGCGCAGAATGTTCTTTTGTTTTGGTGCGGGCGAGGGGGCGTTTTTTTGCGTTCCGTTGGGCTACACTGGCGTGATCCTGATCTTCTTCGGGGTGGGTGGAGGGCGAATGCTCTATCCCGTCGGCGGTGGAGATCCCCCTGAGATGTCTGCCACCCCGCTCCTGGACGGCACGGTCCTCGTCATCGATACCGAGACGACGGGGCGGTTCGTGAGCGGCCGGCCCCCTCCCCGCCTTGTCGAGGTGGCGTGGGTGCTCTGCGACGGGTGCGGTTCACTTCTTGCTGAGTGTGCGATGGTCGTTGTGCCGGCGGGGTTTTGTATCCCGCGGTCTGCGGTGGAGGTGCACGGGATCACGACGATGGAGGCCCGCCGGGAGGGGGTGGCGCTTCTGGATGCGCTGGCGGCCCTTGCGCATGCGGCGGCACGTGCTGACCTGGTGGTCGCTCACAATCTTGCCTATGACCGCCGGGTCATTGCCGGGGAGTGCGAGCTGGCGGGGTGTGCCGATCCGCTGGCGTCGCTTCCCGGATGGTGCACGATGGAGGGATCGGCTGCGTTCTGCGGGATCAGGCGGGGGGGCGGGTATAAGTGGCCGACGCTCGCTGAACTCCATCAGGCGCTTTTCGGGTGCCCGTACGAGGGGGCGCACCGGGCGCTGGAGGATGCCCGGGCGTGTGCCCGGTGTTTTTTTGCGCTGGTGGAGAGGGGTGAGGGATGATAATACTCATAATCTCTGGCGGCAGATGGGAGAGATTGAGCGGATGCCCGGTCAGGAGAGAAGAGGTATGATATTTAGGATGTACGAGGAGGACCTGGTCGAGGCGGGGTTCGACCTCGATGATAAGGAGTACACGGCCGCCATTGAGATGGACCATCTGCTTGTCATCGGTGCACCGGGTGAGATTGCCGTCCGGGTGATGAGAAAGGGCCGGGAGTACTCGGTGGAGATCCCGGATGAGGTTGTCTATCGGATTCAATTTGAGGATTCGACGTATGAACACCCGCTCCCTGCGTATATTGAGATCTCGGAGGGGAGGATCGGGTTGATTTTTCCGTGAAGGTTTGTGCTGTCTTTTTGCCCGCTTGTCCCTGTCTGCTCTTTTCAGTTCATCACAGCCGCTTCATGCAGGTTGGTGACGATAGGGGCCCGCTCGCGGGCGTCTCTCCGGGAGACGCTAGGACGTATGATTATAGTCGCAGGGTTTTACGATACATCTGCCACCGTTCAGGGCGCTCCTTATTGGAGAGGGTTCTGGTAATAGGGGTGTTGTTCGAGTGGTTTTTTGAACACAACGGGTTTTTTGAACCCGCCTGTTCATCCCCACGTGAGTGGGGAACGATATCATGGTTACCTGTCGTATCCATAGATTTGCTGGTTCATCCCCACCGTGTGGGGAACATATCTATACGTTTCTGATAACACATGAATCAATCGCGATTCATCTGCATGCGGGGAGGAACTCCCGGTCATTCTCGTGCTGATCTTCGTCACGTTTGGTTCATCCCCACGCGAGTGGGGAACTCGCACCCGGCACGTACGGGATCAGGATCTCTTACGGCTCATCCCCACGCGAGTGGGGAACTCCCCTTCAACCGGCGTGCCGACAAATTCGCCCCCGGTTCATCCCCACGCGAGTGGGGAACTCTATAAAAGCTCGCGCTGACGCGCCGAGCCTCACGGTTCATCCCCACGCGAGTGGGGAACTCCTTCTCTGCACCTTTCGATGCCTTAACAACATCGGTTCATCCCCACGCGAGTGGGGAACTCAGGTGTTGTACCTATAACTAAGGGATAGTTGCCGGTTCATCCCCACGCGAGTGGGGAACTCATTTGATAATTGGATTACAACATATATTCCTTCGGTTCATCCCCACGCGAGTGGGGAACTCTCCTGAGACTCGGACCACCCAACGAGCGTGAACGGTTCATCCCCACGCGAGTGGGGAACTCGGGATATTAACCCTACCGTCCGAGGATACTACCGGTTCATCCCCACGCGAGTGGGGAACTCCTCCCGGTGATCGTCGTCGTGATCCTGATCTCCGGTTCATCCCCACGCGAGTGGGGAACTCTCTGATGAGACTTTAACAGGCCGTCCTGCTACCGGTTCATCCCCACGCGAGTGGGGAACTCTAAATCACGGGTATTTTCGATTTTCCGCTCCGCGGTTCATCCCCACGCGAGTGGGGAACTCATCCCCTCCAGCCCCGATGATCATCTATCCGGCGGTTCATCCCCACGCGAGTGGGGAACTCTCTCCGCATTCTGGACAGACGAACGAATACACCGGTTCATCCCCACGCGAGTGGGGAACTCTGAATTACAAGATCCTCCCCGCCGGTCTCGCCCGGTTCATCCCCACGCGAGTGGGGAACTCGACGCCAGCCCCGACGCCGACCGGATACGCCGCGGTTCATCCCCACGCGAGTGGGGAACTCAGATCGTTTGAGGCGTGCCGGATCTGGTTGTACGGTTCATCCCCACGCGAGTGGGGAACTCCGGCGAGACGGTGGTATCGTCCGTCACTGTTACGGTTCATCCCCACGCGAGTGGGGAACTCAGCATAAAAACTATTTTTCTTGCCTCTGCTTACGGTTCATCCCCACGCGAGTGGGGAACTCTCACCGATGCCGGGCGCAACTATTTCGCCGCTCGGTTCATCCCCACGCGAGTGGGGAACTCGAAACCTGCGGGCGCAATGTGGTTTTGGTCTGCGGTTCATCCCCACGCGAGTGGGGAACTCGCATGAGGGCGTTGACCAGGTCGATATTGATCGGTTCATCCCCACGCGAGTGGGGAACTCCGTATGTTTCGTCCTATATGGCGTCCTTTGTGCGGTTCATCCCCACGCGAGTGGGGAACTCAGCTCGGCGGCGAGGATGATGAGATCCGGCTCCGGTTCATCCCCACGCGAGTGGGGAACTCCAGTCCTTCCTCCCAAAGAGCGCGTTAAATTGCGGTTCATCCCCACGCGAGTGGGGAACTCCGCTTCAGTTTCGAGGTGACAGGCTCGCCGTACGGTTCATCCCCACGCGAGTGGGGAACTCAGGAGGCCCGAAGGGCCGGGCGGGGGTTATGCCGGTTCATCCCCACGCGAGTGGGGAACTCTGGAGACTATAAAGAATATGAATGTGCGGAATCGGTTCATCCCCACGCGAGTGGGGAACTCAAAAACTTGGCGTTTCGGTTCCAAATTATTACCGGTTCATCCCCACGCGAGTGGGGAACTCGCGTTATCCACAATCCGACAGCCGGGACCAGCCGGTTCATCCCCACGCGAGTGGGGAACTCAGCGTTGATCGAAATGTTGGATATACCAAACTCGGTTCATCCCCACGCGAGTGGGGAACTCTTCGCTAATAGCGCCGAGATTAATACAAGCGTCGGTTCATCCCCACGCGAGTGGGGAACTCGTCAAACTCGTAATATACCTCCTCTGTCTCACCGGTTCATCCCCACGCGAGTGGGGAACTCAACGTGAGGTATCCTATGACGATCTGATCACGCGGTTCATCCCCACGCGAGTGGGGAACTCCTCACCAGGGGGAACGAAAACAATCCGCGTACCGGTTCATCCCCACGCGAGTGGGGAACTCTTCGATATGGCGCGCGAGTTCGATCGGATGCGCCGGTTCATCCCCACGCGAGTGGGGAACTCGGGAACTCCTCACGGCCGCGCGCCTGCCGCATCGGTTCATCCCCACGCGAGTGGGGAACTCTCAGAATACTCTTCGGCGAGCGCCGACGCGCGCGGTTCATCCCCACGCGAGTGGGGAACTCTGACACGGAATCTGCCAAGGCTGGCATGGTTCCGGTTCATCCCCACGCGAGTGGGGAACTCATGATACATGAAAATCTCTTCGACAATATCGCCGGTTCATCCCCACGCGAGTGGGGAACTCTATCTAATACGATTATGGCTGGACCATACAAACGGTTCATCCCCACGCGAGTGGGGAACTCCCTACGGCATTGACGGCGTGATGAGCGGTAACCGGTTCATCCCCACGCGAGTGGGGAACTCCCGACGTGCGACTGCGAATGCACCTTCGCCGACGGTTCATCCCCACGCGAGTGGGGAACTCTCGCCCAGGGTTCGGTTGTCGATGGGTGCGTTCGGTTCATCCCCACGCGAGTGGGGAACTCCTCGCGATGATGAGGGGCGCCAACGTGGGCAGCGGTTCATCCCCACGCGAGTGGGGAACTCAACTCGTTTTTAATGCGGTGGTCTGGAAGAATCGGTTCATCCCCACGCGAGTGGGGAACTCGAAGAGAAACGGTGTCACTGTCTATAGTAGTTCGGTTCATCCCCACGCGAGTGGGGAACTCCTACGAAGTCGGCGTCTCCACCGAAGACTCGCCGGTTCATCCCCACGCGAGTGGGGAACTCTCATACGATACTGATGCAGTAGGATATGAGAGCGGTTCATCCCCACGCGAGTGGGGAACTCGAGATCATGCTGAAGGTCGCCGTGGGCCTCGGCGGTTCATCCCCACGCGAGTGGGGAACTCACTGCCCGGGCATCTGTTAGTATGCCGGACCGCGGTTCATCCCCACGCGAGTGGGGAACTCGCCTACGGGCTGATCGTCTGGTGGGGGTGGACCGGTTCATCCCCACGCGAGTGGGGAACTCAGCAGGTCGGTGATGTTAGACAGGTCAATTGCCGGTTCATCCCCACGCGAGTGGGGAACTCGTTATCTTCCCGTTCAGTCTGACGGAGCAGATCGGTTCATCCCCACGCGAGTGGGGAACTCCCGATCATACCCGGTCTGATCGCCCCCTCTCCCGGTTCATCCCCACGCGAGTGGGGAACTCCCGCGCCACTCGGCGATGTTCTGGACCGCTGCCGGTTCATCCCCACGCGAGTGGGGAACTCGTATCGTTCTCCTGTACGGCTGCTGCGGTCTCGGTTCATCCCCACGCGAGTGGGGAACTCGCGACCTTCACTCCCTCCAGCCCGGATACCGCCGGTTCATCCCCACGCGAGTGGGGAACTCAGGGAGACCCGCGAGACATCCGGCAGGGTGATCGGTTCATCCCCACGCGAGTGGGGAACTCGCCTCCTGAGCCGCCTGCATCGCCCAATTTGCGGTTCATCCCCACGCGAGTGGGGAACTCCACTTAAGGAGCAACTGATCGCCCCTGATCTCCGGTTCATCCCCACGCGAGTGGGGAACTCGGGCTGGCTGAAATACGCATTCCTGAACTCTGCGGTTCATCCCCACGCGAGTGGGGAACTCCTGCTCTCGGGGTGGGTGTCGGGGCTCTCGGCCGGTTCATCCCCACGCGAGTGGGGAACTCAGCACGGTGCCTCAGCACGGTGCGGAGCGAGCCGGTTCATCCCCACGCGAGTGGGGAACTCGTGGCAACCTGCACGTAGGAGGTGGTATAGTTCGGTTCATCCCCACGCGAGTGGGGAACTCGATGGAGCGAATCGGTTGATACCGGCGGAGAACGGTTCATCCCCACGCGAGTGGGGAACTCCCTAGATGCGTCCTTTACCATGTCTATTGTCACGGTTCATCCCCACGCGAGTGGGGAACTCAAGAACTCTCGGCGGGTTGTTTTGCCGCTCGCCGGTTCATCCCCACGCGAGTGGGGAACTCACGATGACGACGAATCAGCGCTTATTGTGGATCGGTTCATCCCCACGCGAGTGGGGAACTCGTCGTTCAGCCGGCGTGCTACAGCACATCCGGGCGGTTCATCCCCACGCGAGTGGGGAACTCAACAGTCTCAGGTGCTCCTCCGAAACACCGCCCGGTTCATCCCCACGCGAGTGGGGAACTCGAGGTATCTGTCGGTGTTTTCGTATTCGATGACGGTTCATCCCCACGCGAGTGGGGAACTCTGATTCATGGGTGCAATCTCGAGGAGCGTTGACGGTTCATCCCCACGCGAGTGGGGAACTCCCGAGAGACGACGACGCCGACTCTGTGTCTGCCGGTTCATCCCCACGCGAGTGGGGAACTCACCTGCGCCTGCGTCAAATCCTTGGCAGGCTCCGGTTCATCCCCACGCGAGTGGGGAACTCAAGATCACGTTCCCGGACACTTCCAATCTGACCGGTTCATCCCCACGCGAGTGGGGAACTCAGCACCTTGGCTACGATGAGGACGAATCTGCGCGGTTCATCCCCACGCGAGTGGGGAACTCGCATGCGGTCCAACATTTTCTGCCTGACCCGACGGTTCATCCCCACGCGAGTGGGGAACTCATGGCCATATTCGTGTGCTTCGTCATATAGGGCGGTTCATCCCCACGCGAGTGGGGAACTCATCAACGTAGGTCGTTTTAGTGTCTATATGGGCGGTTCATCCCCACGCGAGTGGGGAACTCGGTATCACCACCAGGTTTCGCGGGCGGAGGAACGGTTCATCCCCACGCGAGTGGGGAACTCGTACGTCGACGTCATATTCCAGCGCACATGCCGGTTCATCCCCACGCGAGTGGGGAACTCGACGCCGTTGTAATGTATAATGCGCCCTACGACGGTTCATCCCCACGCGAGTGGGGAACTCGGAAGAACGTTATAATATGTTTCTTCTTCTTCAGGTTCATCCCCACGCGAGTGGGGAACTCTTTGCGTGGTCATGGCCGCTCCTCCTCCTCATCGGTTCATCCCCACGCGAGTGGGGAACTCTCTGCTCGTTCCAGGGCGCAGGAAAGGTTGCCCGGTTCATCCCCACGCGAGTGGGGAACTCTCGACGAACCGGAACTCCGGCCGGACAATCCGCGGTTCATCCCCACGCGAGTGGGGAACTCTTCTCTCGAGGTCATGTTCTCTCCTCCGTGGGCGGTTCATCCCCACGCGAGTGGGGAACTCTCGACCCGCAGGGGGCCCCATTCTCTCGAGGTCGGTTCATCCCCACGCGAGTGGGGAACTCGCCGAGCGGGGACGCCGCAAAGGCGATTCAGTCGGTTCATCCCCACGCGAGTGGGGAACTCATATCGGCGGTCTGAACGAATGCGATCCTGCGCGGTTCATCCCCACGCGAGTGGGGAACTCTGATTAGTCTAAGACCCTACCAAGAAGACGCCCGGTTCATCCCCACGCGAGTGGGGAACTCAAATCAACGAGTTCCGTTGTCTGTTCCCGGGTCGGTTCATCCCCACGCGAGTGGGGAACTCGGTGTGCTCCTGGTTGTGCTCAGATTCTCGGTGCGGTTCATCCCCACGCGAGTGGGGAACTCACAGGGCCGATTGATTGCAGTACTGTCCACGACGGTTCATCCCCACGCGAGTGGGGAACTCTTGGTCCAGCGTGAGAGGGCACAGCGTCCATGCGGTTCATCCCCACGCGAGTGGGGAACTCTTTGTCCTCTATCTCCTCATTTCGGAGTTTTGCGGTTCATCCCCACGCGAGTGGGGAACTCTCGGTCAGGATCGTTGTTGCTCGTCGAACACTCGGTTCATCCCCACGCGAGTGGGGAACTCCGCCTCCGCCGCATCCGCCGCCGCAAACAGCGCGGTTCATCCCCACGCGAGTGGGGAACTCAGATTCACGGGTGCAATTTCAAGGAGCGTTGACGGTTCATCCCCACGCGAGTGGGGAACTCTAGGGTGGGGTTTATAAGTCGGAGTATAACAGCGGTTCATCCCCACGCGAGTGGGGAACTCCCAGAGCGAGCGCAGAAACGCGTAGGATTCCTCGGTTCATCCCCACGCGAGTGGGGAACTCAATACCCTTCTCTGCAAGAAGAGTTTTAAGTTCGGTTCATCCCCACGCGAGTGGGGAACTCACCGAAAGAATCGCAAATTAGTCGAGCCTTTCCGGTTCATCCCCACGCGAGTGGGGAACTCTCCTACAAAAATACCGCCAATGTAAAAAGAGACGGTTCATCCCCACGCGAGTGGGGAACTCTCCTCTTTCCGGTACGCCTCGCTCTCGATCCGCGGTTCATCCCCACGCGAGTGGGGAACTCCCTATGGAGGAATAAGCCTAAGTGCAGTTGTTCGGTTCATCCCCACGCGAGTGGGGAACTCAGACGGGGAGTTAGTCGGTATAATTCCAGTCTCGGTTCATCCCCACGCGAGTGGGGAACTCAATTGGACGGTTTTGGGTACTGGAAGTTCAGTCGGTTCATCCCCACGCGAGTGGGGAACTCCCAATCGCAAGAAATACGATAGTCTTAACGTCCGGTTCATCCCCACGCGAGTGGGGAACTCTTTTCAGAATCTCATCAGCCTTCTTCTCATTAAGGTTCATCCCCACGCGAGTGGGGAACTCGCGGGCTGAACGGTTACAACGGCGATCAGTGGCGGTTCATCCCCACGCGAGTGGGGAACTCCTACGCCCGCAGGGTTCATTCTGAGAGGGTTTCGGTTCATCCCCACGCGAGTGGGGAACTCAAAAGCATAAGCACGTCCATCTTACAATCTACTGGTTCATCCCCACGCGAGTGGGGAACTCACCTGCACCCCGCATTTTGAGCCTCGATTATCAGGTTCATCCCCACGCGAGTGGGGAACTCCTGGTACTGTCGCACTGTGGAGCATTATCCCCCGGTTCATCCCCACGCGAGTGGGGAACTCCCGAGGGAGACCGGACAACCCGCCAAGCGTAGCGGTTCATCCCCACGCGAGTGGGGAACTCCGTGATTCGGAAAACGCAAAACTTATCCTCACCGGTTCATCCCCACGCGAGTGGGGAACTCGTCTCGCCGGGAGACGTAATCACACTCGAACTCGGTTCATCCCCACGCGAGTGGGGAACTCATTTTCTGCCGGACCCTAGATGCGTCTTTCACCGGTTCATCCCCACGCGAGTGGGGAACTCTTCTAATTGGCGGGCAGCACGACTTCATGGCTCGGTTCATCCCCACGCGAGTGGGGAACTCCGACCAATCTTCTGAATGCACCCGATCGTCGTCGGTTCATCCCCACGCGAGTGGGGAACTCTTCGGCCTGTTCAACCAACGCCTCCTGCATCTCGGTTCATCCCCACGCGAGTGGGGAACTCAGGAGGGCCATGTAGCGGTTGAACGCCGGGCTCGGTTCATCCCCACGCGAGTGGGGAACTCCCGGCCGCCGACGATCTTGTCGGTCCGCTCGTCGGTTCATCCCCACGCGAGTGGGGAACTCATGTGTCGATTCGCCCACCACAGGTTTGGGTGCGGTTCATCCCCACGCGAGTGGGGAACTCTTTCTGAGATATGCAAGCGCCTTGAGGGTTGCCGGTTCATCCCCACGCGAGTGGGGAACTCGCCGGGATAGGCGATAGAGAGTACCCCGAGATCGGTTCATCCCCACGCGAGTGGGGAACTCGAGTTTTTCCAGCGGTTTTCAGCAGCTGCTTTCGGTTCATCCCCACGCGAGTGGGGAACTCCGTATTACTGCGGCAGAAGCCAATTCATACCTCGGTTCATCCCCACGCGAGTGGGGAACTCGATAACACCACCAGCTGGCGAGGGTTGAGGAACGGTTCATCCCCACGCGAGTGGGGAACTCGAGAGAGAGCATGAGGTACCGCCCGTTGCCGTCGGTTCATCCCCACGCGAGTGGGGAACTCGCTGTTCCTATAATTACGGGATAATTGCCCTGCGGTTCATCCCCACGCGAGTGGGGAACTCGGCGTTATCCGTAACTCGCGTTCTATGAGGGCCGGTTCATCCCCACGCGAGTGGGGAACTCGGCAGATAGATCCGGCCGTCCGGCCCCATGAGCGGTTCATCCCCACGCGAGTGGGGAACTCGTCTGGATTCAACCTCGGCGTTTCTGACCTTGGCCGGTTCATCCCCACGCGAGTGGGGAACTCCGTCGGGGTCACTGGCTAATCTTACGGCATATCGGTTCATCCCCACGCGAGTGGGGAACTCTTCATGAGCGTTTCCGAGCAGTGCGGTGACGACGGTTCATCCCCACGCGAGTGGGGAACTCCATATGACGCCGGCACCGCGTATCCCGCGCGCAGGTTCATCCCCACGCGAGTGGGGAACTCAGTGGGTCCTCAGCCGCCTGCATGCCCGCTCTCGGTTCATCCCCACGCGAGTGGGGAACTCAGCGGTGATACTGCCGAGGTTGTCTACCTCGACGGTTCATCCCCACGCGAGTGGGGAACTCGTTCCCAAGACCGACAAGGCAATCCTCGCCGTCGGTTCATCCCCACGCGAGTGGGGAACTCCTCAAGCATTGCCTCACATTTTGCCACAATTGCGGTTCATCCCCACGCGAGTGGGGAACTCTGGTCGGCCTGTGTTTTTATGGCGATTGCGGCCGGTTCATCCCCACGCGAGTGGGGAACTCTGTTAGATGAGGTTGAACGAGCGCCGATTCCTCGGTTCATCCCCACGCGAGTGGGGAACTCTGTGCCGGTCGAGTCGTAGAGGACGGTGCCGTTGGTTCATCCCCACGCGAGTGGGGAACTCGGCGCGTCTCCGGACCCATCGCCGCCGTTCGCCGGTTCATCCCCACGCGAGTGGGGAACTCGGAATCTTGGACGATTCGGGAGACGAAGAATTCGGTTCATCCCCACGCGAGTGGGGAACTCGGTACAGGAGTCGACGAACGTGACGTGATACCAGGTTCATCCCCACGCGAGTGGGGAACTCTCCCCGGGCGGCGGCCGCAGCATCCCCGCCCCCGGTTCATCCCCACGCGAGTGGGGAACTCGGAGTCTTCGTCGGCGATCCAGGAGTGGATGACGGTTCATCCCCACGCGAGTGGGGAACTCCGACCGTCAGGACCGAGGGTACCTACCTCACGCGGTTCATCCCCACGCGAGTGGGGAACTCATTGGAAGAGAATTAATAGTAGGTATGTTCGTCGGTTCATCCCCACGCGAGTGGGGAACTCGAATGAGAGGCTGTATTTCGAATTCTCGGCCTCGGTTCATCCCCACGCGAGTGGGGAACTCGGCGTGGTAGCGTGGGTGGCATCGGAGAACTCAGGTTCATCCCCACGCGAGTGGGGAACTCTGCAACGCAGTCCAATCCCCTACAATATATAGCGGTTCATCCCCACGCGAGTGGGGAACTCGCAATCGAGGCCGCAAAGGCTCAGGTTGCCAGCGGTTCATCCCCACGCGAGTGGGGAACTCGCCTTCGATGGGAGTTTAGCGTTCTTCTCGGCCGGTTCATCCCCACGCGAGTGGGGAACTCTCTGCCGCAGTAATACGCCCTTTTTTATACCACGGTTCATCCCCACGCGAGTGGGGAACTCGTGTTTCCGCTATCGGTCGCAGTGTTCGGGGGCGGTTCATCCCCACGCGAGTGGGGAACTCATCTAAACCACCCTCTTTGTAGAGATATGCTTCGGTTCATCCCCACGCGAGTGGGGAACTCTAGAAAATAACATCTCTTCATCTCCTGTTTATCGGTTCATCCCCACGCGAGTGGGGAACTCAAAAGGGGGTTTTAGCGGGGAGATAATCGAGGCGGTTCATCCCCACGCGAGTGGGGAACTCTGGTTCCGTTGGTTATTACAGAATTTGTGGTTCGGTTCATCCCCACGCGAGTGGGGAACTCCATTCGTCACTGAGGAGTGTTGTTGCCGATATCGGTTCATCCCCACGCGAGTGGGGAACTCCCTGGATTGTGCCCCGGTGGCGATCCTGGTCGCGGTTCATCCCCACGCGAGTGGGGAACTCTGATAAGATAGGATGAAGAATGGGTTAAGTCGCGGTTCATCCCCACGCGAGTGGGGAACTCTATGAATCCAATGCTACGGCGGGGTAGGGGAGCGGTTCATCCCCACGCGAGTGGGGAACTCATTAACCGTGATAGAGTCGCCAAGGTTGGCGACGGTTCATCCCCACGCGAGTGGGGAACTCACTATACCTATTCAGACGCAAAAACTCTAACGCGGTTCATCCCCACGCGAGTGGGGAACTCTGCCTGACGGGGTGATTGATAGGGTATTTTTCCGGTTCATCCCCACGCGAGTGGGGAACTCAGCGCCAACAAACACGATACCCTTGACGATATCGGTTCATCCCCACGCGAGTGGGGAACTCTTCTTTCAAACTCATGTTCTCTCCTCCGTGGGCGGTTCATCCCCACGCGAGTGGGGAACTCATAGCGATCGACAGCGCAGCCTCCGCCCTCCTCGGTTCATCCCCACGCGAGTGGGGAACTCGCCTCGTTGGGGGGGCGGTTTTCTTCTTCTCGCGGTTCATCCCCACGCGAGTGGGGAACTCATCGTGAAATTCGGTTGTTTCCTACCGACTACCGGTTCATCCCCACGCGAGTGGGGAACTCTGTGGCCGTTTCTCAGTTCAGGCGAATAATTGCGGTTCATCCCCACGCGAGTGGGGAACTCGAAATACAACCTATCACGCGCCTTAGAATCGGCGGTTCATCCCCACGCGAGTGGGGAACTCCCACCTCAGGCTCGAACGGCTGGCGGCCCTCTCGGTTCATCCCCACGCGAGTGGGGAACTCGAGGTTGAGGGAGAGGTGGTGATGGGGTCCGCCGGTTCATCCCCACGCGAGTGGGGAACTCTTAGGGGTAGGAGTATCGCCATAAGCGATTTTCGGTTCATCCCCACGCGAGTGGGGAACTCATAGACATTAAATCAATAATCGTTTGTTTTTCCGGTTCATCCCCACGCGAGTGGGGAACTCAGTAGGAGTTTCTGTTGGAGTTACAGTCACAACGGTTCATCCCCACGCGAGTGGGGAACTCTAATATCATCTCTAATCGGCGTAAAAATTCTTCGGTTCATCCCCACGCGAGTGGGGAACTCGCATTTGGGCGAAACGGAGGAAAAAACGGGAACGGTTCATCCCCACGCGAGTGGGGAACTCACAAGGCCGATTGATTGCACTAGTGTCCACGACGGTTCATCCCCACGCGAGTGGGGAACTCTGCTTGGACGCCGCTTTTGCGTACGCCGCTGCCGGTTCATCCCCACGCGAGTGGGGAACTCGAAGAATGGGACGAGGAGATTGGCGCCTAACCCGGTTCATCCCCACGCGAGTGGGGAACTCTCCCCACATTCTGGACAGATGAAGGAAAACGCCGGTTCATCCCCACGCGAGTGGGGAACTCCACCTGCACCCCGCGTTTTGAGCCTCGGATATCGGTTCATCCCCACGCGAGTGGGGAACTCATCCCGGCGCGCATCTCGGAGCCCGCCGTGCGCGGTTCATCCCCACGCGAGTGGGGAACTCCGAGTATGAGAGAGTCTATATCGAGCCTCTCCCGGTTCATCCCCACGCGAGTGGGGAACTCTCTGAGATACACCCGAATAGTCGAGATAGGATCGGTTCATCCCCACGCGAGTGGGGAACTCCCAGAGCGAGCGCAGAAACGCGTAGGACTCCTCGGTTCATCCCCACGCGAGTGGGGAACTCGTGTTGTGGCACTGAATCCTCTATCGGCATCTCGGTTCATCCCCACGCGAGTGGGGAACTCTCAGGCTCAGGGTATGTGTTCGCATCCCATAGCGGTTCATCCCCACGCGAGTGGGGAACTCCTGACAGCGACAGGTTTATGTATAACAGTGTTCGGTTCATCCCCACGCGAGTGGGGAACTCCGGGACGACGCGGAGCGCCGGCGGTACGGTTTCGGTTCATCCCCACGCGAGTGGGGAACTCTCACCGCGGCGGCCTTGCGGCTGGCCTGTGCCCGGTTCATCCCCACGCGAGTGGGGAACTCAGGGAATACGCAGAAAGAGTTTAGAGACCGTTCGGTTCATCCCCACGCGAGTGGGGAACTCTTAACGCCTTACTTAATTGGCAATGGAACAAACGGTTCATCCCCACGCGAGTGGGGAACTCTGTTTTTTCCCTCCTCACTGATCGAACGGGGTCGGTTCATCCCCACGCGAGTGGGGAACTCGTGGATCCCCGGGAGCGGTCGGATGTGGTGAACGGTTCATCCCCACGCGAGTGGGGAACTCTCATACTGGGAGAACCGGATCGAGAAAGGATTCGGTTCATCCCCACGCGAGTGGGGAACTCTGTCACCCTCACCACCGACCCGGCCATGCACGCGGTTCATCCCCACGCGAGTGGGGAACTCTCGCTACCAGTTGGGACAACTCCCGTATCGCCCGGTTCATCCCCACGCGAGTGGGGAACTCTTTTTGGTATGTGCGATATGTATATATACCGACGGTTCATCCCCACGCGAGTGGGGAACTCATTACGCGTGCATTAAACACCCGTCCTGCCCTCGGTTCATCCCCACGCGAGTGGGGAACTCGACGATATCGTCGGGCTCGCGGCGCATACGCGCGGTTCATCCCCACGCGAGTGGGGAACTCGCGACAGAGACAGGGTCCAGCGAGGGGACGGCCGGTTCATCCCCACGCGAGTGGGGAACTCCGCGCACGATAGGTACCGACGCTGGTGATGCTCGGTTCATCCCCACGCGAGTGGGGAACTCGTGATATTCCCATCAGACGTCGAGGAATATTACGGTTCATCCCCACGCGAGTGGGGAACTCAGCACCTTGGCTACGACGACGATGAATCGGCGCGGTTCATCCCCACGCGAGTGGGGAACTCGCCGAGGGTAAAGAGGCGGGTGCTCCCCTATTCGGTTCATCCCCACGCGAGTGGGGAACTCACGGTAGCGACCGTCAGGACCGAGTGTGCCCACGGTTCATCCCCACGCGAGTGGGGAACTCGACCATCACCGTTTCTCCGGCGTGGGCAGGTCCGGTTCATCCCCACGCGAGTGGGGAACTCTTCATAAAGTATCACCCCCACGAGTCTCCAGCCGGTTCATCCCCACGCGAGTGGGGAACTCCGGTATCCTCCGGTGCTATCGCCGCCCGGCTTGGGTTCATCCCCACGCGAGTGGGGAACTCTCGTTCTCCGATGACAGAACCGAGAATCTGGCCGGTTCATCCCCACGCGAGTGGGGAACTCGGTCGAGGCGGTTTTTCCCCGTTTGCTACCCATGGTTCATCCCCACGCGAGTGGGGAACTCGCTATATCGAGGACGTAGATGAGCTAAGATCCCGGTTCATCCCCACGCGAGTGGGGAACTCGCGGCAAGACCAGCCCAAGCAGAAACGTCAGACGGTTCATCCCCACGCGAGTGGGGAACTCGTGGATGTTTGGACACGGCGAAGTAAAAGCTACGGTTCATCCCCACGCGAGTGGGGAACTCCTACTCCGCCTCCACCGAAGAGGCAGCATTATCGGTTCATCCCCACGCGAGTGGGGAACTCGACGTACTACAAGAGGATGCAGGAGGGCGGAGCGGTTCATCCCCACGCGAGTGGGGAACTCGTTTACTACGTTAACAAAGAATCTAATCCTAACGGTTCATCCCCACGCGAGTGGGGAACTCACGATCGCCACGGTCGCCGCCGGCCTCCCGACCGGTTCATCCCCACGCGAGTGGGGAACTCCTGCGAGAAATGATCCTCTTCTCTCCCCCCCCCGGTTCATCCCCACGCGAGTGGGGAACTCTATTATCAGGGGTGGTTCTGGATACGTTCGGCCGGTTCATCCCCACGCGAGTGGGGAACTCACCCTCTCCGCCGCCAGCGCCGGCGATCTCTACGGTTCATCCCCACGCGAGTGGGGAACTCTGAGTATGGGCCTTAACTTATCGGCTCCGTTCCGGTTCATCCCCACGCGAGTGGGGAACTCGTTTCCGCCATAATCGAGGATCATGCAGTTTTCGGTTCATCCCCACGCGAGTGGGGAACTCAATGGATACGAGAAACGGCGAAACGAATTAAACGGTTCATCCCCACGCGAGTGGGGAACTCTGATCCGGCGGGGATCGTCCTTCGGAGGTGATGGGTTCATCCCCACGCGAGTGGGGAACTCGTTCTTGTTTAAATGATGGATCTGCAAATTCTCGGTTCATCCCCACGCGAGTGGGGAACTCATAACCCTCGCCATCCATGAGGCGGTAATGGCCGGTTCATCCCCACGCGAGTGGGGAACTCCCGGAAAAAAAATCAGGTGGAAGGTTATCGATCGGTTCATCCCCACGCGAGTGGGGAACTCGCCGACACGTATTTTGCGAACGTTTGCGGCGACGGTTCATCCCCACGCGAGTGGGGAACTCTGCATTATCTCGCTCGAGGATGAGAGAGTCCACGGTTCATCCCCACGCGAGTGGGGAACTCAACCAGAAATGGATGAAGAATCAAAAGGATTTCGGTTCATCCCCACGCGAGTGGGGAACTCGGCGGTTTGAGTGGCCGAAAAACTCACTCAAACGGTTCATCCCCACGCGAGTGGGGAACTCTAAATATACCCATCCTGGCCGAGACACGCCCCCGGTTCATCCCCACGCGAGTGGGGAACTCTAGATATTGCGTCAGCCACCGCCGAGAGTGTGCGGTTCATCCCCACGCGAGTGGGGAACTCCGTTTTGCGGCGCAGACGTCCCCGCAGTCTGCCGGTTCATCCCCACGCGAGTGGGGAACTCCGTTGATTACAACGTCGGGGTCACTGGCTAATCGGTTCATCCCCACGCGAGTGGGGAACTCGAGGTCAGCATCCCAGTAACCGCATCAATTACCGGTTCATCCCCACGCGAGTGGGGAACTCTTAATCTGTTTTTCATACGGCGACACGTAATTCGGTTCATCCCCACGCGAGTGGGGAACTCCATTTCGTTCAGGAACCCTCGCAGATCCGCATCGGTTCATCCCCACGCGAGTGGGGAACTCTGCTTCAGGTAGGCGATAACATCCGATTTAGGCGGTTCATCCCCACGCGAGTGGGGAACTCCATTATCGACCTCACCGTTACTGCCTCCTACCCGGTTCATCCCCACGCGAGTGGGGAACTCTAGAGTTTTTCGGGTCTAATCCGGTATTGGGACGGTTCATCCCCACGCGAGTGGGGAACTCTGCATTATCTCGCTCGAGGATGAGAGAGGCCACGGTTCATCCCCACGCGAGTGGGGAACTCTCCTGCGATTCGCTCCAGCCAACAAGCGTAAACGGTTCATCCCCACGCGAGTGGGGAACTCGAGGAATTCCGTTTTGCGACAGCGGCGGCAACCGGTTCATCCCCACGCGAGTGGGGAACTCGGCGTTCAGGCGGCGTGCTAAAACGCAGCCGCCGGTTCATCCCCACGCGAGTGGGGAACTCATCCCGAGAGTCCGTAACTTCTGCACGTTTTTCGGTTCATCCCCACGCGAGTGGGGAACTCCTGCTCTCGGGGCGGGTGTCGGGGCTCTCGGCCGGTTCATCCCCACGCGAGTGGGGAACTCCCCGATATCCCGCAGTGCCTTCAGGTATCCCTCGGTTCATCCCCACGCGAGTGGGGAACTCGCTCCGCGGTGTCAAAGATCGCGCTGTTTACGACGGTTCATCCCCACGCGAGTGGGGAACTCGAGGCCGTATTCGAAGAGATGGGTTAGGAGGCCGGTTCATCCCCACGCGAGTGGGGAACTCGTATAACGCTCCCTACGACATGGGGGTGCTCTCGGTTCATCCCCACGCGAGTGGGGAACTCTGCATTACTCGTCAGATTACGATCTGGAGGCTCGGTTCATCCCCACGCGAGTGGGGAACTCGGATTCTGGAGCGGCTACAGGGGCGGCGCGATCGGTTCATCCCCACGCGAGTGGGGAACTCCGGCACAAGCACGTCGTCACCGTCAGTGGTAACGGTTCATCCCCACGCGAGTGGGGAACTCGGAATCAGGAGCAAGTAAGGGTACTCCGCTATCGGTTCATCCCCACGCGAGTGGGGAACTCTCAGAGATCTCGTCAGCGTAGCCGAGCCTCGCCGGTTCATCCCCACGCGAGTGGGGAACTCCCCTTCCTTCTGTGTCGCTCCCTAAGGTCTCCCGGTTCATCCCCACGCGAGTGGGGAACTCTTGCTGATCGCGTTGTCGGCGTGATCCAGCGCCGGTTCATCCCCACGCGAGTGGGGAACTCATGGTGGTCGTTGGCATGTTAGCAACCTGGGCCGGTTCATCCCCACGCGAGTGGGGAACTCAGCAGACCCCGCAGATCCGAGATAGATGTTCCCGGTTCATCCCCACGCGAGTGGGGAACTCATATTCCACTTGGTGCTGGCAAAACGTACCGGCGGTTCATCCCCACGCGAGTGGGGAACTCGGCAATAGGAGGCACTCCTCGCGTGATTCTGGCGGTTCATCCCCACGCGAGTGGGGAACTCAAATTCGGCAAAATGCTCCGGGTCGCTCCCTTCGGTTCATCCCCACGCGAGTGGGGAACTCAGAAACCTGCTCGCCATCAAAGAGGATCTCACCGGTTCATCCCCACGCGAGTGGGGAACTCCCGGTTTTCCGTCCATCACTAATGAACTCGAACGGTTCATCCCCACGCGAGTGGGGAACTCGAGTGGTTAGAGGCTGCTGAGGATGACTGCTCCGGTTCATCCCCACGCGAGTGGGGAACTCCTGAACTAGTGGTCGTCCACGGTCCTGTCTGGCGGTTCATCCCCACGCGAGTGGGGAACTCATGGTCGTCGTAGGCATGTTAGCCACCTGCGCCGGTTCATCCCCACGCGAGTGGGGAACTCCACCTACGAACTGAGACGTGAATCTTCTCTCTCGGTTCATCCCCACGCGAGTGGGGAACTCAGGCCGGCGCCTCGACTGACGAAATGCCCTACCGGTTCATCCCCACGCGAGTGGGGAACTCCAGCCACTGTATCTGACGCCCTAAGTGAGAAACGGTTCATCCCCACGCGAGTGGGGAACTCCTGAGGATACCTACCTCAAGGAACTGAATTCACGGTTCATCCCCACGCGAGTGGGGAACTCGCTATATCCAGTCTGACCTCCGAGTTATTCGACGGTTCATCCCCACGCGAGTGGGGAACTCACCGTTGGAGTGGTATACTGTCCACGACGTATCGGTTCATCCCCACGCGAGTGGGGAACTCAAGAACTCTCTACGGGTGGTTTTCCCGTTCTCCGGTTCATCCCCACGCGAGTGGGGAACTCCGCATTTGGCGTCGTTGCACTGGCCGGGGCGGCGGTTCATCCCCACGCGAGTGGGGAACTCCATTATCGACCTCACCGTTACTACCGCCTACCCGGTTCATCCCCACGCGAGTGGGGAACTCTCAGCGCGCAGGGGGCCCCATTCTCTCGAGCTCGGTTCATCCCCACGCGAGTGGGGAACTCCGCCGCTTGAACGAGCGCTTCGGTGTTTGCGGCGGTTCATCCCCACGCGAGTGGGGAACTCGTACGAGAGTCGCGGTGAAACGCGGCAATGGGCGGTTCATCCCCACGCGAGTGGGGAACTCTCATAATGCCCCGCCCTCCTGCATCCTTCGTTCGGTTCATCCCCACGCGAGTGGGGAACTCCTCGTCCACCTCCAAGGACGGGTGGCAAGGGCCGGTTCATCCCCACGCGAGTGGGGAACTCCATTCCACTGCCACCTTGATCAGCACCTCATCCGGTTCATCCCCACGCGAGTGGGGAACTCGAGGTCGAGTTCGGAGAGGTTGCGCCGGATCTCGGTTCATCCCCACGCGAGTGGGGAACTCTCAGCCCAGAGCGTATAGATGAAGTCCAGGATCGGTTCATCCCCACGCGAGTGGGGAACTCGCGATCGCGAGCTTGTTGAGCGCGAGCGTCGGCGGTTCATCCCCACGCGAGTGGGGAACTCTTGAACTGCACGATCGCAAAGTGGCACCAGTTCGGTTCATCCCCACGCGAGTGGGGAACTCAGCATCTGCGCCTTGCAGAAGTCAAGGCCATCCGGTTCATCCCCACGCGAGTGGGGAACTCACTCGGATACCCTGTGCTGGGTGTGCTGGGGTCGGTTCATCCCCACGCGAGTGGGGAACTCAGGATGATGAGTTCCCCAGCCATTCAGCTCACCGGTTCATCCCCACGCGAGTGGGGAACTCATGGGTAGCGAACGGAGAAAAACCACCTCGCCCGGTTCATCCCCACGCGAGTGGGGAACTCACTGTCTGGATCTCTCCGTCAGGTGCAGGCGTCGGTTCATCCCCACGCGAGTGGGGAACTCTAGGGGCAGTGGCGTGTTCGGTGGTTCTGCTCCGGTTCATCCCCACGCGAGTGGGGAACTCCGCGGCTTCAACCCGAGGGAATACGCCTTCATCGGTTCATCCCCACGCGAGTGGGGAACTCCTCGTCTCCCAATCCTGACGCCTGGCGCATGGCGGTTCATCCCCACGCGAGTGGGGAACTCTGCAAAGGGGACGATATCTTCCGGGAATTCCTCGGTTCATCCCCACGCGAGTGGGGAACTCTCAGATATCTCGTCAGCGTAGCCGAGCATCGCCGGTTCATCCCCACGCGAGTGGGGAACTCCCATATTCGTATGTTTCGTTGTATAGGGTGTCCGGTTCATCCCCACGCGAGTGGGGAACTCAGGATGATGAGTTCCCCAGGCATTCAGCCCACCGGTTCATCCCCACGCGAGTGGGGAACTCCAGACCGATGACGGGAACCAGACACTCGTAGCCGGTTCATCCCCACGCGAGTGGGGAACTCGAAATCATCAGCGATGGCCGGAAAACTGGCGTCGGTTCATCCCCACGCGAGTGGGGAACTCTGCGTCAAAAACCGCTTCTGGACCGGCTCCGGCGGTTCATCCCCACGCGAGTGGGGAACTCTATAGGCGAGGTCGATAATACACTAGATATCGCGGTTCATCCCCACGCGAGTGGGGAACTCTTTCGAAAAATGTCGTCAGACGAAGTGGGTTTCCGGTTCATCCCCACGCGAGTGGGGAACTCAAGAACTCTCTGCGGGTTGTTTTGCCGTGTGCCGGTTCATCCCCACGCGAGTGGGGAACTCTGGTGCGCTGATGTCTGATATGGATATGTCTGCGGTTCATCCCCACGCGAGTGGGGAACTCCGTGCGCCAGGTCCTCCGGGAGAGACAGGGGTCGGTTCATCCCCACGCGAGTGGGGAACTCCTAGTATAGGTCGTTATGGGTAATAAAGGTTTCGGTTCATCCCCACGCGAGTGGGGAACTCAATGGTCGTCGTCGGCATGTTAGCAACCTGCGCGGTTCATCCCCACGCGAGTGGGGAACTCAGCAGTCTGAGCGCCAAAATGTCGTATCCCCACGGTTCATCCCCACGCGAGTGGGGAACTCGGCCATAGTGATCAGGCCTCCGACCGGGCCGCCGGTTCATCCCCACGCGAGTGGGGAACTCAGCCACGAAGTCGTGCTGTCCGGCAATTAAAACGGTTCATCCCCACGCGAGTGGGGAACTCCTCCGGTGCGGCCGGAAGTGGGACGCGATCGCCCGGTTCATCCCCACGCGAGTGGGGAACTCCTCTCCCGGGCGCTGAAGAAGTATCTCGGGACCGGTTCATCCCCACGCGAGTGGGGAACTCCTGAAAACACGGTAGATATGGTCGAATAGGCGCGGTTCATCCCCACGCGAGTGGGGAACTCGCAGCACCCAAACAAGCGCCCTGCACGCGTATCGGTTCATCCCCACGCGAGTGGGGAACTCTACTGTTTACACCGAGGACAGGCCCTCGGGTGCGGTTCATCCCCACGCGAGTGGGGAACTCGTGTGCAGGATGACGGCGGGGGATTCAAGCCCCGGTTCATCCCCACGCGAGTGGGGAACTCGCAGCACCCAAACAAGCGCCCTGCACGCGTATCGGTTCATCCCCACGCGAGTGGGGAACTCGCCATAGCAGGAGTTATTACGTCGAGAGCTCACGGTTCATCCCCACGCGAGTGGGGAACTCTGCCCCTGTCCTCGTACGTGCTGTAGTGCGCACGGTTCATCCCCACGCGAGTGGGGAACTCCCTGGGCGGCGTCTAACCTCCGGGCGGCTGGCCGGTTCATCCCCACGCGAGTGGGGAACTCGCACTGAAATGGGTATTCGTCCTGCTCCCCGGCGGTTCATCCCCACGCGAGTGGGGAACTCCGCCGCTAACGCGGCTCTTGGGACCTATCTGCCGGTTCATCCCCACGCGAGTGGGGAACTCACCTCGCCAGATGAGGGTGGTAGCACGGGCCGCGGTTCATCCCCACGCGAGTGGGGAACTCGGAAGACTGGTGTTTTCGTTGACGTTTCGGCTCGGTTCATCCCCACGCGAGTGGGGAACTCCGTGATCGGGAGGAGCTGCCCGGCTCGGAGGCCGGTTCATCCCCACGCGAGTGGGGAACTCGTGGCGGCGGCGAGGTCGGCAAAGTTCTGGTGCGGTTCATCCCCACGCGAGTGGGGAACTCCTATAGGGTCGAAGGTCAGCAGTCCCATGTTTCGGTTCATCCCCACGCGAGTGGGGAACTCGTGGCGATCGTCGGTGACGATCAGCGCCCCCTCGGTTCATCCCCACGCGAGTGGGGAACTCTTCGCGGGTATCATCGACATGGTGAAGGGGATCGGTTCATCCCCACGCGAGTGGGGAACTCAGCGACAGCGCCTCCGATAACGGTGTGCCGGACGGTTCATCCCCACGCGAGTGGGGAACTCCTAGACTATTCGGGTGTATCTCAGATATGCGGCGGTTCATCCCCACGCGAGTGGGGAACTCCCTAGACGAATCTTTGACCATGTCTATTGTCACGGTTCATCCCCACGCGAGTGGGGAACTCGCTCTGTGATTACCACTGACTACGCCGTCAGTGGGTTCATCCCCACGCGAGTGGGGAACTCCCGCAGACTACGCGCCGGGTTATATAGACGGGCGGTTCATCCCCACGCGAGTGGGGAACTCAGCACCGATAGCGCTGAGACCGTAGATATCGACGGTTCATCCCCACGCGAGTGGGGAACTCTCGTTGAGTTTGACGCGCTTTGCGACCTGCATCGGTTCATCCCCACGCGAGTGGGGAACTCTACTGGCGTTTGACCTCTTCGAGCGCGATGATCGGTTCATCCCCACGCGAGTGGGGAACTCACGTCACCGCTGCCGCCACATCCGGGGCGTATCGGTTCATCCCCACGCGAGTGGGGAACTCGTTGAGTCATTACAGCCGCCTCCCGTCATCGACGGTTCATCCCCACGCGAGTGGGGAACTCTTTCCGGTGCCGGGTGTGCGGGACGCTGCAGACCGGTTCATCCCCACGCGAGTGGGGAACTCATGTTGAGCACCCGGGAGAGGGCGGGGTCTTTCGGTTCATCCCCACGCGAGTGGGGAACTCATAGTGGTTGGAGAAGCGTGGGGGTGATAGAACGGTTCATCCCCACGCGAGTGGGGAACTCGGCTGAGAGAGTCTATATCGAGCCTGTCCCATCGGTTCATCCCCACGCGAGTGGGGAACTCCGGGCGGCGATAGCACCGGAGGATACCGCTTTCGGTTCATCCCCACGCGAGTGGGGAACTCTGGGACTCAGCGACCGGCAAAACGAAGAGATTCGGTTCATCCCCACGCGAGTGGGGAACTCTATGTATATGGAGCGTGGATAGTATATATATTCGGTTCATCCCCACGCGAGTGGGGAACTCTGCGGTAATAACTGTAGAATCTACGTCGTGGACGGTTCATCCCCACGCGAGTGGGGAACTCGCTGTATATCCACCTGCACCCCGAGTTTTGCGCGGTTCATCCCCACGCGAGTGGGGAACTCGTTCGTTTTCCGTCTGTGCATTTTCCATTTTTCGGTTCATCCCCACGCGAGTGGGGAACTCCGGGTGCCTCTACGCCTTCTCAAAAGTAGGCTCGGTTCATCCCCACGCGAGTGGGGAACTCCTCCTCGGCCTGCGCCGAGACTGACGAAATACCGGTTCATCCCCACGCGAGTGGGGAACTCGCCCCTGCCGCCGCCGAGGTCGTCACCCTCACCGGTTCATCCCCACGCGAGTGGGGAACTCATGAAAAAGATTTAGGGCCATCAGAAGATCCCCGGTTCATCCCCACGCGAGTGGGGAACTCTCGATTCAGATACCCCTGCACCTTCCCGATCTCGGTTCATCCCCACGCGAGTGGGGAACTCTGAGAGAATGCGAATACCTGCGGCGATCCTTCCGGTTCATCCCCACGCGAGTGGGGAACTCTCTTCCAGTTATCATCCCGAGAAAGAAATTTCTTTCTATGCTGCGCCAGGAACAGCCCCACACCATCGTGGTGCGAGAGCCCCCTGCCTGATGACAGAGGATGCGTGGGTGAAAAAGAGATAGACGCCCATCATCCTGAGGTATCGGGCAGGAAGGAAATCAATCTTACGCCGTCCATATCCTTTGGGACACGACGGTTCTCTCCGATCGTCCTGAAATCGTAGCCTGCATCCCCGGGATCGGCCCAGACCATCACTGCATTCCCCTCCTCGACCCCGGCCGCCACCTGATCCCAGATCATCTCCCGCACCCTCACTGAATAATTGCCCACATAGACTCCTGATCTCACTTCGATCAGCCAGAGGGCCAGTCTGCCCCTGAGTCTTGGAGGGACATTCTCGGTTGCAACAACCATCAGGGATCCCATTCATCCTCCTCAGGAATCGCCGGGGGCAGGCATCCCTCTGGTGGTTCCGGCACATCCAGTCCTCCTGCATCCAGCACGTCCTCGATAAGCGGGATAATCCGGTCCAGAATGCGGCTTTTCCTGAACACATCCCTGCACGCCAGCCTCACCTCCCGCTCGGGATCCCCTGGCCGGCGTCCGGCAACTCTGAACGCCTCTGGCACGATCGTCTCGAACTTGAAGAGATCGGCAATATCATACACAAAAGAGAGCGGCTTTCCAGTATGGATGAACCCGATTGCCGGGGAATACCCCGCCGCCAGCACCGCCGCCTCGCAGATCCCGTACAGGCACGCCGTCGCCGAACTCAGGCAGCGGTTCGGCACATCCCCGCTCCCCCACGAAGATGCGTCATATCGCCGTCCTGTCCAGCGCACTCCGTATTTCCTGGCCAGATTCTCGTACTGCCGTTTCACCCGCGCCCCTTCCATGCCGCGGAGCTGGTTCACCGAATACCCGGTCGGCACATCCTCCCCGAACCGGATCTCGTACATCCGCTCCACCACCCTCTGGCGGGCCGGTTCGTCGAGGGCAAGGCGGGCCTGATAGAGCAGGCGGTCCGAACGTGCTCCTCCGGGCCTCCCGGCCGAATACAGGCGTACTCCCGCCTCTCCTACCCAGACGAGCAGGCATCCCACCCGTGCTGCAAGGGTAACCGCAGCATGGGACACTCTCGTCCCTGGTTCCAGCATCAGGCAGGCCACGCCACCCACCGGGATCTGGGTGCGGACGCCGTTCACGTCCACCAGAACAAAGGCGCCGTCGATCACGTCCAGCTCCCCCCTCTCCAGAAAAATAAGGGATATCCGTTCCTTCTGGGGAATGGACCTCAGGTGGGGAAGCACAGAATTCTCCTCCCTCACACCGGCCTGATGAGCAGCAGCCCGCAGCCGAAACTCTTCGCCGGCCCGATCCCGGCATACAGGGCCTGCTCAAACCGCTCGGGATCCGTCACCGTCAGCACACCGGTAAAATCGATGGTGCTGATCGAAACCCAGTGCTTCCCTTTCGGCTTCTTAAACCGGTGCTGCCGATATCCATCCGCCCGGACCATACCCTCTTCAACGGCAAACCCCGCCGCCTCAGACCTCGAAGACAACCAGGAAAACCCTTCCTTCTGGACAAGTATCTCCTGTGAGGGCATGGCGTCGGATGGGCACCCGGACTGCTCCAGCAGCACTTTTGCATCCATCACCACATCGTGCCGGTGCTGCCTCCTCTCCTCGTCCCTCTTAGACCGTATGGGATTCGCTCTCAGGGAAAACCCGAAACGTTGCCCTGTCCTGAGCACCGGGTTGTACTCCTTCGACTCCACCGCCCAGATCCCGTCAAGATCCACCGGTTCTGCCGTTGACACTGCATAGATCACCGGTGACGCCTCCTGCATCTCCAGGCGGTAGATGAAATCGCGGTCCTTTCTCGACCCATCCGAAAAGATCCGCCACACCATCCCGTGGACATCGTACGGATTCCGCACGCTCCGCCAGAAGGCTGGTGTTCGCTGGACGTCGTCCCGCAGGCGTATGCGGTAGATGGACCGCTTCATCTGACCCCCTCCGGCACCTGCACCAGGGCCCCGTGTTCCTTGCGCTCCGTAAACTGCCACCGCCGCCGGTTCAGCGCAACATCGCGCCTCTGGACGGTCTGACTGCTCTCCACCGCAAAACCTGTATTCTCCTCATCTTCCCAGAAGAGCATTCCGCGCTCTTTACCGGCAATGGGGCTCATCATCCCTATATTCTGGAAAACTGCCGCCTCCATCGCCGCACGCAGGTTATCACCCCTGACGACCTGCGGCTGCAGCGGGAGCGCCACCGGGCAGGATCTCCGCCCCAGGTAAAGGGTGAATACCGGACTATTCAGCGCCTCCGCAAGTTCGGAGAGGAGATAGGGGGGATTTTCGGTCGCAGCCCGGATGCAGACCGTGTACAGTGCATCGCAGAAGTACTCCCGCGTCGAGAGGATCGTATTCAGGTCATCCCGGTGAATGCTCACCTCCTCCCGGCGGGTGGCAAACGGCCATGCCCGTTTCTTTGTTATCTCTGATGGCACCTGGGTGGTATGGTAGTCCCGGATCAGACTGCCCGGGGTATTCACCAGTACAGCCATTCGGTAACTCTCCTGCAGTTCTTTCAGATCTGCGGCATCCTCGCGGCGGATGCCCAGCGCTGCCGCCACCAGCCCGAAGATCGCCGACCTGGAGGGGTGACTCTCCGAAGGGCGATACTCTCCAACCGCCACACCGCCCCACGCGGCCATCGGGCCGAAGAGTCGGAACAGGAGATACTCAGGCATGGTCACCCGACACAAAGGTAAGGATCTCTTTGAGCGTACCCACACCCGCGGCAGCGTTCATCGTCATGGTATCCCTGGCGCACGCCCCGTAGGTCTTCTCCATATTCTCCCGCGTCTTCTCCAGGACATTCACTGCCGTCGTCAGGTAATCCTCACCGCCGACGGGCTTGAGGAAGGCCACCGCGAGCGATCGCGGCTGCTGGCTCCCCCGCTCGGCAAGGATATAGGATGCATAGGCCCGCGAGGCAAAACTGTTCTGTTTCCCTTTTGGCCCAACCTTTGCCGCCGCCTCGGTGAGGGCAGCGATTGTCTTGTCAGCCAGTTCTGATTTCCCGCCCAGATTCTCCACCAGAAGGTCGCGGTTGATGCAGAGGTACGCGTAATAGAGTCCGGCCGCAAACTCGGCCTGACCTACGTGCGCAGCACCGACATCCTCGATACCCCGGTTGAGGTCATCGACGGCGGTGAAGTAATCGTCCTCCACCGCCACACGGTGGACGGTGATCGCATGGGCCACCTGGACCGCCGCCTCACAGTTGAAAGAAGGCGATGAAGCCAGCATCCTGCCGAACATGGCGATATCGACTGCCGAGTTCTCCTCCCGCAGAAGGGCGAGATCCTCATCTGATGGGTCTTTCCCGCTCTCGACGAGGCGCGAGAGCAGTGCGTCGATCGCCGCAATCTCATCCGGGCTGAAATGAACCATCTGCTCGACACAGAGCGACTCTTTCTTCTTCTTCTCTGTGTTCTCCTCGTTTGAATCCTTGACAGATTTCAACTTTCCAAACTGAGCGGCGATCGCCTGGCCCCATTCCACTGCTTTCTTCTCCGCCACCCCTGTCCGCACCGGCGCCGCATCTCTCTCTTCAAGGACATCGGACAGTGCCTTTCCGCCTTTCATGGCAAGGTAGATGTTCCAGCCCATCTCTTTGGTGCGGATGCCAAGATGATCGCCAAACGCTTCCTTAAATATCTCGGACGTGCGCCACGCCCGCTTCAGGCTCTGCGATGATACACGTAGTCTGCAGGCCCCGCCCATCATTGCGGTTTTCGGCCTGCCCAGGTCGTCACGGTTCAGGTTCGACGGGGGATACGATGCAAGCATATGTAACTGGATAAATTCTGCCATGTTTTTTCACCTCATTCTTTCTTCGGGATGTTCATGTAATACGACTCTGCCCACGCTCTTTTTGTCTTGGGGTCCCACCGGTACAGCCCCCACACCAGATCACGGATGTTCGCCTTCCGATCGATCATTGTGACCAGCCGTTTCATCATCGGGAAGAGTTCAACATAGTCATAGTCCTCCACGCGGAGAAGCCGGCGGAACCGCGCCTCACTCACCCGTGCAGTTGCCCCCCCATCTTTCGGGTGGGCGAACTGTGCGGCAAGCCTGACCCCATCGGCGGATGTTTCAACATCTGCAAGGACTCCTGCAATCACAGCAAGTTTCTCGCGGTCCCATGTTGGCAACGCCGCCTTCAACCGGTAGTAGGCTGGAACAAAGGCCACCTCTGCCGGCGTCCGGCAGCGCCGCAACTCCGCCCGCTCCCCGCGGTGGGCCTTGATCTCTCTCCACCAGTTGAGGATCGCGTCCATAGGTTCGTCCTTATGGCCTGAATCCTGTACCGTATTCTCTGTCATTGTCATTTCTCACCCTTTACGGATTTTTTCGGTTCAGGGAGGTTAAGCGCCTTCCTGATCGCTTTGTTCGCCTTTGAAGCAGGGCTTTTCATCAACCCCCACGCCTTCATCACCCTCTGAGCATTGATCTCGTCGATCGAGTTGATCTGAGAATACTCCTCGAAGAGGGTGCGCCCCTCCTCCTGGAGGATGCCGAGCCATGCCTGCCGGAGTTCGAGGGTATCCCCGTTCCCAGCGAGGCATTCGGCGACCTTGTTGAGCAGATCGTAGAACCTCTCCTCGGTCGCCTGGAGGAAGCGGGCGTTGATGACCGAGAGGTCGCCCTTCACATCTGCGGGTTTGTCATAGAGGGCAATCTTCACGCACCACTGGACGTTCTTCGCCATCTCAGAGGCGGCCCGGATCATCCCGGCCGCCGTCTCCTCAAACTCCGCCTTCCAGTCATCATCGACATGGACCATTGGCAGGGTGCCCTCGTACCAGCACCTGACCTTTTTGTTTTCCATATCATAGCCAAAGGCCCATATCGACGGCCGCCGGCCGAGGTGCTCCCTGACCTGAGATCTCTCTGCACGCTCTGGGAAGAGGGCAACATTTTTTGCAACCCGTCTCCCTTCATTCCGGTCGTTGATGACCAGGCCAAGCCAGTTCTGGTAGGTTATCCCACCGGGTTGGGGATGGACAGGCAGGTATTCGGTGCCTTTTTTATCTTTTGGATAATACGGGCTGAGGGGGTGGACCCACCCGTTGTACTTCATTCCGTAGGGTTTCGTCCAGAAGCCCGTGATGCACCGGTCTGTTTTTGCGCCGCAGAGATCGCAGACTCCAGGCCTGGCTCCCTCCAGATCGAGCAGGATGCGGCGCGGCATCCCCCAGAAGGCCTGGCAGGGGTGTGCATCCTCAGGCTCTGTACTATCCCCACCTTCACTTGTCTTCACTTTGCCCATCCAGGGGAAAAGCCGGTCGTCGTCAGCTGAGGGGTTTTCGTCCACCGGGTGAGTATAATTGTTCAGATCAATGATGTTTGCCCATACCGTCTGCCAGAGCGTCTCACCAAGGACGAGGGTGGTCATCGGGCCACCCCCCCTGATCGAGGTCATGTGCCCGCGTCCACCGCTCGGCGCGTTCGTCTGGAGGGTGAACAGTGCCAGAGAGGCGCAGTGGGGACAGAGGGCGTCGATTGTCCCTCTCTTCTGGAACCAATCTGTGTTATCCTTGATCTTTTCTTTTTCTGGCATCCCGATGAGAAGACTATCGATCTGCCAGAGTCTGTCGCTCTCTATCCCTCTCTCCTGCATGAACAGAGGGCCGTCTCCTCCAATGGCAAATGCCCCGGTCAGGGGGGAGAAGGCGGCCTGCAGTTTATCCGGGAGTGGTGGGTTGACTAAATTTTTTCTCCATTCTCCTTTGTCCTCTGGTGGAATTGCAGTCTGGCAGAGTCCTATAAGGAACTGGACCAGCGCTCCATCGAAGTCAGGTCGAGGAGATGCTATTGATCTAACGAAGTTGCCGTCGTGCTGGTCGGTGATCTGCCAGGGGGCGATTGTTTCGGTTGTGCCGTCTTTACGGATGATCGGGATCCAGGGATCCTGGATCAGGTTGAGTGGAGGAATGGTACCCCTCCGAGTTTTTCTATACATAGTTTTACCATTGATTTTCCTCTTAATACGCCATCACATAAATACTGATCGATCATGGGGCCGTCCTCATCAGTCCAACTTCCTGATGATACCTCAGCATGACTTCTTTGCCTGAATGGTTCAATGTGGATCCCTCCCAGCCCTCTTCTGAAGAATGAAGGGGAACAATCACGGCATTCTTACCCATGTCCGCCATCCGGCTCTTTGCCCTCTCCACCGCCCCGGCGAGCGGCTGGGCAAACGCTACCTCACTGGCGGCATAGGTCTCCCGCACGCTCACCTGGCTCAGTTCCCATGCAGCCCGGGGATCAGGTGCGTCAGCCCACGGCCAGACTTCTTTTCCATCCCACCGGGCAAGCCGCAGGGTGACTGTTGGTTCTCCAAGGCGGGTTGGCGTCCGGGCATCGCTCTGCCACTGGCCTTCGGTCATCGTATACCCCTTTTTGAGCTTGAGGGCACTTTCCGCTGCAAAAGAAGCGTCGGCATTATCCTTTCCCCGATTTTCTGCGGCAGCCTTCTGTAAGCCGTCAGGGATCACACCCTCACTCTCCGGTCCGAAGACAGACTCGATGAGGATACGGGCATCGCGCGGCACAACAATCTCGCCTCTCTCCCCCAGGATCCCGGCCGTCAACCAGAGTCGAGCTGGATCGGGATACACCCATGCCCCCCGAGGGAAGAGGTCAGAATACCATGTCGCACCTGGCTCTTCTGTCTGCAGCGGTGAGAGGACGATGAGCCGGGCCTCCCCGCGGGGGCCGCGATCATGGCGATGGACCCTGCCTGCCCGCTGTATCAGAAGGTCAATTGGGGCGAGATCGCTCACCATCAGGTCGAAGTCGAGGTCCAGAGATTGTTCCACCACCTGTGTTGCCACAAGGATCCTGCCTGCCCGAACTTCCGGCGTGCTGGCCTTTCCAAAAGTCCGGGTCACTGTCTCCTCAATCTCCAGACGGTCAGCGAGGGCGAACCTGGCATGGAACAGGCGGACTGTACCCGCCGGAAGCCTCTCCTTTAACCGGATATATGCTTCTACGGCGTCGTCCACCGTATTCCTGACCCAGCAGGCGCACCCGCCGTTCTGTGCCTCTTCGATGAGTGCTGCCTCCGCCTCATCCTCTGATGAGACGAGGCTGACTCCCACACGTTTCTCCCCAATGGCGGTGAGAGGGTGTTCGTCCGGCGGCCCGGCCAGCGAGAGGTGGGTGATCAGGGGATAGCCCCCTGATGTAAGTATCCCGATCGGCCACCCTGCCCCCCGTGCAAAACGCCTGGCCAGCTCTTCCCTCTGCCTCTGTGTCATCGTTGCCGAGAGCAGGATCGCACTCCCGCCTGATGCGGCATGGAACTCAAGGAGGACCTGCAAAAGTTTGTGCATATAGGAGTCGCAGGCATGCACCTCGTCCACGATGAGAATATTTCTGGCCAGACCGATCAACCTGAGCGACTGGTGATGCACCGGGAGGATGGAGAGAAGTGCCTGGTCGACCGTCCCGACGCCGACCTGTGCGAGCAGCGCTTTTTTCCGGTTGTCGGAGAGCCATGCTGTCCCGGGATTTCTCGACCCGATTCTCTCATCAAGGAATGTCTGCATAACCCTCTGGAGCCGGCTGGCAGAATGGGCAAGGACCTGAGAGTACGAACGCTCCTCGAAGAGGGAATCTGACGTTCTGTTGATCCGGGAGTACATGGCATTGGCAGTCGCCATCGTCGGCAAAGCAAAATAAATCCCTTCTCCGTCTCCCTGTGCCATCATCCGGTGAGCGAGGGTGATGGCCGCCTCAGTCTTGCCGCTCCCGGTGATATCCTCGATGACGAAGAGGTGGGGGCCGGTGCCGAGGGTGCAGGTGGCACAGTAGTGCTGGAGATCAGTCGGGGCATGTTCCGGAAAGATAGAGGGAAAAAGGATCTCCAGACCCTGTTCACTGGCAGGTCTGACCGGTATGATGCCTTTTTCCCTGACGGCCTTCTCGGCTCGTTTCAGTGAGACCTCCCAGTAAGCGGTGAGGGGTGTATGCTCCTGGGTGAACCTGAAATAGTCGCGGTCTGATCCGATCCAGTCGCAGAGTGTGCAGAACCCGGCAAGGAGCCATGAAAATTGAGGGACTCTCTTTGCAAGGTCGTCTTTGGCCAGGAGGGGCCAGGTACCGTCCACGAAGAAGAGAGAGGCGCAGTCTTGAACGAATGTCTCTGCCGCCTCGATATCTGCCGGGAGAAACGAACGTCTGAAATGGCTGAAGTCCCCTGCCGGTGGGGTGCCGTGGTGCCCACAGACGGCCTTGAGGAGGGGGAAGAGGACATCCTGCCACTCATCGCTATCGAAATCTCCATCCAGTCTGATCAGGTTTTTTTCAACCACGCTGTCCCAGAGTATCTCGTTCCAGAGTGCGAACCCCAGATCGCTGTGGTGTCCGGGTATGCAATCCCCTTCTATACCCTGGAGAGATGCTGATGCCCGGGAATTCTTCAACTGGAAGGCTGGCGTGGAGAACTTTCCAATATCGTGGGTGGCAAGCAGAAAACAGATGAGTGGGGTCAGCTGATCAGAGCTGACCTGCAGAACGCCTGCCATGCGCTCTCGCAGAAGTGCGTCGCGGCCCAGGATCACCGAACCGACAGCGGCTACGTCAAGGGCATGATAGGGCAGAAGGTGGGTGATCCGGGGTTCATTCTCTCTCGGGCTCTTGCCCCAGTACCGGAAATAGGGCGGGGGTGAGGAATCCATTCTATCATCTCGGGGGTGGAGACATCAGACAAAATAACGGGCTGTTTATTTTTGCGTTGGTATCTCTCTTGAATTATGGATTTGGCTTATATCCCATAAACATTTCGGGTGCTGGGCGAAAGTAGCGACTGAAAAAGGATAAAAAAAATTTTGAATAACCTTAGAGCCTGTCCAGAGGCTAAAACCTCTCACTCATCATGCTCTGCCTCACGCGCTCCCACCACCATTTACACTCCAACACCTCTTTGCACCACTCTACACCCCCTTTTTGCACCCAAACAGACACATTATAATGCCTCAATCCAAAATTCCGCCCAAAACACCCCCATCATCCCCCTCATGTGCACCTGTACACGGATCGCACACACACCCCCACCCACAGACCCCTACCGACCCGGTGAGGTGGGTGCCTCTATTCTGGTGCAATCTACTATTATAGGAGAGAGAGATCTCTCTCTTCTCTATAGAATATACAATCCGGGCTCCATCCTCTATCCCCGTCCCTTGCACATTTCCGGTGCAATCCCGGTACACATGGGGTGCAAAAATGCAGAGATCGCCCCCGTCATCACCCCATCCAAAGGTTGAAATCGGCGGCGCCCAGAGGTAAGGAAAGATGCAGCGCAGAACGGGCCACTCCGACACAGACGCCTCCTCCCCGGTCACAACTCCCTCCCCGGCCCTCATCTCCTGGAACACCACCCTCCGCTGCCCCCTCAAATGCGCCCACTGCTACGCCGACGCCGGCGAAAACGAAGCCGAAGGCGCCCGACCCCTTGGCGTGCATCCGCCGCTCCGGGATCACTTCCCGGTCGAAGTGGGCGAGTTTCTCCTGGAACCAGACGTCCTGCATCAGCATCGGGCCCCGCGGCCCCGCCGTCATGGCGTTCTGGTTGTCCCCCACCGGTGCGCCGGCGGCGGTTGTCAGCTTCTTCTTGTTCTCCATAGGGCACTCCTTGATCTTCAGCGGGCGGGGCCGCGAGATGTATATGATGGAGACTATCCCCGGCGTAATTTAAACCTTGCCCGAAATCCTTCGGCCGGATCACAAATGTTTTTGCGCTAACAGGGAGGTATCTGGAGTATCATGGTGAAGAGAAAGATCATCGAGATCGACGAGGAACGGTGCACCGGGTGCGGGCTCTGCATCCCCGACTGCCCCGAGGGGGCGCTCCAGGTCATCGATGGAAAAGCGCGGCTGGTGAGCGACCTCTTCTGCGACGGCCTCGGCGCCTGCATCGGGACCTGCCCGGAGGGAGCGATCTCGGTCGTTGAGCGGGAGGCCGGGCCGTACGACGAGCGGGCCGTGATGGCGAAGATCGTCCCGCAGGGGGAGGCGGTGATCAGGGCGCACCTCGAGCACCTCCTCGGCCACGGGGAGGAAGAACTCTACCGCCAGGCGGTCGGCTACCTGACCGAACGCGCCGTCCCGGTCCCCTCGCACAGGACTCCCGGCGCCCCGGCAGCCTGTCCGGGCTCTGCGGCGCGGACCCTTCCTGACACGGCCCCACAGGACCGCGGGGCGATGGCGTCTGAGCTGCGGCAATGGCCGATCCAGCTCTCCCTTGTCAACCCCGCGGCCGCGTACTTCGACGGCGCCGACCTCCTGGTCTCAGGCGACTGCGTCCCCTTTGCCTATGCCGGTTTCCACCGGGACTTCCTGCGGAACAGGGTCCTGCTCCTCTTCTGCCCGAAGCTGGACGCCGATATCGAGGGTTACGTCGCAAAACTCGCCGAGATCTTCTCGCGGCACACGATCCGCTCGGTGACCGTCCTGCACATGGAGGTGCCCTGCTGCGGCGGGGTGCGCCATGTCGTGGACCGGGCCCTGCAGCGCTCGGGGAAAGCGGTCCCGGTCGAGGACCGGACGATCCTGATCACCGGGCGGGTTGCTGCCGGGGGCGAGGTGACCCGCCGGGGATGACCTGAACCCTCAAATACTCGCGGCGCAGCAGAGAGGATCATCCCGGGAGGGTGTGAAGATGAAGAAAGGATTTATCGCAGATATCGAGACCGAGACGTTGAAGAATGCCAACTTCCGCCGGGTCCTCTATACCGGGCGGTTCAGCCAGCTCGTGCTGATGTGCCTTGAGCCCGGCGAAGAGATCGGCGAGGAGGTGCACGACGACGTCGACCAGTTCTTCCGGTTCGAGGAAGGCGAGGGTTCGGTCGTGATCGACGGCGTCGCCCACGCCGTTAAGGACGGCAGCGCCGTGATCGTCCCGAACGGGGCGCTGCACAACGTCATAAATACCTCGAAGACCGCCAACCTCAAGCTCTACACGATCTACTCGCCACCCGAGCACCAGGACGGCGTCGTCCGCCGGACCCGTGCGGAGGCCATGGCGCAGGAAGAGCATTTCGACGGAAAGACGACCGAGTAGGTCTGCCCGGATAGACTTAACCATCTTTTTTTCCATCCCGGCGCGTGTCGCTCCTTGAATCGTGCATCGACGACGGTTCACCCTCGAGCCCGTGCCGGTCGGCGCCGCACTCCGGGAGTGTTCAGGCCGGCCGGTGCCCGTGCCCCCTCCCCTTTTTTCCGCCCGGCCCGGGGGAGCGATCGGCCCCTCCTCTGGAGTATGCGCTATGTCAAATTATTTCGAGAATCTACCCCTAAAATAAAACAACATTCATAAAAACTCAGTATTATTGCCTTTAAAATTTCAATATAACTAAGAGAATTGCGATTAACTCCTCCCTGCCATCAGATACTCGCTCCCGACTGCCCTCTTCCCCTCGCTGTTCAGCCGTTTCCTTCCTGAACCCCTGCATTTAGAGGGTTTTTTGGATTTTCTCGAGAGCTATCGCTCGGCAGCTTGCGCTTTGAGGGTAAGAAGTTGCCTGAAGTTGAAATTCATGCAGGAGAAGATGTTCTTGACGTGCACTCTGGCAACCGTCGTGACCATGAGGTGGCCTGCATGGAACACCCGCTTGATCACGGCAAACGGTCGTTCCACCAGCGATCGTGTTCTGCTGATGGCCTTGTTCCGCCGGTTCTCCTTGATGGAGAGGGGATGGTTGCGAACGGCCCGGTGCATGGTCTTGTCCATAGATGCCTGCGGTTTCACCCCAAAATAGCCTTTATCGCGATAGACCGTCTCACCTTCCCGGGAGAGATCGATCCTGCTGTCATGGAGTGACGCCGTGGTGGTCTCAATCCGGCGGATCAGCTGACTGTCCTTGTCGAGCAGGATGTGAAGTTTGTACCCGAACTGTGACTTCGAGCCCTTCTTGGCCCAGGTGCCGTCGCGGCTGCGCCGCGTCTCTGCCTGATCTCCCCGGGGCGTGCCGGCAGGAGCATGCCCGGGATCGGCGGTGATGAACGTCGCGTCCTGCATGACACCGCGTTTGATGGCGAGCCCTTGTACTTCGAGTTGCCGCTGGAACTCATCCCAGATCGCGGTATCCTTCCCGGTTTGCGCCAAGCGTTCCCGGAACAGCCAGACCGTCGACCGATCCGGAATGGTTTCCGGATATCCCAGGAAGTGACGGAACGAGATCCGGTCGGTCGCCTGACGCTCCAGTTCGGGGTCAGACAGGCCATACCACTGCTGAAGCACCAGCAGCCGGATCATCAGAACGACGTCATAGTTCGGACGGCCGCCTCGCCCCTCGGCGTTGGTGTAGAGGTCAGCAAGGAGAGGGCGGAAGGCATCCCAGTCGATCAGACCGCTGACCTCACCCAGCCGATCACCCAGAGCTGCAAGGCTGGCATATTCGTGGTGGATCGCGAAATTGGTAAACGTGCTCATGGGAAAAAGGTCGATCCGGGACTATAAAGTACTTTGGGTGAGGTGGGGTTGTTCGAAATTCTCCTAAATATTATGGATTAAATAATCTCGCACAATCTCAGAGTTAGGTTATTGAAATGGTTACAGCCCCCGGGGTGGAGAGAATTCTCCATCCAAGACTCCTTTTTGCGCTGATGGTGCTTATCTGCGCTCTGCTGATGGCACCAGCAGCTGCTGTGGTCCTTCCTGACAGGGTCGCCGTGAACGAATCGTACACTGACCAGACGCCCGACTACGGTTACCTGAACTTCTCCAGCATCCAGGACGCCATAGACGGCGTGGCGACGGGCGGCGAGGTGTGGGTCCATAACGGCACATACCGCGAGGCCCTCGTGATCGACCGGAGCATGAGCGTCATGAGCGTCTCCGCACTGACGGCCCTTGACCAGAAGAGACCGGTCATCGACGTCCCCGGCGATGCGATCGGTGTCGAGATCACCGCAGGAAACGTCACCTTCAGCGGTTTTGAGGTCGCCAACGCCACCGAGATCGGCATCTTCGCCCATGGCGCCGATGCCGTCTCCATCGAGCACAACTACGTCTCTCTCCTCAACGAGACCAGCCCGTTCACCTGCGGCATTCTCGTCGAGGACGGCGCGGGGGCCTGCATAGGCGACAACGAGGTGCTTGTCATTGGAAACGGCCATCAGATGGGTGTCACCCTCGAAGGGGCAACCGATGCCCGCGTCCGCGACAACCGCGTCCTGGCCGTCTCGCGGGACCCGGCGGTTGGGCCGGTCGGCGTGGGCGCCGTCAACCCGGTCCTTGCCGCCCTCGTTCCCGAGGATAACGAACCGCTCTCCACCATGGAGGCGGAGTACGTATCAATGGTGCCCGCCGGTGTCACGGTCCTGGAGAGCGCCTCCGTTATCGTCGAGGGCAACCGGGTCCGGGCCCTGGGTCTCTGCGACGAGGTTGAAGGGGTATACGCCTCCGCCAACGCATGGGGTATCAGATCCTGCGATTCTGAGCGTGTGACGATCATCGAGAATGACGTCTCCGTCGTCGGGGTTGCAGCCAATGCAACCCGGACGGTCGGCATCCACGGCGCCGGCGATCTCACCCTCATCGAAGGCAACACCGTCGAGATCTACACCGAATCCCGGGTTGTCCAGCCGGTCGGCATCCGCCTCGGCTATGCTGAGAAGGGGCGGGTCCTCAACAATACCGTCTCTGTGGAGGCAGAATGCGCCAGCACCGCCGGGAACGATGGGAGGATGAGGGCTTCAGGCATCACGGCCTTTGACTCCTTCAAGGCCCAGGTCACCGGGAACGACATCTCCTCTACCCTCTTCGCCAGCGGGTCACCCGAAACCTGCCGCGTGGCGGTCGAGGGCATTTATATCGAGGAATGTGACGGGTGCCGGGTGAGCGAGAACATCGCCGTCGTGGAGAGTACGACAATCCGGGACCTGGCCCGCGACGGTGATGACTGCCTGCTCCGGGTGTTCGGCAGCGTAAACGGCATCGACGTCTATGCGAGCGACGAACCCGAGATCCTGGAGAATGTCGTCGAGACCTTCGGCGGCGTGCTCTCCTATGGCAGAGGGACGCCGGACGAACCCTTTGCAGGCATCGCCGGCGAACTCATGATGGCCGGCATCTCTGTCCGGAGTGACGGGGATGAACCCGTCCTGAGCCCGGTGGTCGACGGGAATGCGGTCTCTGTTTCGGCGCAGAGCATGACGCTTCTCGGGTCGCTCCCCGGCGTGCTCGGCTCCGCCCTTGCAGAGAACAGCGACCTCCAGGCCAGGTACGCCGCCATGGTGGCGGCGAAGGACAACCGGGCCTCTGCGCTCTCCGCCTTCGAGGAGGTTGAAGGTCTGGACGTCGCTGAGAGCAGCGCCCTTGCCTTCGAACCGCAGATCAACGAGGCGTGCCTCGCCCAGGTCCGCACGGTGACGGCCGGCATCGTCCTCGAAGGCGTCCTGGATCCAACGGTCTGCCGCAACACCGTCCCGGTATTCCTGAACACCGTCTCCCTTGTATCCAGCCGGCCGATCTCAGAAGAGGCGACGGCACTCTTTGAGGGCGCCAGGCCGCTCGGGCTCATCGAGCGGGCCTTTGCCGGCGAGCAGATGCAGCAGGCCGCCGTCCTCAGCCTCATCGACGAGAACGGCGATGCGTGGCAGAACCTCCCGGCAGAGGAGAGGGCGGCGATCACTGACGCCGTCATCGACGGCGACGCCGACGCCCTTGCACTCTATGCCGAAACCGACGGCCTCTTCCCCGCGGGATCCGGCGTGGACGAGATCATCGCCGGCTACGGGGAGGCCCTTGAGAGCGATGAACTGCTCGGGTTCCTGAACGCGACCCGGCTTGCAGCCGCGGTCCCGGTCTCGATGAACTACGGCCTCCTCTACACCGCCGAAGGTGAGACGCAGGTCTATGAGAACACCTTCTCGGTCCTGACCACGAGCATCGGGATCGCCGTTGCCGAGAGCGAGGGCGCCGATGTCCCAGACGCCGCCGCCGGATCGGCCGGTCTCGTGACCTCCTTCGGCATCATCGGGACGAGCGATGCGGCCACGCTGGCGGAGAACACCATAGAGGTGGGCACCAGCGGCATATACCTGAACATCGCCTCTGGCAGCGATATCGAGACCTCGGACGCAGCGGCCGGCACCGCCCACCTCTTCCTCGCGGCGGGGATCTGTGCAGACGGCGATGAGAGCCTGGTCCGGGGCAACGACATCACCGTCCTGCAGACCACGGAGGCGATGGCCGAGGCGGTCGCCCGGGTAAAGGGCCGGATGGCCCTCAGTGTTGCGGCCACAGCGGGCGTGGGCGTCGGCATCGTCCTTGACTCCGGCACGATCCTGAACGCGGAGACCTACGCCCCCGTTCCTCCCATGATGGACGATGTGTTCGGCGATGTCATCCAGGGCAACACGGTCTCGGTCACCGACGAGATCGCCGTCGCCTCGATCGCCGGGATGCTGCTCGCCCCGCCCCTTGACGGATCTTCCCATGCCCTCTCTGCGGCGGTCGGCGCCGCGGCGAGTTTCGGTATCGTCGCACCCGAGGCCAGCGTGCTGGACAACACCGTCAGCACCATCGCAAGCCAGAACAGCATGGCCATTGCAGAGGTCACGGACCTCTCGGATCCTGTCACCCAGGCGGCGGCCTTTGACCTGCCCGGTGCCGGGGCTGCAAACCTGGGGATCGCCGTGTCCGGGGGTATCGTGACCCTGCGCTCATGCATCACGAACAACACCGTCTTCACGGCGGCGAACGCCGAAGAAATTATCGAGGCGGCGACTGAGGAACTCCTCGAAGACGCCCGCTTCCTCGGCGTTGTCGGGGCGGTCGACGTCGGCATCGTCAGCCTGAACCCCTCGTACATCGACGCGAACACCGTGGACGGCGAGGCATGGGCTGCCCTGGTGGGCATGTTCCAGGGCGACCGGGTGGACGGCGATATCCTGGGCATCGCCCTGGACCTCGGCATCCTCTCGGTGGGCGGCGACGCCACCTTCAACACCATCTACAACGGCTATGCAGGCTTCCCGTACTCCTATGAAGGGGAGGTCTTCGAGCCCTATGCCACCCACAACTGGTGGGGCGACGCGAGCGGCCCGTCGGGCAGCGGCCCCGGGACCGGGAGCCCGGTCTACGGCACCGCCCTCTACGAACCCTGGCTGACCCGGCCGGCTGACGTCGTCCTCGAGACCGGGAAGTCCTATTTCGGGCTTGAGATCGGGTCGCCCTTCATCGGCGGCGACGGTTACCGCGCCGGGCTTGAGCCCGGATGGAACACCCTCTCGTTCCCGCTGGCGCTCGAGAACACCACCTGGCAGGCGGTCGCCGGCCTCGGCGACGGCCTCGATTACGCCGTCGCCTACTCCTGGGACGCGGCCACCCAGACCTGGGTCCAGGTGACCGATGCGAGCAGGATCAACCCGCTCGATGCGGTCTATATCAGAATGAACGACTACGACCGCCTGCCGGTCCAGATCAGCCCGGAGATCACGAGCCCGCCGACCCGCACCCTCGAGGCAGGGTGGAACCTGGTCGGCCCGGCCTATGCCCTGGTCGGCCTCCCTGAGCCGATCGGCCAGGCGTACTTCTGGTGGGGAGAGCCCTACGGGACGTCGGTCACGAATGCCCTGACCACCGTCGAGTACACGCCTGACGGCCGCGACGGATACGCCGTCGTCGTCTCCCCGTCGATCAACCCCGAGGCCTGGGTCTTCACCCGCGGGGACGATGCATCTCCTCGGGTGGCGACATTAACACCGCAATCCCTGGGTCTTCACCCGCGGGGACGATGCACCTGATATGGACGCCACCTGCGGCTACTGGGTCTCCATGGAGAACCCCGCTACCCTTGCCGGGTTCTCCACCACCCCTCTCCCCATGCCCGAATGGGCGTGGAACCTGTGAGGCAATCATGACGCGAATACCAGCACACGCAATCATCGCGGCGCTCATCATCGCCGCAAGCCTCCTGGTCGCCCCGGCGCTCGCGAGCGAGGGCGCCCCGTCGACGATCCCCCATGCCTTCTACGGGCAGGTCTATGGCCCGGACGGCTCGAATGCGCCCGCCGGGTCGATCATCGTCGCATCGGTGGCGGGGAACGAGGCCGGGACGATCCTGGTCGCCCCGGCCGGAGCGTACGGGACGGCATACGGCGGCGGTGCAAAACTCGTCGTCTGGACGCCTGCCCTGCAGTCGGGCGAGAACATCACCTTCTATATCGACGGCGTGCGTGCGGCGGAGTCGGCGCTCTTTGAGAGCGGCGGCGTCACAAACCTGACCCTGACGGCGAGCGCGGCCCTGCCGAAGGAGCGCCCCGGCGAGAGCACGACGCGGCCGGTCAACGCCACCGGCGGCCAGTCCGTTATCGTCGACGGCGGCGGAGCTTCGGCGGTCCTGACGACGACCGGGGACTTCCAGGGCGAGACAATCGTCTTCACCCTCTTTACGGCGGCGCCTGACGACCAGCCCGTCCCCCCGGGCACCCGTGACGTCGGCCGGTTTGCCGAGATCACGAGCACGATCGGGAATGACAACATCCAGAAGGTGATCGTGCGGGTCCACTACACCGACGCCGACGTCGTCGGGATCGATGAGTCCTCCATCCGGCTCTACTGGTGGAGCACGACCGGCGCCTGGGAGCAGCTCCCCGGCGGCGTCGACACCGGCGCAAATGTCGCCTGGGGCGAGACCGACCACTTCTCGACCTTCGGCCTCTATGGCGCGGCCTCGAAACCGGCGCCCGGCGGCGGTGGGAGTGGAGGCGCGGTCCCGGTCGTCACGCCCACCTCTACGGTCACCCCGGTGGAGACGACCCCGGTGGAGGCGATCCCCACCCTGGCTGACGCCCCTGAGACCGGAGCGCCTCTGGCGGCCGTGACCGGGACAACCGGAGCCGCGGCGCCTGTGGAGGGTGAACCGGATGCAGGAGCGGCCGAACCCCTCCCGGTGACCGCGGTCGTACTCGTTGTCGTTGCGATCGCCGCGGCAGGGTTCCTGCTGCTCCGGCGGATCTAATTTTTCTTTTTTTCCGGCGCGGAGTTTTTTGCGCCGGGGCTCCCGTACTTCGCTAAAATGGTTGAGACCGCCATCAGGAGATCAAACCATCAACTTCCCTTCGCGTATCTTCGCGACTTCGCGTGAGTTTTCCAGAAAAACAGGACAAAAAATCACGCGAAGAACGCGAAGAACGCGAAGTCCGGTGTCCGGGTGCTGCTAACGCCGTTCGACGTCGTCGCGCGAGATATCGGATGTCAAAATGAGAGAAGTACTGGGCTCTCAGTCAAGGAACGTCAGGTTCACGGGGAATCATTGCGTTAAAACTCGCAATCTGAAGTTGAAAAGAAGAGATATTCAGAATAAATGCTGCCATGGGGATTCGAACCCCAGTCGTCGGCGTGAAAGGCCGACATGATTGGCCACTACACTATGGCAGCAGAAATGCTATACTATATATCCGGATCCTGGTACTTAAACCTTCGGCCGGCGCCTGGCCGCTCTTATATGCCGGCCGCTCTCCCTCTCCCGGAAAAAGCGGGGTGCGCCGGCCTCATCGCCAGGTGACCCGCACCGGCTCCCGGCCGGGCACGCGGGGGAACCGGTACGCCGGGTAGCCCAGGGCCATCGCATACTGCGGCGCATGCCCCTCGGGCAGGGCGAGCGCCTCAAGAAGCGCCGGCGAGGCCGATGCCGCCATCTGGAAGAACCCGGCCCAGCAGGTTCCGAGGCCGAAGGACGGGGCGGCGACCTCAAGCCAGGCGAGGGCGATGATGCTGTCGGTGTAGGCCATCGGGTCCTTCGCATCGGCGTGGGCGACGACCAGGTGCGGGGCGCCCCGGCAGATCTGGTCCACGCCCGCGTCCCAGGTCCGCACCAGCACCCCGAAGAGATCGGTCATCGGGTGGCCGGCCCGGCTCGCCTCCCGCATCCACGCGATCGCAAGCCCCGCGAGGCGGCGCACCTCTGCCGGGTCGTGGACGACGAGCCAGTGGACCGGCTGGCCGTTCATCCCGGAGGGTGCGAACCTCACCACGTCGAGCAGGGCCTCGACCGTCTCCCTATCCACGCTCTCCTCCCGGTACCGGCGGACCGTCCGGCGGGCCCGCAGGTAGGCCGCAAGGTCCGCGGGGGCGATCGCCGCCGACCCGCCGGGAAGATGCTGCGGCCCGCAGGCCGGGTACAGGGCCAAGACCGCCCCGGCCGGGCAGACGGCCTCGCAGTGGCCGCAACGGCTGCACACCGCCTCGCCGCCGGGGACGAGGCGCGGCAGATCGTCGGGCCCGTCCTGCGCGATGATCCCCATCGGGCAGATCTCCATGCAGATGCCGCAGCGCGTGCAGGCATCGCTGTCAACGGTGATCGGATGGTCCATGGGTGATCGAATGGCAATAATCGGATAAAAAAGGATGGGGGGAGAACCTCAGAAGATCGGGGTGCCTTCCTTTGCGGTCACCGCAGAGAACCCGGCCATCAGCTGCCTGGTGACCGGGCCCGGGTGGCCGTCGCCGACGATCCTGCCGTCGATCTTCGTGATCGGCGCCACCTCGGCGGCGGTGCCGGTGACGAAGATCTCGTCGGCCGTATAGAGGTCGAAGTAGCCGAGGTTCCGCTCCTCGACACCGATCCCGAGTGAGGCGGCGACCTCGAGCGCCACCTTCCTGGTCACGCCCCTGAGGTTGTTGAGGGTATGCGGGGTGGCGATGACGCCGTCCTTGACGACAAAGATGTTGTCCCCTGAGCCTTCGGCGACATAGCCGTGGGTGTCGAAGAAGATCGCCTCGTCCCCGCCCTTGTAGTTCGCCTCGATCTTCGCCAGGATGTTGTTTAAGTAGTTGAGGCTCTTCACGTTCGGCGGGAGGGCCTCGGCCGGGTTCCTCCGGACGGAGACGCTGACTGCGGTGAGCCCCTTCTCGTAGAGGTCGCCGTACATCGCCCCCCAGCTGGTGGCGATGATGAAGATCGTCGGCTTCGGGCACTTCCGCGGGTCGAGGCCCAGGTCTCCTTTGCCCCGAGTGACGACCGGCCTGATATAGGCGTCCTTTAAGTTGTTTCGCCGCAGGACCTCGAGGAGCGCTTCCTTGAACTCCTCCTTCGTGATCGGGACCTTCATGTCGATCGTCTTTGCCGAGTCGTAGAGCCGGTCGATGTGCTCGTCCAGCCTGAAGACGCGGCCGTCATAGGCGCGGATCCCCTCAAAAACGCCGTCGCCGTAGAGAAGGCCGTGGTCGAAGACCGAGACCTTCGCCTCGCTCTCAGGGACGAACGCCCCGTCCAGGTAGATAATCATAAAGAGAGTATTGGCGCAGGATTGATATAGTATTTTATGGTTCGGCTTCAGGAACCCGGCCCCTGTCTGCACGCCTGGAGAAAGCCGCGGAAAAAGTCGGCACTCGCCGCCGGGTGGAGGTGCGTGTAGCTTGCCAGGGTCTGTTCGGTCACCGCCCCGTCCAGCGCCCCCTTAATCCCGGTGCCGCGGGAGAGGGTGTAGGCAAACCTCGTCTCGGGCGCGAGCCGCACCTCTGAGTAATGGAACTCGTGGCCCCGGAACGCCCCCGCGCCGAAGGGGCACGCACCCCCGGCCCGCCCCTCCACGTAACCGAGGGTGCGGTGGGCCGGCATCCCGGTCTCGCCTGAGAAGACCCCGCACATGGTGCAGGTCTCCTCCTCTTCCCGCCCCTGCCACCCGGCCCGCAGGACCAGCCGCTCGGTGAGATAGATGAGCCCGCCGCACTCGGCGTAGATGGGCACGCCGTTTTTCGAGGCCTCCTTCAGCGCCTCCCGGCACCGGTCGTTCGCCTCGAGCGCCGCGGCGTGCATCTCGGGATAGCCGCCGCCGACGATGTAGCCGTCGGCCGCGGGCAGGGGGTCGTGGACCGGGCTGTAGGTGAGGATCTCGGCCCCGCCGGCGTGCAGGACGTCGAAGAGGTCGTTGTAGTAGAAGTTGAAGGCCTCGTCGTAGGCGACCGCCACCGTGACGTCGGCCTCGTGGGTCCGGGCGAACGGCCCGGCGGCGCCGACAGAGCGGTAGTCCTCCATCAGGGCCTTGAGGGCGTCGAGGTCGATGTACGAGCCGATCACCTCTTTCACCGCCCGGATCCGGTCGAGGAAGTCGCCGCTCTCCTGGCCCTCGCGGTACGGCACCAGCCCGAGGTGGCGCATCGCAAGTCGCATCTCCTCGCTCTTCGGGATCGCTCCGATGACCGGGATGTTGCAGAAATGCTCGACCGCCTGCACGGTCTTTCTGCGGTGGCCCTCGCTGCTGATGTTGTTGAGGATCACGCCGACGATCCGCACCTTCGGGTCGAAGGCGGCAAAACCTTTCACCAGGGCGGCGGCGCTCCTGGTGATGCTCCGGGCGTCCACGACCAGCACCACCGGCAGGTCGAGGGCCTTTGCGACCGAGGCCGTGCTCCCGGCGTCGCCGATCGCCTCGGCCCCCTCGTAGAGCCCCCGTACCCCTTCGACCAGGGCGATCTCCGCACCCTTCGCCCCGTGCTCGAAGACCGCCCTGATCAGGGTCGGGTCCATCACGTAGCTGTCCAGGTTCCGGCACGGGCGCCCGGTGACCGCCGTCAGGTACGAGGGGTCGATATAGTCCATCGCCACCTTGTAGGTCTGGACCGGCGCCTCCTGCGCCAGGAGGGCGGCGACGGCCAGGGTGATGCTCGTCTTTCCGCTGCCCGAACGGTCCCCGGTGACAAGGAGGGCCTTCATCTCATTCACCCCGGGCGATGCTGCGCACGACGGCCCCGAACTCGCTCTCGACGATCGAGCGGACGCCCAGGGTCTTGGGGTGGAGGTCGACCTCGACGACGACGGCAGCGTGCCCCATCTCGCGGAGGGGCGCCACCTGCCGCGGGCCGTTGGTGACCGAGATCACCTCGACGCCCTCCGTGTACTCCGGCGGGACGGCGTGGGGGACGCCGACGATGAGGGCGAAGTCGGGCTCTATCTCCCGGATCAGCTCGCCGATGGCGTCGCCGTTCGCCCCGTACTCGTCGAGAGCGCCGAGGAGTTTGGGCTCGAGCCCGGCCTCCCGCATCCCCTGGAGGACCCGGGCGGCATCGGCCCGCACCTTGGGCAGGCCGCGGTCCTCGAGGTTGGCGATATACGTGATCTCGGTGTTGGGGCAGGCATCATGGAGGGCGAGCAGTTCGTCGGCGAACATATAGGCGGTCTCCTTCTTGGCGTTCATGATGGCGACGCCCCGTTTTCCCTCTTGCGCCAGGTCGATGAGGCGCCGGGCGGCGACGTGCTTGAGGTCGCCGCGGGAGGGTTCGATGTAGGAGCGGGAGGCCGCGCCCCGCAGGCGCTCGACCTCGTTCGCCGCCGCGAGCAGCCGCCGCTGCCGTTCGAGTTCGTCGGCGCTGATCCAGCCGATCGCCGCCGCCGGTTCGAGGGCGGCGAGCACCCCCTGGATGTTCTCCCTGAAGCCGGCGTGGATATCGATCGCGATCGTCGGCGTTGCAACGCCCGACCCTTCGATCGCCGCCTGCAGGTCCTCGCCGATGATCATCGAGACGCAGGTGCCCACCACGGCCATCCGCTTCGGGTGAAAATCTTTCTCGGCTCCCTTGAGCACCCGCTCGAGCACCGCCTGCCCGCCGAAGATGAACTCGTTGTCGGCGAGGGAGGTGGTCAGCACCCGCATGCCGTCCTCTTCGAGGAGGCGGGCGTGCTTGAACGAGCACCCGGACGGGCCGTGGAGGATCGCCACCTCCACCTCGAGGTCCCGGGCGGTGTACAGGGCTGCGACGATTGAACTGGGCCTTGGCTGTATGTAATCCATGGTTATCTCCATGTCTTGACGGCGAGGACGACCGCGCCGCCGTCGTTTGCGATCTCTTCTGCGATGCCGGCACCTTCTGCAAGGTCTCCGGCCGGTATGCCCTCGATCTCCGGGTAGTCGCCGACGAGCACCACGCGGTCAGGGCGTATCTCGTCGATCGCCCATTTCACCTCGTCTGCCGGGAACCCCTCGCAGATCGTCTGTCCCTCGGTCCCGATGACGAGAACGAGGGGGCCGCCGCCGGCGAGGGCGCGGGCATATGCGGCGGCAGCGACCGCCGTCTCCCGGCAGGTGCCGCTGTTGGCATTGTCGACGATGACCTTCCCGTCCCGCCGGGCGACGGCCATCCGGCCCTCTAAGGGTGCAAAAGCGGCGAGGGCCGCGGGGTCGGCGCCGAGCAGGCAGGCCGCCGACGCCGCCATCTGGAGGGGCGTTTTGTAGCCCGGGAGCGCAAGAAGAGGGTTCTCGAACGATCCCTTGATCTTCCCCCAATGGTAGCGGCAGAGCGTCCCGGTGACGGCGGCGATCGTGTCGGCGGCGCAGGCGCCGGGCAGATCGGTCCCGGGAGGGACGAGCACGTCGGCGCACCCGCTCATGGACCTGATCTTTTCGGCAAGGGCGCGCCTTTTCCCTGCGGCACAGGGGTAGTCCCCGGTCGAGGTGAGAATGGCGAGGTCGCCAGCCCCGGTGACGCCGAGGGACTCCTCGGCGACGAGCCAGCCGCCGATACGAGCCGCCTCCTCGGCCGCCGGGAGCACCGAGGCCGGCGTGATGGAGCGTTTCCAGAGGGTGACGCCCTCAGGATAGCGCACCGTCCCCATCGAGGTGTGGAGGATGCCCGGGCCGGGCAGCACCGAGGCGAGGGCGGTCGCCGTCGTCGTCTTGCCGCGCGCGCCGGTGATCTCGATCATCCGGGCCGGGCGTTTCCCGGCGAGGATCATCCGCACCGCCTCGTGGTGGGTGATCCTCCGGGGCGCCGCAGAGAGGAGAGGATAGGCCGGGTCGAGGTGGACCGGCGCGGTGACCAGGTCGTAGCGGCGCCGTGCCACCTCTCCGGCGGGTATTCCTTCGCGTCCCCGGTAGACGTCCACCATATCGACGGCATGGCCTGCCCTCTTCAGGGCCTCTGCGAGGGCGGCGCCGCCGTGGATGGTGTCGAGGACGAGGATCTTCATCTCAGGAGTTCGACCGGATCGCCGCTTCGGCGTTCTTGACCATCAGGTCGGCGAGGAGGGGGTCGCCGCCGATCGGGTCGGCATAGACGAGGGGGATCGCTCCGGTGGCGTGGGCGAAGGTGCCCTTCTTCGCACCCTCGGGCAGGCCGAGGAGTTCGGGGATGTCCTGGAGGATGTGGACGCCTTTTGCCAGGAAGAGCGGCACGACGACCAGGAGGTCGATCTCGTCTTTCCTGAATGCGTCCAGGGCCTCGTCGACGCTCGGTTCGTTCATGGACATAAAGCCCGGCCTGACGAGGTACTCGGGGTGCTGCCTGGCGATCAGCGCTGCCGTGCTCTCGATGAGTTCCTTGTTGTAGGGGAGCTTGCTGCCGTGGCCGACGAGTAACAATCCAGTTCTTGCCATATAATACTGTGTACAACTTTCAGATCATAAAAGTATTACGAATCAGGCCCCTCGCCTCTCCCTCCCTGAGGGGAGCGGATGATGGGGTGCGCCCACCCCCGTGCCGTGGTGACCAAAGGACTTTGTGATGGTGGGGCCAATCTGGATGAAATTATGATCGATAGCTACGAGCGCTGCGGACTGATCATCAACGGTCAGGTGGTCAGGACCCCGGTTGCGATTGCATCCATGGCCGGGATGGTGGACGCCGCCTATGTGCTCGCCCGGGCTGACCATATCGGCGCCGCCTTTATCGGCGGATATTCTATTGACGAGGCCACGATGGAGGCGAGCCGGCAGATGGCCGCCGAAGGGCGGGCCGAGTTCCTGTACGACGACCCGATCGCCGCGCTGCGCACAGAGGTCGGCGCCCTGGAGGGGAGCGGGGTCGTCACCGGCCTCAACCTGCGGGGGAGTTGTCCTGCCTCCTATGCGGCGATTGCCGACGCGATCGGGGACGGCGTCGTCTACGAGATCGACGCCCACTGCCGGCAGCCGTTGATGACGGCGGCCGGGTGCGGCGAGAGCCTGCTGAAAACTCCGCACCTTCTTGCCGAGACCGTTCGCGCCCTCAAGGGTTTCGACGTCACCGTCTCGGTGAAGATCCGGGCCGGCGTGGCAGCCGACGACCGGCGCCTGGCCCGCCTGCTCTGGAAGGCCGGGGCCGACATCATCCACGTGGACTTAATGGACTTGGGCTATGCCCGCCTGCGGCAGATCCGGAACGCCTGCCCGCTCACCCTCATTGCGAACAACTCGATCACCTCGTTTGACCGTGCGATGGAGATGTTCTCCCATGGGGCCGATATGGTCTCCCTGGCGCGGCGCTCTGACGAGCGGACCCTGGCCGGGATCGACGCCGCCATCTGCCGGAAGGCCGACGAGACCGGGTGGTACAACGCCCCCAAACAGCTCTGCCGCGGCGGGGACGTGCGGTCCCTGACGTTCTGCTGCATGCCGGTGAAGCGCTGCCCGCTGCTTCCCTTCCTGGAGCGGATCGACCTCTCGAAGGAGGAGTATGTGCGGATCAAGCGCGAGGCGGCGGAGGGCACGCCCCTCGAAGGCGGCCGGACGACCTGTTTCGGCTCCCTTGCGTGGTGCTGCAAGTCGAGTTCGCCCTGCATGCTCAGGGAGGTGGCGATGAAGGAGGCCGGCCTGGACACCCCGGCGTACATGCGGGAGAAACGCCTTCTTTCGGAAAAAATCATGGAGCGGGTCTTCGATGCAGTGCCGGACGATCACGAGGACTGAAGCGGCGCAGCTGGCGATGGTGCTGGAGGTGACCGCCTCCCCCAAGCCCGGCAACGTGGACCGGGGGCACGACTACCCCGACACCCGCCTCGAGCACTTCCTCGCCTCGGCGGTCTTTGCCCGGACGGCGCTGGAGCACGCCGAAGAGGGCGAGGAGGGGATCGGGGCCCTGATCGAGGCGGCGGTGCAGGACACGAACTGCCACGCCGGCGGCAACACCCATTTCGGGGCGTTCATCCTGCTGATCCCGCTCGTCATGGGTGGGGATGCAGCGCGGGGATTCCGGGCCGCCCGTGCGACCACGGTCGAGGACGCCGTCGCCTTCTACCGCGCCTTCTCGGCGACGCAGGTGCGGGTGCTGGAGCGGGACGAGATCGACGTGAACGATCCCGCGGCGGCCGACCTGCTCCGCGAGCGGGGGATGACCCTCTACGATGTGATGGCCTACTCCGCGGAGCGGGACATGGTGGCACGGGAGTGGACAAACGGGTTTGCCCTCTGCACCGAGACGGCCGACCGTCTCATCGCCCGCGGCACCGGGAGAGAGGCGATCGTGCGGACGTTTCTCGATATGCTCGCCGCCTATCCCGACACCTTCATCGCAAAGAAGCATGGGCCTGCCGTCGCTGAGGAGACGATGCTGCGGGCGCGTGAGGTGCAGGCCGGACGCCTGGCCCTCTCGGTCTTTGACGAGGAGTGCCTGGCCCGGGGGATCAACCCGGGCTCCCTGGCCGATATCATGATCGCCGGGATCTACCTCGCCCTGCTGGAGGGGTGGCAGTGGGACTGCTGAGGGAGGGGATCAACGAGGTGATCGCCACAACAAGGGACAACGCCGCCCCGATGGGGATCATCTGCCGGAACGGCGCCCTCTCGATGGTGCTCTTCAAGGGCTCGCACACCGAGGCGAATATCCGCCGGGACGGCTGGGTGGTGGCGAACGTCACCCATGACCCGGCGGTCTGGGTGCGGACGGCGTTTGCGGACCTGCCGGCCGACGCCTTCGTCGAGATCGAGGCCGGCGGCCGTGCGGTGCAGCGGCTTGCCGCCTGCGAGGCCTGGGCGGCGTTTGCGGCGACGGTCAGGCACGAGACCGCGGAGACGTATTTTGTCGCCCTCGAACCCCTGGGGGAGGGGGTGCTCGACCTGGCGGTGCAGGCGCACAACCGCGGCTTTGCCGGGATCATCGAGGCGACGGTGCATGCCACGCGCTACGTGATGGGCCGCGACCCTGCCCTGAAGGCCCTGATCGACCACCACCTGGCGATCGTGCGGAAGTGTGGGGGGCCGCGGGAGCGCGAAGCGGCCGCCCTGCTGGAAGAATATCTTATGTGACCGGCGCCAGCGTCACCGCCGTGCCGTAGGCGAGGAGTTCTGCCGCCCCCGGCGCCGTCTGCGAGGTGGTGAACCTGACGTTGACGACGGCGTCGGCGCCCATCTTTTTTGCGGCGTTTTCCATCCGGTTGATCGCCTCAAGCCTGGCTTCGGTGAGCATCTCGGTGTAGGCCTCGAGTTCGCCGCCGACGATGCTCTTGAGGCCGGACATGATGTCTTTGCCGATGTTTTTCGACCTGACGGTGTTGCCGTAGACGATGCCGACGACCGTGGCCGTGTAGCCCGGTACGGTTTCTGTTGTGGTGAGGATCATCTCTTTCACTCCTGGACCTGCTCGATCCGGTCTTCCCGGTTCCGGAATATGATGAGGGCGATTCCGATCAGGATGAGCGGGACGGCATAGATGAGGAGAAACGGGAAGCCGAAGGGCAGGAGGATCGCACCGAGGAGGATCAGCCCGAGGCCCCATTTCACCTGGCTCTTCATACGTATGCGTGGGGGGCGGGGAGATGATAAGATCGCCGTGCGCGAGTTATGGGAAATTCTCTGATTTTTCTGATCTTTCTGATAATTCTAAATACTCTGGCGCGCCACGTTCCTGCGGGAATGCTCATGCCACGAAATACTCCTGGTGACGAATTGTGTTCGCCCGACGGCCTGCCGTGCAGGTGCAGCGCCGAATCGCTCTGCACGGTTGAGGCGGTGCTCAGCGTGGACGAACGGGGACAGATGGTGCTCCCCAAAGACGTGCGCGAGAAGGCGGGGATAAGGCCCGGCGATAAACTCGCCCTGATCTCCTGGGAACGGGACGGGGAGGTCTGCTGCCTGGCGCTGATGAAGACCGGGCGCCTGAGCGGCATGGTGAAGCAGGTTCTCGGGCCGCTGGTGGACGGGACGGCGTGAGGGGGTGGCGCAGACGGATTGCGATTGCTGCCCGGAGAGCGCCCCGTGTGACTGCACGCAGGTGGTCGCGGAGGTCAGGACGACGGACAGCCTGATCACGCTCGCCCACCGCCTCGACCACGCCCTGGCGCGCTGGGGCGTGGACCGGATGGGTCACCGGGTGGAGCCCGGGCTGTACAGCCTCGGCCGCCCCACGCCGGCGTCGCCGGTCTTTGTCTCGGCGAACTACACCCTGAGTTTTGACGCCCTGAGGTCTGCCCTGGCCGGCCATGACGGGTATATCCTGGTGCTGGACACCCGCGGGATCAATGTCTGGTGTGCCGCGGGCAAGGGGACGTTCGGGACCGACGAGGTGGTCGGGCAGATCGCACGCACCGGGCTTTCGTCGGTGGTGGCACACCGGACGCTTATTCTTCCGCAGCTCGGCGCCCCCGGGATCTCGGGCCACGAGGTGCTGCGGCGCTCAGGTTTCCGGGTGACCTTTGGGCCGGTCCGGGCCGCCGATCTCCCGGCGTTCCTGGCTGCAGGGACCGCCACTCCTGAGATGCGCCGCGTCCGCTTCCCGTTCGCCGACCGCATCGTGCTGGCGCCGATGGAACTGGTCCATGCGGCGCTGCCCACCCTCGCCGGCGCCGTCCTCCTCTATCTCCTCGCGGGGATGCCGGCGGCGCTTGGAGCGGTCGCCGCCGTCCTTGCCGGGACGGTGCTCTTCCCGGCCCTGCTGCCCTTCATCCCGACCCGGGACTTCAGCACGAAAGGGCTCATTCTGGGCGGTGTCGTCGCCCTGCCCTTTGCGTGGGCCGTCTCCGGCGATCCGGCTCTGCCCGGGTGGGCGAACGCCCTTCTGGCCCTTGCGCCCCTGCTCCTCATGCCGGCCGTGACCGCATACCTCGCCCTCAACTTCACGGGCTCGACGCCGTTCACCTCGCGGACCGGCGTGAAACGGGAGATCTTCAGGTACGTGCCGGTCATGGCGGCGATGACGCTCTCTGGCGTCGTCCTGGTCCTGCTGCTGGCCGCCGCCCGCCTGACGGGGGCGATCTGAGCGTTCGACTCGTACGGAGAGAACACGCTCAGGTACCACCCGGAGCGCTGCTTCAACTGCCGGCGGTGCATTGAGGTCTGCCCCCATGGCGTCTTTGCCGCCGGCGACCGCCGCGTAGCGTGCGTCAGCCCGGAGAGGTGCATGGAGTGCGGGGCGTGCGCCCGGAACTGCCCGGTGCAGGCGATCGAGGTGGAGAGCGGGGTCGGGTGCGCCTGGGCGATGATCGGGGCGGCCCTGCGGGGGAAGGATATGGACAGCGGTGTCTGCGGGTGCGGGGATGGGGCGTGCTGCGGTGGCGGCCAGGAGGAGCCCTCCTGCTGCGGTGAGCGGTGAAAAGAGATCAGAATTGTTTTTCCAGGATCATCATCTGCGTCCCGTCGGTGAACGAGGCCGCGAGCACGATCCGCTGCCCGGCGACGCTGCTCGTCGAGGTCGCAACGGCGCCGGCCGAGGGCGAGGCGCTGAATAGGTGCTCGGCCGTGCCGTCCTGGTAGACGAGGGAGATCCCGGTGACGGTCTTGAGGTCCTCCCCGCCCTGGATGGTGAAGGTCGCCGTCCCGTCGTCGTTTTTCTCGCCGACGACGCTCACGAACTTCATCGTCTGGAGGTCGCCGGTCATGCTCAGGACGGTGCTGGCGGTGACGGCGGCGAGGATGACGGCGAGGGCGACCATCAGGATGACGCCGAGGACCTGGGAGACCGCTTCTTCAGGGTGGTGCCGGTTCATCTGCAGTTTTCTGGTGGGAGGGCGGGCGTATCTATAGGTGTCGATCTGCGTCCATAGAGGGGCCGTTTCAGTCTGGTCCCCGTATCATTTTCTGTGCCCCTGCACGTTCGAGGGGCTCTTCGTCGTCGGCTTCATGGATGAACTGCGCAAAACCGTAGTCTTCGAGAATGGATTCGATCTGTTCGAAGGTCGAGAGGTCGATGATGACGCCGACCGGTGTGTTTTCTTCGGCGATTACGTACTGATGTTTGATATTAGACACCTGCACCTCCCCGTTGCGCACACCAGTATATCCCGTCTACGCTATTTCATCCAGGATCTGAAGGAACTGGTCTTTTGTCAGGCCGGTCTCTCTGATGATTGTTCGAAGGAGTCCTCTGCCTATTTCTTCCCCTTCATGGACCGGAACAACGGTCATGCTTCCATCGGGGTGCTTGAGGATGACGTGACTGCCTCGCTGTCGGATCGGTTCAAAACCCATGTGCTGGAGGGCCAGGACGATCGTTCTACCGTCAGCAGCCCTCAACTTCGACAAATTGCACGCCGATAAATTCCCGGTGATCGCCGCTTTCTATGCCGCTCACCTCGATATAGAGGGTAATCGCCTCTTTTATCCGTTCCATCAGTTCGTCGATGCTTTTCGCCTGTGTGTGACACCCCGGCAGAGCGGGAACGTTTCCGACATAATAGCCGTCTTCGTCTTTTTCGATCACGACACCGAGCTTCATGGATCGTTCACGTAAGGTTCATCGATATGTTCTCTTATAACAGTATGGTCAGGGCCGCGTCGCTCAGCGGCCGCCGATGAGGCCGGAGATCTGCAGGCGATGCCGTGACTGTCGTCGTTGATCACAACGCCCGATCCCCTTCGCTCTCAGGTACCATGGCGGCCACCATACGCTCAAGATCATTTATCAAGGGTGGGAGGTCGGATGTTACGGTGTCCCAGACGATATCGTAGTTCACGTCGAAATATCCGTGGATCAAACGGTTTCTCATGCCGATCATTGCACTCCAGGGTATTTCGGGGTGTCTCTCGCGAAGATCCGGCGAGATGAGTTTTGCCGCCTCGCCGATGATTTCGAGGAGGCGGACGACGGCAAAACCGAGCATCTCGTCCTCTTCCAGGTCTTCGCGTCTGCGGTCTTCAAGGAACAAAACCGCTCATTTCGCGGCATCGAGGGCATGCCTGAGGGGAACAACGTCATCCTTCTGCATAGCAGACCTCGGCGGCGGCAAGGACGTCGTCCCTGAAATAGCGGCTCAGATCCTGTGGGGTGAGGAGATCGATCTCCTTTCCGCCGAAGGCGCGGGAGAGTTCCTCCCGGATCGCAAAGAGCCGAAAGAATCCGGGGGTGTAACCTTCTTCAAACTCCACGAGGCTGTCTATGTCGCTCTCTGGCCGGAAGTCCTCCCGGAGCACGGACCCGAAGAGGGAGAGTTTCCTGATATGGTGCTTCCTGCAGATCCGCCCGATATCGTCATAGGGGACGGGGACGTGCGGCGTGCCGGTCATGACGGGTCACCTGTGTTATTCGGGTCGTATCTCCTGATTAATCCTTCGCCGGCGTGATGGCGGCTGTATCGTCCTCCTGTTCTGTTCGGGAGACGTGGGCATCTGGCCGCCTTCGATCGCACGCGAGGGCAGATCGGTCCACCTTTTCGTGCACCGCTCAGGGTCGCGGTCCCGTTAGATGGGTGTTGTGTCCCTGCTGTCCCGGGATGCATGATCAGATGGTGGGACCGATATTCTCTGCAAAAAATCGCCTGATTCGCCGGATGCCCCCTATGCTCCGGGATATTTTTGCCTGTCCCGGCTGTCCCGCCTGTCCCGGGTAAAATCGAGTTCGCACGTTTTTGTGCGAACGTGTCCCTCGCACGCGGGATAAAGGGATCATCCCGGGACATTCGATCTTTCAGATCGAAGGGTTCAGTGGCCTGCTATCTGCTCTCCAGGGAGGTCCATTCTTCCCGCGAGATCCCGGCATGCTTCAAGATCCGCATCAACAGGTCCACACCGATCTCCTTTGTGTGCGGGTTCGGGATGGTGAGGACCAGATCGTCCCTGATCATGAACGGGTGTTTGCCCCCGGAATATGGTCCTTCGAATCCGAAATTTCGGAGGTTTCGAACGAGATCACTCCATGATGCCGGCCGGATCGTATGATCCGGCATCGGCATCCATCCTGGTGGTCTCCCGGATGGTGATCCCGTCGATCGGCGGGATGGGCATCCCCCTCCTCAGCCTGATCACGAGCCAGTCGTCGATGACCTCGGCCAGGCGTTCCCGGCACGCTTCGAGTGTCGTGCCGGTGGCCCAGACTCCAGGCAGTTCGGGAACTTCGCCGTAGTAGGGTTCGTCGTCCTCGATGATCTCGTAGCGGGCATGGTGCATCGCCGCCGTGATGTACTCGATGATCATGTGCGGTCAGGGATGACTTTGGTTCCGGAGGGAGATTAAGGCTTTGTCCGGGGCGGGCTGAGATGGCCCGCATGAAAGGGTGAAGGACTGTAGCATGAGATCGTCGTTCCACGATTCTCAGGAACTATCCGGAGAGGCGGATTCGTCCTCCCCGTCCTTCCCCCTGCCACACAAACCACGCCACCGCAAAGACGAGCGGCACCCCGACCGGGACGCACACCCCGGCGGGGCCGTGGAAGAGAGGGCCGTAGTGGGCCACGCAGGAGGCGAGGGACGCTGCGCCGGCCCCGGCGACCAGCGGGGCGACGGTGAGGCCGGAAGGGTGCAGACAATCCTGTTGTAGCCGTACTGCCAATGCTTATATCGGGTCGGTCCCAGATATCGCGCTGGTATGAAATTCACCATTATCCTGGAGCGAGACGAAGAGGGGCGGTATGTCGCGGAATGTACCGACCTGCCGGGGTGCATGTCCGAGGGCGACACCGCCGAGGAGGCGATCCAGCATATCAACGAGGCGATTCCGGGGTGCATCACGTCCCGTCTCAGGGTGGCGGCCGGTTCGGTTCATCTGCCGCCGGTGGACCGCACGGTCACGATCTCGCTCGACATTTCCGGGCCGACCTATGCCTGAACTGCCCCGTGAATCCGGGGATAAGCATGTTGCCGCCCTGAAACGTCGGTGGTCAACCAGGTTTGGGGAAACGACTATCCCCCGCAGGTGATTGCCGGATGCATGCCTGTATCCCGGTGTAAAACGATTGAAAACTTTTCGACCGATTTCTTGCCGGGATCATCATTCTGGATATGTTCGATGCAACTTTCGTTTTCTGTTGAGGCCCGGGATACCCGGCCTGTTGAAGTACGTGTTCGAGTGCCTCCCATGTGTCGGCGATCGCGTCGGGGTCTCGATATTTTTCTCTGGTGCCCAGGGTTGAGGGTATCCCGGGATATGCAGCGGCAAGGGCATCAATGTCACCGAAAAACCAGGCTTCAAGTTCTTCTATTGCGATTCTATTTAAAACCTGGAATGTACCGTCATAACGGGGCGAACTCTTTGTTGAGAGTCCTGCCCCTCCCGCGATCTCTTCCAGTTTCCTTTTTAACAGGATGCAGTCATCGCGATCTCTGTCAACCAGAACAACGATGGTATAGTCTGGCGGGATCCACTTTTTATAGCCGCGTAATCTCTGGGGTAGTTTGTTTAGAATGTCTTTTTTACCGTTATATGGGTGAATGCCGAACGAATCTTCGTTTCGTATTATGTTCGGGAGGATATTTTCCAGCGCGACGCGTGCCGATTCTTCTTCGAGGAGGATTTCAAAATGCATCGGATCACGTTGTATATTACGCCTGTTCGGCCTGCTCAGCATGTTTCAAGTGGCTCTGGAGCCGTTCTGGATCATCAAACGGAAAATATTCTTCCATCCAGAGATCGCCTAATTTCGCACCCTCTTCGACAAACTCCCTGATCCCTCTCACGTCCGATGCCCGCCGGGCCTGTGTGTATCCCTGAACATTTCGGTAGAGGACCCAGACCTCGTCTGGAGCGAGAGCGTTCACGAAGATCGGCGAATGGGTGGTCACCAGCACCTGGGTCCTGGTTGAGGCGGCCCTGAACTCCTCGGCAAGCACCGTAAGATGACGGGGGTGCAGCTGATTCTCAGGCTCTTCGATGCCGATCAACCGGGGCGGCTCCGGGTCGTTCAACATCGTAAGATAGGCGAGCATCTTCATTGTTCCGTCTGACGCAAATTTTGCAAGCACCGGTTGTTCGAACGGGGCGTCTTTTATCTGGATGAGAAGCCTGCCGTCAGCAAGAAGGACTGCATCGACCTTTTCAAGGCGAGGGATCCTCTCGGAGAGGGTGGCGAGAATGGTATTAAGCGTGCCCGGGTGCTGCTCCTTGAGGTACTGGATCACGTTGGGTAAGTTGTCACCGATCGAAGAGAGATGTTCCTGGGGGCCGGCCTCAGGCAGACCTCTCATTGCATCCGCGCTGAGATATGAGAGATACCAGTCTGTGATGAAGCGGCGAAGAGCGCTGACGCGAGGGTGCTTTGCAAGTTGCCCCAGGGTGTTTACTGCGAGATATTCCGGGGAGTCAAGTGTTTCCTGTCTGCGTTCATCCTTTTCATCGGGTCTTTCACCGGTGATGACTTCGCCGGCGCCGCTCCTGAAATCAAGAAATTTAAATGGCTTCCCACTACGTTTTCGGCGCCATTGAAGCCACTCCTCGGCGACGTACGGGCCTTTTGTGTCTTCGCCGATTGCGATATGATAGGTGATGAGGGGATCGTCTGGCTGCTCTCTGTATTTCAGTTCGATGACGATATCCCCTTCCGATCCCCGTGTTCTGAGCTCTTTGAACCTGCCTCTTTTATCCCATGCCCTTCGAAGACCGATGGTAAAACATTCCGAGAGGAATGCAAATACATCGAAAATGGTTGATTTTCCGCTCCCGTTGGGACCGAGAAATACGGTGAACGGCTGGAGGTCTTTGAGTTCAAGGTCGTGGAGGGCGCGATAATTTTTCACCTTGAGGTATTCTATTCTGGGCGGATGAGGGTAGGAGGGATGGTCGGGTGTGTGCATGGGAACTCCATGGTGTGCGGCGATCGAATGGTCGTCTGGCCGGGATCTTTTGATGGTATCGTTTGGACGTTCTGATAAGAAACGATAGTGGAGTTCTTCTGCTAAATAATTTCTGCGTTAATTGCCGCGGCCAGTAAACCTTGTTTTTCGGGTTCGGGCCTTCTCCTCTCCAGCCGGCCCGGCCGTTTCCAGGATCCTATGACGTCCTGTCTGCCTGGGTGTGGTGCGACCGAATGTGTGGAAGGTCCTGACCCTCCGTTGAGCAGGAGATGAGGGGGAGTTTCGCCCTGGCCAGTTACACGGAGACGTCGATGACGCTGCTTTCTCCCTGCCGGTGTGCCCGTTCGTTGAGCACGGCCACACACCCGGCGATGGCGTCCCCGATGTTTTCCAGCGCCTCTTCAAGGGTCTCTCCCTCGGAGTGGCAACCGGGGAGTGCGGGGCAGCTGACGGTAAACCCGCCGTCTTCGGGGTCGGGCGTGACGACGACTTTGAAGATCATAATCAGATGATTATTATCGATGGTATTGGATAATGGTTTGGGAACACCCGTTTGGGAAGGCACTGCCTGCTCTTTGAACCGGATGCTTGATCAACGACGCCCGATCCCCTTTGCTCCCGGACCTCCTGGCGGCCACCAGATGCTCAAGATCATCTATGATGGGTGGGAGGTCGGATGTTGCGGTGTCCCGGAAGATATCGTATTTTACGAAGAAATATCCGTGGATCAATCGGTTTCTCATGCCGACCGTCGCACTCCAGGGTATTTCGGGGTTGTTATCTCTCCTCCGACAATACCCATTCCTCCCGCGAGATCCCGGCCTGCTTCAAGATCCGCATCAACAGGTCCACACCGATCTCCTTTGTGTGCGGGTTCGGGACGGTGAGGACCAGATCGTCCCTGATCATGAATGGATGTTTGCCCCCGGAATATGGTCCTTCGAATCCGAAATTTCGGAGATTTCGAACGAGATCACTCCATGATACCGGCCGGATCTTATGATCCGGCATCGGCATCCATCCTGGTGGTTTCCCGGATGGTGATCCCGTCGATCGGCGGGATGGGCATCCCCCTCCTCAGCCTGATCACGAGCCAGTCGTCGATGACCTCGGCCAGGCGTTCCCGGCACGCCTCAAGCGTCGTGCCGGTGGCCCAGACTCCAGGCAGTTCGGGAACTTCGCCGTAGTAGGGTTCGTCGTCCTCGATGATCTCGTATCGGGCGTGATGCAGCGCCGCCGTGATGTACTCGATGATCATGTGCGGTCAGGGATGACTTTGGTTCCGGAGGGAGATTAAGGCTTTGTCCGGGGCGGGCTGAGATGGCCCGCATGAAAGGGTGAAGGACTGTAGCATGAGATCGTCGTTCCATGATTCTCAGGAACTATCCGGAGAGGTGGATTCGTCCTCTCCGTCCTCCCCCCGCCACACAAACCACGCCGCGGCGAAGACGAGCGGCACCCCGACCGGGACGCACACGCCCGCGGGGCCGTGGAAGAGCGGGCCGTAGTGCGCCACGCAGGAGAGGAGGAACGCCGCCCCGGCCCCGGCGAGGAGGAGGGCGACGGGCCGCTGGCCCTTCTCATACCACCTGACGATCAGGAGGCAGGCGGCGGCGATCAGGAGGAGGGTGCCGAGGGTCCAGAGGAGGATCGCGAGGGCCGAGCGGCCCCCGATCAGGCCTGAGGTGACGTAGGTGATCTCGCGCCAGAGGGGGATCCATGATATACCATGGATGGTGTCCTGGTACAGGACGAGGGGGAAGCGGAGGCCTGCGCCCATCCAGTCGCCGATCGTGAAGACGGTGAGCGGGGCGAGGAGGCAGGCGGCCAGGAGGCCGAGGGTGCGTGGGGGGGTGTTCATCAAGTCACCAGAAAACAGAAAAATAAAGTTAAAAAGAATTAGAGGACCTTGTCAAGAAGGACCTGTGAGGTGCCGTCGTTGAACTCGCCGAGGACGACTATACGAGAGACACCCTGAGTGAAGGTTGAATTGTTGTTTATTTTAATGATCTGACCAACCGTTGGATTGTCTTCTTCAGCGACTTTTGTTCCGTTAAGCTGAATGATGAGGTTGGTAAGACTGTTCATGTCTGCTCCACCCTGAACCATAAACTCAGGTTCTGAGGAAGCATTGAGTTTTGCCGTCACAACGACCGTCTTTGAGGTCTGCACATTTCCTGCCATCCCGAACACGAACGCGGCAATAACCGCGGCCAGGATCACCGTGATGGCGACCATGAGGATGACGCCGATGACCGGCGACACCGCTTCTTCATTCTGTACGAACTGTTTCATCGGTTTTCACCTCCACACCCCGGGGGGGGGCATGGCTACTACGTGCTATATCGTTCTTGTATATAATGATTTTCATTTTAATGCGCCAGCGATATAGTAATATGATATATATTTCCCGGCCATGATCCTGTGAATCCGCCGGAGAAGTCGGAGAACTGTGGTTTCTCTGGAGGTGCGATGCCCGCCCCGCCCTGGAGGGCCGGCCCGGAGGGGCGGGCCTCCTCCGGGGCGGGTGGCGGTCGCCCCCGTCCCCTCGCAGGATCCGGGGGTGATCGCCCCGCGGCGAAGGGGTCAATTCCAACGATCAAAATATAATCCTTGCGTATTTATTGTGCCGAAGAAAAAATTGTATTTTGTTAAATTATAGAGGAATAACGATTTTTTGCGATCATCCCTTCTGCCTTCACCCCGATTTTTCCTCCCCCCTGCCGCACCGCCACAGGGGCCTGACCGAGCGCCGCCCCGAACGGTCAGGGACGGCGTGGCTGATCGCATCGGCGGTGAACGCCTTCGCCGCCGGGAACGCCTCCCGCAGGCCCATGCCGCGGGCGAGGCCGGCCGAGAGAGCCGCCGAGAAGCAGCAGCCCGAGCCGTGGACGTCGTAGGGCGAGCGGGTGCCGGTGAGGAGGGCCTCCCCTTCGCGATCGAGGAGGAGGTCGGCCGGCGCCCCGGCGAGGTGGCCCCCCTTCACGACCACCGCGGCGGCGCCCATCGCCAGGACCGCCTCCGCCGCCGCCCGCATACCGGCGAGGTTCCTGACCTCCATCCCCGCGAGCGCCTCCGCCTCCGGGATGTTCGGGGTCACCACCGCCGCACGCGGGATGAGGTGGCGCACCAGCGCCTCCGCCGCCTCCTCCGCGAGCAGGCGGGCGCCCGAGGTCGCCACCATCACCGGGTCGACGACGATCGGGATCCCCGCCGGGACCGCCGCCGCCACCGCCCTGATGATCCCGGCCTCGGCGAGCATCCCGGTCTTCGCCGCCGCCACCGGGAACGCCTCGAAGACCGACCGCATCTGCGCCGCCACCGCATCCGGCGGCAGGGGCCACGCCCCCGCCACCCCGCCGGGGTTCTGGGCGGTCACCGCCGTCACCGCCGCCGTCCCCCAGACGCCGAGGGCGGCGAAGGCCGCCAGGTCGGCCTCGATCCCGGCCCCGCCGCCCGAGTCCGAGCCCGCGATCGTGAGGGCGCACGGATAGGAATACATGATCGTGAGGTGTGCGCCGGGAGGAGAAGTAGGTGGCGTTTTTTGCCGTCAGATCGTGGGCGTCTCGCCCCCGCCTTCGCGGCTCTTCGGGTGAGGTAATGGCGGGCATGAAGGGGGATTGGGGTGCGCCGCCCCGGGATCGAGGCCTCTCATCGCCATCTGCCTCCGCCCGGCAGGGACGCGGATCGCCTTCAAAGGCCATGCATGGTGATCACAGTTATATCATAAGGCATGATAGAAGGTAACAGGGAACAATGATGTCTGAAATAAAGCGCCAGTACGTGATGTCCGAAGACAACACCCCGGTCGGCGTCATCATCGACATCGCGACCTTTGAACGGATCGAATCCATTCTCGAAGACTACGGCCTTGCGCAGTTCATCCATGAAGCCGACGACGAAGAGCCCCTCGACCGTTCAGAGGCACTGAAATATTATAAAAAGATACAGGGATCCGCCTGAAATGGTCCCCTGCCTCTATAAAAAGACGTTTTTAAAGGATCTTGCTAAGATCCCGCCCCCCACCAGAGATACCATCGAAGAGCTGGCGTTTACCGACCTCCCTGCCTCCACCGATCTCTATACCGATTTCGACTTCAAAAAAATGAAAGGATATTCAGACTTCTACCGAATACGTGTAGGGCGATACCGGATCGGGTGCAGACTCACCGCAACCGGAACCCTGATCCTCTACCGCGTAAAATCCCGGGAAGAGATCTACTCGATATTTCCGTGATCCCTCTCCTGACGACCACGACGTTTGCCCCTCCTCCTACCCGCCTGATAAGACTCCCCTCTTCCACGCTTCGCATCCTGGCGGGGTTTGCCGCTGATCTCTGTGATCGGCTTGCTCATGCAGTGGCGGAGAGCGGGAGAAGAGGAAACTGAAGAGGATGGGAGGACGAAATATCCCCCCGGACAGTTCCTGAGAATCGTAGGCCGGAAATCTCACACAGTGAACGCGAGGATGCACTATTCCTGACCGCCCTCACACCGCGAGATCGACCTCGCCGGCCGCGAGCGGGCGGGCGCAGATCCTCCCCTCGTGGACGTCCTTCATCACCGCATCGATCCGCCGGGAGATATCGGCGGTGTAATACGCCTCACCGCAGCGGTCGCAGACGAAGGCGGGGACCTCTTTGATGACAATAATCTCGTCCCCAACGCGTGCGATGAACTCAAGCCTCTCTCCCTCGTGCAGCCCGCCCCTGCAGAACGTGCATCTCTCTGGAATCATGGGTGTGTTCCTCCTCGTCCGTGTATCAAGGTGCCTGCCGATAGTTCTTTCCTCCCATGGATGGGTGCAGACCCGGATGTTCACGCAACGTGAACAATATGTTCACGGATCGAAAACATCATCTCCCTCCGCCGCAAACAGGGGCCCTGATCATGCTCCCGGAGATCTTCAAAACAGAAGAGCGTATCCGCATCCTCCGTCACATCAGCCTCGGGAAATCAGCCACCGTCGGAGCGGTCGCCCTCGCCACCGGCGTCTCAAAAGGGCTTGTATCCGGTTACCTCAATCTGCTCGTCGAAGAAGGGCTGCTCAGGCGCGAAAACCGGGCATTTATACGGGACGACTCCGCCCTCTGGCTGGCCATCAAGCGCCTCCTCAACCTTGACCTCCTCAAAGACCTGATCGTTCTCCCCGCATGGGCGCAGGGGATCGGTATCTACGGATCATGGGCCAGCGGCACCAACACGGCAGAGAGCGACCTCGACCTCTGGGTCCTTGTCGACGCCCTCGACCCCGGGACCGAGATCAGGGCGGCAGAACTCGAACAGGCCATCGCACTGCGCATCCACTGCGAAGTCAACGCCCTCCTCCTCACCCCCGACAAAGTGCGACACCTTGGAGAACACGACCGGCCATTCTACACGGGCCTGAAAACCGGACACCTGACACTGGATGGTGAAGACTTTGCAACCACTTGACGACTGCTTTGCCGACGGCAAACTCCAGACTGTCGAACCCTCGTACGAGAAGGCGTGCCAGTCGATCGCCCTCGCCCGCGCCTATCTCGACGAGGCGCGACAGTCCGGCGCCATCGGCACCACCAGACTGGCGATGAACGGCCTCTACTTCGCATGGTTCCACGCCGGCAGATCCGTCCTCTTCAGGGACGGCATCAGGGAGAAAAGCCACTACTGCCTTGAACAGTATCTCGGCACCTATGTTTCAGCAGGAAGACTCGACGCCAGGTGGCTATCTCTCTTCGGACGGATGCGAAAGAAACGCGAGAGTAGCCAGTATTCGTTCAGTCCGGCACCTCTCCCCGATGAAATAGAGAGCGTTATCGAACTGACCGAAGAGTTCATCGACCGGATGGAGGAGATCGTCTCGGGCAGATAACAGTTCATCTCCCCCCATCACGAATTCCTGTACGCCGATGCCCCACCTCGATCACATGGATGACCATCACGTCATCGACGATGGTGAGGATCGCGCGGTATTCCCCGACCAGGAGAGAATAAAATGGGGGGTTCTGTCCTCCCTGCACCCTCTTCACCTGCCTCCGCGGATCCGTCTCCCCGGCCAGGGAGACCAGCGCTTCACCGATCTTCAGGGCATCGTCCCTCGGGATGCGCGTGATCTCACGACGGGCCGTCGCGGAGAAGAAGAGGCGATACCTCATTCGTCTTTCAGCTCCGACATGACCTGCTCAAGGGTATAGACCCGGCCCTTCTTGATATCTTCGAGGGATTCCTCAATGGCCTTGATCGTCGCATCGCTGAGAGGTTCGTCATCGACGGCCATCTCCACAAGCCGCCCGATCACGTCGGTATAGGACTCCCGCGGGTGGATCTTCAGAGAATCCAGGCGGTTCTTAAGGGGGACCTTGATCTTGATGGTCGTGGTGTCGGTAGCACATGGCATACTATGGTATACAGAGGTATCCAATATCTAGGTTATGATCGAGCGATCCCCGCGCCCTCTGGGGACGGTGGACAGGCAGTTCACGCCCCATGAACACCATGTTCACGGAGCGAAAACAACCCTCTGCCCCGACCGCAAACAGGGAGTTCTGGTCATACTCCCGGAGATACGACGCGGCAGGCGCTGTCGCATATACGCCCTCGCCGTTCATCGCACTCCCCGATCTCTTTTAACACCTCGGACAATCTTCTCTTCCCGGGGTAGTGGCGGAGGATCACATCGGAGAAACTATCCCTCTCCGATCGCTTCAGCCCTTTGAGGAGGTCGTAGGCTTCATCGGTGATGGAGATCGTCCTTGTCGCCATGTGGCTGTGTATGTGTATCCGTATATGAATTACGGGGAGGAAACCGGCGTCGGCCTCTCCGGCATCACCGCCCGCCATCCTCCTCACGGTTCACAACGATTTGTTGACACATGAGGAGACTACTCTCCTATCAACTTCTTATTCAAGCGTGTTGCGCCGGTCCGCTGGCGTTCCGCGTAACCGTCCCCTCGGGTGAGAACACCTTATCGTGCAGGGGCGTTCGGGACGGAGCGGGAAGGCCCGGGCCAGCAGGCGCGGGGCAGGTCACATCCGAAGAAAAATAAAGTTTCTATTGCAGAACAGAGAAAAAAACAGTGCAACCTCTATCCAGATCTGATAAAATGATAGAGATTACCCGAGCAGGGTGAAAAACTCCTCTTTTGTGAGATCTGCCTGCTTGAGTATCGACAGCAGCGTTCCTCTGGGAATATCCTTCTTTTTCGGAACAATAACAAGCAGGTTCTTTCCTGTCGTTTCGGCCTTATACAGGGCAACATGGCTCCCTTTGCCCCGCCTTGGTGCATAATCAAACCCTGCTCGCTTCAGTGCACCGATAACATCGTCCGAAGAAAGGACAGGGAGTTTATTCACGCCGATACCTCAAACGTCGAGGTGAATTTATGGGGCGCCTTCATGGCTGCGCTGATCTCGTCGTCATCGAGACCGAGTTCTTTTGCGTTCTCCAGGTACAACTCCACGGCCTCCTTCAAATTCACCAGCGCTTCATCTGGCGTATCGCCGCAGCTTGCGACACCCAGTTCAGGGCATTTCGACACATAAACGCCGTCTTCTTCCCAGAGCACGGCGGTCAGGATAAATGTTTTCATAATCTCCTCTCTTCCGGGCAATAATCCATCCACAATCAAGACAACTGCTCCACCGGGCCAGTTCTCCCAATTTTATATCTCACTCATGGATGATAATAATATTATTCATATCGTCGTCGTTCGTTCCTCTTCTCATCACTGCCTTTAACACCCCTCCCGTCGATCCTGATCTATGGATATCGAGGGATTTGTCCGCCGGGCATTTGCCGCGGGCAGGGGCGAGGACGAGATCGTCCGTGCCCTCACACACGAGATCACCACCATCAAGAGGCGGGTCTCAGACGAATATGCACAGGAATTCGCCCGCGCCGTCGTGCAGGAAGTCAAAAACACCTCGGGGCTTGAGGGCGACCTCTTCGCCTTCGAGGCGGCCGGGGTCACGATGGGCGAGTTCGGCGTCGGTTCCCGGGGCAAAGGCGACTTCTTCGCCCACCGCCAGTTCCCCCGGATCATCGGCACGGCCGCCGCCGCCGTCGGCGTCGACGAGATGGACGACGCCGGCGCCGTCGCCGCGAACGGGAAATACATCATCACCACCGTCGACGGCATGCACTCCCGCCTCTCCGACTTCCCCTTCCTCGCCGGCTTCCACGTCACCCGGGCCACCCTGCGCGACGTCTACGTCATGGGCGCAACACCCGTCGCCCTCCTCTCAGACATCCATGTCGCCGACGACGGCGACGTCGCCAAGATCTTCGACTACACCGCCGGGATCGCCGTCGTCGCCGAAGCGATGGGCGTCCCCCTGGTCACCGGCTCCACCTTGCGCATCGGCGGCGACATGGTGCTTGGCGACCGCATGACCGGGTGCGTCGGCGCCGTCGGCGTCGCCGACTACCTCACCGCCAGAAAAGAGACCTGCCCCGGCGACGTCATCCTCATGACCGCCGGCGCCGGCGGCGGCACCATCGCCACCACCGCCCTCTACTTCGGCTACACCGCGGTCGTCGAGGAGACGATCAACCTCCACTTCCTCAGGGCCGCCGAGGCCCTCCTCAAGAGCCCGGTCCTCCGCCACATCCACACCATGACCGACGTCACCAACGGCGGGCTCCGCGGCGACGTCTACGAGATGGCCGAGACCGCCGACTGCCGGATCGTCATCGACGAGGCAAACCTCAGGTCCCTCGTCGAGCCGCGGGTGCTCGCCATGCTCGACGCTCTGGAGATCGACTACCTCGGCGTCTCCCTCGACGCCCTGCTCATCGTCGTCCCGCCCGAATACGTCGACGAGGTCACGGCCGTGATCAGGGGCGCCGGCGTCCCCATAGAGAGAATCGGCTACGTCGAAGCGGGTCCGGCGGCATCGGTCCTCCTCTCCGGCGGGAAAGAATGCGATTTTCAGCCGCGGTTCAGGGAATCGGCCTACACCCCGGTGAAAAAAGTGGTCGACACCGAACCCCGCGACTTCGACGAGATGAAAAAACGGGTCGAACAGGCGGCCGACGCCGCCGTGGCAAAGAAAAAACGGATACTCGAGCGGCTCCGCACCCCGGATTAGAGCCGCCTTATCGCTCTTTTTTCCCGCTCGCACAGATATTGAAGGCGAGGTACGGGCACCGGCGCTCCACCAGGGGCTCGGCGCGCTGCGCCAGGTCGAAGAAGGGCCTGGAGAGGTTCACGTGGGCGAACGAGCACCGGTTCACCTTTGTATCCACGAACCCGGCGGCCGCGAAGAGGTCTTCCAGCTCCTCCTCGGTATAGTAGTGCTCGCCGAAATCCCCGACCCCGATCCGGCGCCAGTGCATTTTCTCCCCCAGGCGGTAGATCACCGGCAGCGCCGAGGTGAAGACATTGCGGCCCAGGGTGCAGATCGCCACCCGCCCGCCCGGTCTCAGCACGCGGCTGACCTCGGCGAGCATCGCCGCCGGATCAGGCACGTAGCTGAAGGCCAGGATGCTGGAGACGGCGTCGAACGACGCGTCCTTGAACGGCAGCCGATCCGCCGTCCCGGCCATCACATGATCGAGCCCGTTCTGGAACCGCGCCGCATGCACCATCGCATACGAGAGGTCCAGTCCCACCGCCGTCCCGCCGTTGGAGAGGTAATGGGCCATAAACAGCCCGGTCCCGCAGCCGAGGTCGAGCAGGTCGCCCCCGGGCGGCAGGCACCGCATGACATGATCCCTGATATGGCCGTGGTACCGGCTCCCCACGCTCCCGCCGTACCGGGAATCATAGACCCCGGCCACATGGTCGTAGTGCTGGCGTATCTTTTCGAGGTCGCGTTTCATGAAAAAACCTCCTGGCTGATCCTCGCCAGCAGGGCGTTGATCTGAATGAATTCGTTCGAGCCCCGCCTGATCACCAGGTCGGCGTCGGCAAGGGCGACGGCGATCCTGGGATCGTTGTACTCCCGTTCGGCCGCCTTCGCAAGTTCCCTGATCACCTCAGGCCCGGTGAGCCCGTAGTCGATGAGCAGGGACTCGGCCCGCTGGCGCGCCGCCGCCGGGTTCCCGCTCATCAGCGCCGCAAAAGCCGAGGCGGCGACGGTCTCGGTCTCTGACGAGGTGGTCTGTGCAAGATCGACCGGCCCCTTCGACTCGGCAAAGACCTGGAGCAGGATCGTCGCCCGCCGCAGGTCGCCCCCGGCCGCCGGCACGATCAGGTCGAGGTCGTCCGCGGAGACCCGTTCGGCCGCCACGCCCTCGCCCTCCAGGATCGCGGTGAGCCGCCGCCTGATCAGGTCGTCGTCCACCGGGACGAAGGTGATCGGCAGGCAGCGCGAGGCGATCGCCGGGATGATGGCGCTGCCGTTCGTGGTGAGAAAGACGAACCGGCAGGTCCCCGAGTAGCGCTCCATGATCCGGCGCAGCCCCTGCTGGGCCTCGCGGCTGATCGCCGACGCCCCCTCGAAGACCATCAGTTTGAACCCGGCGTCGAGGGGCCTGATGGCGGCGTACCACTTCACCAGGTACTTGAAGTTCGTCAGGAAACTCTCGTCTTTCTTATAGATGTGCCCGAAACGCTCGTCCGCTTCGAGGTATTTCTTCCCCTGCTCGAAGAGGTCGGCCGTCGGGAAGACGGTGGTGTTCTCCTGCCAGTTCGCACCGTACAGCGTCCGGGCGAGCGCCTCGACGGCGATGCTCTTCCCGGTCCCGGTCGGCCCGACGACCAGCAGGTGCGGGACGTTCCCACTCTCCGCAAACGACGAGAGCACCCGCACCGCCTCCTCCTGGCCGAGGACGCCTTCCAGGGTCGACGGCCGGTATTTTTCACTCCAGAGCATGCCCCATCTCCTCCAGCCGTGCGGCGATTGCGGCGAGCGCCTCTCTCAGGTATCTCTTCCCGTCCACGCCGCATGCACGCTCCCGCGCCTCTGCAGGCGTCATCGTCCGGCAGGCCGCGGCGATCGCCGGCACCGCCCGCCGCACCTCGTCGATCACCGGCAGGGTCGCCGTCTGCGCCGTCCTGGAGAGGGGATTTAGGTCGACGGCGATCACCGCCTTTCCCATCTGCCGCAGGGCGGCGCACCGATCCCCGTCCTCGAGCGGGACCAGCACCAGATCGGCGGCGCCGATCCCCTCGGGCAGGCAGAGGGCGCGGTCGTGGGAGAGGGGGATCAGCCGCTCAGGGGCGCCGGCAAGGACGTCCACGCCGTGCTCTTCCAGCAGGGCCGTGATCCGCTGCATCCGCTCCTCGGTCCGGTGGAAGAGGTTCACCTCCACCAGGGCCCCGCTCGCCTCCTGCAGGTCGGCGAGCTGGTGGGCGGAGAGGGCGGCGGTGTTCCCGTTCACCGAGATCACCGGGCGCCGTGCGGCGAGCAGCATCGCGGCGGCGTCGATCTCAGCGCGCGCGGCGCTCGCCGTCGTCCGCTCGCCGAGCAGGTAGTCGAAGGCCTCGCCGCGCCCCTGGGCGATCAGCCCCTCGGGCGCCACGATCCCGGCCCGCATCGCATCGGCCAGGCGCTCCCGCACCACCAGGGCGGCATAGCGCGGGTGGTCCTCAGGGATCACGCCCGCACCTCCAGCAGCCTGAACCCCTCGCGGGCGATGTGCAGGGGGATCGGCGGCGCGAACCGGGAGAATACCTCCTCAGCACCGTCGCCGGTGGCAAACGCCCCTCGCCCGAGCATCGTCATGCTCGCACGGACCCCGGCGGCGTCGCAGGCGGCGAGCACCGCCCCGACCTCCGGGGGGACAAGCCCGCTTCGGCCGGCAAATGCACGGGAGAGCCTGAAAAATTCAGGGAGGTCGGAGGGGCACCCCTCGGGAAAGGCGGCGGCGATCCGCTCGATCTGCGCCTGCGACCCGATCACCTCGGGCGTCGGGAGTGGCCCGAACGAGACTGCCCAGATCGCCTCCTCGGGGTAAAATCGCCTGATCTCTCCCCCGGGCCCGGGCGTCGTCCGGCAGACGATCCCGCCGCCCTGGCAGGCGGCGACGTCCCCGAGGCCGGTGCTGTGCACCACCTCGGCCTCATGGGCGAGGGCCGCAATCCCCCGGCGGTCCATGCCGAGGTCGAAGAGGGCGTCGACCGCCGTGATCGAGGCAAGCAGGGCCGCGGCCGAGAGCCCGAACCCGGCCCCGATCGGGAGGCTGCACCGTGTCTCCACGCGTGCGCTCACATCGAGGCGCTCCAGGGCGTACTCCACCGGCGGCGACCCTGAAGCCTCGGAGAGCACCGCGCCCTCCGTGTCCCTCCGGCCGACCACGACCTCGATCGTCTCGGCCGCCGAGGCCGAGGCCACGACCCCCTCCTCGATGACGATCCCGGCCCCCAGGCTCCCGGTCGTCGCCGGGCTCTCCCCCGCCACTTTCATGAAGTAGCCGGAGATGTGCCCGGGCGAGAACGCTACAGCAGTGCGGACCATATCGCCGCCGCCACCTCCTCCTTCGTCCCGCTCACCTGTTCGCTCCTCTCCCCCGTCATCATTACAAACTCCCCCCCGGCGGCCCCCATCGCCGGCGGCGCATTCGTCACCACCATGGCGACGCCTGAGGCCAGCATCGAGCGCGCCCGCGCCTCCTCGTCCCAGCCGAGTTTGAAGGCGACCGCCGTCCCGGTAAAAACATCGAGCACGGCGTCCAGCACCTTCGGGAGCGGTTCGAGACGGATCGTCCGCCCCGTCCCGCTCGGGATCTTCCCCTCTGCCCGTTCGGGCAAAAAGTCCGAGATCGCCGCCGCCGAGATATAGATGTCTGCCGCCGGCGCCTCTCGAAGGACGGCCTCCATCATCTCCGCGGCCGTTTCGGCATGCACATTCCGCACGCACGGGAACCGGCCCGCATGGACGACCGTCACCTCCGCCCCGAGCCTGAATGCCTCGAGGGCCAGGGCGCGGCCCATCTGCCCGGTCGAGCGGGTGGTGAGCACCCGGACATCGTCCACCGCCTCGGCGCAGGCGCCGCTCGTGATCAGCACCCGTTTTCCGGCAAGGGGCCGACCCGAGAGGGCACGTTCGGCGTGGAGGACGATCTCCTCGATCCCGGCGATCTTCGCCCGCCCCTCCTCGATCCGCGGCGGGACGATCTCGATGCCCCAGGCCCGCAGGCGCTCAAGGTTTGCGGCGACGGCCGGGTGGCGGTACATGCTCTCGTGCATCGCCGGCGCCACCACCACTGGCATCCTGCGGCCGAGCGCCGTCGTCGCAAAGGTGGTGACCGGGGTATCGTCGATCCCGCAGGCGATCTTCCCGATGGTGTTCGCCGTGCAGGGTGCGACGAGCAGCAGGTCGGCGCATCCGCCTTCCCCGCAGTAGAGGACGTGCTCCACCATGCCGGTGCAGCGGACGATCGCCTCCCGGCCCGTCGCATACGTGAGGGCGTCCGGGTGGACGATCCCGCAGGCCGCCGCCGTCATCACCGCCTGCACCGCGGCGCCGCGCCGCCGCAGCTCGTGGGCGAGCCGCACCGTCTCGACCGCCGCAATGCTGCCGGTAACGCCCAGAATTATTGTTTTCCCTTCGAGTTTTCCGCCGCCGGTCATGAGAGCACCATCTCGTGTACGATATGCCATATATGCGGCCCATATTTCTTTACTTTGCGGGTGGCGATTCTGACCTTGAAACCGGTCGATTCAGCCGAAACCCGGGCCGCGTCCGCAACGTCCCCGAGGGCGTGGAGGTGGATGGTGGTTCCCCCCCTTGCATGGGCGAGGGCTTCGGAGAGAAACGCAACGGCGTCGAAATGCCCCATCACGATCCGGTCGTAGGTGCCGGCGAGCAGGCTGCGGCAGTCGCCGCACTCAGCCGTGACCCTCCCGATAAGCCCGTTCGCCTCGATATTCTCCGCGAGGTAGCCGAACGAGACCGGGTTTATCTCCATGGCGTGCACATTCGCCCCGGCCGCCGCCATCGGCAGGGTGAAGTAGCCGATCCCGGCGAACATGTCGGCCACCCGCTCGCCTTCCTGCACCGTCCTGCCCATCAAGGCCCGCTCCTCCAGGTTTCCGGCCGCATACATCACCTCGGCCGGGTTAAGCCGGTAGCAAAGTCCGTTCTCGTGGTGGCAGACCGGGTGAGCCTCGCCGTAGAGCGTCTCCACCGCAGGCAGGCGGCGGACACCCTCGATCGCCGCGAGGTACAGCACGCAGGCCGGCCGTCGCCAGGCGAGGATCGCCGCCACCTCCTCCGCGGTCGGCCGCCGGCCGCGCACCACCGCCGTGTCGCCGATCATCTGGAAAGGCCGGCCGCAATACGGCCGCCGCTCAGGGAGGTCATCATCGCAGGGATACCCCTCGCGCACCGGCACCAGGGCGACCTCCCCCTCGACATACGGCCTGCGGGAGGGATCGGCCCACGGCTCGCGCACCGCTGCCGCAAGCGCCTCTTTCCTGACCCTCCGCACCCGCATGCTCACCCGACGAGCACGAACTGTCCGGTCTCGCTGTCCCTGATCACCATGACCGTCCCGCCCTCTTCGGGGTGGAGCCAGGGCAGCGCCCGGCACTCCACCGCGCCCTGCGTTCGCGGGTCCAGGATGCCCAGGACGTCGTCGTAGAGATAGGCGACGAGGGCGCTCTCGGCATCGCCGACATTCCCGACAAGCCGTTCGATCTCGTCCTCCCTGACGATCCGGTTCGTACCGTCCTGCAGGTCGAAGGCCTGCACCTGCCCCTGCGTCGCCGAGCGCACCTCAAGGTACCGGCCGCGGCTGAGGACGACGTCCCCGCGCTGGTAGCGCGGCAGGCGGATCAGGAAGGTGATCCGGTAGAGCTTCTTCCCGTCCTTCTCCCCCACGAGCTTCGGGTGGGTGGAGAGACGGCCGCCGAGGGCGCCGGTGATCTGGCTCGCGAGGATCTGGCCCATATGGTTCGAGCCGACCACGATATCCAGCCCGTCCTTCGTCGCCTCGACCTTCGAGACAAAGGCGAGGCGTTCGCCCGCCTCCTGGAGGGAGGTCTCGAGTTCCTCGGTGATCCGTGCCGCCCGGTCGATCTCGCGCACCGAGGGCCGCCGGTCGGTCGCCCGCACCTGGATGATCCCCTCGTAATACCCGCCGCTGATCCGGTTGCACCGGTCGCACTGCTCTTTTATCCAGACGATCTTCGTGCTGCACTCGCCCGAGACCTCGACCCCGTAGAGCAGGCCGCGGACCTCCGCGGTGACGGCCGTCCGGTTCGGGCTCGTCTCCCTGAAGGTGAACTGCACCTCCGGGCGCCTGACGTCCGGGTGGAAGTGAAGCGCCGAATACGCCAGCTCCTGGAGCAGGGCCGCCCTATCGACGGTGGTGTCGCTCCAGGTCTTCCCCTGTTTGCGCGAGTCGCAGACCGGGCAGTAGATCGTCTCCACTCTCGGGTCGCAGGTGAACCATTCTGTCTCGGCCGCCCGGCACTCATTGCAGAGCCCGGCCGAGGGTTTGCCGCATCGCGGGCAGACGCTCCTGAGGATTTCCATGATCAGACGGTGATGATGATGGCATGCGGGACGCCGCCGACAGACAGGCATCCCTTCTGTGTGATCAGTCCCATGGCGATGGCGACCCCGGTCGCCTTCTTCCCCATGAGGTTTGCATTGCTGGCATTTTTAAGGGCGGCGCGGATCTCTTCCTCGGTCGCCTGCTCGGTGCCGTAAAACGCCCCGGTGATGGCGATCCGGACGTCGCCGTGGCTGAGGGTGGTGTTGAGCAGGTCGGCATCGCAGACCGCCACCACCTCACCCTGTGGTGTATGGTGGACTTTCAGGTACATCAGTAGTATGTCGGCGGCACCGATAAAAAAAGGGTGGATCGTCCTAGAGGGCGATCTCCACACCGTAGACGCGGCCCGGAGTTTCGGCATGGATACACCATGCGTCCCCGGGCGTGATCGCACCGCTCTCCAGCAGGTGACGGGTGATCCTGGGCACGGACTTCGGCCCCATCACCGCTCCGGGCCGGCTGTTCTCGTCCATGTAATCGGTCTCCATCATGAACCGCCGGCCTGAACGCGCCATTTCGGCCAGCCCCTCCTGCTTTGCAAGAAACGACGGGACCAGGGGGGTCTCGGGCGTCGCATAGTGTTTGACGACGCGGCTTCCATCCATGCCGGCCCGTGCGGCAAGATCGAGGATATCGGCGCAGGGGCCGCTCTCGGCGTGGATCTGGAGAGCGCACCCGGCATCGGCGCTGAGCTCCAGCGCCCGCACCAGCACCCGTTCCGACGCCGCGGCGATCTCGGGCGCCACCGGGAAATGCGGCCGCCCGCTCTTGAGGGCGACGGCCAGTCCTTCCTCCACGTATCCGGCCGCCACGTCGAGCCCTGCGCAGACAATCTCCTCGGCGGCCTGGAGGCCGACCTTCTCCGCATACTTCAGGAGTTCGACCGGGTGGACGCCGAGGACCGGGAAGACCGTGATCCCGACGCCCCGCACCAGCCCGGCCACGCGGAGCGTCTCATCGAAGGCCTCCCGGTAGTCGTCGCCGGTCCGCGGCAGAACGCCCAGGGAGTAGGCCGGCAGGGAGACCATGAACAGGTGCGTCCCGCCGGCCCGCAAAAAGTCCTTCGCCGCCTCGACGCCGCGGCCTGCACGCGGGTTGAAGTGGATGTGATCGTCGGTGATCGGGATCTCAGGAGGCTTCATCGACACTTCGAATGCTCATCAGCGGGTATTCGCCGGTATAGTGCAGGTCGGCGACGCAGCGGGCCCCGCCGTACTCGGTCGTGATCGTCACCGCGAACATCTCGCCCCGCAGCTCAGAGTAGCCGAACGGGTTCGCCGTCATCAGGTCGCGGTTGAGCCTGACCGTGATCGCGGTCACGTAGGGCTGGAGCCCGACCGCCGCCTCGATCGCCGCCTCCACCGAGGCCGCCGTCGCCCGCGAGATCGGGGTGCCGACCCACTGGTGGTACAGGGCGCCGAGTTTGATCCCGGCCTCGAAGACCGCCTGTTCCCTGTCAGAAACCATGGCATGAGGTTGGCGTCCGGCGGATTTATATCATCGCGAATCCGCACCCTTCAGCGCCCGCTCGAAATCCAGAAGATAGGCCCGGGAGTTCAGGCTCCCGTCGGGAAACCGCGCCGAGGGGTCGCGGCAGGCGGCGATCGTCTCCTCCGCCGGCGCAACCGTAACCGGAATGCCGGTCTGCTCCACCGCCGCCGTCATCGCCGCCCTGAAGTCTCCTAGGCAGTATGCCACCCGCCGGCGGTAGAGCGTCTCTGTCTTCTCAAGATACCTGGCGATCCGCACCGTCTCGATCCTGAGAAACGAGCGGTGGACGATCGGGTCAGGGCACCGGCCCAGGTTGTAGCGGTACGTGGCATAGGGGTACATCCGCTCCAGCTCCCGCGGCACCACCCCGCAGGTGCCAAAGACCACCACATGGGCCCTCACTGCCGGGACCGCCGTGGCGATCACCTCGTCGAACTTCCGGTGGCTCGGGCTCGTGCTGTAGGGTTTCTGGACCGAGCAGGGGAGAAACACCGCCAGATCAGAGGGCCGGACGGCATACGCCCCGACGATAAACTGGAACGCCTCCTCGAACTCCGGGCGGAAAAACGGCGGCGTCACGTATCCGTTCCCTGCGCTCTCATCCCTGTCTGCCATGGGCGTTCACGCTCCCCTATATATCTGAGAATCCCTTATAATAAGTGGCCATGAAAATGCTCTTTGAGCTCTCGGGCGAGCATCCGACGCTCCCCTACGCCGAGCTCGAATGTGTGGGCCGGATCTGCGACCGCCGCGACCGCGTGGCCGTCGCCGAATGTCCCGCCCCCGCGGCGACCGACCGCCTCGCCCTCACCCATACCGTCATGGAATATCTCGGCGAGTGCGAACCGACAGCGGACGCCGTCAGAGCCCTTCTGGCCGACCTCGCCCTCACCTCAGACCGCCCCTTTGCGGCGCGGGTGAAGATCATCCCGGGCTCCCGGGAGTACCCATCCCAGCTCGCCCTCGAACGGCTGATCGGATACGGCATCGCCGGCCCGGTCTCGTTAAAGGCGCCTGAAACGGTCTATCGGGCGGTTCTCACCGAGGACCGCTGCTACCTTGGCCGGGTCATCTATAGCGACCTCCGCACCTCGTACGAAAGCAGGAGCCCGTCCACCCGCCCGTATTTCCACCCGGGCGTCATGATGCCGAGGACGGCGCGGGCCCTCCTCAACCTCTCTCTCGTCATGCCCGGCGAGGTGATGGCAGACCCGTTCTGCGGCACCGGCGGCATGCTCGAAGAGGGACGGCGGATCGGGGTGCGGGTCGTCGGGAGCGACTTCGACCGCACCATGATCGCCGGCTCACGCCTCAACGTCCCCGAAGCCGACCTCCTCCTGGCCGATGCCACGGCCCTGCCCCTCCGCACCGGTTCAGTCGACGCCGTCGTCACCGACCTGCCGTACGGCCAGTCGGTCTGCATCCTCGGGGAGAACTTCACCCGCCTCTACGAAGGGGCCCTCGACGAGATCGGGCGGGTGCTGAAAGCGGGGCGGCGTGCCGTCGTCGTCACCCACCGGGACATCAGAGAGATTGCGGCCGCCCGCTTCACCATCGTCCAGTACCATGAACAGCGGGTCCACAAAAGCCTCACCCGGCGGATTCTCGTCCTTGAATAACCCGGTCGGGATTGCCCGTAAAACTATATACCCGCCGACCGACCAACACACCGGAAAGACAGGAACATCAAATGGTATCGAATAACGGAATGGAGATGGTGGAGTGGCTGCGCGCGCACCTCAATGCGATCACGCCGACACGCACCCAGGCCCTGAAAGCCACGCGCCATCTCCGCAAGTCCGAGAAGAAGAACTTATTTTCAGAGGACATCTCCCTGATGAGAACCGCCGAAGGGCGGTGGTATGAAGGGGTCATCTATGAGGCCCTGCTTGAGACGGTCGCGGACTGCAACCTGGTCAAGGGCGTCGTCAGAAAAGGCGCCGACGCCCCCTATATCAGGCAGAAGATCACGCAGGAACAGAACGGCACCTTCTACTCCAATTACGGCGATATCAAGGTCCGCGGCAACGGCCAGGACCTCGCAGAGTTCGACCTGATGTTCCTTGACGTCCAGAACACCGTCGGCTTCGGCGAGATCGTCACCTCCCCCTCGGACTTAAAAGAGTTCGAGCAGGAGATCATCTTCAAAAAACGGCTGATCGGCTACCTCTTCGGGCAGCCGATCGTCCCGTTCATCCTGGTCTCCTCGGTGGACATCTCGCGCAACTCTATCGTGCAGCGGCTGATGAAGGAGCCTGAATCGGTGCTGATCACCACCTCGTCCTGCGAGGAGATCAAACGGGTGCTCAGCCAGCGGGAGATCCGCTACCAGCCGAGAAAGCCCATCGCCCACCCGAAACTTCTCCACCTGGCCGACATCCATACCAGGCGCTCCTTCGACTACCGCAAACTCCACGACGAGCGGAGGGACCGGATGCTCGAACTGATGGATGCGGGCGCCACCCCCGCCGATCTCCTTAAACCCGACGAGATCCCCCCGATCGTAAAAAAGATCGTCTTCGGCGGGCTCTACCCGCCGGCAATACGCCTGCTCTGTCAGAAGAGCGCCATCACCATGAGGGGCGAGGCCCTCACCTACGAGAGCATCATGAGGGACTTCTCCAAGGTGATCCTCGCTGTAAACCTCCCCGACCTCCGCCCGATCCTGTACTTCAGATCGCGCAAGAAAAAAGAGTACTTCAAGATGGTCCCGGCAAAAATCGGCGGGTTCAAGTACGAAAGCCGGCGCACACCCCATATGGCGGGCTTTTTCCTCTGGCTTGAAAGCACGCGCCCCACCCTGGGCACAAAGATGACGAAGACGCTCATCGAGTATTTCGTCGAGGGCGAGGCCGCCGGGAAGAGGTGATCCCGGACCGGGAGGCAGCAGGCCCCCCCGGTGACAGGGTACCCAATTTTTCCCTCCATGGGTGATCATCAGCGGGAGTAACCAGCCCCGATAGACGCGATAGGCCGCGAAGACAGAAACACCCCCCATCCCTTCGCGGCTTCGCGTGAGATCCGCACTGCTCCTCAGGCATGGATGACCTGCCGCATGCCTGAGGCTCTCCTGGAAAAACGACAAAGCTACAGGCCAGAGCGTATGCTCCTCCTGATCCGGGGTCAGACGAGGGTTTCAATGGCTATGAGTCAAAAAAGAAAAAACGTCCCCTGTCACCTCTCATATGACAGGGGTTTCCCCGAAGACCTTCAGCGACGAGGGTGCGAACTTCTTCACCTGATCGTAGAAATAGCGCACATACACCGGATCCGAATCGTCGATCGCCCCCTGGATCGTTCTTCTCAGCCAGTCAGGGAACTCCTTTCCCTCCTCGAGTGCGTTCATGATCACGACCACGGCCTCATCCACATCTTTGTTGCTTACCCATTTGTACGGCATACTATCCCTCCCGTATGGGGCGATTACAGGTGCACCTTATTTAATTGTTTCGCAGCGCCCGACCACATCCGAAACATATTAATAGAGCATCGCCGATCACCATCCATGACCTGCTGGATAGGCATTTCTGAGGGGAAAGCGCCGGAAATTGTCCGGGAAAAACGCATCTGGGGTGTTGCACAGCGCCATGCCGATACGATCAGCAAAGTGCATCTCGGCGATCGGATCATCCTCTGCGCACGGGACATGGGAGCCCCCTCCCTTTTTGGCGTCTATGAGGTCATATCTGAACTCTTCGTCAACCAGACGCCCATCTTCGGAGACGTCGGCGAAGTCTACCCCCTGCGGCTGAAACTCAGGCCGGTAACCCTCTTCGACCACCCCCTCCCGCTCGCCTCCATCGCCGGCGACCTCGAAACCTTTGCCGGTTCTGCAGACTGGGAGGCTGATCTCCAGGAAACAGTGATGCGGGCAATCCCCGACACCGACTGCACGCGTCTGATCGCCGCCGCCGGCAGATCCTGACACTTCATCTCCTTTTTTTTCAGGGCCACACACGAGCGCACAACATTAGTGAACTTAAAAAACGCTGACGCGCCATACCTATACGGACCAATCCCATGGCAGATCATAACATGGAAGACTACGAAGAGACCAGTGCGTCTTTTTCCATTGACGTCCCCGAAGCGTTCAACTTCGGCTACGACGTCATCGACGCCTGGGCCAGAAAAGACCGGAACCGCCTGGCCATGATCTGGGTTGACCAGAAAGGCAACGAGAAGAAGTTCACCTTCAGGGACATGATGAACCTCTCGAACCAGGCGGCAAATATCCTTCTCAAATACGGCATCGGCAAAGGCGACCGTGTACTCCTCCTCCTCCCCAGAATCCCGGAGTGGTGGATCTTCGTCATCGCTCTCATCAAACTCGGCGCCGTATACTGTCCGTGCCCAACCCTCCTCACCCCCAAAGACCTCAAATACCGGATCCGGGCAGGAAAATTCAAGATGGTCATCACCGACCTGGAAAATACCTGGAAGATCGACGAGATCTGCCGGGAATGCCCGTCACTGCAGGTCAGGTTCCTGGCCGACGGCGAACTCGAGGGATGGGCGAGCTTCCCGTACGAACTGATCTACCCGGCGCCGGTCTCCCACCGCACCGTCTCGATGCCGGTGGCGAAAAAGACCCGCGCCACCGACCCGATGCTCATCTACTTCACCTCCGGCACCACCGGGGAACCCAAGATGGTCCTCCACAACAACGCCCATCCGCTCGGCCACATCATCACCGCAAAACTCTGGCAGGACCTCACCGAGCACGACCTCCATTTCACCCTCTCAGACACCGGATGGGCGAAATGCGGCTGGGGCAAAATCTTCGGGCAATGGATCGCCGGCGCTACGGTCTTCGTCTACGACATCAGGGGCAAGTTCTCGGCGACCGAGATCCTCCCGATCCTTGAGAAATACGAGGTGACCACCTTCTGCGCCCCGCCGACGGTCTACCGGATGCTGATCCTGGCCGACCTCAAGAAATACGACCTCAGGGAACTGCGCCACTGCACCAGCGCCGGCGAACCCTTAAACCCCGAGGTAATCCGCATCTGGCAGGAAGGCACCGGCCTCACGATCAGGGAAGGCTACGGCCAGACCGAGACGGTCTGCGCCATCGCCTCCTTCCCGTGCATGAAACCGAAATTCGGGTCGATGGGCAAACCCTCGCCCGGCTGGCACATCGAGCTCCACACCGAGGAGGGCGATCCCTGCGAACCCTTCGAGGAAGGAAGGATCGCCATCTCCCTCAACCCGCGGCCGGTCGGCCTCATCGTGGAATACCTTGAGAACAAAGAAGCGAACGAGGAATCGTTCAAGAACGGCTGGTACTACACCGGCGACCGCGCCTATATGGACGACGAGGGCTATTTCTGGTTCGTCGGCCGGGACGACGATGTGATCAAGAGTTCCGGTTACCGTATCGGCCCCTTCGAGGTGGAATCGGCGCTGATGGAGCACCCGGCCGTACAGGAATGCGCCGTCGTCGGATCCCCCGACCTGATCCGCGGCCTGATCGTCAAGGCGTTCGTCGTCCTCAACGCCGGTTTCGAACCCTCGGAGCAGCTTGTAAAAGAACTGCAAAAGCACGTCAAGAGGACGACCGCCCCGTACAAGTACCCGCGCACCGTCGAGTTCGTGGACGAACTCCCCAAGACCATCTCCGGCAAGATAAAACGCAAAGAACTGAAGATGAAGGAGATGCAGCAGTTTGAAAACGGTCAGACGGGCGACCGCCCTGCCGCCTGACCCCACCTCTTTTTTAATCGCGCCCCTTATCTACCTGCCCTCCAAATCTAGTACCGCTATGCAAGACGCCGAGCATACTGCAATGAATTACGAGGACGTCTATGCCTCCTACCATGCGGAGGTGCCGGAGTACTTCAACTTCGGCTTCGACGTCGTCGATATGTGGGCAAAGAAAGACCGCAACCGCCTGGCGATGATCTGGGCCGACCAGGAAGGGCATGAAAAGTTCTACACCTTCCGCCACCTGATGAACCTCTCCAACCAGGCGGCGAACATGCTCCTCAAGTACGGCATCAACAAGGGCGACCGGATCATCATCATGCTCCACCGCATTCCTGAGTGGTGGATCTTTGCCACAGCAGCGATTAAACTCGGCGTTGTATTCTGCCCGACACCGACGATGCTGACGGCCAAGGACCTGAAGTACCGGGTGAACGCCGGCAAGTTCAAGATGGTCGTCACCGACCTGGAGAACGCCGCAAAGGTGAACGAGATCTGCGACCAGTGCCCCTCCCTCGTCTCCCGCTTCGTGGTGGACGGGGAGCTTCCCGGCTGGGTCAGTTACCACCAGGAGCTCACCTACCCGGCCCCGGTCTCGTCCCAGCTGATCAAACTCCCTGGCATGAAGAGGACCCGCTCGACCGATCCGATGCTCATCTTCTTCTCCTCGGGCACGACGGGCGAGCCGAAGATGGTCCTCCACAACCATGCATACCCGATCGGGCACATCATCACCGGCCGGTTCTGGCTCGACCTCAAGCAGAACGATCTCCACTTCACCCTCGCCGACACCGGTTGGGGGAAGTCCTCCTGGGGCAAGTTCTTCGGGCCGTGGATGCAGGGCGCCTGCACCCTCGTCTACGATATCCGCGGCAAGTTCAAAGCGACCGAACTCCTGCCGGTGCTGGAGAAGTACGAGGTGACCACCTTCTGCGCCCCGCCGACGGTCTACCGGATGCTGATCCTGGCCGATCTCGGCAAGTTCGACTTCTCCCAGCTCCGTCACTGCGTGAGCGCCGGCGAGCCCATGAACCCCGAGGTGATCAGGGCGTGGAAGGAAGGCACCGGGCTTACCATCTACGAGGGCTACGGCCAGACTGAGACGGTGCTCTGCATCGGGACGTTCCCGGGCATGGAGGTGAAGCAGGGGTCGATGGGCCGCCCGGCACCAGGCTGGCGGATCGAGCTCCACGACGACGACGGGCAGCCGGTGCCGGTCGGTGAGGAGGGGCGGATCGCCATCTGGGCCGAACCGCGGCCGCCCGGCATGTTCCTCTCGTACATCGACAACGATGCGGCGAACGCCGACGCCTTCTGCGGGGACTGGTATTACACCGGCGACAAGGCCTACATGGATGCAGACGGCTATTTCTGGTTTGTTGGCCGCGCCGACGACGTGATCAAGAGTTCCGGCTACCGGATCGGCCCCTTCGAGGTGGAGTCGGCCCTGATGGAGCACCCGGCCGTGCAGGAGTGCGCCGTCGTCGGGTCGCCCGACGTCATCCGCGGCATGATCGTCAAGGCGTTCGTCATCCTCGCCCCGGGCTTTGTGCCCTCTGAGACCCTGGTCAAGGAGATCCAGCGGTTCGTGAAGAACACGACCGCCCCGTACAAGTACCCGCGCGCGATCGAGTTCGTGGACGAACTCCCCAAGACGATCTCCGGCAAGATCCGGCGGAACGTCCTGCGGGAGCGCGAGAACGAGCGCTACAATTCGGTCAGGGAAGACTGAAAAAATATCTCTTTTTTCTGGCTCTGGAGAAATCCCGTTCTGGGGGACCGGTGCCGGGGGGCTGAATACCCCATCATTGAGAGGGAGACGTGTAGCCTCTCAGGATCTCTGCCTTCCCGGGCCAATCCGCACGGACGGGGGTAAGAACCCCGGGGGCAGGGATGCCGGGAAGCCGCGAAGGAGCGGGAAAATGTGTTCGGGATCGCCACGCGGGCTCTCCGGTCTATCGCGTGAATCGAGGGCCGTATAGGTGTCGGCCCCTCTATCTTCTCCGGCCGTTCTGGTTGATGCAGTGGATCAGGGCGGAAAACCCTTCCATCTCCATCTGGAGGACCTCGTTTTTGTTCATGCCCATGGAGGTTTCGGCGTCGGCGGTGAGCATATCGGGCCCCCGCAGCACGGTCCTGATCCTCCCGTCGGCGCTCAGGAGGTCTGACGCCTGCCGGTCGTGGACGAAACAGCGGCCCGGAAGGATCACGGTCTCCTCGAGGTCGGAGAGGTCGAGGCCCCTGAGGTCATCGAGGGTGATCAGGCATGCGATCTCCTTCGCCACCGGGACGACCTCGCACCCCCCGCCGCAGGCATCGAGCACCCGCCTGATAGAGGGCGCCGCCACGCTCCCGGTGATCACCGATGCGGAGGCCCGCACCGCCGGGAGTTTCGCGAGGAGGTCGGGCTCCCCCAGGATGGCGAACGGCGACCCGATCTCGGGATCCCAGAGCGGGGTGCCGCTGATCTTCAGGGCGTACCTCTCATTGAGGGCGGTCACCCGCTCCCTGAACGCCTCGACGCTCTCGACCGGCTGGCCCGGGATAAGCGGGGCGTTGCCCAGGATCAGGCCCTGCTCGGTGGTGTTTGCAAACCGCATCAGGATCAGCCCCTTTGCCCCGGCCTCGTCGAGCCATGCGCAGGTCTGCTCCAGGTCGGCGCCGTCGTTGACGCCCGGCATGACCACGGCGGCGGCATAGACGTCGATCTCCTCGCACAACCTCCTCATGACCGCAAGAGACGCCTCAGGCGTCGGGTCATGCATATACCGTTTCCTGAGGGCCGGATTGGCGGAAAAGATCGTGTACGACACCTCGGTCAGTCCGTTATCGATCAGAAAATCGGCAATGGACGGGTCGTCGAACCCCTTGCCGCTGGTATAGCCGATATGGAGCGGAGCCTCCATGCTCCCCAGGAGTTCGATCAGGTCTACAAACTCAGGATAACAACTCGGATCCCCGCCCCCGCTGATCGTAACCCTGGTGATATCGTCCGGGAGCATCTGCAGGCTGGCCAGGATATCGTCTGCAACGGCGGACAGTGGCTTGAACCCCCTGTACTGCTCTTTAACGCCCCTGCTGCAGTAATCGCACCCTACCCTGAACGGGGGGCAGTACCGGCACCCAAGGGGTGCGACGTCCCTGACATGCCTGAAATAACAGTATTCGCAGAACCCCCGGCAGTCCACACCGGGCCGTCCGCCAAGGTCCACGGTCAGCTGAGCCATCTGCTAATCTTTTCTCTCTCCGTGTGGTTAAAGGCTTGCGACACCGCCCGGCCGCGCCGAAGGATCACAAAAACAAAAAAAAGGATGGGGCGGTTTTCTGCCGCTCTATCTGAGCCGGTTGCGGGTGAGCATCATGCCAGCCGCTCCCAGGACAATAAGCCCGATCACGGTATAACCGAGGGTTGTCGGGGTGAGACTTACCCCGCCGAAGGGGTTTGCCGTGCTGGCCGGTTCCGCTCCGATCGCAGCAGCGTTTGCAACATTCATCTCCCGAACCGATGCATCGCCAGCTGCCGATGCCGAACTTTCCGCACCTTCTCCCTCTGCGTCACTCCCGTCTCCAGACAGGCTCTCGATCTCTGCAACGTTCAGATTGACGTTTGCATTTGCTGCATTGGAATCTTTGCCTGCCAGGACCTTTCTGGTCCTGGAGATGTCCAGGTCACCCCAATCGGTGTTGTCGGATTCGTAATACGATGCCGCTCCTCCGTTTCCAGAACCGATGGCGACCTCCTTCTGGTCGAGTGCAACGACCGAGCCGTCGCCGCCGACGCCGAGAAGGATCACATTGTAGGTCCCGTCACCGAGAGCCAGGAGCGCCGCTGCCGGCACCGTCACCTGCCCTCCGGCTTCGGCCCCTGCGATCCCGTAGCCGGTCGAGATCGGGATGACCGAGTTGACGTCGTCGGGCGCCTGCGCCGCACCGTCGACGATCAGTGCCACCTGGATCGGGCTGTTTGCATAGGTGTGGCCTGGCACCTGCTGTTTGAGGAAATCAAAGAGACAGGAGACCGTGATCGTCGGGTGGTTCTTCAGGGCCTTGAGGCTCTCTGAGTTCACACTCATTTCAGCATCGAAGACGGCGTTCTTCCGCACGATCAGGTAGGCGCACGCCGCCACATTGTCCCCGTCCTCAAAGGAGAGTGCGGCATCTCCGCCGTCCTCCCACGTGCCGGGTGTGGTGCTCCCGTTCCAGGTGAGGCTGCGGTCTCCGTCCATGACGATCACCGCCGCCATACCGAGGACGATGATCTTCTTTGCATCGGGATCGTACCTGAAGATGTAACAGGCGTACTCGCCTGCCTCGGGTAGGGCCTCAGGGTAGACGGCCCCCATCATCTGCGCGAGGGCGGCGTCGCCGGTGTACGCGTCAAGGTCCACCTCGGTCGCCTTCAGCGTCTTTGCGAAGTTGCTCGGGTCGTAATCGCCGGGATTGACGCTGCCCCACAGGATATAGGAGTTCGTCTGCGGGTTGCAGTAGATGATCCCGCCATCGGTGTACATGTACATCGCATCGGTCGAGGTCAGCAGGCTTTTGATATCCATGAGGTTGTCGGCGTCAGGAATATCCGGCACCTTGATCAGAAGAATATTTCCTGTCTCGCCGGGCACATCTGCATTGATCGTCGGGATCACCGGCGTGGAGTAGAGATGGTAGGTATTCAGACCTGACCGGTCAACCTCGCCGACCGTATTTACCGAGATAGTAAACCCTTCAATCTTAATGGTCGCGGCGGGATAATCACGTTTGATGTACCTGATCTCCGGGCCTGCTATGCTTTTCAGATCGTTCTCGCCGGTTGCGGCAAGTTCGACATGCGATACCGATGGATCAAGCAGATCGATCACGTCGATCCCCTGAACCTCAACTCCTTTATAGGTGAATGACTGACTGCCAGATACTGTGACCACAGGTGCCACTGCTGAGACAACTGTTATCATTCCGCAGATCAGGACCAGAAGGAGCATAATACGTATGGACGCTACGCTATACTCTGAGGTTATCTTCATCACGTTCCCCCGTAACCCAAGTAACATTTATAATATATAATGCTTACTATCTCCCGTAATCAGGGGGACGGAAAATTGCGTTTCAGAATTGCTATTATTGCCCAGATTATCCTTCTGGCAGGTATCGTCGCTGGATGCAGTGCGGTCAGCATCGCCGTATCGCCTGACGCTGTCGAGGCCGGGGATCAGATCACCATACAGGTGAAGGATCTTCCTGACCGGGTGTCATTTGCCATCCTTGTTGAAGGTCGATTCGATGTCGGTTCAGGAGAGCGGTTCGTATTTGAAGTGGACAATTTCCAGATGCCTCTCTCTCTGAGCGGCGGATGGATCTCTGCCTCGACGCAGAACACGGTCTATACGACACTCTCCACGTATATCAACGGGAATACGATCAATGTGGGAGGGCCCTCGAAAGGTGGTGTCTTCACGTTCACCAGGGAGGAAAATATCCCGGCAGGAACCTATGACTATTTCAGGCTCCAGGGGCAGGCCATGCCCGACGCCTCGGCGGTCGTCGCCCAGTTTCGCCTGACCGGGACCAAGACCGGGCCCTCTGATAGCCAGATCACCTTTGTCGTAAACGGGGTGGAGGAGGGATCGAGCAGGATCGTTGTCAGCATCGATGGAAAGGACGTCTTTGAAAAGACCATACCCATCGGAGATGGGGCGCCCACCACCGACCCGACCACACCGCCCACGACTTCACCGACCACGTCGCCTACAACGTCGCCTACAACGTCGCCTACAACGTCGCCCACGACTTCACCGACGACGTCACCCCCATCATCGCCTACGACCTCACCGACCACCTCTCCTGGTCCGGGCGTGGTGTCGAGCGGCGGCTCGGACGGCGGCGGCATTCTTTCGACGACGACAGACCCTGAAGACGCCGTCCAGATCTGGTCTGAAAGTCTTGGCGCATGTATCGTGGGGTGCGCCCTTGAGAATGTCGCCCTTGTCGAGACCGATGCCGGGAATGTGCCTGAAGGGTGGCAGGTTATCGGCAGACCGGTATCAGTAACACCCGAAGGAGCGGTGTTTCCCGATGCCGCGCGTCTGCGGTTCGCCCTGCCCGAGGACCTGAGGAGCAGTTCTGCCCTTGTCTTCGTCGCCGCCTACATCGGTGAGAAATGGGAGATACTCCCCAGCACTCTCGAGAACAACATGGTCTGTACGGTGATCGCCGGTGGCGGAACCTTCTGCCCGATGCGTTTTGCCGATGCCGGGGCGACCGATGCCCCGACCGTCACTCAGGCCGGCACCTCTGCAACCGGGGCGCCGACGACAGCGGCACAGCAGCAGCCCCTGGGGCTGGCGGCGCTGGTCGGCTCTCTCGCAGTGGTGCTCCTCTGGAGAAGAGGATATCACAAATAACCTTTTTTTGGCTCTTCGCTCTTGTTCTGACACCTCCGTCTGACGCTGCTCAGGCGAATCAGGGTGGATGGGGAATGCCCTCCCATGAGAGGCTGCAAAGGTTTTCAGACGTGCCTCTCTCGGCGCGAAAAGACGCAGGGGTGTGGGGAGCGTTTCTGCGCTTTGTTTCTTCTCGCCTATAGCGCCTTCGCGTGAGTATAATCAGGGCTCCGGTGCCGGAGCATCAGGAGGCATGTCCCGCGCTGACCTCAGGGATCGGATCAGATGGGGATTACCCGTGCGAAAAAACGAAGAAACAGTCCTTTAGAGATGCCTGGCGAAACCCCGGGATATTTCCCGATCGCCGATGGACGTCAGCATGACAGGAGGGTTTCTGCAGAGCCGAGGAACCCCCTTTTCAGGCTCTGCCGAACGGCGCGGTGCAGGGGGCGTACCTGAGCCGCGCATCTGCCTGTCAGGATGCGTCTGCAAAAGTATAGATCAGGGTGAGTTGTTTGTTTTTCTCGTCGGCCTCGGTCCGTGAGAGGGTGCAGGGCCTTCCGAGTCCTTCTGCAAGCATGCAGGCGATCAGGCTGCAGACCGGACACCCGATCATCGTGCAGCACTTCGGCGACTCGGCGCGCACGGCGTTGCAGCCGGAGAAGAGACGGTAGCGATCCAGCCTCACGACGATGCTCTCCCCGCTTCTCACGGCAGTCGTGCTCTCGGCGATCTCCAGTATGTCTGAGCAGACCTCCTTGATTGAAGCAAGCACCTTGGGCTCGCTGGACGGCACGACCAGCCCGGCATCTCTCCGGATCTGTTCGAGGAGGGGCAGCCCCTGCGGGATCATGACCAGTCCGGTCGAACCTTTTTCCGTCGCAAAGGAAAAATCGCCCTTGAGATCCGCGCCCTCAAATGATCCGGCCGGGACGAGCTGCAGAACCGAGGGTGAACCGCCTTTCTGCGGGATATAGATCCCGTCGCCCATCAGGCCGAGGTCCGATGCCACCCGGCTGAGGTTGATCGTCCCGGCAGCAGGAAGAATGCCCACATATGCCGGGTCCACAGGCTCACCTTTCGAGAGCGTCAGGACAAAGAGCCCGCCGACGAAACACGCGATCCCGCTCACGACCAGGACCGCTCCGGTCATGTCGCCCCTCCCTGTGACGAGGGCGACGACGATCACCAGGGCAGAGAGCCCGATCAGCACTGCACCGCTGAGGAAATAGTCATTGTACTCCTGTTTTTTCATCATTGTATCCCGACCTTTCTCTTCAGGCGGAGTTCGCCAAGCCACACGATTGCGACGGCGACGATCCCTGCACACGCCGCGCCGGAAAGAAGCGGCAGGGCATGAACGGCGCTGATCGCCCCCATGCCTGCGATCCCGACGATCACCCCGCCCAGAACCGCCCATCTGAGAACCGAAACCCGGCTTTCCCCTCCCCATCCGCTCAGCATCGCCGCCCAGAGCACGGTAACCTGGACCGGGACGATGAAGATGGGAGACGCCGCCGCCGTCGCCAGCACAAGCGGCTCTCCTGCGGCGAAAACCAGTATCCAGCCTTCGGACTCCCACTTTATCGAATAAATGGCGGCAAAAAGGTACACTATTGAAAATATACCCGAATAGATCCCCAGATTGGCATATGCAGCGATACCGGCTGCAACAATTGCCGGAAGGATCAGGACAGCCCATGCACCGGCCCCGGTGTTCATGCCGCCTCCGCCCCCGCTCTCTGATCGAACCCGATCCGTTCGAACACCCCCGTCTTCTCCTGACCTTTCTGTGCCCAGACCTCCACCGCTATCCCCTGGTGTTCTGCGATGCTGGTCACCAGACGAATATGGCTCTGATCTCCTGCGTTGCACGAGAAGATCTCGATGCGTCCGGGGTTGAGCCTCCAGAGCGCTCTGGCGACCTGCTCTTCAAAGACCGAGAGGCTCCTGCCGGCCAGAACCGCTGCGTAATATGCCGAGAGGTTGGCAAAGTATTTTTTAGAGTCGCTTTCCTCCCCTTCTTTTTTCACCATCTTTGAAAGGGCGGCGATCTCCATCTGCAGACCTGATGCCGGGCGTGAACGGTAAAACCATGTCTCCTGAATCGCGTCCCATGACGCCGGAATGGCACGCAGCACCCCGGCGTAATCGGTGTCTTTAGGGAGAAACGAGATGACTGCCGGCCCTTTTATGATCATGAGGGAGACCGACCCCGACTCCTGCATCCAGGTGGCGACCGCCGCCTGCACGGTATCGAGAAATGCCGAGCGCACCGCGGGATCCACCGGCACCTGCGGGATATCGACCAGGATCAGGGGGGGTGCAGTGACCTCTGCTGAATATTCCTTTATATAGAGGGTATCGTGTCTTGCCGTCATTTTCCAGTCGATGTTCCGGTAATCGTCGCCGTCGACAAATTTTCTGAACGACCTGACAAGGTCCGACGACACTGAGGAGAGTCGGCGCTCTTCAGACCCTCGCGTCTCGTGCCCTCCGCGGTGCGTCAGAAACAGCCTGTTCGGTTTGACCATAAACCCGGGCATCTGCATGGACTCCCCGGCAAATGTTGCCGATTTAGGAAAAAAATGGTCGGGCATATCGACCCTCACCCCGGCGAACCTGACCCGCCCCTCTGTCGGCACCGTCATGCGGTAGGTGGCTGTCTCTTCACCGTCAAACGGCCCCTGGACCTGAAGGGAGCAGGACCCCTCTATAAGCCGCGCCCCGACCGGCGGGAGATCCTCGATCAGCAGGGCGACTCCCTGCGGCACCCTGACCCTGACTTTTATCCCGACCTTGATCGAGGCGTCCTGTTTTACCACCTTTTTCTCCAGCGTGCGCTCGATGGAGAGCGATCCGGCAACTGTCCTGAAATGAAACGACGCTACGGCAGAGCGCGAGACCAGAAACATCCCCAGGGTACAGGCGCCAAGAGCGGCGGCAACGCTGTCGGCGAGGATCGAGAACCCTGCAAGTATGACGGTGAAGAGGAGCGCGGCCTGCACACTCCGGCCGACCTCCACCTACAGCACCTCAACCGCCGCAAGGATATCTTCGGTGACCTCGCCGGTCGTCACACCGCCGAGATCGGACTCCCGTCTCAGGATCAGGCGGTGGGGCAGGGCGAGCCGCGCGATCCGCTTAATGTCGTCAGGAATAACATAATCTCTCCCGCTCAGTGCAGCAAGGGCCTTGCTGCCGCGCACAAAGGCGATTGACGCCCTGGGGCTGGCGCCGAGCCAGATATCATCGTGTTTCCGTGTTTCGAGGACGATGTCCCTGATGTACCTGAGGATCGGCTCTTCAGCCCGCACACTCCTGGCCGTCCCGATGAAACGCCGGATCATACCGGGCGTAAGCACCGGGTCTATCGCCGACCGGTAGGCGTCCCAGTCGAGATAGCCTGTGCTCTCCCGTCTGATGATCTCAAGCTCCTCGTCGGCGTCAAGGTACCTGAGTTTTGTGCTGAACATGAACCGGTCCTTCTGGGCCTCGATGAGGGGGAAGGTGCCCTCGAACTCGTACGGGTTCTGGGTGGCAATCACGAAGAACGGATCGGAAAACTGGTGCGTAATCCCGTCGATCGTGGTCTGCCGCTCGCTCATCGCCTCGATGAAGGCGCTCTGCGTGCGCGGGCTGACCCGGTTGATCTCGTCGACCAGAATGAAATTGGAGAAGATCGGCCCTTTTTTCAGGACAAAATCCTTCTTCTCTGCATCATACATCCGCACCCCGACGATGTCGGCTGGCTGCATATCCACAGCGCATTGAATGCGTTTGAAATCACAGCCTGAAAGGGCTGCTACCGTCTTTGCAATGACGGTCTTGGCCGTGCCCGGCACTCCTTCAAGAAGGATATGCCCCTCGCTGAGCATGCTGACGAAGATCATCTCGATGAGAGGCGTATTGCCCACCACAAATTTTCCAATCTGCTCTGCAATCCTGGTATAAGACTTCGATATCGCTTTCAGATCATTCTCGATTGTTTCGCCTGTCATGATTGACACCCTGAACATACTCTTCTTCTCCACGCGATTCCGGCCACAAGAAGGCAGGCCCCCATGATCCCTGCCTGCAGGGGAGGCGACGCCTTCAGGTGTGCCAGAGCCTCCCCTATGCCCCCGGTTGCGGCGGTTGCGGAGTGGGCACTCTCCAGAATTGCGGTGTTCCGGTACGAGAGCAGATTTTCGGCGAAGATGGCGCCGTCTCCGGGCACGCCCCGCCCCAGCATTGTGTTGATCAGGATGCTCGGGTCTGCACAGACGATCACCTCTCCCCCGCCGATCGGCTGGCTGGAGATGAAGACGAACCTTCCCGAAGGTTCTCCCGCCTCCATCCGCCCGCTCCCGTCCAGGTCGTACCAGCTAAAGATACCCGAACTGACGAGGACCTCCCCTCCCATCACCTGTGCAGGGTGATTGAAGGCGATCGACGCCACACCTTCGAGCAGCGGGTGATCGCTCTCTGGATAGCCGTTCGGGAGGCGTGTATCTGCATACCCCGAGTCGAAACCTGCGATTTTGCCTGGAATAACTCTGATATCTGAACCGATTTCTTTGAGCAGTTTGTTTGACGCCCCTGACTCGTCAAAGATAAAAATCGTGTTGTTACCCTTAAGAAACGCTCTATAATCGCCGATCTCGCTATCAGAGATCTCTCCCTCCGGCGCGATCAGAAGAAGGACGGCGTCGCGGTAGTTCGGCAGGTCCGCAGTCTCGTGCAGGATCACGCCGCCTGCATCCTCCAGATTCCCGGCAAAGACTGAGGTGCCGTTCCACCCGATATTGTATCTGCTGAACTCGTGGTCGGTCGTGGAGAGGTGGAGGAAAAGGACAGAGACCGCCAGAAGAGCGATGGCGGCCGCTGCCATTCTGATGAACTTAATCCTGACCACCACCCATCGCCTCGGTGACGCTGCCATACCACCGCAACAGTGCCTCGGCCTGTCCGTACGAGGTTTTTTCGGTGCCGTAATGGGAATATTCGTACCTCCCGATAAATTCAGCAAGGTTTTTGGCCTCTGTCGCACCTGATGTAGCGCCAAGAATCTCCCGCGGCGTCCATGCGATGTAATTCCTGATCTCTGCCTTTCGTCCGATCCTGTCTGCGAGGGCGAGGTACAGGGTCCTTATCGCCTCTCCGTAGTCGCCGTTTCCAACGTGGAGCGCATACCGCCGCGCCACCTCGGCGGGCGACAGCACCTCGGCCACTGGTGCGGGTGGCGGGGCGGGCTGCCTGAGGACAGGAATTTCGTGACGGCTGATGGGAGTGGCACCTCTCTTTGAACGCTGTTCCCGTATGCTCCTGACCATGAACTCCAGCCCGAGCCCGAGGATCAGGATGACCGCACCCTTCATCACAAGGGAGGCAAATCCGATCCATGCATGGGGTACGTCCACGGTGACAGGGCCGCTGGCGGTATATGCAAAGGGGAGGGACTCGCCCGAGACGACTGCCCTCACCTCTCTGATTCCCGGATCCAGCAGGCCGGTGCAGGAGTAAACGCCCTTCTCATCGGTAAGCACCTGGATCGCCGCCCCTTCGTCTGGCACGATGGAGACCAGGGCGTTTGAAACCGGTCTGTCAAGGCTTGAGAGGGTGCCGGTGAAGAGAACGTTGTCCCCGGCCCCGTAATCCCCCTGTGTGGCCTCGAGTGTCAGGGCGGCCGGCGCCGGCACGATAGTGAACTCGATCACATCTGAGTACCTTCTGCCCCGGGAGGTATAGATCAGGTGTTTTCCCGTGCCAATCGCCGTTACCGGATAATAGGCCGTATATCTGCCGTTGATATCGGTGAACGTCGTTCCCCACAGGCGGCTGTCGATATAGATCCCGACCTCCTGCCCCGGGCTCCGGTACAGCGTCCCCGCGATCAGGATCTGATCGCCGAAGGTGGCGGTGGTCGGCTCTATGCCGAGGGTGAGAGGAAAGACATCGTTTTTCGGGATTGCATCCAGCCTGCTCTCCTGTGCGGCGTCGGTTTCGCCGACGACCGCGGCAAAATCGGTCACGCTCTGGTTGTATGAGGCGGTGGAGAGGCCGTAGCGGCTGCTCACACTCTGAAGGGGCGACTGCTGTGCGGCGTAGCGCTGATACGCCTCATTCATCTTCATCCTGAGCGCTTCTCCCTCGTAGGCAACTGAATAGAGCGCTTCAGGGTTCTCCTCGTCCCGGTATACCACCTCAAGGCTGGAGATCTCCTCAAAGCGTTTGCTCTCCTCAAAGAGGGTGGAAAGGGATTCAATGTTCTCCCTGTTGATATCCACGAACTCCCCGATCTCGCTCTCGGAAAGGTCCAGGTTGACGATGAGGCTGTTGAAGGACCTTGAGGCGGCCATATAGGCTTCCAGCTCGGTCTGGGCCGCTTTAAAATCCTTGTTTTTAATGTTCAGAACAATCGTTCCCGTGCTCTCGATCAGGTTGTCCATGGCAGGCACGACCGATCCTGCCCTGTTCTCCGCCGTTCTGGAGATGAGGGACGGATCGGCATGATGCGCCGTGAGAGAGGCGTTTTCGGCCGAGTACAGTATCGGCGAAGTGATCATGCTCCCGCAGATGAGGATGATCGCCAGGGATACCCCTGCCAGAACCCATTGCATGTGTCTCCTCTTCATGCCTGAGCGACCCTCACCACTTTATCGACGATGACGGTGACGAAAAACACCAGCCCGACAGCGACCCAGTATTTAAGATACATGATATGGGAGGGTTTGGCGAAGGACGTGTCGAGTACCTCTATGAGTACGAACAGCCCCAGGGAAACGAGCAGGAGGAAGATGGTGAGATCGATGCTTCTTATGAAGATCAGAAAAAAAATGATCATAAAAAGCCACCCCATCAGCCCTGCGGCGGCGAAGTGTTTCTTCGGATAGCCCATCATCACCACCGATGACAATTCTAATATAAATATATTTTCTATATTTCTGGTGGACAGGCATCCTGTTCAGTATGTTTATATGAGGAAAGCCAGATGTATATCTGGAGTTGAGAGTATGGACATATGGGTTCGCATCGGGGTTGTGCTGCTCCTCGTCGCCGGCCTTGCTCTGCCTGCAGGAGCGTTCACCGCAGACAGGCTGGATATGGTGATCGATGAGAACGGAGCGGCGATCGTCACCTTCGACTACACCCTCTCGTGGATTGAACGGATTGCAGTCTTTTTCAAGATCGCCGATCCCTCTGACGAGTTTAAAAAAGCACTTGAGACCTTTTCAGGCCAGAGTGTCGAGTCGGTGGCCCTGGACGATCACGCGGCCTCCTTCAGGGTCGAACATTTCGCGAAGATATCGCGGTCCGGGAACGAGACGACTTATACGACACCTGCCATCGACCTGCGTGATGCAGAGCAGGCATTGAACAGTTACTGGTTTGCTCCCCTTGTCCAGGCCGATTTCTCCCCGGCGGTAACCACCGTTACCTTCCCTGACGGTTCGGTCGAGACGCTTGAGAATGTCGCCGAGATCCCGAAGGTGTCGCGGACCCTCGCCGCCACCCCCTGATCTTTTTTCCGGGCTTTTGCCCTTTTACGGCGTTAACCCCGGCACCTTCGCGTTTTTTGCGGCTTCGCGTGAGCCTCTCCCGAAAAATTTCAGGGAGAGCCCAGAAGGTGCGCCATCACCCGGTCCACCACCTCGGCGTTCCGCGGCAGCCTGATATGGCCATAGTGATCGGGGTTGCACCTCAGCGCCGCCGGTTCGGCCGGCAGGATCTCGATGCCCGCGCCGGGCAGGTACGAATCGGTATGCGGCACGATCCCGTCTCCTGCATAGGTCATCTGCCATCCTCCATCTACTGAGCGCTCCCAGGTTTTTCCGTCAAAACAGGGGAAGAGATCAGGGGTGGCGGTGAGGTTGGCGCTCAGGATGAACCGGTACGCCACGTCCTGGCGGACGCCCGCAGACCGCAGGGCGGCCATCGTCCGGCTTCCCGGCCTGACCTCCTGGGCGATGACGTCGTCTGCCGGATCGTATCGCCGCGGCACAAAGACGCCGGCGAGCTGATCGAGGATCTGCGGCCCATAGACCGGATCGTTGAAGAGTTCGGCCAGAGCTGAACCGTTGTTCGGCGGCCCGATCCCGATCAGGTGCCTGACCTGCTCCTCCCGCTTCCGGCCGTCGAGGACTTCGAGGAGGTACCGGGCGATACACGTCCCTACGGAGTGGCATACGACGTCGATCGGTCCGGAATATGCGTTTTCATCCCGCATCGTTCGGATGAACTCCTGCAGGGCCAGAGCGATCGCTGCCGGTGGGGTATCACCCATGGAGGTATGGTCGAAGTTCCAGCACGGTATGGATGCACGCTCAAGCTGCGGGGTGAGGAGGTTCCAGATGCCCGGATGACTCTTCCATCCGTGCACCAGGACGACCGGCGTCTGCTCGGTTCTCATGATCTCGTCTGACCGCATCATATGGGTGGTTATATATTATGGTCTTTGGGCAGCCATTAACCATTCGGCCCGGACTGCAGGGCGAGGAGTTTTTGCCCAAAACCGCCGATCGCCTTTCTATCCGGCGAGTATGCAGGATGAAGGAAAAAAGGGTCAGGGCGCCGTGCTCTCCCGGATGATCTCGTTAAGTTCGGTGATCAGCGGCTCCAGTGCCGCCGGGACCGCTCCGTCCTCCGCCTGCACGCCCTTTCCCCCTGCCGTCACTTCATAGGAGATGAGGTCATAGCCCTGCTGCTGCGGCAGATACGATTCTTCAAGGGACCTGAAGGCTTCAGACGCAACGATGGCGCGGACCCTGGCGAGGGCCTGCGGATCCGGAGAGAAGGTCGTGAAGGTTCCGTCCCTGGAAACGGTCGCCGTCCCGTTCTCGTAGATCACCAGGCGTTCGTCGAAACCGGCGATCCCGCCGGTGCGGTGATACTCGACGACCGTCACGCCGTCGCCTCCCCCGGAGACGCATCCCGCCGCAAGGAGCGGTGCGGCGAGGCAGAGAAGGAGTATGGCTCTGTGGATGCACTTCATCGCGGTCACCGCCCTGGCTTCACGAACGTCCGTTCCTGTTCTTCCCGGGTGTTCCTCGCGATAGAACCGGCCCGCTCGAAGGTCCCTCTCGTATCCAGCACCCGCGCCGCAGATCTCACCCTGACCATGCAGGAGAGAGGCGATGGCGGTATATAGTCCTGCGCATCCCCCCCATGCAGCGGCGGTCTCTATAATTCCTGCGTACGGGGCGTTTCCCATCGCCGCTGCCGCCGGTTCGGAAACATTGCCCCGGCCGTCAGCAGGTGGGTGTTCGACCTGGAAAACGTGTGACGGTGACGTGAGATCTCACGGGCCCGTGATCCTGATCCCCTCGTTGTCGACGGCGGTGGCGAGGGCGATCGAAAGCCCGAGACGTTTTGCAATCGCTCTGACCTCTTCCTCGGTTTTCTCCGTGATCACTGCAATCGACGGCCCGACCGAACTCATGCCCACGAATTCGATCCCGGCGTCCCGCAGGCCGCTCATCATGGTATAGATCGCAAAGCTGTGGTGCTCGATCTCGGCCCGTTTCGAGCCCCTAAACTCGATCTCCCACATCACTTCTCCGGCTCGTTTGAGGTTGCCCGCCTCTATCGCCGGGATCAGGTCCATCAGGACCATGTAGGCCTTGAGCGGGCGGTCGCGGTAGTCGAGGTCGCGCGCCCGGTTCATCAGGACGTTAAACTCCGACGTCCCTGACGAGGAGATCTCGCTTGCCGGGATGATGATAAAGACGTTCTTGTCCCCGGCAAAGGGGTGACGGTAGGCGAGGCTGAGGTCGTCGCCCAGCACGACAAACCCGCCGTAGGTGCTGGCGGCCGGGCCGACGCCGGTCTCGAACCCGAAGGCGACCCGGTCGTCGGCCGTCTCCTCCACGAAATTTCTGCCGACGAGGATGCGGAGTTCCTCGGCGGTGAGGGGGGATCCGAGGGCGGCGTTCATCGCGTGGCAGACCGAGAGGAGGATCGTCCCGGTCGAACCGAGGCCGACGTGCTTGTACTGGTGGTCCCGGGCGACGATGTGGAACCCGCCCCCGTATCCCACCGTCGCCCTGAACGCCTCGACGATATGCCTGACGATCGGCACGCGGTCATAATCGATTGCGACGCTTCCGTCGGTGCATTCTGCGCTCGCCGTGCAGTAGACCTTCACGGCAAACCCGAACCCGCCGCCGCCGGGCTGACCTGGAGCGAACCTGTTCATGTCCAGGACGGTGGCGTGGATCCTGGCCGGGGCCTGCACGGTGAAGACGCCGGCCTGCGGCCTCGGGATCACTTCCCTCCCGATATCCAGGGGACGGATCCCCTCGCCTGCGGCGAAGGGTTCGAACTCGTACTCGACGAGGTCGAGGTCCCCGCCCCTGATCATCATCGTTGGCATGGTCTGTTCCTATGTGCGGTCAAAGAAGATATTTTTCCCGGACGCTTTGAGTGGAATCGCATAGACCACGCTGCAATCCTCCATCATGCCGAGGGAGAGGGCGCCGACCCCGCCTGAGTAGAGGATCCGGTTGTCGACGTTGTGGATGGCGGCGGTCCGCGCCGCCGAACCGACGGCGATGCCGAGATCTGCCATCCTGATCACGCAGTTGGGGCCTTTGAAGGGGGCGGCGCCGCCTTCGGGTGCGCCAGCCACCGCAGCCGTCATCCCGGCGCAGGTCTGATACCCGCATCCGCCGCAGTTGATCCCGGCCACCTCCCGGCCCCGGCACCCGATCAGGACGCAGGCATCTGATTGCTCGACGCCTTTCGCGTCCCTTGAGAAAAAGCCGAGTGTGTGCGCTTCCCCGTAGGTGCGCATCGCATCGGCGAGCCGTGCCAGGTCGGAGCCGCTGACCACCTCCACGCGGATGGTGTCGACGCCCTTCCCCTTCGGCGCCGTCCGTGCGGAGAGGGCCATTAAGGAGGCGACGGTCTGTACTGCATCGTATTCCGCAGTCATGGGTGTACGTACCGCCCCCGGCCACATATATCCTCTCACTTTCACGCTGCACGGCGCCCTCTTATCTCCCTTCTCTGGCCACAGAGGATCGATATGTCCCTGGGAGAAACCCTTGCGGTGCTCACCGAAGCGGCCGGCTTCGACATGAGCCCGCGCTCTGAACGCCCGGTTCGCGCCCGGTGCGGCCGCCTGCTCAAGGTCCTCCTCTGCGGGAAGTGCTCGTTCGACTGCGCCTACTGCGCGGTCAGGACAAAACGGGAGGCATACGCCCTTGCCCCGGCCGACCTCGCCCGGGCCTTTCTGACGATGCACCGCGAGGGCCGGGCCGACGGGTTATTCCTCTCCTCAGGTATCCCCCGTGACGTGGACGAAACGATGGCCGGGATCCTGGAGACCGGCGAGATCCTGAGAACGAGCGGGTTTACCGGCTACCTCCACTTAAAGGTCCTCCCCGGCGCCGCGCGGGCCGACATCGCCGAGGCGGCACGGCTGGCCGACCGGATCTCGATCAACCTGGAGGCGCCCTCGGCCTCGCGGCTCTCCGAGGTCGCCGGCGTCAAGGACTACCGGCAGGACATCGAAAAACGGCAGGCATGGATCGCCGATGCGATGCCGGGACGGCATACCACCCAGGTCGTTGTCGGGGCGGCCGGGGAAAGCGACGCCGAGATCCTCACGTGCATGGAGCGGCAGTACCGCCGCCTCGGCACGGCCAGGGTGTATTACTCGGCGTTCACCCCCCTCACCGGCACGCCTCTGCAGGGCCGCCCGCCCGCCCCGCTCTGGCGCCAGAACCGGCTCTACCAGGTCGACGCCCTGGTGCGAGCGTACGGCTGGCGCGCCGACGGCGTGGCCGACGTGCTGGACGGCGACGGTTTTCTTACGGACGCCGACCCGAAGATTCTCCTTGCACGGGAGATGCCGCCGGTCGACGTCAACGCCGCCCCGTACGCCGACCTCCTCCGGGTGCCCGGGATCGGGCCGGAGGGCGCCAGGCGGATCCTGGATGCCCGCCGGAGAAGGCCGCTCCACTCGGGCGCCGACCTGCGGCGGTGCGGTGTTGCACACAGGGCGGCCGGGTATCTGGTGTTCGAGGAGAGGGATGTGCAGACGACACTGTTTGCGTTTTGAATGGGGTGTGCGGGGATAGGGGTGGGTTTTGGGATGTGCACCTTCGCGTGAGGGAAGGCGATCCCTCCGGGATATCTGGAGAAAACCTCTCACCCAAAAAAGGTGAAGGGGTGCGGGCGTGGCACCCTTCACTTGTATTCGCGCTTTGAATACGAGTACTTCTCAGACTCGCCGCCCTTCACCACGATATACACCCACTCCCAGAGGGACTTGAGCGTGCCGAACTGCTCGTAGCGGCGCATGGAAAACCCGACCTTCAGGGCAGGAACGAGCACGACCTTTCCGGCCTTCCGCGCCCGCCGTGCGATCTCCAGGTCGTCGCCGGCGTCGATGGTGTGGTACATCCCGATCGCCATGAAGGCGTCCCGCCGAAAGGCGGTGTTGCAGCCGAGGGTATAGTAGATCGTGTTCGTCAGGTAGCCGATGCGCGAGAAGAAGTTTGCAAGCCAGAGGGAGACCTTATTCTTGATCCCCTTCTCCTTCGGGAAGACGAGGCCGTAGACCTGGACGGCGTCGGGGTGGTCGGCAAAGGTCTGCTCGATCCGCTCCAGCCAGTCAGGCGGGAGGTAACAGTCGGCATCGGTGGTGGCGATGATCTCACCCTTCGCCGCGACGGCACCGTCGTTTCTCGCCCCGCCGACCTTTTTGCTCGTCTGGACAAAGACCTGATCGGCATAGTTCGCGGCGATCTCGCGTGTCCGGTCCTTCGAGTTCCCGTCCACGACGATGATCTCGTAGGCGCCCCTGGGGATGGTCTGGTTGCAGAGGGATTCGAGGCAGGAGGCGATGCTCTCCTCCTCGTTGTAGGTCGGCACAATCACCGAGATCACGGTATCAACTCCTTATAGAGATTCACATGGAGGTCGGCCACCCTCCCGATGTCGAAACGATCGGTGAAGGGGCGCGATACGGCGGCGTGCCGCCTGATGACGGTTTCGTCCTCGACGACCGCCCCGGCCTCCTCAAGGTCGTCGAAGAAGAGGGCGGCGCCCTCGAAGTTCTCGACGAACTCCGGTATCCTGCGGGCGAGGACGGGGACGCCGGTCGCCATCGATTCAAGGATGACCATCGGCAGGCCCTCGGCAAACGACGGCATGAAGAAAAGGTCGGCGCTGCAGTAGGCCGCCGTGATGTCCCTGACAAATCCGGTGAAGATGACGTTCCTGCCGCACCCCTTCTTCTCCTCTTCGATCCGTCTGTAGTCCTTGGAGAAGGAGCCGTACGGGAACCCTCCCACCCAGACGAATGTGATGTCCGGGTGCTCCTTTGAAAGGGCGATGAAATCATAGATCCCTTTCCGCGGCGTCTGCTGCGCCACCGTGAGCACCACCATCTCCTCGTCGCCGATGCCGTGTTCCCTGCGGAATGCGGCGCGTTTTTCCGGGTCAGGCCTGAAGCGGTCCCGGTTTACGCCGTTTGGAATGAGGGTCACCGGCACATCGGGCGCCATCTCGCGCACCTCCTGGTCGTTCGGGTCGGAGATCGTGATGATGTGGTCAAAGCCCCGGTAGATCCCTGGATAGAGGCGGTTCACCGTATCAGAGAAGGCGAGGTTGCCGTTGTTGAGGCGGGGGGTGGAGTGGGCGGTGAGCACCTTGACGCCGCGGCTGTACTTCTTGTTCGCCAGGGCCAGGGGTCCGAAGGTGTGGTAGTGGACCACATCGTAATCGTAGCCGTGAGCGTTCCAGGCGAGGTCCAGGTCCGCGTTCTCGGCGAGTTTTCCGGCGAGCATCCGGGCCAGGGTGGCGCACCCGATATACTTGAAAAAAAGCATATCCTCGACGAAAAAGTTCACCTTCATCTTCTCTCTCCGAGATAGTCGAGGACGTGGCGGATGCACCCGTCCATGTTCAGGTACTCGAACTCGGCGAAACGGCCCAGGAGGTCGATCCCGGTCCCCTCGACAAACTCTCTGATGACCCTGATGTTCTCCAGGTAGGCAAGGTCGTAGATGACGTAGGCGTATCGCTGCCGCTCGACTGCGGCGTAGACGACATCGTCGGGGGAGGCGATCACCTCCATCTTCATGAGCCCTTCGACCGTGTGTTCGACGAGGGCGTCGTCGCTCATCTGTGCCGCCTCGTCGCCCTCCCGGTAGGTGATCTCGGCGAGGACCGAGGAGCACCCGGCAGGGGCGTTGCCGTCGCTGTAGCCCGAGGGAAACGAGATGCGGTTGAAGAGCCCGATCTCCTCCTGTGGGACGTACACCCAGGAATACGGCTTTGTCGCTCCCCTGATCCCGATGCAGACACAGGCGACCGCGTTGTATTTCAGCGCCGCACACGCCGCGGCCACCTCCGCCGGCACCTCTTCGAGGCAGGGGAGAAGGGCCTGCAGGGGAATGGTGGCGACGCACCGGTCGGCGACGATCTCTTCGTTCCCGTCGCCGATCACCCACTTGCCGTCCTCCCGCCGCCGCACCGAGCGGACGACGAAGCCGGTCCTGATCGCATCCTCGACCGGGGCGGCGATCGCCTGCACGAGCGCCTCGATCCCGCCGCTCTGCGGGTACGAGAAGACCGACTGGTGGGTGTAGCCCTCGGTTTCGATCCCGATCGCCGACCTGATCACGTCCTCGACCGGCGGCATCGGGACCCGCCCTTCCATCCAGTGCGCCGACATCTCTTCAGGCGGGAACTTCCAGATCTTCCGGTTGTACGGGATCATATAGCACCCGGCAATCCCCGCTCCAAAGGTGGCGACGATCCAGTCCCTGAAGTTTTCCGGCGGTGCAACAGCCCCTTTCTCGACCGCGATCAGGTTTTTGACGAACTCGTTGATGCAGAAGAAGAGATCCTCTTTTGGCAGGTCGGAAAGACCGTTTTCAAACGGGTATTTGACATAGCGCCCCTTGTAGAAGATCTTGGTCAGACGGTCCCGCTCGGTGCGGTTCTCGCCGAGCACCTCCTTCATGAAGGAGAGCACGGCGGCGTCGCGGGAGAAGATGATGTGCGAACCGCCGGTGTCGAAGGTGAACCCCTCACTTCGTTTCGAGCGGCAGAGCCCGCCGTACTCGGGTTCCGCCTCCAGGACGACCACGTTCTCCCCCCGCTCGTGCAAGCCCCGGGCAAGCGTCACCCCGGTCAGCCCGCCGCCCAGTATCGCCGTTTTCACGGCATATAGGTGTGCGGTGAGTTCATATATGGTTGATCATCCAGGGCCGCGGGCACCGGCTGACCGGAAAAACAGTGAAAAATAGGTGAAGGGACCGCTCACGAAGACCCGGCCGATTCCTTCGGACCGGCTTCGGGCTTCGCGGGCCGCTCGGGCTTCACGTAGGTGATCTTCACCAGCACCCGCCCCTCGTGGACCGTGACCGCAGAGGAGTACTGCGTCTCCATCGTGAGGCAGTGCACCGGGCAGACCTCCACGCAGCAGTTGCAGACGTGGCAGCGGAGCAGATCGATCTCCCAGGTCTTCTCCTCGCGCGAGACGCAGATTGCGTCCGACGGGCACTTGCGCATGCACATCCCGCAGGAGATGCACTGCGACGGATCGATCGTCACGTGGCCCCGCGAGATCGGGGTGATCTTCGCGGGCTGTGCCGGGTAGCGGATGGTGGACGGTCCGTGGATGACCGATTTCAGCACCGTTTTTGCCATCTCAAAGTATGCCATTCTCAGATCACCTCTCGCAGCAGCCGATGCACGGGTCGATCGAGAGCACGATGATCGGGACGTCGGCGAGTTCGCAGCCCGCGAGCATCTTCACCATCGGCGGGATGTTCGTGATCGTCGGGGTGCGCACCCGGTGTCGGACGAGGTTGCGCGTGCCGTTCCCCTTCACATAGTGGACCACCTCGCCGCGGGGCTGCTCGGCCCTGGCGAAGTACTCGCCGTCGGGCTTTCCGGTCACCTTCACCTCGATCGGGCCGTCCGGGATCTTCTGGATCGCCTCTTTGATGATATCGATCGAGGCGTGCATCTCCTTCGCCCGCACAGCGCAGCGTGCATAGCAGTCGCAGCCGTCTTCGACCACCGGCGTGAAATGGAGGCGGTCATAGGCGGCGTAGCCGAGCATCCGGGCGTCTGAAGCGACCCCGCTCGCCCTGAGCACCGGGCCGACCGCCCCATCGGCATAGGCGTCCTCTTTTGAGAGGATGCCGACGTTCTTCAGCCTGGACTTCACCGAGGAATCGTTCAAAAAGACGTTCGTCATATCGGCGAGCTCTTTCCTGAACCCGTTCAGGCCGTTTGACATCTCGTCGAGTTTCTCGGCGTCGATGTCCCGGCGGACGCCGCCCACCTTGCAGCTTCCCTGGATCACCCGGCCGCCGGTGGTCGCCTCGAGGTCGTCCAGGATATACTCGCGCAGCCGCCAGGCGTCCATGAAGAGGTTCTCGAACCCCATGCCGTCGGCGAAAAGCCCGAGCCAGAGGAGGTGGGAATGGATCCTGGAGTACTCAGACCAGATCGTCCGGAGGTAGAGGGCGCGTTCGGGCACCTCCACGTTCATCACCGTCTCGACGCCCTGGCAGTAGGTGGCGCCGTGGATGAAACTGCAGATCCCGCAGATCCGTTCGGCGATATAGACGTATTCGGGAAACTCTCTCTTCTCGACCAGGGTTTCAAGACCGCGGTGGATATACCCGATGGAGGGCAGGGCCTCCTTTACCTTCTCGTCCTCGATGACGAGGTCGAGATGGATCGGTTCAGGAAGGACCGGGTGCTGTGGGCCAAAGGGCATGACTATTTCTTTTGACATGTGACCTCCCCCCTGAAGGTGACGTTGCTGAACGGGTACTTTTTCGCCGTCTTCAGCAGGTTCCCCTTGTAATCGACGTTTATCCCGGTGACTTCGACCCCGAAAAAGTCGTGCATCTCGTTCTCGTAGATGAACGCCCCCCAGTAGATCCCTGAGATGCTCGGGAGCGTCGTCCCGACCGGGACGGTGATGCGCAGGCTCTCGAAACGGTTGTCTTTGTCGAAACAGTAGGTTATCTCGAAGGTATCTTCGATTTTTGTGCAGCTGACCTGGACCAGGCGGAAACCCCCCTCGCGGTATGTCCTGACCCGTGCAAGCAGGTCGCCCTGGTCGATCGTCGTTATCGGTTCGTCTTCTATCATGCCGATCCCTCCTGTCCCTTCATTTTCGCTCGTTTTTCCTCAAGAATCCCGAGTGCCTTCACGATCCCGTCGATGATCGACTCGGGGCGCGCGGCGCAGCCCGGCACATAGACGTCCACCGGGATCACCTCGTCGACGCCCCCGGCGATGTTGTAGCACTCCCTGAAGACGCCGCCCGTGGCAGCGCAGATGCCCACGGCGACGACGACTTTCGGGTCGGGCATCTGCTCGTAGATGTTTTTCACCACCTCACGGTTCATCTCGTTGACCCCGCCGGTGATCACGAAGACATCGGCGTGTTTCGGGTTGCCGGTGTTGATGATCCCGAATCGCTCCACGTCGTACAGCGGGGTGAGACAGGCAAGCACCTCGATATCACAGCCATTGCAACTTGAGGCGTCATAATGGAGAAGCCATGGTGATTTTTTCAGATATGCCATTGTTTCACACCCCCAGATAGAAGTAATAAAGGACGACGAGGTTAAGGAACCCGAGTATTGCGGCAGAACCCCATCCGCTCTTCATGGTCATCTGCCACTTCATTCTCGAGAAGGTGTTGTCGATGAAGATCTCCAGAATGTAGGCGACAACGATGACGGCGAGCCCCAGCAGTGGGTTGAACCCGAAGAAGAGGTACACAATCCCGAGGAGCACCACCGTCTCGTACCAGTGGGCGATCTCGATCTTCGCCAGGGTCGCCCCGGAAAACTCCGTGGTCAATCCCTTCACCAGTTCCTGGTGGGCGTGGTGCGAGGTCGAGATGTCGAAGGGCGATTTTCTCAGTTTGATCGTCAGCACCGTCAGGAAGCCCAGGAAGACGCCTGGCAGGTAGAGGATCACCGGCACCTGCGATGTGGCGATCGTCTCCACATAGAAGCTTCCGGTCACCAGATAGAGCCCGATTGCGGTGAGGATGATCATCGGCTCATAGGCCATCAGGGTGATCAGCTCCCGTTCGGCCCCGACATAGCTGTACGGCGAGTAGGCGGCGTATGCCCCGAGCACGATGAAGATGTGGGCCAGGGTAAAGGCGAAGATCAAGAGCAGCAGGTCCTCTCCGGCAAAGAAGAGGGCGCCTGTCACGGCCATGAAGACCAGGTACGAGAGGATGTAGAAGTTCTGCGAGGGGGTGACGGTGACGTCCTCCTTCTCGAAGAGCTTTGCCACGTCGTAGAAGGGCTGGAGGATCGGCGGACCGACCCTCCCCTGCATCCGTGCGGTGAGCTTCCGGTCGATCCCGGCGATCAGCCCGCCCAGGACCGGGGCGAGGATCAGGTAGACGATTGCCATGACGACCGAGGTCACAGGATCGCCCCCGCCAGGATCGCCCCTGCAAGCAGGATCAGCAGGATGCAGAGCGGGTTTGCCACGCGCAGGAGTCTGCCCTCGCCGAAGTACTCGGTGAAGTAGTAGTTCCGCGTTGTCATCGTCCGCTCAATGCCGGCAGAACCGGCAAACTTCAGGTCGGTCGTCACCGGCCGTCCACACATGTATGCGGGCATCTTTTTTCCTCCCTTTGCGTAGAACGGGAGGGAGAAAGGCAGTATCAGCAGGAGCGAGATCATCAGGACCATGATGATGATGTTGTCCTGCGCAAGCCGCGCCGTCTCGCCGAAGGTGCCGAGAAGATAGGGCTCGATGAGCCCTGATGAGATGAGCGGGAAGAAGAGTGCGGCGAGCACGGTCAGCGCCGTGAGGGTGGTGAGCACGACCCACTTCTGACGCGAGATCGTTCCCTCGATCTTCTCGCCGTACGGGGTGACCGAGATGATCTTGCCCATCCACTTCGACCAGAAGAAGACCGTCAAGGCACCGCCGAAGGCGAGGATGGTGACGAAGATCAGGCCGAAGGGTGCATCGATGAAGCCCTCAATCGCCGCCCACTTCGATATGAGCATGCCGAACGGGGCGAGGAACATGCCGGCGATGCCGACGAACATCATGGCGGCAAGCCGCGGCATGCGGACGATGAGTCCGTCCATGTCCTCGATGTCCCGGCTCCCGGTGCGGTGCTCCACCGTCCCGACGCAGAGGAAGAGGAGGGATTTTGCAATGGCGTGGAAGATGATCAGGAGGATCGCGGCCCAGACGAGTTTGTAGGTGCCGACGCCCGCGCAGGCGACGATCAGCCCGAGGTTTGCAATCGTCGAGTATGCCAGCACTTTCTTTGCATTGCTCTGGGAGATTGCGATCCCGGACGCCACGAGGAACGTGACGGCGCCGACCATTGCGATCGAGATCCCGGCGAGACTGCCGGCAAGTACGGGAGCGAACCGGACGATGATGTACACACCGGCCTTGACCATCGTGCTCGAGTGCAGGAGGGCCGAGACCGGCGTCGGGGCGACCATCGCCCCGACAAGCCATCCGGAAAAGGGCATCTGTGCGGCTTTCGTCAGCCCCGCAAAGCTGATCAGCACGGCAGGGACGATTGCCATTGCCTGGCCCGAGGCAATGAGGGCGTCGAGTTCGAGCAGACCGCCGGCGGGATCGGCCGAGGCGAGGTAGAGAATGGCTCCGGCGAAGGCGATCCCTCCGAGCAGGTTCATCTTCAGGGCAAGGAAGGCGTTGTTCGTCGCCTCCTCACTCTCGGCGTAGCCGATGAGAAGGAACGACGCCAGCGTCGTGATCTCCCAGAAGAAAAAGACCCACAACAGGTTGTTCGAGAAGACGAGGCCGAACATCGCCGCAAGGAAGATGAACGTCACGAAGAAGAAGAACCGCCGCCGGTCCCGAACCTCGGGGTGGTGGCCGTGGTAGGTCTGCATGTAGCTGACGGCGTAGACGGCGATGAGGCTGCCGATGATCCCGATGATCATCGCCATGATGATGGAGAACTGGTCGAAAAAGAGGTTTTTGACCGGGTCCATCCCATGGCTCATCGCAAACTCGTAGTAAACTATCAGTGCCGACTGCGCAAGCACCAGGAGAACGGCGATATATTGTTTGAACCTGATCCCGAGCCAGAGAAGCAGGAGTGCGATCCCCATCTCGATGGCGAACATCATCTGACTCGCGGGCTCGAAGGGAACGGTGTAATAGACCGTGCCCCGCGCATATGAGGTTGCGAGAAGATAGATGGACGCCGCAGAGATGACAAGTGCGGCGAGTGCAACGATTGCATATCTAATCCGGTTATTAGACAACAATAACAGGATGAATGCGATTATCGTTGGAAACGCTATCAGGAATATTAGTTCATTCACCCAAATCCCTCATGATAATCCATGATAATTATTGGTTTATTAACCATGCGAAAGCGGCGCCCATCATGACCGCCCGCGGGGCGGATTTTGCATCGCTCGCCCTAAGGCCGATCCTGCCGGCGTCGTACCCCCCCCTTTTCACACCTGCCGTCTGTACATACCCCGATCTTTTTGACCTGCTCCGTCAAACAGTACTGCCAATGCGTCCGTCATATCTGGGAAAAATACATCTGAACTGGTGCGATACCTGCCACACTCCCGTTCTCGGCACAACATGCGCCTGCGGATCAGATACACGTCCGGTCGCCGTCACCCCGCCGGGCGACGCACGCCCAGCGTTCAGGGCGGACATCGATCTCGTCAACGAGATCTTCACCGACCACTTCGGCGCCCCCCTCATCCCAAAAGGGCATCTCGCCGTCCTGAACAAGGTGCCCGAGATCGACAGGATGGAGGAGATCGTTCTTGGCGGCGCCATTGTTGCGGCGATCCGGTATCTCCCGGAAAAAGGCGAATGGGAGCCTCTCCCGCGGCCGGCCGCCGCCCGCTATCTTGTCCCGACAAAGCGGTATGTCGTCGCCGACGACGGCGCCGTGCCCTCAATCCGGGAGGGTTCAAGCCTCCTCGCCCCCGGCCTCGTCGAGATCGAGGACGCCGTCCGGCCTGGCGACGAGGTGTTCATCCTCTCGAAGAGCGGAGAGTGCATCGGCGTCGGCAGGGCGAAAGTGGACGCTGCAGAGGCGAGGACGATGACGCGGGGGGCCATCGTCAGGACGCGTAAAGCCGCACCGGCCGATGCAGTCCCGGGAACTGCATCATGGGACGACGCTGTCGCCGCCAACAGACAGATCCTGGACACGTATGAAGGCGCATCGCTCGATTTCATCAGGAACGTCCGGGCGAGCCACACCCATCTCCCGGTGAACGTCTCGTACTCCGGGGGCAAGGACAGTCTGGCGACGCTCCTTCTGGTGCTCAGGGAGATGGGGCCGGTCCCGATCCTCTACGCCGATACCGGCCTTGAGTTCCCGGAGACCGATGCGAATGTGAGGGACGTGGCGGCGCGCTACGGCCTCGAGGTGGTGCGGGCCGAGACCGGCGACACGTTCTGGGAGCACTTCAGAAAAGAAGGCCCTCCGGCGGTGGACGCGCGCTGGTGCTGCAGCGTCGCAAAGCTCCTGCCGGTCAGTAAGATCATTGCCGAGCGGTGGGGCGAATCGCTCTCCTTCATCGGCCAGCGGAAGTACGAGTCGCTCTCCAGAAAAAACAGCCCGAGAATATGGCGGAACCGGGTCGTCGGCAACCAGATCTCGGCCGCCCCGATCCAGCACTGGACGGCCCTGCACGTCTGGCTCTACATCTTCAGGGAGGGAGCCCCCTATAACTGTCTCTACACCGAAGGGCTCGATCGGATCGGATGCTTTATGTGTCCGTCCAGCGACCGCGCGGTGCTGAAACGGATCCGGGCGGCATATCCTGACCTCTGGAAGGATTGGGAGGCGAGGCTGCGCTCATGGCAGGGGGAGCACGGCCTTCCCGAAGAATGGATCAGTGACGACGGCTGGAGAAGAAGAGGATCGGGATCAGATGAAGACGATAGTTATAATTGATTACGGGCTTGGAAACCTCCGCAGCGTGCTGCGCGGCCTGGAGAAGGCCGGCGCCCGTGCGGTGGTCTCGGCCGACACCTCCGCGATCGCCGCAGCAGACGCCCTGGTCCTTCCGGGCGTGGGGGCCTTTCGCGACGGCATGGGGATGCTCGGCCCCCTTGAGGGCACGGTGCGGGCGGCGGCGCGGGAGGTTCCGGTGCTCGGGATCTGTCTCGGGATGCAGATGCTCATGGAGAGTTCTGACGAGGGCGGGCTCCAGGCCGGCCTCGGGCTGATCCCGGGCGATGTCCGTCGGTTCCCGCGGGTGCCCGGAATGAAAGTCCCGCACATGGGCTGGAACACCCTCGAGGTCCGGGAGGGCGAACCGCTCTTCGAGGGGATTGCGGACGGCTCGTACGTCTATTTCGTCCACTCCTACTATGCCTCGGCGGCGCCGGCGCATACGATGACCACGACAGAATACATCTGCCCCTTTGCCTCGTCGGTGCGGAACGGGTCGGTCTATGGGGTGCAGTTCCACCCGGAAAAGAGCGGGGCGGTGGGGCTGCGCCTGCTGAAAAATTATATCGACCTGATCTGAACCTCATCTTTTCTGGCGCTATGGCATGGGCGGCCTGTCCCCCATGGTCCTCACAACATCTGGTACAGCGTGACCACGTCGTTGTAGCCGATCATCCCGCTGCCGTCATAGTCGAAGGCCGCAAGGGGCTGGTGTTCCCTGATGAATGGCATGTTTTCGTAGTAGACGATGACGTCATTGAATTCGATCAGGCCGTTTCCGTCGACGTCCTCGTACAGCCCGTCGCCGTCCGGGTCGGTGGGCGGATCTCCCTGCCCTGGAAAGGCCAGCGGGCCGGAAACCGGGCCGTTGCTCTCCAGTTTCACCACCCAGATGTCATGGCCGCCGTGGTTGCCGCTCACGTCGCCGTCGTTTGATGCGGTGCTCCCGGCGATGATATACCCGCCGTCCGCCGTCTGCTCTGCGCTGCCGGCACGCTCATCCGCCGATCCCCCGAGGCACCGCTGCCATTCGATCCCGCCACCGGCGTCCATCTTTACCATCCAGATGTCATAGCCGCCGTGGTTGCCGCTTGCGTCGCCGTCGTTTGATGCGGTGCTCCCGGCAAGGATATACCCGCCTTCGTCGGTCAGCTCCACGCTGGAACACCTGTCATCGCCAGAACCCCCGAGGCATCTCAGCCAATCTACCGCGCCGGTGGCACTGAGTTTGACCGCCATCCCGTCCGGCAGAGAGTCGAGTTCAGGATCTCCATGATATCCTTCCAGGTCTTCAGATGTGGTGGACCCTGCAAGGATGTATCCGCCATCGCCGGTCTGCCTGATGCTGTAGGCATAATCCCTGCGGATCCCCCCGATATCGCGTTGCCACCGGGCGGCACCGGCGGCAGTGAGGTTCAGCACGTATCCGTCGAACATACCGTGTGTCCCGAGTGCCGTCCACCCGCATATGACATACTCCCCGTCTTTTGTCTGCTGTACGCATGTGTTGAACATGAAGGCGCCGAAGAGATTCTGCCACTCTATCCCCCCTTCAGGGCCAATCTTCAGCACCCAGCAGGTATCAGACGACAATCCGGTCAGATCCCCATCTGATGACGCTGCGTATCCTGCAATAATATATCCGCCCTCAGCCGTCTGCTGTACATATTCGGCTCTGTCGTCGCCGGTCCCGCCGAGGCACCGCTGCCATTCTATCGCACCTGTGGTGTTGAGTTTTATCACCCATCCGTCACGTTCGGTGATACCGCCCGGGCTGGTGCCGCCGTGATGCCCGATCACATCGCCGTCAGTGGACCTGGTGGTCGCCGCAATGATGTAACCCGTATCGTCGGTCTGCTGGATGCTGGAGGCGGTGTCCTGATCGCTTCCGCCGAGGCATCTCTCCCACTCTATCGCTCCGGTGGCATCCAGTTTCACCACCCACACATCGGTGCCGCCGTGATGCCCGATCACATCGCCGTCGGTGGACCCGGTCTCCCCGACGAGGATGTAACCGCCGTCGGTCGTCTGCCTGATGGATTTTGCCCGGTCATCGTCCGAACCCCCGAGACACCTCTGCCAGGCGATCGAAACGGGTCTTTTCTGATCCGTTCCCTCAAAGACGGCGTCTGATACTGCAGGGCGATCCCGGGAGATCGGTTCACCTGCGGCCCCGGGATGTACGGGGTTGATCATATGCTGTCTGTTGCCCGGGAGATCAGGCGTTTTGAGGAGGGGCTCATCATGAAGAGAAACCTCCCGGTCGCCTGCGATGGTTCCGGCCTGAACGGTCAGGGTCAGAAACACTCCGGCACATAGCACTGCACATGCCAGAATGATCCCCCGACGCCTGAAGGTCAGGCTTTTTTTGCCGCCGGTTCTGTTATGGCCATGATCTGACGGCTGATCTCTGGTCCATCTGCTCTTTTCCATCATGTGCATCCCCCCCATACGCTGCGATCTGGTTTTGCCCCGGCGTTTCACTCCTGCAATCTTATTATGGCGCGCAGATTATTTTTGGTTTTGTATGGTTCACCCTGTCGCGGTTTTGTGGGGTCTGCACGATCCCTCCGGGGTTCACCCGCGTGAAAGGGCGAAGGGCAAAAAAATAGAATTCTGGTTTTTCAGGAGTATATAATGCAGGAGAAAGAGTCGTCTCCCCCGCATCAGTCCCTCGCTCTTCTCCGCCGGTAATAGGTGAAATAGAGATAGACCTCGTAGACCATCAGCGCCAGCACCACGGTGCTCCCGCCCAGGAAGAAGGCGGTGACCGCATCGAGGGCGACCGACGGGACGGCGGCCGTGGCCTCAGGGGCACCGGCACCCTTTGCATCGAAGGCCATCATCCGCGGCTCCTCCGCCGGCACCCCGCCGAGAAGGGGCAGGATCATCGCGACAACGATGCTCGCAAAGATGACGACCGCGAAGAGCGATGCATACTTGAGCAGGATCGCCCTGATATCCTTCACCGGCGGCGTGACGATGATCAGCCGTGAGGTGAGGCCGTAGACCTTCACCTCCCGCCCCTTCGAGCTCCACTTTGTCCTGACGATCTCGATCAGGCCGGCGTCGGCCAGGTTCTCGACATGATACTTCAGGGTGGTGAGGGGGATCGCGAGGCGGTCGGCGATCTCGGCCGCGCTCAGGGGTGCGTCCCTGAGGGCAGACAGGATATCGCTTGCCGTCTGGCTCGCCATCGCCTTTGCGATCCGCTGCGCCCGCTCGTCGCCGGGCTCCATCACCACGATCTCTTCAGCCATTCAGGTTCGACTCGATGAGGGCGCGGCCGCGGGCGAGGGCTTCTCCGATCCGCCCGACCTCAGGGCCGCCGCCCTGTGCAATCTGTGGTTTTCCGCCGCCTTTTCCGCCAAGAACTTCACAGACCTCCCTGATCACCTCGACGGCGTTCAGGCTCTCGACCGGCGAGGCCATCACGGCGTGGACGCGCTCTCTTCCCCCGGCGAGCAGCGCAATGTCGCCGCCTTCAGAGATCCGTGAGGCGAGGGCGACGAGTTCCTGCGGCGGGAGGTCGACCTCCCTGATCACGACACCAAAGCCGCCGATCTCCTCGGCGACCAGTTGCTGGACCTCGAGGTCGACGACCTTCTGCTGGAGGCGCTCGATCTCTTTCCTCTGCTCTTTCCACTCGGTGAAGAACCGGTTCACGCTCGCGGGCAGGTTCTCCTGCTGGACCGAGAGGGTCTCGGCCGATACGGCGATGAGTTCCTTGAGGTGCTGCATCGCGGTGATCGCCGCAATCCCGGCCGAGAACTCCAGGCGTTCGATCCCGTCCTGGATATGCTCGACTTTGAGCAGGGCAATCGGGCCTATCTCGCCGGTGGAGCGGCAGTGGGTTCCGGCGCATGCCTCGATGTCGCCTGCGACCTGCACGACCCGGATCTGCCGGCCCGGCGGTACGCCGCCCTGGTAGAGCCCGAAGCCGTACTTCTGTTCGGCCTTCGTGCGGTTCTCCCAGTTGACATAGACCGGGGTGTTCTCCATCACCATCTGGTTCGCCCTGATCTCGATCCGTTTCATCTCCTCAGGGGTGATGTGCTTGAAGTGCCTGATATCGATACGGGCGCTCTCGCTCCCCTTCTGGGCGCCGGCCTGATGGATATGGGCGCCGAGCACCTCCTTTGAGGCGCGGAGGATCAGGTGCGTCGCCGTGTGGTGGCGCATTAAGGACCAGCGCCGCTCCTCGTCGACGATCCCCTTCACCCGGTCGCCCCGCTTGAGGGTGCCGCCCTTCACGCGGTGGAGGATCACCTCGCCGAGCTTGATCGTGTCCTCGACCCTGACCATCGTCTCGGTGGTGACGAGTGTGCCGGTGTCGGCAGGCTGACCGCCGCCTTCGGGGTAGAAGAGCGTCTGGTCGAGGACGGCGCAACCGTCGAAGTAGTCGATGACCATCGCCTCGAACTCGACCTCGGCCGGCTGATCGTAGTAGGCCTTCTTCGTTGCCGGGAGACCGGCGATCCGCTCGCGGTACTTTGCGAGCGGGTCCTCGGCCGCCTTCTCCGGGAGGTTCTCGGAGTGCAGGTCGGCGATCTGCGAGTAGAAGTTGTCCGGGATCTCGACGACCGCCCCTTCCTGTGCGGCGATATCCTTCACCATCTCGGGCGGGATGCCGTGGGAGTCGTACAGGGTGACGACCTCCTGCAGGGGGATGCGCTCGCTCTTCTTCTTGTAGGTGCGGGCGATCCGCTGCACGATCCGCGCCCCGCGGGCGAGGGTTGCGGCGTACTTCTCCACCTCGCGGTCGATGATCTCGCGCACGCCGGCGATGCTCTGCTCGAAGGAGTCGGTGCCGATGATCCGCATCTGCATCTCGACCAGGTCGGCAAGGTTGTCCTTGAGGTCGAGGTCGGCCATCATCCGCAGGGTCCGGCGCAGGACGAGGCGGGCGAGGTATCCTTCCCGCACATTGGAGGGCACGACGCAGTCGCCGAGCATATAGGCAAGGCAGCGGGTGTGGTCGGCGATGGCGTAGATCTTCTCGATCGGGGTGATCAGTTTGTCGAGTTTCTCCTGCGGGACGTCGATCGCCGCCGCCACCTTCCGGCGGAGCTGGAAGAGGTTGGGGCCGCTGATGTCCATGAGACCGGCGAACCTGGCGTTGAGCCCGAGGATCTTCGTGAACTCCTTGTTGTCCAGGAGGTGCTCGAGGCCCGCGGCGTGCATCAGGCGGCTGACCATCTCGGGGAAGACTGCGTCGTAGATGGTCGGAGAGCCTTTCGAGGCCCAGGTGAGCCGTTCAAGCCCGTAACCGGTGTCGACAATCCGCATCTTCATCGGATAATAAAGAACGCCCTCGAGCTCGACCGGTTCCTGGTCGTTTGGCACCCTGGTCAGGCTCATGAAGACGAGGGTTGCCACCTCGAGGCCACCGATCAGCACCTCCACCGAGGGGCCGGCGTTGCCGCCGCCCATCCAGGGGTGCTCCTTGTAGGTGACCTTATTCAAGTCGGCCCCGATCGAACTGAGGAACTCGTCGCAGAGTTCGACGGTCCGGTCTTTCCAGTAGATATCCTCACCCGGCGAGTTGAAGGCGTGATGGGCCATCATCTCGAAGAGGGTCAGGTGCCGGCCTGACCGTCCCACCGAGTCGAGGTCGTTGAGCCTGATACACGGCTGCGAGATGGTCAGGGGGTTTGCCGGCGGCGGCACAAGGCCGTTCGTCACGAAGGGCTGGAAGTCGGCGATCGAGGCGATGGTCAGGTAAATATCGTCGCGCCAGCGTGCGACGACCGGGTAGCGTTCGATCCGCGTGTGGCCGTGCCGCTCGAAAAACGAAAGATAGGCCTCCCTCATCTCATCCAGGGAGTGCGGGGCGAAGACCGGGTTTGCAATAAAGGAGTACGGCTCGCAGGGTGCGTCCCCGCAGGTCTCTCTGGACGGGTCGCGTGTCCAGTACGCCGCCCCGCACTTGCTGCAGACCTTCCGAACCAGTCCCTGGGATTTGAAATATTCAAGTTGATACTCTTCTTCGAGCATTCAAAACCACGTCTTAATAATCTATTATTCGGAATTGTTCATTATATTGTTTGTTGTGATACCCTCTTTCCTCAGGCGATCGATATACCACTCCTCCCGCCGTTCAAAGCGGTCTGATGCGAGAGCGATCCTGACGGCAAGGATATGCCAGCAGCACCCCCCGCGGTAGGTGAAGTCCTTGCAGGTGCAGAAATCGTCCTCGACGACGTACTCCGCCGTCCGCCCGCGGACCACGAAAAAATCGAGGTATCGCCTTACCGCCCCGGCGTCCACGGCGGCCAGGGCTTTTCGCCCCCGGTCGCGGTACGCCCTGAGGATCGCTTCCCTGAGGGAAGGAGTAAGATCTTCCCTTCCGATCCGGTCAAATAGTTCCTTCATGTGATCGTGCGGACCGCCGGCAGGTCTTCGATGTACTCCCACCCTGACCGTTCGGCGAGCGCCTGCATCGCCGGGGCTTCGAGAGCGTAGTGCGTCGACTCGATGCAGGGGAGAGGGGATGCCCGGGCCACATGGTGCTTCAGTTCTGCCGAGAGGAAGGCGTCGGCACCGAGGGAGACCGCTTCTGCGATCAGCGCAGGGTCGAACCCGCTCCCGCCGACGACGGCGAGACGGTCGGGGTCTTCGATCTCTCCCCAGACCCGCACGTTGCCGCCGATCCGTGCCGCCATCTCGTCGAGCCCTGCGGTGCACCTGCCGACAAGCCCGTTCGTCATCGGCACCGGATCGACCAGGCCGAGGATATCGGCAAGGGTGTCGTTCACCCCGCCCGGGGCGCGGTCGAAGTTCGTGTGCATCACATAGAGATTGACCTCCCCGGCAAAGAGGGGGCGGAGGACCGCCGCGGCACGCCCGGTGATCGCGGTCAGCGGCTCCCAGAGGGGCGTGTGGTGGACGACGAGGAGTCCGGCCCCCATGCGGACGGCGGCGCGAGCAACGGCTGGTGTGGCGTCGAGGGCGCAGCAGACGGTCTCGACCTCCTCCCGGCCTTCGATGATGAGTCCGATCCTGCCGGTGTCATACTCTTCGGCGAGTTCCGGAGGGGCGATCCCCTCGAGGTGGGCGATCAGGTCTGCAATGTGCATATTCACAGGTCTCGCTCTCCGCTAATGAAGGCACGTATTACTTTGAGTAATAAGAAAGACCTATAAATATGCGGGATAAATACACCACTATGGAGAAATCCATAGACGAGATCAATATAAGAATACGCGATGGCAATGCGCGCGTTGTCACGGCCGAGGAGATGCCTGACATCGTCGCCGAACTGGGCGAGGAGGCGGCGCTGAGAGAGGTGGATGTCGTCACCACCGGTACCTTCGGCGCCATGTGCTCTTCAGGCGCCTTTTTTAACTTCGGTCACGCGGATCCCCCGATACGGATGGAGAGGGTCTGGCTCAATGACGTCGAGGCCTATGCCGGCATTGCGGCGGTCGACGCCTATCTCGGCGCAACCCAGCAGTCGACGACACAGGGCGACCGCTATGGCGGGGCGCATGTGATCGAGGACCTCATTTCCGGCCGCTCGGTCGAGCTGCGGGCAATATCGCGAGGCACCGACTGCTACCCGTTGCGGACCGTCACCACGAACCTCCTCCTCGAAGACCTCAACACCGCCACGATGCTGAATCCCAGAAATGCATACCAGTGCTACAATGCGGCGGCCAACTCCACCGACCGCGTCCTCCACACCTATATGGGCACCCTCCTCCCGAACTGCGGGAACGTCTCGTACTCGGGCGCCGGGGCCTTATCCCCGCTTGCAAACGACCCGACCTACCATGTGATCGGGAGCGGCGTCCCGATCTTTCTCGGTGGGGCGCAGGGGATGGTCGTCGGCGAAGGCACGCAGTCGTCCCCGGCCACCGGGTTCGCCACCCTGATGACGACCGGGGACCTCACCCATATGAGCCCGGACTATATCAGGGCCGCAACCTTCCAGGGCTACGGCGTGACGATGTACGTCGGTCTCGGCATTCCCCTGCCGGTGACCGATCTGACGGTCGTGCGGAGCACGGCCGTACGCGACGAGGACCTGACGACCGGCGTCGTCGACTATGGCGTGCCTTCCCGCGACCGCCCGACGCTCAGGCGCGTCACCTACGCCGAACTGAAGAGCGGCCGGATCGAACTCAACGGCGAGGAGGTGCGGACATCCTCGCTTTCGAGTTACCGCAAGGCGCGGCAGGTCGCCGAGGCCCTGAAGGGCTGGGTGGAGATGGGATCGATCGCACTCTCTCTCCCGACCCGCCGGGTGGAGGCCTCCAGGCGGACGCGCCCGATGCGCGAGACCAAACTCGTGCCGCGGGTGCGGGAGGTGATGGAGGCGAAGGTCGTCTGCATCACCGAGGACGAACCGATCACCGAGGCGGCCCTTAAACTCCTCAGGGGCGAGACAAACCATCTCCCGATCCTGGACGGCGACCGCCGCCTGGTCGGGATCGTGACCACCTACGACGTCACCAAGGCGGTGGCGCGGCCTGGCGAACGGCTCTGCGTGCGGGACATCATGACCAGGAAGGTCGTGCGCACGACCCCCGAGGAGGCGGTAGATATCGCTGCCCAGAAACTGGAGCGTCACAACATCAGCGCCCTGCCGGTCGTTGATCCGCAGAACCATGTCATCGGGATGCTCACGGCCATCAACCTCGGCAAACTCCTTGGCGGGAGGTGGAAGGCATGAAACTGATGGTCTCGTTCTCGCGCAAAAAGGTGAGGGAACCGATCATCGCCCGGGTGGTGATGGATACCGGTGTGCTGATCAATGTCGAACGGGCGCGGATCGAACCGAGCGAGGGTGACGTCCTCATCGACGTCCCTGACGAGAGCGCGCGCATTGTCTGCATGAAGATGCGGGACCTCGGGGCGACGGTCAGCGTCCTGAAGGATGCGATCATCCATGACGAGAACGAGTGCGTGGACTGCGGCGCCTGTATATCGATCTGCCCGCAGGACGTCTTCTCCTTCGATGAAAACTGGAAACTCAGCCTCGACAAGCCGCGCTGCGTTCTCTGCGGCAGGTGCATTCAGGCCTGCCCGCATGGGGCGCTCTCCCTCCAGAAATAATTCTTTTTTGCCGGGGCAGGGAATGATCCGCGAGCACTTCGAGCACAAACAGACGATCACGACGATCCTTGCCGACGATCAGGCCCATATCGAGGCGGCGAAGGCAGGCATGCTCGCCGCCCGCCATGGCCTCGAAGCCTTCCTCTTCAAAGACCCCTACTTCGGGGTCACCTTCGAGTCCTACGACCCGCCGGCCGGGAGCCGGACGGTGCAGAGGATGGGGGCGGCGTCCGTGTCTGCCGGCGTCGGGCCGATGGCGGCCGTCGCCGGGACGATTGCGTGGGCCGGGGCCGAAGCGATGCAGGATGCCGGGGCATCGTTCGGGGTCGTGGACAACGGCGGGGACATCGCCCTCTTCTCCGACCGGGAGGTGCGGGTCGGGATCCATGCCGGGGCCTCGCCGTTCTCGGACAGGCTCGCCTTTCTTGTCAGGCCGCAGGAGGAGATCCTGGGCATCTGCACCTCGTCGGCGACGGTCGGCCCTTCCATCTCCTTCGGGGTTGCAGACGCCGTCTGCATCTTCTCCCGTGACGTCTCGCTCGCCGACGCATGGGCGACCGCCCTCTGCAACTCCCTCCTGCCCGGTGCGGAGGAGCCTTTCGCCGCCCTTGAGGGCACCGGCGTTATGGGAGCGCTCGCGATCATCGGGGAAGCGGTCATGACGTGGGGCGACCTCCCGCCGATCGCCGGGGCGAGCGTCGACCCCTCCCTGATCACGCGCGGCGAACCCTGATCATGCCAGGTTTTCGAGGACGTAGTTTTCCGCTGCGGTCCTGGCATTTTTCCCGGAGAACCGCCTGTATTCCTGCTCCCCGTCGGTGACGACGATCTCGGCCCTGCCCTTTTCGCAGAGGAAGACGAGGCTGAAGAGTTCGACCTCGTCCAGGAGCACCCCGCGCAGGGTCTCTGAGGCGGGCGTGAGCATGAGCCGTTCCGCGGGGAGTTCCCCGGGATCTTCCCTGAAATAGTAGTAATAGACCTGATAGGCGTTGAGGAGGTCGGACGTGAGGAGTTCTGCCCTCACCTCCGGGTCGATGCCCTCAAGGAGGCGGGCGAGGCGCGTGTCGTCTTCATCGGCCCGCTCAAGAAGATCGTCCGCTATCGCCGCAAGGCGCTCATAATCGGTCATTGAAACATGATGTTCTCTCCGGGTACAAAAGTATATTGTGGCTCCCGGCACAGATCTGGGTGTGAAAACCGAAGAATTCGACTGGGCGGTCTATCATGCAATCGCCTGGAACAGGGCTGCGACCCTTCCCGCCCTGATCGATTATATGGGCGGCGATGCGGCGGCAGTCGAATCTTCTGTTCGGAGACTCACTTCATATCTCCTGATCGAACAGAGAGGAGACGATCTCCGCACCCTCTCGATCGAGGAGTCGATTCTCACGTGCCAGATCAGGCACGGCGTCGGCACCACCCTGGAGATCGAGAACGGCGTCATAAAAATACCTGACTATGCACGGAAGGGAGAGAACAGATGAGGAAAGTATGTATCCTCAGACTCGGCCACCGGCCTGAGCGGGATCAGCGGGTCACCACCCATGTCGGGCTCACGGCGCGGGCACTGGGTGCGAACGGCATGTACCTGGCCGCAAACGACACCGGCGTCGTCGCATCCATCGGCGACGTCGTGGAACGCTGGGGCGGGAACTTCTTTGTTGAAAACGATGTGAAATGGAAGAAGTGCATCAGGGAGTGGAAAGAGCGCGGCGGGATCGTCGCCCATCTCACGATGTACGGGCTTGAGGTCGGTGAGGTCGTCGCCGCGGTGCGGGAGCGCCCCGAAGACCTGCTCATCATCGTCGGCGCCGAGAAGGTCCCCGGCGACGTCTACGGCATGGTCGACTATAATGTCTCGGTCACAAACCAGCCCCACTCCGAGATCTCGAGCCTGGCCGTATTCCTCGACCGCCTGTTCATGGGCAGGGAGATCGAGCAAGACTTCCCTGACGCGAAGATCCGTGTCGAGCCCTGTAAGGTCGGGAAGCGGGTGATCGAGCTGTGAAGGGTCGGGTGCTTGTCGCGGGTTTTGCGACCAGGCATGTGGTCAGTTCTGCAAAAAAAGCCGGCTACGAGGTATACGCTGTCGACCATTTCTGTGACCAGGACCTCTGCCGGGACGCACGCGAGCACCGCCGTTTTGACGAACTCGACGAGGTCCCCGATCTGGTCGAGGAGATCTCTGCCGGCCGCAGCATCGACTGGTTTGTCGCCACATCAGGGGCCGAGGGCATGACCGTCCCGGTTCGCAGGGCCGGCACTCCGCCTGAGGTCTCGGCCAGGTTCCTGGACAAATACGAGATCCAGCGGTTCTTCGAGGAAAATGCGATCCCGGTGCCGGCGTGCCGGGCCGGGGCCTACCCGGCGATGGTCAAGCCGCGCCGCGGCGCCGGCGGATGGCGGAACCGGGTGGCGTCGTCGGAGGAAGACCTGCGGGCCTGGGAAGAGGAGTGGCCCGACGTCCCCTATCTGGTGCAGGAATGCGTCGCCGGCACGCCCGCAAGCGTCTCCTGCATCGCAGACGGGCGCCGGGCGGTGGCTGTCGCCGTCAACGAGCAGATCCTGCGGGGCGGGGAGGGGGATAGGGCATACGGTTTCTCCGGCTCGATCACCCCGTTCGACCACCCCCTCTCGGCACGCATGGCCGATATCGCCGAGCGTGCGGTGGCCCTCAGCGGCTGTGTCGGTTCGGTCGGGGTGGACTTCGTCGCCAGCGACGATGCATGGGCGATCGAGATCAACCCGCGGTTTCAGGGCACCCTCGACACCGTGGAGGCGGCAACCGGGCAGAGCATATTCGGCCTGCATGTCGACGCCTGCACAGGCGTGCTTCCCGCCGCCAGGCCTCGGGCCGGGCAGGTGTGCGCACGGACAATACTCTTTGCCGACCGCGACCTCACCGTGCATGCAGATCTTTCTCGCCTCTCTGATATCTGCGCTGATATTCCCTGGCCCGGCACCGAGATAGAAGAAGGGGGCGCCGTGGTCAGCGTCTACGGGCAGGGCCCGGACCGCGCTGCCGCCTGCGCCATGCTGGATAGAATTATAACACGCGTCCGTACATATATCTCGTGATGGTTGGCAAAGACGAGATGCTGGCAGACCCGGCGATCCGGGCCTATCTTCTCCGTCTGATCGGAAACGAGGGAATCAACCTCATGGAACGGTTCCCGCCCGAAGGGGAGTTTTCCGATGAGGAACTTGCGGAAAAAACCGGCATCAACCTCAACTCTGTTCGGCATACGTTATATACGCTTTACGAGAGGAGGCTTGCCGAATACCGGCGTATCAAAGATCCCGACACTGGATGGCTGACCTATCTCTGGATGCTGAGGACCGATCAGGTATATCCGGTGCTGAAAGAGGAACTTGAGCACGTCCTCGAACTCCTGGTGAAGAGGGAGAAATACGAAGAGGAGAACGATTTCTTCATCTGCGATGAGTGCGGCATCTTCACCTTCAATGACGTGTTCGCCACCGATTTCGCCTGTCCCCGGTGCGGACAGCCCCTGAAGCACTTCGATAATGAGATGCTTCTCGGCGCGCTCAAACGGAGGATCGAGGCGATACGGAAATCTACCGGGCATGTATGAGCGTGTTCTCAAAGAAGCAGGCTGCGATCAGGGAGTGATCGCCCATTGCCTGACCGTGGCCGGGGCGACCCGGGCGTATGCGCGTTCATCGGTCGTTGACCGGCGTCTGCTCGAAGCAGGGGCGATGCTCCACGACCTCGGGCGTTCAGAGACGCATGCCCCTGGCCATGCCGGCGTCGGGGCCGATCTGGCGGCGGCGATGGGGTGCCCCGACGGGGTTGTTCGCATCGTCGGCCGGCACCTCGGCGCCGGCCTGACCCTTGAGGAATCCGCGCTTCTTGGCCTTCCTCCGGTTGACGCCATGCCAGAACGCCTCGAGGAGAGGATTGTCGCCCATGCCGACAATCTGGTAAAAGGGACGCGGGAGATCACTCCCGAAGAGCGGTGGGACCGCTCGATCGCCCTTGGAAGAAAATATCTGGTGCGGGCGTTCAGGCTCGGCCTCGACCTCGAACCCCTCCGCCACCTCAGATGATCAGCTGTTTTACCTGTGGGAGGGCCCGCAACTCTTCGAGCACGCCGGTAGGCAGTGACTCGTCCAGGATGATGACCAGTCTGGGCTCTTCGGCGAAGTAGGGGTCGGTGACGAAGATCTGCCTGATCGCAAGGTCGTGCCTGGAGAGCACCCTGACCGCCGCTCCGACGATCCCTTTTTGCTGGGCATCGTTCGGGATGATGGTGATGACCGTGAGGTTGAGGTATCCGGCCACCTCTGAGAGGTCGGGGGTGGCCCTCATGCGCGCGAAGATGTCGCCCGTCTCCTCCATGGACGTGATCCGCCGTGCCGTGGCGTCCACAACCCTGCGGTCAATCTTGATGGCGCGGGCGATATGGGTGGCCGGTATTTCTATGCCGTTGCAGGTGATTTTGCCTTCAGGTGAGACCCCGAAACCGTTTTCAAGGAGAAAACGAACCACCCTGCTCTGAGCGGGCGAATCGGAGAATTCCCGCATGAGTGTTGCCCACATATCTGCCAGAATGTACATCTGTGGTGCATATTAATCCTGGGGTTCTGCTCGTGTGCGCTCTGGCGTCTGAAACCTGCCCCTATCCCGGGCTTTTTCCTCTCTGATCCTGGACGAGGGGCATCCTGAGGCCGGATCGAGCGATAGATTATTTAACCAGTATATCATTGTTTATAGGGTAACAGGCGAGGGTTGCCGAGCTAGGTCAAAGGCGCAAGGTTGAGGGCCTTGTCACGCAGGTGTTCGGGCGTTCGAATCGCCTCCCTCGCATACTTTTGTGATGTTTTTCCGCAAGGCGGAGAGCATATTTCTGGTTCATCGCTCTTTCACGCGGGTTGTCCCGATTTCACGCCCCGAGTCTGCTTATTGCGTTTCTTTTTCAGCCTCTGACCCGTGCGTGGGCGTTGCATCTTCCGGGCGCAATGTTGATAACCAGATGTATCTATTCCACAATCTGATGAAGGTAGCAATTGCCGGTGCAGGTGTAGCCGGGAGTTATTGCGCCCGGCTCCTTCTTGCCGAAGGCTACGAGATCGATCTCTATGATCTGCCGCATCCAAACCCCTGCGGGATCGCCCCGTGCGCCTGGATGACGACGGCCGGGATAGCCCCGCTCCTTGCCGCCGCCGGACTCGATTATCAGGCCTATATTCTCGAACGCTTCTCCTCGGTGCGCTTCGAGGACCATGAGGTCCAGGCCGCGCTGATGACGATCGACAAGCCCCGCCTGATCCGCGATTTGCAGAGCGGCATTACGGTCATTGCGGGGTCGCCTGATCCATCGCGCTACGACCGCCTCATCGATGCGACCGGGACGGCGCGGGCTTTTCTGCCGCCGGTACCTCAAGACTGCCTCGGTCAGTGCGTGCAGGTGCGCGTACAGGTCTCGCCGGCCCTTCAGTCCGTCCCCATGGTCAGGTATGTGAACGGGGGATATGCCTGGTCCTTTCCCATAGGCTGCAATCTTCGCCACATCGGCTGCATCAGCCACCTGACGGACCCGGCTTCCCTTCTGCAGGGGTGTCATCTCCTCGAAGATGCAATCGGTCTGCCCATCTGCAGGTGCCGGAGTCTTCTGCGGGTTACAGCGCCTTCGGGCGCCCTGCCCTTTGTCTCCCCTGACAGAAAGATATGGGGGGTCGGCGAGGCGATCGGGTGCGTCTACCCCATCGTCGGCGACGGGATCGTCCCGGCGTTCGAGAGCGTGCGCCTCCTCCTCAGCCACATGGACGATCCCGGTGCTTATACCGCAGAGGTCATGGCAGCGTTTCCTCAGATGGAGGCTGAACGCGACATCCTGCTCGCCCTGAAAGCGGGCCGGCTGCCCGGGCCCGGACAACTGCTCAGGGCAGGGGATCTGGATCGGCTCGGGATGCGAATCGGGACCGTCGAGATTGCCCGGATAATCACCCGGGCACTCGCCTGTACGAGCCAGGTCGGGGATCAGCGACCTTGAGGGGGGGTCAGTGTGATTGATCGGCTCTGGATACAGGTGTGCCGATCGCCTCCGGTGCGCCGCTATAATCGTTCTGGCAAAACTTTCAGAAAAAGGCAGTGTCATGCCGGCAGCGATAAAATAGAATGCCGGCGGTGCGGGATATCTGCTCTTCAGAGATCCCTGATTTCCAGATGGGTTTCTTGAACCGTGTTCAGTTTCAGTGCGACGGCCCGGTAGAGATTGACATTGCGTACGCACTCCCTGAACTCTCCGTTGTACCAGTCGTCCATCGAATCTTGATACATCATCATTTTTATTTTCATGTGCCGATCACCGGTAGGATCTGACAGTGTAACGAATCTTCTGTAAAAATAATTTGGCCCTGAATCCAACCTAGATTTGCAGAAAGGAGAAACAGGGCCATGGATCCCTTAGCGTTAATCGAAGATTATCTTTCCGATAATGAGAATGGCATGAAGACCCTCATCACCTGGTTCCTCAACCAGGTGATGCTGCTCGAAGCCCTCCACCAGGCGGGAGCCGAGCAGTATGAACGAACCGATGCGCGGAAGGCTCACCGAAACGGCTACAAGAAGCGATCTCTGAAAACCCGATATGGAGAAACGATCCTCCAGAAACCGCAGTTCCGAGAATTTCCCTTCGAAACACAGGTATTTGGACGCTATTCCCGGGTTGAGAAGGCTCTTGAGAATGCTATCTTTGAATCCTACCTTCAGGGAGTCTCAACCCGCCGGATCCAGGAGATTGTTGCTCATTTTGGCATCGAACAACTCTCTCCTGCTTCAGTATCCAGGATAGCAAAGGACCTCGATGAACAGGTCCATGCATTCCTTCAGAGGCCGATTGAACAGGAGATTCCCTATCTCTTTGTGGATGCTTCGTACTACAAAGTCAGAGAGGGACCACGGTACATCACCAAAGCTCTTCTGGTGATCGCCGGTGTTCGAATGGATGGCTACCGGGAAATCCTGGGAGCTAGAATCACTGATTGTGAAAATGAGATGTTCTGGTCGGGATTGTTCGAAGACCTCAAAGAACGAGGATTGGTGGGTGTCAAGATGGTTGTCTCAGATGGTCATGCCGGGATCCAGAAGGCGGCGGAAGCCGCCTTCCTCGGCGCATCGTGGCAGATGTGCTCGGTCCATTGCACCCGGGCGGTTTTAAAGAATATTCCACGGAAACATCAGAAAGAAGTTGCTGAGTCCTTGAAGGAGGCATATGGGGACGAGGAGAGACTGCAGGAGCTTGCAGACGATCTGAACGAACGAGGATATCGGAAAGCGGCCAATACGATCGAGAGATTCATCCCGGGACTTATGAGTTACACGGCGTTCCCGAAAGAGCACGCAAAGCGGATCCGAACGACGAACATGATGGAAAGAGTCAACAAGGAACTGAAACGGAGAACCAAAGTTGTAGGGGCCTTTCCCAATGAAGAGTCACTCCTCAGGCTGGCAGGATCCATCCTGATGGACATCAATGAGGAGTGGGTGACCGGCAGAAGATATTTGACGATGGAGGGGGAATGATCAAACAAGGAGACAGGGCTCAGACGAATTACAGAAGATCTGAAACACTACCTAGGATCTTGCGGCATATATTCTTACTGATGTTTATTCTGTGGATTCTCAATGTTTTTTGTTAAAATGCTCATGATATTGCAGGAATATCCCTTTTTTCGTCTTAATGGGTTCTATGAGATATCCCGTCCATTTCAGATCGGCTTTGAGAATTTTTCGGCTTTTCCCGGGATATGCTCTCATCCCCTCTTTTTCATCCCGCAGGAGACCTGCGGGGTGGTCGGCAGAGAAAAAGTACCTGGGGGTCCCCTCCTATTTTATATATCAGTATTACAATATGCCGTCAGGTCACCACGTGAGTGCGTTGACAGGGGGGAAGTGTGAAGCGGGTGGGCATCAGAATGGACGCCCTTGCACAGATCATCGAGGACCTGAATAAAAACGAGGAGTTGAGAAATATTTTTGGGGAACCGGTCGCCGGTCGCCTCCTTGTCATTGCGGAGTTTGCCGATGGCGATGTCGACCTGAGAATCGAAGAAAATGGCGATGTGGGAATGGGTGATACCGAATCGAGGAGGTTTGTGGAGATCATCGACAGGGTCGTCTTCACAAACCTGAATAGAAGTCAGTACTCCAGTGGTTCGAACTGACTCTTCCCTACTTTTCCGTAATGTTCGGTGATCGTTGGGTCCAGGCCGCAGACCGGGCAGGTGTAATCCTCGGCAAGGTCGTCGAATTTCGTTCCCGGAGGTATGCCGCGGTGGGGTTCTCCCCGTTTTTCGTCATACACGTAGCCGCAGATCTTGCAGACAAAACGGGTCGGCTCCCATAACTCGAACCCCCAGGTTCCGATTGGCCCTTTTCCTGTAGCGCCGCAGACCGGGCAGATATAATCGTCGGGCAGATCTTCAAACTCTGTTCCGGCCGGTATACCGCGGTGCGGCTCACCCCGCAGGGGCGAGTAGATATACCCACAGTACTTGCAGATGTATCGCCGTGCTTTTTGCATAGGACGTCTCCAGGGGTGGATGGGCACCGCGTACTATATAATGCTGTCTGGATCAGGTCACCCCCCGGTGTGCGGGGCCGGGCGATCCCTCCGGGAGCAAAAACCGGGGCTTTATCATGGTATCGGCATATATTTTCCGGACATGAGATGGTGTCCTCTGTTCAGGTGCACGGTATGGGCGATCGTCGCCCTCTTTCTCCTCGGGGCTCCGGCGGTCTCCGCAGCGACGATCGAGGCCGTACTCGGTGAAGACATCCCGCTTTCGGGGACCTCGACCGGGGGCGGCGACGTATATCTCTTCCTCACCGGGCCGAACCTCGCCGCCGGCGGCGTCAGCCTTGACCGCCTCTCTCCGGTCGCGACCGGGTCGAAATCATCCTTCACCGTCGTCTCCACCGGCGACGACAACCGCTGGAACTACCGCTGGAAGACCGCCGGACTCGCCCTTGACCCTGGCGCGTACACCCTGTACGCCTCTGACACGCCGGCGGCGAGGGGAGCCCTCGGCGCACGCAATGCCGTGTACGGCACGGTCGGGATCAGTCTTCGCAGCCCCGGTCTCACCCCTGACACCGGGGGAACGCTGACGATCGACGCATCGGTGGACGGTGCCCGGGTTGCGGTGAACGGAGAAGAGATCGGCGCCGCCCCTCTGACCCTGAAGGGGCTTGGGCCGGGCGAATATCGGGTCGGCGTCAACGCAAGCGGTTATGAACCCTGGTCGGGCGCGGCGGTGGTAAATGGGAGCGGTACGACGGAGATCAGCGCCGACCTGATCCCGCTGACGACTGTGGAGACAACGGTGCCCTCCACCCCGGCAACCACGCCCGCGTCGGCCTCCCCCCTCCCTGCCGCCTTTATTCCCCTGATCCTCTTCGCCCTCAGAAAGAGATGAGGATCACTGCTCATATTTTCCTTTGACGTCTGCCCATCCGGTATATCCGCAATAGATGCAGCCGTCGCCGCCGCACCTCTTGCAGAGGCAGGCCGGTTTTCTGGCAGACACCCGACCTTTTTTATCGCAATACGTGCATCCGGCACCGTCGCAATGCCTGCAGACGACTTCCTCGTAGGTCTCACTGTCCATGCCCTTCATTTTCGTCAGCAGATGGATTAATCCTTCGAAGAGGGAAAACCGCAGGGCTATTATCCTATCGCATACCATCAGCACGCATGGATGAATACGGGCGCCAGGCCGTCCATCTCATCTTCGGCACCGCCATTGCAGCCGTCCTCCTCATCCCTGATCCCCGGATGGCCCCGATGATCTACGCCGCCGGTCTCCTCGGCGGTCTCGTCTGTCTTGAAGCGCACCTGAAAGGATGGTATGTCCCGATCATCGCCGAACTGGTCGGCGCCTTCGAGAGGGACGGCGCCTTCGAGAGGGACGGCGCCTTCCCGGGAAAAGGTTCGTTTTATTTTGTGGCGAGTGCGCTCTTCTGCTCGATCATCTTCAGGCCAGACGTGGCGTTCGTCGCCGTCCTCTCCCTTGCCCTCCTCGACGCTGTCGCCACCGCTGCAGGCATCCGCTTCGGCAGGCACCGGATTGTGAACGGCAGGACGCTTGAAGGATCACTCTCCGGTTTCGCCGTCCTGTGTGCGGTCCTCCTGACGTTCACCGGGCCGGTCGCCGCCCTGACCGCCTCCGCCGTCGCCGCCGTCGCCGAACTGATCTCCCCGATAGACGACAACCTTGTCGTCCCGCTGGTCGTAGGCGCCGCCCTCACCCTGCTTCCGATCGCCTGATCTTCTGCCTCAGGCGCCGCCCTGTTTCTCTTCCGTGTTTATGAGGGATTTGTGTTGTCCGGCTGGCGCTCAGGACCACGGACCTGACCATGTCCGTGTGCAGATATGTTGATGCCCATCCTCTCCTAAGAAGTATCAGGAATGGCAGGCAGACAATGAAAGGGCAGCAGAAGGGACATCACGGGGTAGAAATCGGATGAACAGGGATATCTTCTCTCTCTCGACACCGTTGCGGGGCCTTCTCTCCACCCATACTTCCCGGCAGCGTTTTCGGGAGATCGACTTCCTGCGGGGCGTCGCCATCATCATGATGCTTGTCTACCATCTCCTCTTCGATCTCGCCTTCTTCGGGGTCGCGGCGATCGATGTGCTGGGCGGGTTCTGGCGATTATTTGCCCTTGCCACCGCCACCCTCTTCATCGCCCTTGCCGGTCTGTCCCTGCCGATCAGCTATGCCAGACGAAAAGACCGGGAAACCGGCCTCTCTCTCTGGCTGGACTATGGATGGCGGGGGGGGAAGATCTTCGCGTTCGGGCTGCTCGCCACCATCGCCACCTGGCTCTTCATCGGCGACGGGTTCATCGTATTCGGGATCCTCCACCTCATCGGGACGGCGATCATCCTCGCCCCCATCTTCCTCAGGTTCGGGAGGTGGAACCTTCTCCTGGGGGCAGGGATCGCGCTTGCGGCCCTTCCTCTCGACAGGGTGACCGGACCGTACTGGCTCGTGCCCCTCGGCATCCATCCGGCTGTCTTTTACAGCGTGGACTATGTGCCGCTGGCCCCCTGGCTCGGGGTTGCGCTGATCGGGATGGGTGCCGGTTTCCTCCTCTATCCCGGCGGCAAACGGCGATTTTTCCTGCCTGCGTTCAATCTGGCCGGGTCTGAGATCGTCTGCATAATGGGACGAAACTCGCTCCTGATCTATCTCGTCCACCAGCCGGCGATCGTCGCCCTGCTCCTGGCCTGGCTGGCGCTGATCACGTGAACTACCCCGGCCTAAAGGGCGGGGTCTTCTCGCTCTGCCCCCTTCACCCCTGCAAGATAAAATAGATCTATTCTTTCAAGACGACAACAGTCACGTCGTCGTCTGATCTGGCGAGGCCCCCCTGCAGGAGTTCCCGCGCGATCTCCTCGCTCCTCCTCTCAGCCCCCGAAGAGAGGATCTCCCGGGCCGCTTCGTCTGGAAGGCCGTCGCTACAGAGGACCAGGATCTCTCCTGGCCGGAGATCCTCTTCATAGAGGTCGACCGTCATAGTGATGCCGAGCGCATGGACGATCACGTTCCTGAGGGGGTGGTGCCTCGCCTCTGCGGCGTCGATGGATCCCAGTTCGAGCAGCATCTGTACCAACGTGTGTTCCCGCGTCTTAAACCTCAGACCGTTCCCGGTGACAAACGCCCGGCTGTCTCCGCAGTTTGCGATCACGGCGCAGCGGTTTGTGACGATGGCGGCGACAAGGGTCGTTCCCATTCTTCCCTCGCTCTTCGCCGCCTCCCTGATCCTGAGGTCAGCTTCGGCAAAGGCGGACGCCAGAAGATCCCTGATCTCCCCCCTTTCCATCCCCCGCCGGTATGTCCCGGTGAAGGCGGCGGTGACACTCTCGATCGCAATCTGCGCCGCCCGGTCGCCGTGCACCTCCCCGCCCACCCCGTCGGCGACGGCGAGAAGAGATGCGTCGGCGATCTCTATCACGGTGTACGCATCTTCGTTCCGGCCTTTCTGGCCGGTATGCGTCATGCCGCAGATATCGTACCTGACCAATCTCACCCCTGTCCTCCTCTTTTTTTTAGCCGGATGCAGAGGTCTCTTCGCAGGAGCGGTGTGCATACCCCGGCACCAACGCCAGTGCAGCGAGGATTGCATCGGCCGGTGCCTCCTCACCCGCGGAGGGTACCGGTTGCGACAGCACATCTGCTTCATGGAGAGTGCGCACCTCCTCGAAAAAGGCAGTCCGTGATTGTGAGAGTTCGTCTTTCAGTTTTTGCACGGTTTTTCCCTCTTTTCTCCAGGTTGTCTTTTAAAATCGTTGGGAATACGAATTAAAACTCAAGAGGTGAGCATATCCTCTGAAACAGGCCTGCGACGGCATTATCAGGACGTCCTTTGCACCTGACCTCTGGCGGTGCGTACGATCCGGCCCGCAGGTCCCCGACGCTTGATGGGAGGAGGGTGAATGAGGCGGTATCCTTCCTTCCCTTCTCCTCCCGTTGTTGAGGAGGCAGATTTTATACTCATAACGGTTCAGGGACCTGTCTTCAGATCAGGCCCACCTGTTTTGAGTATCGTGCGGCGCTCTCCTGAGGACACTTTCTCGTTTTGTTCAGGTGATCCCTCTGGTTCGTGTGTGGATGCCGTTTCCAGCACCCGAAGAAAAAATAGACCTTTGAGGTTATATATTTCCATAATGCCTTTGCTCTATTGATTAAACACGACAGGAAATGGGTTGAACCATTCTGTTCTATCCTCTGGTGGGTGGCATCAGGAAGGGACAGGGTATCAATGGTTTTTCGCAGACGCGACAGGCAGGCGCGGTCGGAGATCGTCGAAGAGAAATCGCACCTCTGGTGCTGAACCGGCACTCTCCTGCCGGATGAGAAACAATTTTTTTTGAAGAAATGATTGCTCTGTCTCCAGGGAAAGCCCTTTCAACGGCGATCGGACGTGTTCAACACAAAAAAAGATCAGATGAGGGGTTCGGGTTCGCGTTTCCCGGCGACCGGGAGCCGCTCTGCTTTGATAAACACCGGGGCGTCGGTCTCCCGGATCTTTTCAAGAATGATCTCCTTGCCCTGTTGCGTCAGGGCAAAGACCGGGATCGCGGCCCCGCCCTGGAGGAGCGCCACCGTTCCGGCCGCCTCGCGGAGGTGCCGGGATGCGCAGACGGTGACGATATCGGCGACGGCGACGAGACGTTCCGCCTCCTCTGCCGTGAGACCGGTGGTGTGGACGCCGACGATGAGGGTCTCCGGGAAGAGGCGGCGGATTCTCTCTGCGTCGCCAGGGCTGGCGACCGTGACCGCCGCCCTGGCGCACCCCAGGGTGCGGGCGAAGGCCACGCCTCCCACCTGGTCGATCGCCGCCGTCGCCGGGTCGAGGACGAGGCCGCCGTTCGCCTCGATCCGCCTGATTACCCAGGGGATCGGCGAGGTCTTCACCAGACCGGACATTCTCCCGCCGATGCCCTGGACGAGCGCCGGGTTCTGTGCGACCAGCGTGCCGGCGCCGTCGCAGGCGATGACGGCACAGTCGAGCAGACCCCTGCGTATGGCGCAGGAGAGCAACTCGGAGGCCCCGAACAGGACAAAATCCGGGCCGGCAAGCACCTGGCGGTCAGGGGTGCACATCCCGAACGAGCGGATCCGCTCCTCGATGTTCTCCCGGATCGCCTCTTTCGTCATCTCCCGCACCGGTCTGCCGAAGCGCTCGGCCAGGGGGCAGGCGCGGATCAGGGGGTCGCCGACCTCGACGACCTGCCCGTCCCGCACGACGACCCGCGTCTTTCCTATCGCCTCGATGATATGCTCGTCGTTCATGGCTCTTCCTGAAAGAGGGGGACGTCGGTAAAGGCGTCGCCGTCAAAGACGCCGCGGGGCGTGATGCGCAGGTGCGGGATCACGGTGAGAGCCAGAAACGAGAGGTACATGAATGGGTTCTCGATTGCCCCCATCGAACGTGTCTGCTCTGCAAGGCGGTCGAGCGCGGCGACGACCTCACCATACGGCGCCGTCGCCATCAGCCCGCCGCATGGCAGGGGAAGAACGGTCGTCCCGGCCTGTGATACTGCCACCATCGCCCCCCGGTTCCTGATCACCTCGCCGATGGCGGCGATGATCGCCGCGTCCGAGACGCCGACCGCCACAATGTTGTGGGCATCGTGGGAGACGCTTGCGGCAAGGGCTCCTTCTTTCAGGCCGAACCCGTGGGCCAGTCCGACACCCGCCCCCTCGCCGCGGTAGCGGTCGCAGACCGTCACTTTGAGGATATCCCTCTCAAGGTCGGGGATCGCGGCCGCGTCCGCCTGGATGGAGAGCGTCTCGGTGACGATCTGGCCTTCCACCAGCCCGATCACCCGTGCCGTCCCCGTCCCGTGCAGGGCGAGGTCTTCGGGCCCGGGCAGGCGACAGGTGATCTGCGGCTTCGGACAGGCGGCCTCCCGGTAGCCCGGGTCCGTGTAGCGGCGGCCGAGGATATAGGTCTCCTTCACCCTGAACTCGTCGCCTCCTGCAAGCACGCAGAAATCGGCCCGCCGCCCGGGTGCGATCGCTCCCCTGTCGGACAGACGGAAGCGCTCTGCAGCCGTCAGGGTCGCCGCACGCAGGGCGAGTTCGAGCGGGACGCCGTAGCCCACCAGTTTCCTGATGCATCCGTCGATATGCCCCTCGCGGGCAAGCGTATCGGCGTGCCGGTCGTCAGTGGCAAGGCAGCAGCGCGACGCCGTGCACGGCGTCAGCAGCGGGGCGAGGGCCGCAAGGTTCCGCTCGGTCGAGCCCTCCCGCATCATGATGTACATGCCGAGGCGCAGTTTCTCCGCGGCTTCGGTGTAGGAGGTGCATTCGTGATCGCTCTGCAGCCCTGATAGCACGTAGGCGTTGAGGTCTTTTCCGGTGAGGAGCGGGGCGTGCCCGTCCCTGACCGGGAAGATGCCGAGTTTCTTCCAGACCTCAGGGTCGCCGCCCAGGACGCCGGGGACGTTCATCATCTCGCCGAGGCCGACGATCTCTTTTCTCCCTGCGAAGGAGAGGAGGTCGTCTGCAGAGAGGACAGCCCCCCCCTGTCAGGCGGCGTGGCCGGGACGCATGAGGGGAGGGTGACGAGGATGGACATGCCTGATCTGCTCCCTTCGGCGAGGATGAACTCTATTCCCTCTTTTCCCGAGACGTTGGCGATCTCGTGGGGATCGACGATCACCGTCGTCGTCCCGTGCGGAACGACGCAGCGTGCATACTCGCACGGGGTGAGGAGCGAACTTTCGATATGGACATGGGCGTCGATGAGGCCGGGGACGACCCTGGCGCCGCCGAGGTCGACCGTTTTTTCTGCTTCGTATTCCCCCGGGCCGACAACGATCCCGTCCCTGACGGCAAATGCGGTCTCCTCCCACGAACAGGTGAAGGGGTTGAAGAGGACCCCCCCGGTGTATGTGGTGTCGGCCGGGATGCGCCCCCGCGCCGCCTCTATCATTCTCTGCATTGTCTACACCGTGATGTCCCTGATCACCGAAACGGTTCTGGCACTCCCCTTCGAGATATAGAGGTAGAGCTTATAGGTGCCGGGTTCGAGGTCAACCGGGAAGGTGAACGTGTTTGACCCCCGCTGGAAGGTCACCACCTCTGCAAAGTTCGCCACCCCGGTCTGGGTGAAATTGTCCGTCCTGAAGATGGTCACCTGCAGCGTCGCCTCCTCGGGTTCGCCGGTGTTGTCCACCATGACCTCAAGTTGCCCGCTGCTATAGGTCACCTCTCCAAAACCGATGCCCGTGCAGCCCCCGGTACAGGTCAGCATACAGAGGCAGAGAATCGTGGGAAAAACTGCAGTCCCTTTGGTCGCCATCAAATCAATGGTGACGTCTCAGAAAAGATATACTATTTGGTTTTCGCCGGGTTTTCACCCTACAATGGTGCCCACGAATGATGAGAGCGCTTCATGCACGTTCTCGCCGTTTTTCGCTGAAATGAGGTGGACGGCGGCATCCCCGATCTCATGCGCAAAACGGGAGGGGGAGGAGCCGGGAAGGTCGCATTTGTTCAGCATGAGGGCCACCGGCACGCTCTGGTCTTTCAGCCAGGCCAGGAGTTTTCTGGTCATATCATCGGGCGCGGCCGTTGAATCCACGATGATGATCGCACCGTCCATCCCACGCGCAAGGATATGGCGGACGAATTCGTAGCGTTCCTGGCCGGGGGTTCCGAAGAGGTAGACCATCTGCTCTCCGATCTTTACCCTGCCGAAATCAAGGGCGACCGTCGTGGTTCCGCCCGGGCAGTTCGCTTCGATATGCCGCGTGTGGGGATCGAGCGCCTGGACGAAACTGGATTTGCCGGCGTTGAAGGTGCCGAAGACACAGAGTTTGAGTTTCCCCTCTCCCATTATCAGATAGTGTGATGCCGCCCTATTTCATAGTTTCTCTATGATTTTTTAGATCTTGGTGGCGCAATCGTGAATATGATTCTGTTGCTGTCTTTTATGGGAATGGGCCGATCGGTTGGTGCGCAAAAGAGGGAGCGAAAGGATCCTACCTTTCAGATCTTTTCAACGGTGATCCGTACCCGATCGCCGGCCTTGAAGCCGTGACCCTTTGGCACATCGATATTGAACCAGAGCTTTCCAGGGTCTTCGTTGCTCGAACCTTCCGGTCCCTGCTGCATCAGACAGTCCTTGACCTCATTGATCCTGGCGACAAACTCGATCTCAGAATCGAACGATATGATCTTTTCCATACTTAAAAATCGAAGGGTGATATAATAATTATGCCGCTCGCGGGCTGACCAGCCAGGTGGTGGAGTTTGAATAACTCCAGCGGGTGATCTCGAGCTCCTCGCAGATTTCAGCGAGTATGGCGAGGTTCGTCCCGACCTCCTTTGACGAAAGACCGAGATCGTTGGCAATATATTTCGATTTGAAATAGTGTTTGCCTCGCTGTATGCCGTTTTTGAGATAATATACAATCCGGCTCTGGGTATCGTTGTACTTATCCCGGATACTTTTTTTATCGACCATCTCGAATCCTCGGCGTGTTAGATGTAATAGTCGATTATTATATATAGTCTTTGTTTTGACTGCCGGTTTGTCTGCGCGAGTGTTCGGGTATGCCAGTGCCCGGTCGGTTCGATGGCGAAAGGGCGATTGAGAGGCGTTCGTGAAGCCAAAATATTATCTCTGGGGCGTGGAAATCCTTGCTCCGTCATTACGGGGCATTCGATCCCGTCGGGGATGACGGAAAAGCGGTGGCGGGCGATCTTCCGGCCCGGTCGGAAAATATCCGCGCCTTGGTTCTGTTGAATCGCACATGAGTCCGGGAAGGGGACACAAGCATACCCCATGAAATGTTTTTCATGGAAATCCTATTCTGGCGTGCCTGCGCCGGGGAACTGCTGCCCCCGGCAGGCAGGAGGGGGAAGGCGGGGGATACGCGCTCCCTCCCTGCGATTAAAGGGGAGATATCAAACTCGGTATGAGGGTTTCAACCTTCATCTGACCAAAACCCCTGATTCTCAGTTCCTGAAACTATGAATCGGTGCAGGTATCCTGCCGCCACGGTTGATGAAATCTTCACACCCAAATGTGTTTACCCGCTGAACCGGTGCATGCCCTAACAGCCCTCCGAACTCCACCGTATCGCCGACATCTTTTCCTATTACCGGGATCAGGCGGACGGCGGTTGTCTTCTGGTTCACCATGCCGATCGCCGCTTCATCGGCGATGATGCCGGAGATCGTGGCGGCGGACGTGTTTCCGGGGATGGCGATCATATCCAGGCCGACCGAGCATACGCAGGTCATCGCCTCAAGTTTTTCAAGCGTCAGGGCCCCGCGGTTTACCGCATCGATCATGCCCTGGTCCTCGCTGACCGGGATAAAGGCGCCACTGAGTCCGCCGACGAAGGAACTTGCCATGACGCCCCCTTTCTTTACCTGGTCGTTCAACAGGGCAAGGGCAGCGGTGGTCCCCGGAGCGCCTGTAGATTCCAGGCCCATCTCCTCTAAAATTTCTGCCACACTGTCGCCCACCGAGGGCGTCGGCGCCAGAGAGAGATCGACGATCCCGAAAGGAACCCCGAGCCTCTCCGAGGCTTCCTGGGCCACCAGCTGCCCGACCCGGGTGACTTTAAAGGCCGTTTTCTTCACGGTCTCGCAGAGGACTTCAAAGTTCTCGCCCCTGACTCCCTCAAGGGCATGCTTGACAACCCCGGGGCCGCTGACCCCCACGTTGATCACGGCATCTGCTTCGGTCACGCCGTGAAAGGCACCGGCCATGAATGGATTGTCGTCGGGAGCGTTGCAGAAGACGACCAGTTTTGCACAGCCCAGGGAGTTGTGTTCTTTTGTCGCCTCTGCAGTCTCCTTAACAATCTCACCCATCAATTTGACGGCGTCCATGTTGATCCCGGTCCTGGTGGAGCCGATATTTACGGAACTGCATACCCGTTCCGTGGAAGAGAGGGCCATGGGAATGGAGCGGATGAGATTTTCATCGGTCCTGGTCATGCCTTTGGATACGAGAGCAGAGTAGCCTCCCAGAAAATTCACCTGCGTCGCTCTGGCGGCCTTATCCAGGGTCCTGGCAATCGCCACAAAGTCCTCGGGGCACGTGCAGGCCCTTCCACCCACCAGTGCTATCGGGGTGACGGAGATGCGTTTGTTGACGATGGGAATGCCATATTCACGTTCAATGTCCCTGCCGGTGGAGACCAGATCCTTTGCTACACAGGTGATTTTATCATAGATGTTCTGGTTCAAGATGTCCAGATCAGCGTCGCAGCAGTCAAGAAGGCTGATGCCCAGAGTAATCGTACGGACATCAAGTTTTTCCTGCTCGATCATCTTGTTTGTTTCATTTACCTCAAATAGGGTGACCATCGGAATTCCCCTCAGATACGGTGCATTTTCGTAAAAATGTCTTCATGCTGGCATCTGATTTTTACGCCGATTTCGTCGCCGAGGTTCTCAAGTTCACGTACCATCTCGCCAAAAGGTCTGGAAGACCCGCTGGTATCGACGATCATCATCATGTTAAAATAGCCCTGCACGATAGTCTGGGAAATATCTTCAACATTGACCTGATTGTCTGCCAGGTATGTGCAGACCTTCGCAATGATCCCGACTGCATCTTTGCCTACGACGGTGATGATGGTTTTTTTCATGCTCTGTCGCACCCTTATGGTACCATAGGCATTCTTTGGGGATTAACTCGCGGGGGCATGCGGGTTGGAGCGGGGCGTTGCGGGCGTTCGCATCAAGCCCTTTTCGGTCGGCGCCACGCGTATCTGCAGGATTCATCTTCGGTGCCGGGATCTTTGCGGCGCTCCATCCGGAGATCTTCCGCCCATGACCATCATGCCGGTGATGCCGGTGCTCCCCGTCTTCGCGGTCGTGCTCTCCGGGCCCGGGACGGTGGACCCTGGCAGGAACCGGCAACCTATTTATCAGGACGATCTCCTTACTCTCAGTCATCTGTCGGGAAGGACAGGCACGGGGTGGGGAAGATGATAGAGATACTGCCGGAAAGCACGGGAGGCGTCATCGGGTTTTTGATCAGCGGCGACGTCACCGATGAGGACTACATGCAGGTGTTCATGCCGGCGATCGACCTGGCGATCGAACGCTACGGCACCGTCCGTGTGCTGGTCGATATCGTCGATTTCAAGGGGGAAGACTTCGGAGCGATGGCCGACGACCTCATTCAGGACATCAAGGTTTCCTCGGTCGAGCGTGAGGCGATCGTCGGTGGGGAGGAATGGGAGGCTCGTCTGCTCTCTGTTCAGCCGGCGTTCTTCCTCTTCTCCAGCACCGATGTCAGGTTCTTCAGGCCCGAACACCGCCAGGAGGCATGGAGATGGATCGAGGAGGGGATGCGTGCGTCCGGGCCTGAGTCGCGCTGAAGGGGAACACTGATTTCTGGTTTATCGGCGACGCAGGTCGGGGGTCAGGCAGGTTTGCTCTGAAAAAGGTGTTATTTCCGCCTCAACACCAGGAGGAGTGCAGCCGCCGCACCGATCAGGGGCAGGAGCGCTGTCCCGGCCGCCTGCGTCGTCGGTGCCGTCGTCGGCGGCGCTGTGGTCTCCGTGGCGGTCGGCAGGGCCGTGGTTGCGGTCGTCACCGGCGGTGTCGTGGCCGTCGGTGCAGGGGGTGCCGTCGTCGGTGGCGCTGTGGTCTCCGTCGTCGCCGGCGTCACCGTGACGTCCACTCCTATCCGGTCGCCCACAAAGAACGTGATTACATTCGAGTCCTCTGCGGAGTCGGCAAAACTCTGCGGAGAACGCCACCGCGCCTGCACCCTGTATGTGCCCTCTTCAAGGCGGTCGAGGACGATCGGGGCGGCGAGGTCGTCGGTGTAGAACTGCTGGGCCGTGACCGGAAGGTTTGCAAGGTTCGCCCCGCCGAAGGCGGTCATCTCGGCGCCGCCCGGCGTCGTGACGACAATATCGACGGAGGCATGGGTCGCTCCAGCGACATAATCACTCCCCACGAACGGCGAGACGACCTTGATCGCGATCGACGTTCCGACAGGTATCGTAATCCCTTCGATCCTCTCGGCATGATACGGGTTTGCGAGCACCGCCTCGATGCTCACTTCTGGATAACGCACGGTGACGCTCTTTGTCGTCAGGCCGTCCGCCTGGCTGTAGGCATAATACAGCCCGGTGTACCCCCTGACCGAGGCGTCCAGCACGTCAAGGTTCGTATCGTCCGCCACCGGGATCTCGTTGACGATCCCTTTTGTGACGTCGTCGTCGGTGAAACGCCTGAGGGCAGTGACCGGGTTGCCGGTCGCGGTATTCTGCAGGGCGGTGATATCGAGTCCCTCCTCATAGACGAATATCGTGTCGCCCGGCAGGACATCGGAAATGGTGGCGCCCCGTGCCGAAACCGGAGCGGCAAGTGCCGCAAAGAGCAGCAGTGCAAGGCAGCAGAGCACGCATATGCCTGTCCCTGTATGATCCAGTCTTCGCTCCATAATGATCCTACCCATGCGGTTTGGAAAACTTATGCCTTTCGCAAAATCAGAGAAAAAGAGATTGATGGTATGGATTCCGGGTGCCTTATTCGACCGGGGCCTGCCCGATCTTCTCGATAAGGCCGTTGAGGGAGGCTTCGCGCATACCCTCGACGAACTTGATCGAGCCGACGACCAGGTGACCGCCGCCGCTGATGCCGCCGCCGGTGATCTCGTCATGGAGTTCGCGGACCATCCGCGGGATGTTCATGAGCACGCCGCGGGAGCGGAGCACTGCAAAGTCCGGGCCAAAACCGAGAGTGACCACCGGTTCTCCCGGGTGCTGCCGGCAGAGCCGGTCGTGGATCTCGCCCGAGGTCTTGCCCGGCGGGGGGAAGGTGAAGCGGTGGGCGAAGATCTCCACGTCGATCCTGAAGAGATATGCCCCGTTCGGGAGCCGCTCCTCGACCACATGGGGCATGGACGCCGCCATCTGCTCTTCGATTGCCGCGTTCGCCGATTCGACCAGGAGGCCGATGAGGTTCTTATGGAGGTCGCGGTTCCCCTTGAGATTGAGGATGTCCTTGATCAGTTCCCTGCCGTCGTTGAACCTGAGCCAGAACTGCTCGTAGTCCAGGGCAAGGGCGATGTCCTTGCATTCCTGCTCGGAATAATCCTCTGCGATGAGGTCGAGATAGCGCTGCCGTTCGGGCGCCTCGCTCCGGTCGCCGACGCCCGCGACGGCTGGCAGGTGCCTGATTGCGTCGCTGACCTTCGGGTTGATCAGCCGCGCCACCTCGGTCCCGAGCATGCCGGCCGTGACCCCGAAATCCCCGCCGACGTGGTAGGGGTTGACATGGGCGATCACGTAGTCGTCGACGATTGCGTCCGGGTGGTGGTGGTCGACGACGATCATCGGGAGGCTATAGATCTGGGCCATCTTCATCGAGGGGAGGTCCTCCTCGGTGGAGCCGTTGTCCATCAGGACGATCAGCGGCATCTTCTGCCCGAACCGCTCGTGGTCCTTCAGGGCGAAGTCGAGGTCGCGGGTGATGTCCTCGATCTCATAGAAGGGCGCCTTTGAGGGGGAGCGCTTGAAGAGATAGTAGGCGGTGTCCAGGTCGTCGCCTTCCTGGCGCATCAGGGAGATCACCGCCTGCTCGACGGCGACGGCGGCCGAGATGCCGTCGGCGTCTGCATGGTGGCGGAGGATGATCGGCTGCGCCTCGAAGACGGCCCGCCTGATCATCTTTGCAACTTTCCGCATCGCGGGGCGCAGGCGGTCGAGGACGTCGCTCTCGATCAGGAGCGGGATATCCTCGGGTTCGGCGCGCGCGTCGAGGGCTGTCTCGATCCGGTCGTGCACTCTCTGTGCGTCCTCGCCGGTGAGCGCCTCCATCGAGCTGACCTCGATCTGGAGCTGGTTCTGCCGGCGCATCACCTCTCCGCTGACCATCACGGTGCTCCCGAGTTCGATCTCGGGATATGCCCGGACGCCGGCCTCGATAAAGGCGGCGGCGTTGCCGCTCCCGGACTCATCGACGAGGGTGAAGATCGTCGGCCCGCTCGTCTGCTTGATCTGGGCGACCGAGGCTTCGAGGGTGACGCTCCTGCCGACCTGCGATGAGAGATCGCCCATTTTTGTCACATGGACCCGCCTGGTGACAGTCTCGAGCCGGTACACCCGGGGCAGGACCTCTGCAAGGTCAATGTTCCCGTTGTTCCTGATATTGATGACCTTTACAAAGATCTGCTCGCGCTCCTGGTGCTCCTGAACCATGTTGCTCTTGTGGATCAGTCCCTTGAGCCGGGCGTTCAACTGGACGAAGGTTCCGAAGTTTGCAAAGCCCTGAACGGTCCCTGCATAGGTTTTCCCTTCTTCGACCTCCCCGATCCCGCAGTTAGGGCCGAGGGAATAGATTATCGTATCTTCTTGATTCGCCATCTTCGTACTCTCTTGAATGATAATGCTTATGTATTTTTACCCGAGCAGAGGGTTGCGAGTTGCTCTTCGCCGTCCCGACGCCCCTTCGCGACGATGAGGTCGCCGGCGAAGAGGCGCTCGTCTCTGCCCGGCCTGTACGTCCAGCGCTCTCCGCCGCGCCTGATCGCAAGCACGACCATGCCGGTGACGGTGGCGAGGGACATCTCTTTCAGGCTTCGGTTCGCAAGCGCCGATCCTTCTTCCACCTCGAAACGGGTGATGATCTCGTCGGACTCCCGAACAATCATCCTGAACACCGGGGGGATCTCGATATCGCGGAGGAGGACGTCGGCGATCGCAGACGCCGCTTCTGCGATCGTCTCTGCGAATGAGGAGAGGTGGAGGAGGCCCCTGAGGTATTCCACGTTCTCGATGCGTTTTGCCGCTTCCAGGACCCAGAGGTCGAACTGGTAGCGCATATCCTCCATCCGCCCTTCAAGCGCTCTGACCTCCCGTGCAAGGTCTTCGTTGGTGAAGAGGAGGGCGGTGTAGGCGAGACCGACGGCGAGTTCCGAGAGGTTCTTCATCTCGATCATCAGGGCGACGGCCCGGTCGAGATCGTCGACGCACCCGGCCCGCGCCCATTCGCGGTGGGGCTCGGGGGTGGCTCCGGCCATCGTATGGAGCGGAGCCACGCCGGCACCGATCCCCTTTGCAAGGAGGATGTCCCCGCCTTTGATCACGGAGCGTTTGTCGGGATCGTAGATCCAGCCGTTTCCGCGCCGGATCGCGATCACCCGCATCCCGGACCGGCTCTGGAGTTTCACCTCGCCGAGGGTTGTTCCGTCGAGCAGGGCGTGAGGGGCGACCTCGATCCGCACTGTCACCTCTTCGGCCTCGGGAAGGGCTTCGCGCAGTTTTTGCGGGAACTTTGCACCTTTCCTGATGATCCGTGCGATCTCGGTGGCCGAGTTGGCGATCCGTTCCGCCGACTCGGCGATCTGCAGGAGCCCGCTCATCGATTCCGCCTCTTCGACCCTTCTGGCACCGAGCATCCCGGAGATGCGCGCCTGGTAGGTGTGGCGGTTCATGATCTCTTCAAGGTTCTCGATTTCGCCGGCGATCTCCCGGCTCTCGAAGAGGATCGCAGAATAGGCAAGGTCAACCATCAGCTCGGAGATGTCCTTCATCTCGATGAGGACATCCTTGAGGCTGGTCGGCTGATACTCGACTTCCATCATCTGTGTGTACCGTCTCTCATGTACGTATGGCATCGGGAGTATATTAACCGGTAGTTCTGTGCAGGCTGCGGCCGTTCCGAACGTGAAGTGCGGCTGCAAATGGCCAGTTGTGACCACAGGAGGAAATTGGAGATTTGAACCCATAAAATGGCGAACGAAAAGATATACTGGCGCAAATCGGTTACGGGATGCATCACGCTCTCTCTGGAAGCGGATGGATGTTTGCAGGGATCGGTCGAGAATGCTTCCCGATTTATCGAATCTCTTATCATGAGTGCTAAAACCGGAATAAATCCTGTTTTATTCACGATTTCTCAAAACAGGGGCAAAAACCCATGGGCCTGTCCGGGTTCGAACCGGAGATCTTCGCCGTGTAAGGGCGACGTCATAACCGACTAGACCACAAGCCCCGAAATACCGTTTATTGTTGCACCTTGGATCATATATCTCTGTTGCCCTCCTGCTTCTCTCTCCGGCAGGGCTGGAACACTCTGATTGCACCGCCCCGCAGCAGGGGAGGGGGCGGCGATCACCCGATGCCGCTAGCGTTTTTCCCCGGCCATACCTTCGAGCAGGTGCCTGATCGCCCGCAGTTCCGCGATCACGTCGCCTTCCTCCCCGGACGTCTCCGCGCCGCCGGTCGCCGCCGCCACCGGCGCTCGTCCCCTCACCTGGGCCATGATCAGTTCCCTGAGGGGCTCGGGCTCCTCGATGCCCATCAGTTTGATCTCGGCCTGCGGCTGCGCCGAGTAGCCGGCGGTCTGGATGCGGAGGTCAGAGATGCCGAAATAGCGCATCACCGGCCCCTGGATGATATCGACGTTTGTGATCCGGTTGTAGGGCACGATCCCGGTCTGCCTGAACCAGACCCCCCGCCGCCAGGTCATCTCGGTCGGCGTCAGGTGGTAGAGGATGCTCTGGTAGTACATCGGGATCCATGCGCCGACAAAGACGGCGATCGCCGAGATCCCGAGGGCGATCGCGAGTATCACCGGGAGGGGGGCGCCGGCGAAAATGGTCGGGAGGATCGCAAAGGCGACCAGAAACACGATGACGATGATCAGAGAAAGGAAGTAATAGGCCCTGAACCGGGGGGCCGGTTTGAACTCCTTTCCAATGGTAATCTCTTCGGACATGATGCTTCGACCTCTGTACCCGGTAATCGACGCCGCACCTCATCAATCCATGTGCCGGGCGCCCCCTGTCCTCTGCCCTGACCCTGACGAACCTTTATTATGCCGGTGTACAAGAAGGCGTTCCTATGCCACCACATGCCGAAGAAGTCCTGGACGCCATCATGGGGAGGCGGAGCATCCGTGCCTATGAGGGCCGCTACCTTGACGATGAGACCGTGCTCTCGATCATCCATGCGGGGATCCATGCTCCGACAACGCTCGGCCTCCAGCCGTGGCGTTTTGTCGTCGTCCGCGACCACGACCTCATGAAGCAGATCTCCGACTACTGCAAACCAATCCTGCTCCTCAACCTGAAGGATATGACCGCTCCCGAAGCGGTAGAGCAGAAAAAACTGCTCGCTTCCAGGGATTTCAACATCTTCTATGGTGCGGCCGTCCTGGTCCTCGTTCTCGGGGACGAGAAAAACCGTTTCAGCACCTATGATTGCACGCTCTGCGCCGGAACCATGATGCTCGCCGCCCATGCACTGGGAGTCGGGAGCTGCTGGATCGGGGCTGCGGGCCCGGTCTCAGGCAACCCGGAGCTGATGAAGGCCCTGAAGGTGCCTGAGGGGTGGATGATCGTGGCGCCGATCGTCCTGGGCTACCCGAAGGAGATCCCTGAAAAACCGCCGCGGCGCGAACCCGAGATCGACTGGGTCAGATAATCGCGGGGAGGATCATTCCCTCCCCCTCTCAATTCTCCAAAAAAAACGTATTCACTGAAGCCCGAAGGACTTCAGGGTCACCTCGGGGTTCACGCCGCCGACGCGGTAGATGACACCCTCGGAGAGCTCGTTGATGATCACTTCTGCCGGCGAGAAGAGCGAGGTGTCGATCTTGTAGAAGTCGTAGCCCGCTTCCTTGAAGATCTCGTTGAAGGGCTTGCCGTAGCCCTGCGACGTGCAGGACGGAATCTTATCGAGGTAGTCCTTGATCTCGGGCGCCTTCATCGTCAGGGAGATCTGGCCGTGGTAGATGGTGGCGTCGTTGGTGACACCCATGGCGAGCTTGGGGCCGCGGACCGGCGGAATCGGGGCGGTGCCGAAGCCGGAGATGATCTTTCTGGTATCGAACCCGAGTTCGTTCAGTTTGTAGACGGCGGTCTCGACACAGCGGCCGGCGACCTGGATGGACCCGACGATCGAGGAGGTCGGGGCGACGATGGCGCAGGTGTTGGCAACGTCCACCTTGCAGGACTCGGCGATCTTCTGCATGACCTCGCCGTTCGGGAGGTGGTCGCTCTCCAGGCAGATCACGGCCGTATCGCACTCGTCCTCGTAGCCGATCACCTCATAGGTGTGCTTCGGCTTGAGGGAGAGGGCGCGTGCCGGTCCCGACCCCATCGCAAAGTAGTTGCCGACCTTGACGGTCCAGCCGGCTTTCTGGGCGCCGAGGCAGGCGATCGCCGGGAAATCGGTGGAGACCTCGATGAAAGGCATCGGAACCCCCTTGATCTGCCCCATGGTGAAGTTGATCTCGGCGAGACCGCCGAGGCAGATGTCTGTGAAGACGCGTCCTGCCCGGTATCCACCTTCTACGCTTACACCCGCATCGACGATCCGCGCACCGTTGTCCAGTTCGTGGGCGGCGGCATTGTAGTCTTCAGGATATTCGAAGATGTCGTTAAATATATCAAGGGCCTGTTCGTTCACGCTCAGCATGGAAATATCACCGTTCACATAAACAACGCAAAGAGAATAGATAAGACTTGCCAATCGATCGCTCAGTCCAGCAGTTCGAGGACGCGCTGCGGCTCGTACCTGAGCGTGATCACCCGTGTCCGGCCCCGTCCTTCCCGGTAATCGAGATTTATCAGCCTTATTGCGTCAAGCTTCTTGACGATCTCGTGGAAACGGGTGTAACCGAGTTTTGCTTCCTGTTTTGCATGCTTATAGACCTCGCCGGCGTTCATCTCACCGCCGCCGACGCTCATTGTGGCGATTGTCCTGAGCAGATTTTTCTCCTCGGTTTTCAGGGTCCGCAGGGTGAAGGTGAGGTGGAGGTACTTCGAGATCTGGTATGCGCGGCAGACATCGTCCTCCTCGATCCGCCGGCGTGCATCCTTTTCGGCGTTTAAAGCCGCCCTCTTCAGCAGGTCAAGCCCGACCCGCAGGTCGCCGCTCTTCATGGTCTGCTCGGTGACGAGGTCGAGCATTGTATCAGGGAGCACGCCAGGGTAGAGGCCGGTGAGCACCCGCTCGGTGAGGATGTGCCTGACCTCGTCTGCCGAATAGGGTGGGAAATAGATCTCGGTCGGCCGAAAGACCGAGGCGACCCTCGGGTCGACCTCACGCGAGAGGTCGACGCTCAGATCGGAGATGATCGTGATCACCCCGATCCTGGTGCCCGGATAGGACTCGTGCGCCCTGAGGAGTGCGTAGAGCACCCGGTTGATCTCGTTTTCATAGAGGAGATAGTTGGCGTCGTCGAGGGCGACGAGGAGGACTGCCTCCTCCTTCAGGAGGATCCGGCAGATGGCGTCGAAGATCTGCTTGAACGAGGTGCCCGAGGTCGGCGGGAGATGACCCGAGAGTTTATGATAGATCTGGGCAAAGATGGCGAACTTGGTGTTGTCGATCTGGCAGTTGATGTACACCGGAATGAGTTTTCTGGTGGCCTCCTCGATCTGGGTGAAGAGTTTGCGCACGCTCGTCGTCTTGCCGGTGCCGGGAAGCCCCCTGCAGATCGTGTTCAGGGGGCGGCCGCCTCGCAGGCCGGGTTTGATCTGGAAGGCGAGCTCCCGCATCTGGGTCTCGCGGTAGTCGAACTGCTCAGGGACGTAGTCGATTTCAAACACCTCGGGGTCTCGAAAGAGCGTTTCGTCCCACATGAGCAGGTCCCGTTTCATTATTGATCCCTCGTGCCGGGCCTATATATTATATTGGACGCCGTGCCTCTCCTGCGCCGCTGTCTCACCTCTGGTGGGTCAGCCGGTCCATGCAGGCCTTGCAGAGCGTCCGGTTCAGGAAGAGCTGGCTCATCTGCTTCTGGGTCTTTGTCACGGCGGCTTTGCACTCCTCGCAGAGGTCCGGTGCCGCTGCAGCAGGTTCAGGCGCCTTTTTCGCCGGTGTCTCCGGTGCATGGGCGAGAGGTTTTGCCATTGCCGCCGCAGGGCCGGGCGTCGTCACGGGTTTGGGTTCTGCCGCTGCCCGGGCCGGCTCTTGCTGTTCTTTTGCAACGGCCGGTTCCGGTACGGGCTTCTTCACGGGTTCTTGGGGCGCTTCCACCGCAACAGGCGTCAGCACCGTCTGCACCCCGGGTTCGGGATGTTTTTCTGTGGCCTTCATCGAGAACACCCGTTTTCGATAGGTGTCCACACGTTCTGCCGTCGCCTCGTCGCCGCGCCCGAGGCGGGCAAGGGTGGCGTCGAGGAAGCCCGCGAGGTCGTCGGCTTCCTCGGGCGAACTGACCTCGCCCGTGATCTCAAGGCGGATATTCTCGTAGTTGTCCAGGTTGACGGTGATACCCAGAGTGAGTGTCTTTTTTGTCGGCGTCATGATCACAGATAGATGGTGGTCTGATATCTAATATGCGCTGGATACTCTTCCGGGAACCGGATTGCGGACATCCGGGTGAACGCTGCAGGGATGGTTCTCAGGGGAAATCAGGTCCGGGTTTCAGACCGGGTCTTCGACCGGACCCAGATCTCGCTTATGCCGTCCGGATCTCTGCCCCGCGGTTGCGCGCGCGGGTGAGGACCGTCGTCCCTCCACACCCTCCCATCGCCTCCTTTGCGGCGTGCTCGGCCTCGATCATCCCGGTGTCGCCGATCGCATAGACCGTCGGCCCGAAGGAGCTCAGGCCCACGCATGCGGCGTCTGTGCTCCTCAGCGCCGCAATCAGTTCCTGTGTCAGGGGCGGCTGGAGGCTGTGCTCGACGCGTTTGAACCCGATCTCCTGGATCGTGTTCACCGCGGACCCGAAGAGGTCGAGGTCGTGATCGACGATCCCGGGCAGCATCTGCATCAGGATCGTATGACAGAGCGCCTGCACCTCCCCGAGGGGGACCGGGCAGTGGTCCCTGAAGATGTGCTTCTCCTGCTGCCCGCTGACCCCGGCGCCGACCGTCGGGGTGGCAAGGAGGATCTGCCAGTCTGTCGGGAAGGCGTGCCTGAGCACCACCGGCGCCGGCCTGATCCCGCGGGACGCCGCCGATGGCCTGAAGTCATTTTTCTCTCCCGACGCCCCGAAACTGTGCCCGCCGTCAAGGACAAACCCGCCCGACTCAAAGGCCGCCGTCCCGATCCCCGATGTGCCGCCACGCCCGGCGAGGGCTGCAATCTCTCTTGTGCAGGGGGGCGCGCTGCCGGGTGCGGGCCGCCGGTAGAGTTCGGCAAGCGCCCGGGCGGTGGCGAGGGCGAGCTGGGTGCCGCTCCCGAGGCCGGCATGCCTGGGATATGTGTGTCGCAGGGTGATCTCGGCGCCCCCGTTCACGCCCATCGCCGGGAGCACCTGCCCGGCCGTCTTTTTTACCGTCTCCGCACTCTCTTGATCGCCGTGGACCGCGATCTCCTCGCTCCGCCTCGCCTCAAGCACGATCGTCGGCTCTTCGAGAGAGATCCCGATCCCCCCGTCGACGCGCCCCGAACTCCCGTTCATATCGATCAGGGTCATGTGGATCCGCGCCGGGGCCTCCACGATCACCCGGGTATCGTCGGCAAACGTCCCGTACGGGAAGGTCTCGTTGATGGCGATGAGAGGTTTTCCCCGGTTGATGATCTGGTATTTCCGGGAGAGGAGGGGTTCGTGGCGGTATATCCCGAATATCCGGCTGAGTTCGGTATCGGCGACGACGACGCCGGCCTCCTTGAGTTCTCTGCGCGCCTCGATCCGGTGCATCTGCATGATCCGGCCGATCGGGATGTCGGCCCGCATGAGGTCCTGCCTGAACGCCGGGTCGAGCCTGCTGAGCGGCGTATCTGAGACGGCGTACATGAGTGTTTCCCCGGTATCGCCGTTGTTCAGGGTCACGATGCGGTGGTTGACCTCTTCACCTTCAGGGATGTCGAGGTCTGCCGCAACCTTCTCGTCTGCCGGGACGATCCGTTGCAGGAGGGTGGCGACTTCTACCCGGCATCCGAGCACGTTTTCCAGGATGGCGGTCACGGATCCGTCTGTTCCGAGCAGGATCTTCTGCATCGGTGAGAGGGTGCCTACCTCTCTCTCGATCTCCCGGATCGTGCTGGCGATGCTGAATGGTGCCATGGTCTTCTCTCTGGTGGCAGTTACGAACAATAATTACCGGGGCTCACCAATATACTATTCTCTGGAACCATACCGGGTTCACTGCGGCAGATGATGAGAGTTACCCCCACTGATCAGTGATGAAGCAGGGTGCTGATGCCGCAACCGCTTTTAAAAAGAGTTTTTTGTTATTCCTTCTGTTCGAAGGGTTTCTTCCCGAAGAGGAGGGAGAGGAAATCCGGCCCCTCGACCAGACCGAAGGCGCCGTTCGCCGCCGCCCGCTCTGAGTAGGCGACGGTATCGTCCCGCGCCCGGCCGCGGATCGCGAACGGCACCGGGTCGCGGGTATGGGTCTTCAGCCTGATCGGGGTCGGGTGGTCGGGGAGGACGGCCACCGTCCCGTCGAAGTGGTCCAGGATCGTGCCGACGATCCCGTCGACCCCCTCGATCGCCCGCACCTTCTCCTCCACGCTCCCCATATGCCCGGCCTCGTCCGGCGCCTCGACGTGGATGTAGACGAAGTCGAGACGCTCGATCGCCTCCAGAGCACAGCGAGCCTTTGCGGCGTAGTCGGTGTCCAGGAAACCGGTGGCGCCGGGCACATGGATCACCTCCATCCCGGCGTAGCGGGCGATGCCGTTGAGGAGGTCGACCGCCGAGATCATCCCGCCTGAGAGCCCCCAGCGCTCATGGAACGCGGGGATGGACGGGCGCTCCCCTCCGCTCCACGGCCATATCGTCGTGGCCGGGAGTTTTCCTGCGGCGATGCGCGCCCGGTTTACCGGGTGGTCGGCGAAGGCCGCCGTAGCCGCCTCCATGCACCGGGAGAGCAGGGGGGCGTCCGGACCTTCGGGAAGGTGCGGCACCGTCTCCTGCCCGACGATATCGTGGGGCGGGGTGGTCACCGACCCCTTTGCGCCGTGGACGACCATCAGGTTCCGGTACGAGATGCCCGGGTGAAACTCAACGCCCGGCACCTTCCCCTCCAGGGAGGCGATGAGCGCCGCTCCTTCCTCGCTGGTGATGTGCCCGGCGTTGAAGTCCTCCATCACGCCGCCGCGCACCGTGACCAGGTTGAAGCGATACGCATAGTCGGTCGGGGCGAGGTCGATGCCCATGCTGGCGGCTTCGAGGGGGCCCCGGCCCGTATAGCAGGTGCCGGGATCGTAGCCGAGCACCGAGAGGTTGGCGACGTCGCTGCCAGGCTCGTAGACGTCTTTTACCGTGCGCAAAAGACCGCAGGCTCCTTCCCGCGCCACCCGGTCCATATTGGGGGTATCTGCATATTCAAGGGGCGTTTTTCCGCCGAGTTCCTCAATGGGCTCGTCGGCCATCCCGTCCCCGAGAACGACGATGTATTTCATGGGTATCCTCCAGGTATTCCCTGTATAATGGTGATCCCGAGCATGGTAATGGTAGTGATGGTGATGGCAACGATCATCCCGGCGGCGATCGCGGGGAGGGCATAGCGGAAGCGGATCCCGAAGACGAACGCCGCCGCGCAGGCGGTCCACGACCCGGTCACCGGGATGGGCACGGCAACGAAGGGGACGAGGGCCAGCGCCCCCCAGCGCTCGAAACGCTCGGTGTGCCGGCGCGTCCGGGTGAAGAGCCAGTCGAAGAAGCGCGCAAAAATTTTCGAGTGCGCGCTCAGGAAGTCCGAAACCGGCTCCAGCAGGAGGAGGAGCACGACGACGACGGCGAGGTTGCTCACGAATCCGACGGCAAACGCCGCTGGCGGCGGGTAGCCCCCCTGTATGGCGAGGGGGATCGCATATCGCGACTCCCAGAACGGCAGGGCGCTCTGGACGGCCAGGAGGGTTGTTGCGATCAGGTCCATATCATCCCTGCAGCATGGCGCGGACGGTCTTTCTGACGCTCTCTTCCGAGCCGATCGCCGGCGTCCAGCCCAGCGTCTTCATCCGCCCGACCGAGAGCTGCATTCTCGGGACGTCCCCGACCCAGCCGCGCGCGCCCCCGGTGAACCGGTATTTCACGCCCGAGAGCCCCATCTCTGCCGCGATGATGTCGGCGATGGCGACGACGTCGATCCAGTCCTCAGAGCCGATATTGAAGGTGTTGACCGTCTCGCGGGAGTGCGCCACGGCGTACTCAAAACCGGCGACGCACGCCCTGACGTCAAGATAGGACTTGGTCTGCCGACCGTCGCCCAGGATCTCGAGTTCGGCCGGGTTCGCCTGGAGTTTCCTGATGAAATCGGTGATCACGCCGTGGCCGCTGCGCTCGCCGATGATGTTGGCGAACCTGAAGATCCAGGCGGTCATGCCGAACGAGTGGGCGTAAGCCGAGATCAGCGCCTCGCAGGCGAGTTTCGACGCCCCGTAGACCGAGATCGGGAGCATGGGGGTATAGTCCTCCGGGGTCGGTATGGTCGCCGCCTCGCCGTAGACGGTGGAGGTGGAGGTGAAGACAATCTCGGGAACGCCGTGCTCTCGCATGGCGTCGAGCACCCGCTGGGTCGCCACGATGTTGTTCCTGACCTGTGCGCCCGGCGCCTGTGCGCTCCCCCGCACGTCAGGGTCGGCGGCGATGTGGTACACCCGGTCGGCCCCGGCAAAGACCGACTGCCAGCCGTCGTCGAGGAGGTCGGCCTGAATGAGCCGCGCTTTCCCGGATTTCAGGTGCGCGGCGATATTGTCGGGGGTTCCAGCGCTGAGGTTGTCGATGACCGCCACCTCGTCGCCGCGTGCGACGAGGGCGTCCACGGTATGCGAGCCGATGAACCCGGCACCGCCTGTGACAATGCAGAACATTACCATTGAATAGCCTTCCAATGCTATAGGAATACTGGTATGTTCATCGGGATCGATCATGGCACGACGGCCATGCGCTTTTCGTCTGAGGAAGGGCATTTCAAGATATCACGCGAGGCGGCGCGGGAGTTTGCCGTCGGCGACCTCGAACGCCTCTGCCCCCTCGAGGAGATCGAGGGGATTGCAGTCTGCTACTCGATGGGCGACGGGATCGCGGCGATCACCGGTATCGGAAAGGTGGCGAACCGCGGCGTCGTCTCGCGGGAGGGCGCGGGCAAGCATATCGGGGGCGGCACCCGCGTCTACGACGAGATCGCGAGGAGCGGCCTGCCGGCCGTGGTGATCCCGGGGATCCACCGGGGATCGCCGACCGATCCCAGGTTCAAGGCATACTCCCACCAGACCAGCCCTGAAAAGATCGGGATCGCCTACGAGGCCTGCCACGACCTGGGCCCTGATGTGGTGGTCTCGGACATCTCCTCGAACACCGTGACGACCCTGGTCTCCGGGGGAAGAATTGTCGGCGCCTTCGACGCCTGCATCTTCGCCCCGGGCACGCAGCACGGGGCGCTGGACGTAGATGCGATCCGCCGGATCGACGCCGGTCTCCAGACGGCGAACGATGCCTTCCTCCATGCCGGGGTCGCCCACACCCTCCCGTCCGCCGAGCAGGACCGGACGATCGCGATGTTTGCGGCGATGGAGTGCGCCGCCATGCTCCTGTTAAACCCGGAGGCGAAGGTCGCTCTGGCCGGATCGAAGGCGCCGGTCGTCGCCGGCGAGGTGGAGGGGCTGCTCAGGCGGAAGGTTGCCGTCTATGACGAGTGGTGTGCGGCACAGGGGCTGGCCAGGATCGCACGGGACGTTTTTTTAATCGGTGAACCGATCCTTGGTCTTCCCCTTGACCTATGATCTCCACAAGACTAAAGATAGATCAGGACAATTTAGAAACCGGACAATCCTAATTCTGGCGTAATGACGAGTAATATCCGTTTTATTTCAGGAATCTCAAAGGATTGTTCCTGGCACAATGTTCTTAACGATTCATCATGATAAATTATGTGGGGTATTCTGATTGAGAGAGTTACGCATCCATGGCAGGGGCGGACAGGGCTCTGTCACTGCTGCCGAACTGATCGCCGTTGCTGCGTTTGAGGGCGGCGTCTATTCGCAGGCTTTTCCTGCATTTGGAGTCGAACGACGCGGTGCCCCCGTGCAGGCGTTCGTCCGGTTCAGCGACGAGAAGATACGCCTGCGAAGCCAGGTGTACGAACCCGACTACATCATCGTCCAGGACAGCACCTTAATCAGGGACGTCAATGTCTTCGGCGGGATGAAGCAGGGCGGCATCGCCATCGTCAACACCGAAAAGTCCATCACTGCCGCTGTTCCTGAAGGCGTGAGACTGATCGCCCTCGACGCCACCAAAATCGCCCTCGAGATCCTTGGCGTCCCGATCACGAATACGACGCTGATGGGGGCCTTTGCGGCCGCAACCGGTGAGATCGAGCTGCCTGCACTGGAAAAAGCCCTGAGAGCCCGCTTCCCGGGATCGCTCGGGGAGAAGAACGTAAAAGCGGCTGTGCACGCCTACAACCTTGTCAGGGGTGAGGCCTGAATGGCGCTCAACGTGGGATGCTCTGCTGCCCCCGGACGGGCGCGGGACAACAAGACCGGATCGTGGCGGGTCTTCAAGCCGGTCTTCAAGCACGAGACCTGCACGAAGTGCGGGCTCTGCGAGACCATATGTCCCGAAGGGTGCGTGAAAGAAGATAAAGACGGCTTTTTCGTCCCTGATCTTGACTACTGCAAGGGCTGCGGCCTCTGTGCGAAAGAGTGCCCGGCCGATGACATCGAGATGGTGCAGGAGGAGAAATAACTATGATGAAAATTGTCGAAGGGTCTCACGCTGTCGCTGAAGCGGTGAAACTCTGCCGCCCGCAGGTGATCTCCGCATACCCGATCACCCCCCAGACCCATATCGTCGAGGCCCTCGCCAGCATGGTCGCCGACTGCGAGCTGGACGCCGAATACATCTGTGTGGAGAGCGAGTTCTCCGCCCTTTCCGGATGTGTCGGCGCGAGCGCCGCCGGTTCGAGGACCTATTCGGCGACCACCTCCCAGGGCCTCGCCCTGATGTTCGAGGTCTGCTTCAACGCCGCCGGCATGCGCCTTCCCATCGTCATGACGATCGCAAACCGGGCCATGGGAGCGCCGCTGAGTATCTGGAACGATCAGCAGGACTCGATATCCCTCCGTGACGCAGGATGGCTGCAGTACTACGCCGAAGATATTCAGGAGGTATCTGACCTCCATTTCATCACCTACCGGGTGGCCGAAGACCACAGGGTGCTTCTGCCCGCCTTCGTCTGCTTCGACGGCTTTATTCTGACCCACACCTACGAACCGGTCGATATGCCTACCCAGGCGGAGGTGGATGCCTATCTCCCCGCCTTCAAGCCGTACCAGCACCTGGATGCGAAAAATCCAATCAGCATGGGGATGTATGCCACCCCTGATTATTACATGGAGTTCAGGTACGAGGTGGACCGTGCGATGCAGCGGGCGCGCGATGTGTATGTCGAGGCTGCCCGTGCATTTGCCGATCAGTTCGGCAGGGACTACACCGGCGCCGTCGAGGGCTACCGGCTCGAGGATGCGGACACCGCCCTCGTTGCCATGGGCTCGATCTGCGGCACGGTGAAGGATGCGATCGACGAGATGCGTGCCGACGGAAAGCGTGTCGGCCTCCTGAAGATCCGCTCCTTCCGCCCCTTCCCGGCGGAAGAGGTCGCCGCCGCCCTGAAGGGGGCGAGCACCGTCGCGGTTCTCGACAAGAACATCTCGCTCGGGCAGAAGGGCGCCGTGGCCCTTGAGGTGAAGGACGCCCTCTACGGCAGCGGCATCCCGGTGCTCGACTATATCGTTGCGCTCGGTGGGCGCGACATCAGGAAGAGAGACATCGCGAAGATCGTCGATCTCGCTGAAAAGGGGACTGGCGATATGTTTTACGGGCTGAGAACGGAGGTGCTCTGAAATGGCCGAAAATTCCTCTGAACTCTTTGATGCGGGCCACCGCGCCTGCGGAGGATGCGGCCCGGCCCTCGCGGCGCGGCTGATCATGAAGGGCTCTGGCGAGAACACGATCGTCGTGGCCTCGACCGGGTGCATGGAGGTCTTCTCCACGCCCTACCCGGAGACCGCCTGGAAGGTGCCCTGGATCCATTCCCTCTTCGAGAACGCCGCCGCGGTGGCATCGGGGATCGAGGCATCCCTCAAAAGGCAGGGGCGCGACGAGCACGTCATCTGCATCTGCGGCGACGGAGCCACCTTCGATATCGGGATGCTCTGCATCTCCGGCGCCTTCGAGCGCGGGCACAATATCACCTACATCTGCTACGACAACGAGGCCTACATGAACACCGGCATCCAGCGCTCGGGTGCGACGCCCTACGACGCCGACACCACGACGAGCCCGGCCGGAAAGTGCTCGACCGGGAATGCCCGGCCGAAGAAGGACCTGCCGGCGATCCTGGTGGCCCACGGTTCGCCCTATGTCGCCACCGCTTCGATCGCCTACCCCAACGATCTCGTGAAGAAGGTCGAACGGGCGGTGAACACCGAGGGGCCGTGCTATATCCAGGTCCATACCCCGTGCTGCACAGGCTGGGGCTTTGACGGGGCCGATACGATGGCGCTCGGCAGACTTGCCGTCGAGACCGGGCTCTGGGTGAACTACGAGATCGTGGACGGCGAACTGGAGAAGGCAAAGAAGATCGTGAACAGGAAACCGGTCGAGGAGTACCTCAAGGCCCAGAAGCGTTTCCGCCACCTCTTCAGGCCCGGTCGGAACGAGGAAGAGATCGCCAAGATCCAGGCGATCGCCGACCGCAACGCCAAAAAGTTCGGGATCGATATCGCCCTGAAGAAATAAGGGCGGCCACCCGGATACGTTTTTTTTCGCCAGACGCTCCCCCCCGAGAACGCCTGAAGGTACGGGCGGTGTCCGCTCCACCCATCAGAGCTCATTCCACACCCTCGCGCTGAGCACGTGAGGGTTCCTGAAAACCAGAGTGGACACCTGCCGGGGGGCTGGCTGCCCCTGCAGACCTGCGATTGGGACAGGAACCCACAAAACCCTCCTGCACGACCATCCAGAATATCTCATCGAGAACCAGACCGCTTGGCCGATCACCCGCACATCCAGGGGCAATCGCATGCAGGGATCCGGGGGTGCAACCCCCGGGTGGTGTCCGCTTCACCCACCGATCTATTTTCCACATCCTCGCGCTGAGAACGCGAGGGTTCCAGAAAAACCAGAGCAGACACCACCCCGGGGGCCGGCTGCCCCCCACAGACCTGCGATTGTGGCAGAAACCCCTAAAACCTGTGCAGGGTCCGGGGCAGAACCCCCGGCGCGAGGATTGTGGAAGGCGAAGAGAATTGAGGACTCCTACAGAGCCAAAAAATGGTTGGATCTAATGTGTTGCCATTATCTCAAGGGCCTCGCGGTTCTCTTCGATAGAGTCGGCGATTGCCTTCCGCTCGGATTGAGTAAGAGTGTCATCCATAAATGCGCCTTTCGACCGACGCGACGCAGGGAGATTGTAGGGCATTATATCACTATTGGTGCTGGGAGTCATCACCATCACACACCCCGAAGAGGTAATTACCTACTATTAGTATCTATACGTGTATATATTGATGCCGTGCATTTCAGAACCGATAATTTCCATCTAAAATGGCTTTGTAGAATCCCTCTTACCGTGTTTGACGTATCTCCTGTAATCGCAGGGAGAGAGTGCGGATCCCCCCACCTTCCCCCTCTTGTTTGCCGGGGGCTTCACCCCATTGGAGCGGATGGGCCCCGGGAAGAGCAAACAGCATATCCGGGGAGGGAGCGTGCCGTATCCCCACCTATCCTGCGCGGGGGTCCGGGGGCAGCAGTCCCCCGGTTCAAACACGCCAGAATAGGATTACCATGAAAAACATTTCATGGGATATGCTTGCGTCCCCTTCCTGGACTCATATGCGATTCTACAAAGCCAAAAAAATAACATATTTGAAGACAAAGAAAGCGTCAGAGTTCAAATCGACGAAAAAATGGCGTGAACGTTTAAAAAATCGAATGATGTTTTGCTGGCACCATGAACACCCCGGAAAAACTCAGCCCTCTTGCGCGGCACATTATCTTCATACAGGCAGAGATAATCCACAAAAGCGATCTACCAGAGGATCGAGGCGCCGCGGGAGTTGTGAGGGATTACGGAGTATTTGGTTCAATCGATTTTTTCTTAGACTATGAAGCGAAATTTGACACCATGGCCGATTCAGTACACCGCGCAGCGTGGATCCTTTATGCAATAGCGGTTCGGCATCCTTTCCAGAATGGAAATAAGCGCACTGCCTTTGTCGTTGTGGATGCTCTTCTTCGAGAAGAGTGGGGATTTCATATCGGTGCCCCACAGAGAGAAAAAGGGAAATTTTTGATCGAAGTTGCAGATTATCAGCATGATGTTGATGATGTCGAGCGGTGGATCTGGAAATATCTTGAAAAAAATGGTTAGAACATCTCTGCTGAACTGCTCCTCCCGAGACTGGTCGAGAACGCCTGAACGCTCTCCGGCGAGGTTGTTAATAGATCCTCCCGTCAACTACCCCGGCCTGAAGGCCCGGGCTTGAGACTCTATCCTGTCGATAGTTCTTGTCCAGGTGGTTGACTGTACCCCTACACCTCCTGGGTACACCTGTAGGTGCGTGCTCTGGCCTCGATGTTCCGAGCACCGATCAGAACGGCATGAAGCGAATGCCCACAACATTCGCAGACAAAAGACCGTCCATTCAGGTGTTTTTTGCTGATAGGGCAATCCGCCTCTATGAGGGATAAAACCAGGACAGGGACAGAAACCCACAAAAGCGCCCCGACACACCCATCCATCATTTGTCATCGGCAGGTTCTCAGTCCTACCTTTCCCCGCGCATCCAGGGGCAATCCTGCGCGGGGGTCCGGGGGTGCAACCCCCGGCGCGAGGAGGGCGTTGCGGGAACGTACGGGAAATCAAACAAACCCCTGCCGGGGCAACCTGCTGCCAACGGGCGTGGAAAAGAGGAGTGACAGGGGTTACTGCCCTGATTTTCGCCGCATCAGCAGGAACGGGACGAGCAGCACCGCCGCCACGGTGAACCAGACAGCCCCGAAGATCAGGAGGAGGCGCTCCTGGCCAGAATCATAGAAGCGGACCTCCACAAACCTGGTCCCGTCCCAGCGGATCACGGTGGCGTTGTCTTCCTGTGAGATTGTCCCCCCCTCGCTTACCCGGCCGAGGAGGGGGTTTTGCACGTTGAGCCCCTCAGGGAGGGTGACGGCGATCGCCGACGGCTCTTCAAGGAGGACCTGGAGATTTTTCAAAACGATCTCGGCCTCGTAACTGACCGTGACGTTCCCCCTCTCAAAGGCGATGGTGTTCCGGTCTTTCTGGGTATAACTGCAGTTATCGCCGCATTCGCCTGAGACGGTGACGTTTTTCACCGTGAGGGGCAACCGCTCGCCGAGCATCCCGGCCTCCCAGAAGGCGTACTCCTCTGCGTCGGTGAGGGTGACCTCACCGATATAGGCCTCCCCTCCCGGCAGTACGGTCACCGTTGCGTTATAGGCTGCGGCCTGCACCGTCAGGAGGACAAGTGCAGCACAGAGAGCAATGCCTGCTCGGTAGCGTCGATCTCGATCGGAGGTGGACATTGTCTGATCACTGTTTCCGGGTCTTTGAGAAGGTGGCCGGTCACCACGCAGACGATCCGCTCGTCCCGGTCGATCCGCCCTTCTTCAACCAGCTTTCTGATGCCGGCAACCGATGCGGCCGATGCGGGCTCGACACCGATCCCTTCCTTCTGTGCAAGGTCGCGCTGCATCGCCAGGATCTCCTCGTCGGTCACCGAGGCCGCGGTGCCGCCGGTCTTCCTGATGGCGATCAGCGCTTTCTCGCCGTTGACCGGTGCGCCGATCCGGATGGCGGTCGCCACCGTCTCCGGGTTCGCCTCGGGCACGACCGCGGGGAGGCTCCCCTGGATCGCCTGCACCAGCGGCTGCGATCCTGCCGCCTGGATCCCGGTCATCATCGGGAGGCGGTCGATGAACCCCAGGGTTTCAAGTTCCCGCAGTCCCTTGTACACGGCCGAGATGTTGCCCGCGTTGCCCACCGGCAGCACCAGGCGGTCGGGGACGTCGCCGAGCTGGTCGACTGCCTCGAAACCGATCGTCTTCTGGCCTTCGAGCCGGTACGGGTTCACCGAGTTCAGGAGATAGATCCCGTGCTTCAGGCAGAGGTCCCTGACCATCTCGAGGGAGCGGTCGAAGTTGCCCCTGACGGCGATCACCTTTGCGCCGTGCATCAGGGCCTGGGCGACCTTGCCGAGGGCGACCTTGCCCGCCGGGAGGAGAACGACCGCAGGGATCCCGCCTTTTGCCGCATAGGCGGCAAGGCTTGCCGAGGTGTTACCGGTGCTGGCGCATGCCACGCTCTTCATCCCGAGCTGGACGGCCATTGAGACGCCGACGGTCATCCCGCGGTCCTTGAACGAACCGGTCGGGTTCATTCCCTCATGCTTTGCATAGAGGTGCGGCAGCCCCATCTCGGCCCCGAGGCGTTCGAGGTGGTAGAGGGGCGTGCCGCCCTCCTGGAGGGTGACCGGAGGTATGGTGACCGGCAGGATTTCACGATAGCGCCAGACCGAGATCGGGCGGCGGTTCCATGCCTCTCTCGACACGTTGATGGCGTCTAGATCATAGTCGACGGTGAGCAGGTGCCCGCACTTCGGGCAGGTATAGATGATCTCGCCGGGCGCGTATTCGGCACCGCAGTGGATGCACGCGAGATGGTACATAGGGTGATATTGGTCCTTGTGGTAGATGAAAATTCGTGAACCTACCGCCGGGGGCGGGCGGCGAGGAGGAAGATGACCCAGAGGGCGGCGGCAACGGCGATACCGGCATAGGGAAAGAGAGCGGCGGGGACGGCCTCAACGTTACCGGCGGCAAAGAGCCCGCCGGCGGCAACGGCCATCACGGCGGCGTAGATTGTCGGTCTGGGGTCGCCGCTGCCGGTGATGATCCCGCCGTGCGTCCGGTGTCCTGAGAGGGGGAAGAGCCATGCCACGCCGCTGCGCGTGCACGAGTCCTCGAGGAGGTGGCCGACCGCCCCCCCCAGGAAACCGAGGAGGAAGACGGTATAGCCTATGTCCCAGGGAATACGAAGGCCGATCGTCCCGATCGCCCATGCATAGGCACCGAGGACGAGGGTCATCAGGACGATCCCGATCGCCGAGTGGAGGACGCCGCGGTGGCGGGGCATCCCGCGTTCACCGAGCAGGGCGATGAAGGGGAGGGAGATCGGGTAGTAGACCAGGTAGCGGATGGCATAGCCGAAGAACGGCAGGAAGATGAGCCGTTTTCCCTTCCCGCCGGGAATGCGGGTATGAAAGATCGCCGAGTCGTTGGCGTCGGCATCAGGGGCGAGCGCCCCGATAAAAACCCCGAAAAGGGCGGCGACCAGCCATTCTGGCGGCAGGACGGAGACCCACGGCACCAGCACGACGGCGGCGGTCGCAAGGCTGATGGAAAGGTGCTCGTCACCGTTCACAGGCGTTCCTCCATCTTGTATAGAGGTCGGGCCGCCGGTCATGCAGGACCGGGAGGACGGCGCGCATTTTCAGCACCTCGTCTTTGCGGATCTCGCCGATGAGATGGCCATGATCTGTTTTTCCCCGGAGGCTGCCGTCAGGCCCGGCGATGCATGAGCGCCCCCATGCGTTCGCCCCGGCAATATAGCACTCGGTGTCCAGGGCGCGCCCGCGGAGCAGCAGTTCCCACTGGTCGAGGCGCTCTGCCGGCCACGCCGCCGGGACGAGAATGCAATCGGCGCCGCACGCCGCATAATGGACGAAGAGTTCCGGGAACCGGAGGTCGTAGCAGACGGCCAGGGCGAACCGAAGCCCGCCGGCGTCGAAGACCGCCGGTTCTGTGCCCGGGGTGCAGGTCAGGCCCTCGCCGCCGGGCGAGAAGAGATGGATCTTCGCATAGGTCGCCTGCACTCTCCCGTCCGGGCCGGCGGCACAGGTCAGGTTCAGAGGAGGCGGTGCGCCCCTCCAGCAGGAGCCCACGACCCAGATCCCGTACTCGGCGGCGATGCGGCAGATCGCCGGGAGGATGGCAGGGTCAGGCCGCGCCGTCGCCGGGTTCCAGCCGGTGGCGAACTGCTCGGGGAAGAGAATGAGGTCGGCGCCCTCCGCCGCCGCAGCAGCCGCGGCCTCTTCTGCCTCTCTCAGCCCACTCTCGACCGAGACGGGCGGCGCCATCCCATAGCAGCAGACCCTCACAATCCTGCTCCTGCCAGCATCGGGAAAGCCGTCTTGACCCCGACGATGATGAACTGGACGGCGATGGCGATGAGCATCATACCCATCAGCCTGTTAACGGCGCGGTACTCGCGGTGACCGATCCGCCCTACGATCATCTCCGAGCGGGAGAACATCAGGTACGTGACCCCGATCGCAAGGGCGATGGCGGCGATGACGACGGCGACCGCCGCCGGGTGAATGGTGGTCGCCTCGTTGGTGAGCACGATCACCGTCGTGATCGCACCGGGCCCGGCGATCATCGGAACGGCGAGGGGCATCACCGCCACCTCGTCGGTATCCTGGCTCTCGTACTTCTCGGTCGCCGAGATCTTCGTCCTGGAGGTCTTCGCATAGACCATCTCCATGCCGATCCCGAAGAGGAGGAGGCCGCCGGCAATCCTGAAGGCCTCGAGGGTGATCCCGAAGAGCTGGAGGATCACGCCCCCGGCGATCGCAAAGGTGAGCAGGATGACCAGGGCGTATTTGCAGGCAATTGCGGCGACTGCCATGCGCTGGGCGTGCTCCATCGCCTCGGTCAGGGAAACGAAGAGCAGCGTCGCTGCGAGCGGGTTGGTGATGATGAGGATGGAGGTGATGCTCAGCAGGACGAAACTCAGCAGTTCGCCATTCATGCAGACTTTTTAGGTCTTCTTCTGGTTAATGCCTTTCGAGGCAGGAAAAAAAGTCCGGGGTTATCCCCGACGATTCACTCGTACAGGGCCGGTTCGTCGAGCCGCGCATAGGCGACGAATTCAGCGTCTGCAAAGTGGATGGCGATCTCGCGCGCGGCACTCTCGTCTGAGTCCGAAGCGTGGATCACGTTCTTGCCGGTCTCCATTGCCATGTCGCCCCTGATCGTTCCCGGAGCGGCGTCGGCGGGGTTCGTGGCACCCACGAGTTTCCGCACGATGGCGACCGAGCCCTTGCCCTCCCAGACCATGGCGACCACCGGGCCGGACATGATATACTCCTTGAGCGAGGGGAAGAACGGCTTTGCAACATGCTCGGCATAGTGCTCCATCACCTTCTCCTCGGAGATCATGGTGAGGTTTGCCGCCACGAGCTTGAGGCCTTTTGCCTCAAGGCGGGAGATGACAGCCCCGATGATGCCGCGCTGGACACCGTCGGGCTTGATCATCACAAAGGTCCGGTCCATCAGGCTCACTCCTTCCCGAGGGCCTTGCGGCCAGCTTCGGTCCAGGTGACCCGGCGGGGGACACGCTTGAGCTTGTAGTTCTTCTGGCACTTCGTCGAGCAGAAGTAGAAGAGCGCGCCGTCCTTGCGGACGAAGAGCTTCCCTGTACCGGGCTCGATCATCTCGCCGCAGAAGCTGCACTTGTAGGTCTCAACCATTCTCTTTACCGCCTCGAAAGTTTCTTCGCTTCGCGCTCGGTCTCGAGGAGCATCAGGATGTCGCCCTCGCGGATGGGGCCGACGGTGTTGCGGGTGATGATCCGGCCCTTGTTGTTACCCTCAAGGACCCGGCACTTCACCTGCATGGCTTCGCCGTGCATCCCGGTGCTGCCGATGACCTCAATGACCTCTGCGGGTGTTCCGTCTGCCATCTGGAAAACCCCCTCAGGCCCTCAGTTCGCCGACCTGCTTGGCAACCTCTTCGACGAGTTCCTTTGCCTTGCCGGGCTTGACGATTGCTGCTGCAGCTGATCCCACGTTCAGGCCGCTTGCCGCGCCGATCTCGTTCTGCTTGCTGATGAAGATGTACGGGATTTTCTTCTCCTCGCACAGGGGTGCAAGGTGCATCACAATCTCTTCAGGCTGGACATCGGCGCCGATCAGGACGAGCTGGGCGGTGCCGCGCTCGATGCACTTGGTGGCCTCGTTGGAACCCTTCTTGATCTTGCCGGTGTCGCGGGCGATTTCGAGCGATTCAAGCGCTTTGTTCTGGATCTCTTCCGGAACTTCAAATGTTACGTATACCTTTGCCATGATTCACCTCATTCAGGAGCGTAGCCTCTCCTTCATCAATCATCAGTTGTGATTGAGTAGCCATATGAAATCTACAGGAAAACTGATAAACCTTCCTCAGGTGCGCTCATAGACCGTAACCCCGGCGGCATTGTACACCGGCATGAGCCCGTCCGCCGGGAGGTTGATCTGGTAGGTCTCCTCTTCGAGGTCGCCGACGTAAAGGATGGTGGCGCCGTATTTTTCCATGAGGGCAAGACACTCTGTAGGGTTCTCGTATATCGCCTGCACGTCCGCTTTACGTTTGGATATCGCGTCCCAATCGCTCCGCCACATCTGTTCGTGGAATGGCTGGCCGAGGACTGTCGGGATGCCGGTGAAGGCCGAGACGCGGCCGGCATGGGTGTAGTCGCCGCCGACCGCCTCGACGAGAATGAGGCTCCCCTCCTCTGCCTGGAGCCACGCAATGGCGGCGGCGTCGCCAGGGTGCTGCGTCTGGAGCCAGGCAAGGCCGTCCAGGGAGCGCGAGGCGTAGCCGAAGTCGAGGTCGATCGCAAGGGGGGCGATTAAGAGGGCAAGAGCGGCGACGGCTGCAAGGGCGTGTTTCCTTTTCCCTGCGACCCGGTCGACCAGACCGGTCCCGGCGATCCGCTCGCCGAGCATCAGCAGCACGCCGGTCCCGAGGAGGATCCAGGCGACCGAGTAGCACTTGAAGACAGAGTTCAGCCGGTAATACACGCCTCCCATGTTGTCCTTCAGGTAGAAGAATTCGCAGATGATGACGATCACGAGGCCGGCGGCGCAGAGGAGGTCGATCGGCGAGAGGCGGCGGCGCGAGAGGATCGCCGCGAGCGGCAGGGCGGCGATCCCTGCGGCGACGTATCCGGCCAGGCCGAGGATCGCCGGCGCACCGAGGAGCCAGGGGCGGGCGAGGACGTCGCGGGCAGAGGCGGCATAGAGCACGGCGAGGAAAAAGCCGTGGACGAGGAGGAACTGGACGGGATCGGTGGGTGCGGTCACAAGGCCTGCCCCTTCGACCCCCGCGCCGGCGAACTGGAGGTAATAGGGGGCGTACAGGGCGATCGAGAGGGGCGGGACGGCGACGAGGAAGAGCGGATCGCCGTGCCGCCGCCAGATCAGGAGCCCTGCAACAACGACAAGGGGGGCGTAGAGGAGGACGTCCCATGAGTTGATCGGTGGTATCGAGCCCAGGCTGACGGCGGTGCAGGCGACAAGACCGATCCTGGCGTTTCGGCCGAGCCCTTCCCACCTTGTCAGGGCATAGCAGAGGAGGAAGATGAGGAGGAACTGGCCGAAGATCCCCAGGACATGCGGGTGCAGGTCGCCCCAGAGGAAGGAGAACATGGTGTACTCGTTGATCGTTCCGTCGATGACGCGGGTGCTGTTCCAGAGGAGGGTCTGCATCGGCGTACCGGAGAGCGCCTCCCACAGGAAGGCCGGGTTTACCAGGGGAAAGATGAGGAGGGGGATCCATGCGGCCTTCGGGACGAGCAGGCGCCCGGTCGCATAGGCCATGACGGCCGCCGCCCCGAGCACGGTGGGGAGACCGAGGTTGAAGACGACGGAGGACGGCACCCCGGCCGTGATCCCGAGCGCTCCAGGCGTCCAGTATCCCATATAGTAATAGATATCGAGGGTTCCCCCGGCAAACCAGGGGTCGAGGGGGGGGACGACCGGTTCGCGCATGATAGAGGCGAGAAAGGCGTGGTCCATGAACTTCTCGGCAAACGAGATCGTCGGGTTGACGAAGCGGAAGAGGAGCATCGAGGTGAAAAAGACGAGGAAGACGGCGTCCCAGTGTGCGAATCGTTTGAACTCCTCGACGGTGTATTCGCGCCGCCAGAGTGCGTATGCCGCCAGGGCGGCAAAGGGCAGGAGGGCGGCCTGCACCGGGAGGTGGAGGAGGGCGAGGTACCAGGATGCGGCCCCGAAGAGGAGGATGGAGAGCGGGTATGCCGCCGGGTAGGCGAACTCCCCGAGCACCGTGGTGAGGCGCGGCCAGAGGGCGCACTGGATCGCCTTGATCAGGACGATCCAGGAGACGACCATGAGGACCTGCGCCTCAGGGCTCACGCAGTTCCTCCCTGGAGAGCCCCTCGTGGAACGAGCGCTTCATCAGGTGTACCGACCAGTCGCCGAAGTAGTAGAGGGATCCGATCCCGCCGACGAGAGTGACCAGGTTCTTGATCAGGTGGTCGACGACGGCGATCACGGTGGCCGTCGCCGGGGCCGTGCCGGCGAGCTCGAAGGTAATGGCGAGGGCGAATTCGTAGGTGCCGACACCGCCCGGGGTGATCGGTACGGCCTTGACCAGATTGCCGATGACGATGGCGAGCACGACGACCATGAAGGGGATGCTCTCGCCGAACATCAGGACCACGACGGCGCAGACCAGGATGTCCGCAAGCCAGATCGCGATCGAGGAGGCCCCGAGCACGAGCAGGGCCCTCGCGTTCAAGGAGGCCGCCCTGATCTCGGCGAGCATGCCGTAGACGATGCCGAGATACCTGTTCTCGGAATGGCGGTCGCCCATCAGGAGGAGGAAAGCGGCGAAGACCGCCCCGCCGACGATCGGGACGGCGATGAGGGGCAGAAACCATTCGGGGGTTTCGATAACGAACGGGAGCGCCACAAGGCCGAGGAGGGCGATCGTCACCACGTCGAAGATCCGCTCGACGACGAGAGAGGAGACGCCCTGCGAGTAGGTCGCCAGGTCCTCGTGCTTGAGGATGAAGATCCTGACCAGGTCGCCGAGGCGGGCCGGGACGATCAGGTTTGCCGTCTGCGAGAGGAGGATGCAGGCTGTGGAGAAGACGAGGGCGATTCTGACGGCGAGGCCGCCCAGAATAGACCGGTACCGCCATCCCCGCATGATCCAGGCGATGGCGCAGACCAGGACGGCGACGGCGAGGTACAGGGGATCGGCATGGACGAGGGTGATCACCAGGTCGTCCCAGACCCGCCAGAGCATGTACGCCAGGATCCCGCAGGCGATCAGGGTCGGAATGACGACGGCGCTAACTTTTCGCCACATGGATCTGCCACCAGAGCCACAGGATCTGCGAGCCCATAGAGAATATGTCCTTGAACCGGACGGTCGTGCCCGGCCCCTGCCGCCAGACCACCGGAAACTCGGCGATCCGGTAGCCCTTCCGCTGCCCGCGCACCAGCGACTCGGTGTCCCAGAACCAGTGCGGGGCCCGGATCTCCGGTATCAGGTCGAGGATACGCTCTCTCCTGAACCCTTTGAACCCGCACTGGTGGTCGTAGAGCCTGCTCCCGAGGATCGTGCGCACCAGGAAGTTGTAGCCGCGGCTGGCGATCTCCCGCCCGCCGCTCCTGACGATGTTGGAGTCGGGCATCAGCCGCGATCCCGTGGCGATATCGGCCCCGTCCCGGATCGCCCCGACGAGTTCGGGCAGGTGGGCGAGATCGGTGGCGAGATCGACGTCGTAATAGCAGACGATCCCGTACCTCGCCGCGGCGATCGCCCTGTTGAGGGCCCGACCCCGGCCGAGCCTCTCGTCGGCGTGGAGGAGGACGACGCGGGGGTCTTTCTCGTGCCACTCCTGCACGTATTCGGCGCTCCCGTCGGTGCTCCCGTCCTCGGCGACGATCACCTCGAAGGTTTCCGTGATCGCTGCGAGGGCGGCGATGGACGCCGGGATCGCCTCTTCAAGGGCGGTGCGGTCGTTGTAGACCGGGAGGATCACCGAGACGCCGTTCATTGCACCGCTCCCGTGATCCGTGCCGCCACCTCCTGTCCGGCGGCAATCGATCCTTCCATCGACCGCTCCGGGTAGTTCGGGCGGGAGAACATCCCGGCAAGGTACAGCCCGTGCTCCTCGTAGGCCGGGATGATGCCGGCGAAGCCGGTGGTATAGACCGGTCCGGCGAAACGCTCCACGGCGAGTTCGCTCCAGTGGACGGCGGTCTTCGGGACGGAGAAGCGCCTGCAGAAGTCAGAGAGCATCGTCTCTTTCAGGTTGGGTGCCGGTTTCTCCCCGAAATACGAGGCGAGGTAGACGACCTCCTCGCCGTAGCGCTCACGCGGCGCAAAATTCGTGTGGGCGACGACGGCGCCGTACGGGGCGGGGTCTTTCATGTTCAACCAGTATATGCCGTTGGTGACGTCCCGGTCGAGCCCGATCGTCATGCAGGCCGCACCCTGGTACGGGATCTCTGCGAACCCCCCCATGCCGCTGAGTCTGCCGATCTCCTGCGGTGGTATGGTGGCGAGGACGGCGTCAAAACGCTGACCGTTCACCTCCCACCCGTCTCCGGTGCGCCTGATCGCCGTGACCGATGTTCCGGTCTCGATGGCGGCGCCTCTCTTCTGCGCCTCCTCTGCCATCCCGTCGACAAGTTCGTGCCACCCGCCCCTCATATAGCCGAGGCGTTCGCCCTCAACTCCCCGGTCTGAGCGGATGGCGATCCTGGAGATGAGCCACGCCGCCGAGACCTCGTCGCGCCGGTCACCGAACTTGCTCCGCAGCAGCGGTTCGAAAAACGAGGCGTACACGCTCTCGCCCAGGTTCTTCCTGATATACTCCGATGCCGGCACCGCGTCCAGCGCTGCAAGGTCCAGCCGTTTCGCCCGCAGGGTCAGCAGCCCGAGGCGGACCTTGTCGGCGAGGGAGAGGTGAGGGTAGCGGAGGATCTCGATCGGGCTGGTCAGCGGGTGGATCGTCCCGTCTACATAGTAGCCGGTCGAGCCGCTGAGCCATTCGAAGCGGTCGGAGAGACCGAGATCCCTGATCAGGGAAAAGAGGCGTTCGTCACCGGCGAAACAGTGGTGGTAGTAGCGTTCGATCCAGTAGTCATCCCGTTTGTAGGAGGCGAGACACCCGCCAAGAAGGGGTCTGCTCTCGAATATTGTGACCCCGGCGGTTTCTGTGAGGGGGAGAGCGGCGGCAAGGCCGGTGAGGCCACCCCCTATGATACAAATATCCATAATCTGCAATAGTGTGTATCATCCAAAGCGCATAAGAAAGTTTTTGAACTCTTATGAGAACTCTACTATTAGCTAGATACCAGCAACGAGCGTTCTTGCATTTATGGTAGCCGACTGGATGGTGTAACTGAATGAGAGTATTTTTCATAGGATTCGGCCAGGCTGGCGGTAAGGTTGTCGACATGTTCATCGAGCAGGACAAAAAGTCCGGGATGAACAGTTTCAGGGGGATCGTTGTCAATACCGCCCGCACCGACCTTATGGGGCTCAAAAACATCGAACTCAAAGATCGCATACTTATCGGCCAGACTGTGGTCAAAGGTCATGGCGTGGGAACCGACAACGTCACCGGCGCCCGGATCGCCGCGGACGAGATCGATTCGATCATCAATTCGATCGATACCCGCGGTACCCATGACGTGGATGCCTTTGTGATTGTGGCAGGTCTCGGTGGCGGGACGGGCTCCGGCGGTTCCCCGGTGCTTGCACGCCACCTGAAGAGGATCTACCGCGAGCCGGTCTATGTGCTCGGTCTCCTTCCCGCCCCCGAGGAGGGACGGCTGTACACCTACAATGCCGCCCGCAGCCTGTCCACCCTTGTCAATGAGGCCGACAACGTATTTGTCTTCGACAATTCGGCCTGGAAGAACGAGGGCGAGAGCGTCAAGACCGCCTACTCCCGGTTAAACGACGAGATCGTCAGGCGTTTCGGCGTCCTTTTCAGGGCAGGCGAGGTCAGCAAGGCCGGCGTCGGCGAGATGGTCGTCGATTCTTCGGAGATCATCAATACCCTCCGCGGCGGCGGCATATCGAGTGTCGGCTATGCCGTCACCGAGGTCGTGAGCGAGAGGACGAAGCAAAAACGCGGTTTTTTCGGTGGTCTGAAAGACTCTTTTTCAAAGAAAGAGAAGGCGGAAGAAGTGCTGATGGGCGAGGACAAGTCTGCAAAGGTGATCGCCCTCGTCCGCCGCGCCATGCTCGGCCGTCTTACGCTTCCCTGCGACTACTCGACTGCAGAGCGTGCGCTCGTCCTCGTCGCCGGCAACCCGAACGAGATGGACCGGAAAGGCGTTGAAAAGGCGAAAAGCTGGGTCGAAGAGAACATCGCAGGAGTTGAGGTCCGCGGCGGCGATTATCCGGTGGACAGCAACTATATTGCGGCCGTGGTCGTGCTTGCGACGATCGCTGAGGCGCCGAGGGTGCGCGAACTCTTTGAAATTGCGAAAGAAACAAAAGAAGATGTCATCAGGTCGAAGGAAAAGCGCGCTTCGATGTTTGACGACCAGGATATCGATCCGTTATTTGAGTGAGGGCATATGAGATCAGCAATCAAGGTACTTATGGGACTGCTCGCCGTCTTCTGTCTGGTCCAGGCAGCATCGGCCGCGGTGAACTACAAACTTTCGACCACCCCCACGGTGAGCCCATCGAGCGGCGACATATCGCCGGGCGAACCTGTGACCGTTCTCGTTACGTTGACGCTCACAGGAACTGAACAGACATTTCCGGATAAAAACCAGCTGGAGTTCTACACAGAACTGAATGATCCTCAGTGGACCCGTGATATCCAGATTGACGGGATCGGCAGCGATAGTCCCCGTACGGTCAAGAACATGCGCATGACCATTCCCGGTTTTGAACTCAGTTATAAGTCAGGCCTCAATCTGGTCGTGAAGGTCACCCTGAAGGGATATGCCCCAACGGTGACGGCGACCTCGAGTAAGACCATTATGAGCATTCAGGAGCTCGACAGCAACGGTGTGGCCGTTGAAGGCAGCACGTACTCGATCAAGCGGACGGTCGTGAACCCGCAGGACGTCCAGGCGAACATCGCCACCGCCCAGACCCGTCTCACCGCCCTGAAGGCGAGTATCGACGAGAAACTCGTTTCAGGCGTCGACACGACGGCGGCGCAGACGAAGTACGACGAGGCGAAGGCGGCGATCAACCGTGCTTCGTCCACGTCAGACTTTGCGGCGGCGAAGGCCGACCTGACGGTCGCCCAGACTGCGATGGACGCTGCTGAAACTGCTCTTGTACAGGCAGAGGCGCAGAAAGAGATCAACGACGCCCAGTCGGCGATCAACCAGATCGACGGGATCATCACCTATTTCGAGGTCAACAGGAGCATGGGAACCGACCAGCGGGTGATGAACCTCAAGACCCAGCGTGACCTTGCCGCCCAGTCCCTCTCCCTGGCCAATGACCAGATGAACGCGAAGAACTATGATGCGGCCCGGATCAAGGGGGCCGATGCGAATCAGAAGGCGCAGTCCACCCTGACCCTTGCCACCCAGGTCCGCGAGGAGATCGGCGAAGGCTTCTCCCTGAATCTCGGCTCGCTCCCGCTCTATATCGGTGCGGGCATTGTGATCGTGCTGATCATCGGCGGCATCATCTATCTGAGAAACAGGAAACGCTGGGATGAATTAGGATAATCTTCACCAGTCCAGTCGGCTTTTCTGGCGGTTTTTTCCGCCATCTCTTTTTTTCAGGTTTTTTTTCGGCTCTTCGCTGTTTCATGTGGGTAATTCCGACATGATCCCCTCCCTGCGGTCAGTCCCCGGCATGCCATGTTCAGGTTCTCTCCACATCCGGGCGTACCGGTCCACGCTTTCCCCTCGCTGCCTGCCGTGGGCGCTGCCCCCGGACCCCCGCATGCGATTGGACCGGGAAGGCACCACCAGGATCCCGACGTGCGTGACCCTTCTCTTTCCCCGTCGCAGGATGCCCATCCCCATGTTTATCCATCAACAGATGCTCTGCCCTCCCTGCCCCCGCACATCCGGGGCAATCCTCGCGCGGGGGCCCGGGGGTAAGAGCCCCCGGGCGGTGTCCACTCCACCCACAGGGATAGTTCCACATCTTCCCGCCGAGAACGTAAGGGCTCCGGAAATCCAGAGCAGACACCCCCGCAACACCTGCCGCCCCACAGACCCGCATCTCCACTCCAGAGGGGCAAATCAAAACCGAAAAAAAGATCCAGGAGGGACCTTCAGGCAGAAGCCCGTTCGGGCACGAAGACGTCGATCTTCATATTGCCCATCTTCCCGTCCCTGAGGAAATAATACTGGAGGATGCGGTCCTTGTTGTCGTACCACGAGAACCAGTAGTTGAGGTTGTAGGTCCGCTTCTCGTAGCCCGGGAGGGAGGGATAACTGTCCTCGTCTGAGGCGATGACCAGATCGTATTTTCCTGCCGCGATGCTCCCCTCGTCGATCTTCTTGCCGAAATAACTCAGGTTCGCCGATCGGTCGCCGCGGTAGTACCACGGCAGCGGCCAGTAGCGGTCGGATGCGATGGCAACGGCGTTCGAACCGTCGATCAGCGCCATCACCTCCCGCATATCCTCGGAGTTCTGGACCTGCATGATCGGCTCGTTCACATCGGCAGGCACATAGGCGACATGCCAGAGGGCAAGGACCAGAAAGATGCTTGAGACGATTGCGATGACGGTCTTCTTCTCTGTCATCGCGTAGACGGCGACAAAGACCATGGGCAGGAGCTGGTGGATCAGGAGCCACGGCACTTTCTCGCCGATATATGCATATGCCGCCATCGAAAGGGCCATCCAGACGATGCAGAAACGGAAAAATTCTTCTTTTTTATCGAAGGATGGCGGGGCCGGCAGAACGCTCCGGATCTGCTGCAGCGAGATCTCGACGATCTCGTGCATGCTGCGGACGGCAGCGCTCGCCGTCTTTCGTCCCGCGATGAGGAACTGGACCGTTCCGGCGATGGCGAGGACGAAGATCGGGAGCTCGTAGAGGAGGAGGAGGAGAACGTAGAAGTAAAACGGCCCGCCAAGCCGTTGCTGCTCGTGCATCTCCCACCAGTGGGCGATGGCGTCCGGGATGAAGGTGAGCACCCGGTCGGGGTGGACGCCGAAGGACGAGTAGAAGATGACGATGATTCCGGCTGCGACCAGGATGCCGAGGGCGAGGTGGCGTTTCCAGTACAGGGGGAGACGGACCTTCCCCGTCCAGAGGAGATAGATGATATAGAGCCCGAAAATTCCGAGCACGATCGGCATGTTCTCCTTGCACGAGAGGCCGAGCCCCGCCGCCGCCGCTGCGATCATGGCATATCTGGCCTGTCCTCTCTCCAGGTACAGGATCAGGGCGAGGAGGAGGACAAAGGTCAGAAACAGAATAAAGATGTCGTTTCTGAGAAACCGCGAGAAATAGACCAGGTTCGGCGAGATAGCAAGGAAGAATGCGGCGACCAGGGCCTGTCTGTTGTCGAGGTAGCCGAGGCGGTAGAGGGGATAGACGAGCGCGACGACGAGGGTGCCGAGGAATGCGGGAACGATCCGGCCGACAAGGTCGGAGTCGCCCAGGAGGGCAAACATTCCGGCCGTTACATAGTAGAGCAGCGGGCCGTGGAATGAGGGGTCATAGACATAGACGCCGGTGGTCAGGAGTTTGTACGAGAACCAGGCGTGGATCGCCTCGTCGTGGTGAAAGAGTTTTAAATCCAGGAATGCGAACCGCAGGACCGCCGCGAGGATAAGGATACAAAAAAAAAGTCTCTCTGTTGAGAGAGATCTTTGGATTCGAATGGCAAATCCGGCGGCCAAACTGCCGCTCACAGCATCAACTCTCCAGCACGATCTCGATGCCGATATCTTTCGGCACCTGAATACGCATCAGCTGTCTGAGAGCACGCTCGTCAGCGTCGATGTCGATGAGCCGCTTGTGCACGCGCATCTGCCAGCGATCCCAGGTTGCGGTCCCCTCGCCGTCAGGGCTTTTTCTGACCGGGACAACAAGCCTCTTTGTCGGGATGGGGATAGGCCCTGCCAGATTGACGCCTGTCCGCTCTGCAATCTCCCGTATCCTGTCACAGACCATCTCGACTTTGTCGTAATCTGTCCCCGAAAGGCGTATTCTGGCTTTTTGCATAGACCTTCACCTCAACAACAAACTTATCTCATCTGCTTTGCCTGGATGTCGATGCACATGCCGGCTGCAATGGTTGCGCCCATATCACGGATCGCGAAGCGACCGAGCTGCGGGATCTCCTTGATCTTCTCAATGACCATCGGGCGGGTCGGGCGGATCTTGACGATCGCCGCATCGCCAGTCTTGAGGAAGGTCGGGTTCTCTTCCTTGACCTGACCGGTGCGCGGATCGAGCTTCTTCACGAGTTCGGTGAAGGTGCAGGCGATCTGGGACGTGTGGCAGTGGAAGACCGGGGTGTAGCCGACGGTGATCGCGCTCGGGTGGTGGAGCACGACGATCTGTGCGGTGAACTCCTCGGCAACGGTCGGCGGAAGCTCAACCGGACCGCAGACATCGCCACGGCGGATATCGTTCTTGCCGACGCCACGGACGTTGAAGCCGACGTTGTCGCCGGGCAGCGCCTCGGGGACTTCCTCGTGGTGCATCTCAATCGACTTGACTTCGCCGTTGACGTTTGCCGGCATGAAGGCGACCTTCATACCCTTCTTCATGACGCCGGTCTCGATACGGCCGACGGGCACGGTGCCGACGCCGGAGATCGAGTAGACGTCCTGGATCGGGAGACGGAACGGCAGGGTCGTCGGCTTCTCGGGCTCCTTCAGGAGGTCGAGGGCCTCGAGGACGGTCGGGCCGGTGTACCATGGGGTTTCCGGCGACTTCTTCGAGATGTTGACGCCCGCGAACGAGGACATCGGGATGAACGGGACTTCGGAGGGCTTGAAGCCGACCATCTTCAGAAGCTGCGAGAGCTGCTCCTTGACCTCGTTGTAGCGCTTCTCGGAGTAGTCGGCGGCGTCCATCTTGTTGATGCCGACGATCAGCTGCGTGATGCCGAGGGTCCTGGAGAGGAAGACGTGCTCCTTCGTCTGTTCCATGACGCCGTCGGGAGCGGCGACAACGAGGAGTGCTGCATCTGCCTGGGAGGCACCGGTGATCATGTTCTTGACGAAGTCACGGTGACCCGGGCAGTCTACGACGGTAAAGTAGTACTTTGCCGTGTCGAACCGCTTGTGGGCGATATCGATGGTGATACCGCGCTCGCGCTCCTCTTTCAGGCTGTCCATGACCCATGCAAACTCGAAGGAACCCTTGCCCTTGGACTCGGCCTCCTTCCTGTAGTTCTCAATGATATGGGGCGGTACAGCTCCTGTCTCGAACATCAGGCGGCCGACGGTGGTCGACTTCCCATGGTCGATGTGCCCGATGACAGCAAGGTTCAGGTGTGGTTTTTCGGTTGCCATTGATAGTCCTCCACTCAAATATGAGACTGCATACACAGTCGGATTGAAGCGAGTATCATATATTGGGCATCGATCTATATAAATCATTTCGATACGCCTCTTCTCTGTGCAATGGAGGGTTTATCGAAGAGTATCGACATGCTCAAATGTCTGATCGTACAAACACTCAGTGACCTATGAAAACACTGGAATTTCATCGCAATACTGAGAAAGACAGGGTCACCGTCGCCTGCGCACAGGGAGAGGTCTCGGTGCACAGCCACTGCGCCTATTGCAAGCACTGTGCCGGCGTGCGGGTGGGAAAAAGGGTGCTCCCCTCTCCCCAGCAGCAGGCAATGAAAGGCGCACGCGGCGGGGCCGGGATTGACGAGAGTCTCCTCAACGCCGCCATGATGTTCAACTCCCTTGTGCGGGACGGGGATTCAATCGAGTGCTCGGACGATGCGGGCATCGGTTTTGCCTCTATGTACCGGCGCTGAACTCTTCCCTGATCTTTTTTCTGAAGGCTTCGAAGTCGATCTCGTCGAGCTGGTCGGCGAGGTGCCGCCCGCTCCATGCGGTTCTGTAGATCCAGTAGACGATCCGGTCGATGACTTCCACCACGTCTTCTTCTCTCTCGACAGTCACGAGTTCCCGTCCCTGTGCCGGATGGCGCCCCCGCCTCCCGCCGACGGTGATCAGGTAGTGGCGGTGCTCGGACTTCAGCAGGTTGAAGGGGCAGGACTGGACGCAGATGCCGCACTGGACGCACCGCTCAGGGATCAGTTCGGAGATCCCGTTCTTAATGGTGATCGCCTTTTCCCTGCAGTACTCGGCACAGGTGCCGCAGCCGGTGCACATGCCCTGGATCCGTACAGGACGGATGCGGCCGATGACCCCGATCTCGTTGAGAATCGGGCTTGTACAGGCGTTCGGGCAGCCCGATATCGATATCCTCACCCGTATGGGGGTCTCTTTGCCGAAGACCCGCTCATCGATCTTTTTTGCCAGTGTGAAGGTTTCGATATTGGCGTACTTGCACTGCGCCGTTCCGGGGCAGGCGATGATATTGACCACCTCCTCGTGTTCCGAACCGAGCGGCGTGCCGTTCGCTTCGAGATCCTGAACGATCTCCTCAAGCCTGGATGGATCGACGTGCGGAATCTCCATCGTCTGGCGGGTAGTAAGATGCACCTCCTCGCAGCCGTATTTTTTTGCTATCTCCACAATGCCGGTCATCTTTTCGACCGGAAGAATCCCTGCCGGCAGGCGGAGACGAATGGCACAGAAATCCGGATCGATTTCGGTGATCACACCGCCGCGCGTATGAATGGGCCTTCCATGCATCATCACCATACACTACGGCTGGATGATAAAAAGGTGTATGCGCCTAGAGGACGAGAGCGATGATGACGGCGGCCCTGACGATCTCGTTTGACGCCCCGGCCACGTCCCCGTTCACCCCGCCAAAGAGATGGCGGGCGGTTCCCAGCAGGATGAGGACGACGATGCCGGTGGCAGCAATCGCTTTTCCCAGAGCGAACGGCGATATGAGCAGAAGGAGCGGAAGGACGGGCAGCAGTGCGAGCAGGATAAAATGCGGCCGGGAAAAACCGTGGAGATAGGCGTGGATCCCGTCGTGGAACGGCGCGCCAAGCGCGGTGATCCCTGCCATGGCAAGTTTTGCGCAGACCTCTGCGGTCAGGACGGCGAGGGCGACGCTCCACACCTCCCCGAGGCCGACGACTGCAAGCATCGTTATGAGGATGCCGCCGGCGACCCCCCCGGCACCGATCTGGCGGTCGGTCAGGGCCGCAATCCGTTTTTCCCTGCTCCCATGGGCCATCAGTCCGTCCCCGAGGTCGAGGAGGCCGTCGAAGTGGTTTCCTCCGGAGACGATGATCGCGGCGGCGACGGCTGCGGCGGCAGCAATGCCGGGGTGGCCGGAAAGGAGGAGGGCGACGGCTGCCGCGACGCCGCCGGTGACCCACCCGGCCAGCGGGTAGAGCCAGGTGTGCCTGGCGAAGGCGTCGAAATCTGCCGGCCGTCCAAGGGGGAGGACGGTGCAGAACTGCAACAGCGCTCTTACAGGTTCGAGAAACATTCCGAGTACAGCCTCGATGTATTCCCTGCGATCAGTCCGGCGACGGCGTCGTCCAGGAAGGGCCCGAGTTCGCCCAGGATGCCGGGTTTTTTCTGGTCGTACCTGGTGAACTCGAAACGGGCGTAGATCCCGCCGATAATCTCGGCGATCGCCATGCCGATGATCTCGTCTGAGAGGAGAAAGACCGGGTCGTCGGCGATCTCCGAGTTCTTCCTGCGGTCATAGAGTTCTTCTTCGAGGAGAACGGCGCCGAGGAGGAGTGACGAGATGTTCGGGTCCAGGTACGAGGCGGCGATCCGCTCCCGCAGCCGTTCCCGCGCCGCCTCGGGGCTCATGCCGTGGGGCACATACAGGGCCATCCCGGCCTCGACGATGGCGTCGGTCGTGATCCCTTTTTTTTCGAGCCGCTCCTCGATCTCAAACATAAGGAAATTTTTTGGGTCTATCCTCTATATACATTGATATGGCATTTCTCTCCGACAATCCCTCGTTCGACTTCAAGCGGCCGCTCTTTGCGGCCGTCCTCGGAAACACCGCCCTCTCGATGGTCCCGGGCATCTCCGGGGCCGGATCTACCCCCGCACGTACGGTCTTCACCCCGATCCTGGACGCCGAACTGATCACGAAGGGGGCGATCCACTCGATGGGCTATAAGCCCAACACCCCGACGAACTGCCCGACGCCGGCGGTGATCACCCGCTCGATGACGACCCTCTGCGGGATCGATCCGGTCTTCATCAACGCCGGGATGTACAACCGCCCGACCGTCCCCTGCCTGGACGTCTATGGCGAACCCGGCGCCGACCCCCGCGAGACCGATGCGGTGCCGAAGGCGCGGGCGCTCTTTGCCGCCGGCGAAGGGGTCGGCCGTCACCTCTCGCGGTGCGCTGATCTGCTGGTGCTCGCGGAGTGCGTCCCCGGCGGGACGACGACGGCCCTCTGCGTGCTGCGCGCCCTCGGCTACGACGCCCGGGTCTCGAGCAGTTTCGTGAACAACCCGGTTGCGCTGAAGGAGGAGGTCTGCCGGGCGGTGCAGGGCCGCGTGGATGATGCCGGGATCACCGATCCCCTCGACGTGGTGCGTATCGGCGGCGATCCGATGATGCCGGTCGCCGCCGGGATTGTAAGCGCCTTTTCCGGTGAGGTGGTGCTGGCGGGCGGCACCCAGATGCTCGCCGTCGATGCCATCTTAAAGGGGCTGGGGAAAGAGATGGCCCCGCTCGTCACCACGGCGTACGTGCGCGCTGACCCCTCGGCGAACTTCGAGGCGGTGGCGGCCGCGGTCGGGGCGCGGGCCTATTATGTGGACCCGGGCTTCGGCACCATCGGCGATGCCGGGCTTGCGCGCTACTGCGAGGGCGAGGTGAAGGAAGGGATGGGTGCTGGCGGCGCCATGTTCCTTGCCCGCCTCATGGGCCGCAGCGAGGAGGAGATCAGGTCGGCGATCCTCTCGACGGTACTCTCGTTCCGCTGACAAAGGCTATTACCCTGACACTACCATACTTTTTTTAATGCTTCCCATTTTTGTCGTGAACAACCATGGGCAATTCAACCACCTTATCCACCGCAAACTCCGGGATATGGAGATCGAGGTGAAGATGGTCCCGAACACCACCCCCCCGTCAGAGGTTGCGGACGGGTGCCGCGGGATCATCCTGGGGGGCGGGCCGTCCCTTGAGCGCGCCGGCAACTGCGCCGAATACCTTGACCTCGGGCTGCCGGTGCTCGGCATCTGCCTTGGCCTCCATATCATCGCCACGGCGCGGGGCGGCGCGGTCGGGCCGGGATCGCACGGCGGTTACGGCGGAGTCTGTGTTCGGATCGCACAGGAGAGCGAGATCCTTGCCGGTTACCCGGAACAGATCCGGGTCTGGGCTTCGCATGCCGACGAGGTGAAGGCGGTGCCGGCCGGTTTCTCGGTCTATGCCGTCTCCGAGATCTGCCCGGTCGAGGCGATGGGGCGCCCGGAAGAGCGGCTGTACGGGGTGCAGTGGCATCCCGAAGTGAGCCATACCGAGAACGGCGACCTCGTCTTCCGCAACTTCGAGAGGATATGCGGACTCTAGACGCTCTCGCTGACGAGATCATGGCGACCGGTTTTCGTTGCACCGGGTGCGGCGCCTGCTGCAGCGAGGTATCGCCGGGCTCGAATCTCGTCATGGTTACCCCGGCCGAGGCGAGGGCTGTGGCCGATGCGGCCGGGCGTACCTTCGACGGCGTTGCCGAACCCTATCCTGATTTTATCGAGGGGGAAGACGGGGCCAGGTACACCTTTGACTGGTCTCTCAGGCGGGAGGGAGGCCGCTGTCTCTTCCTCCGGGAGGGGCGGTGCACCGTTTACGGAGCGCGCCCCTGGATCTGCCGCACCTATCCCTTCATGCTCGACGGCGACCGTCTGGCCGTTTTCGAGTGCCCCGGGCTCGGCGGCGAGATGAGCCGGGAAGAGGCCCGCCTGCTCGCCGCTCTCCTCATCGGGCGACAGGAGGCCGAAGAGGCCGAAGAAGAGGGGATCAGGAAGGTGCTGGCGTCGACGGCCGTGCCGGCCGGGATCTGTGCCGTCGTCGATTCCGAGGGGGTCTGGCCGGTCCATGGGTGAGATCAGACTTGTCGGGACGGCGCATGTCTCAGAAAAGAGCGTTGCCGAGGTCAGGGCGGCAATCGAGGAGTTTCAGCCCGGCATCGTCGGCGTCGAACTCGATCCCGGACGCTACAACGCCCTCAGGCACGAACAGGCCCCACCGAAGGTCGAAGACGTCCTGAAGACCGGCAACTTCTCGCAACTCCTGTTTCAGTGGACCCTTGCCTATCTCCAGCGAAAGATCGGCATGGACGTCGGCGTCGAACCCGGCGCCGAGATGGTGGCGGCGATCGAGGAGGTCGAGGGGCGCGGCCTGCCCCTGGCCCTGATCGACCGGGATATCAGGATCACCCTTGCCCGTTTCTGGGAGGGGATGAGCCTCTGGGAGAAGGCGAAGATGGTCTATGCACTTGCCCTCTCGGTGGGCGGTGTCGAGGGCGATGAGATCGACATCGACGCCCTCACCAGGCAGGACGTCGTCTCGGCGGCCCTCGACGAGTTCAGGAAGTTCTCGCCGAACGGGGCGCGGGCACTCATCGACGAGCGGGATGCCTATCTTGCCCGCCGTATCCTCGACCTCTCCGGCCGCTACGACCGGGTGATGGCAGTGATCGGCGCCGGCCATGTCAGGGGCGTCGAACGCTATCTCAGTTCCCCTGAACTCCTCCCGCCCGAGGCCGACCTCGTCGCCCGGCCCAGAAGTTATCCCTGGAGTACGATCGTCGGCGGCGCCTTTATCGCCCTGTTTGCGTTCCTCATCATATCCCTGGCGTTTTCCGGGGTCGGCTTTGAGGTGCTCGGCTGGGCGATCCTGTACTGGGTGCTGATCAACGGCGTGCTTGCGGGGATCTTCACCCTTGCGGCGGGCGGCCACCCTCTCTCGGCGGCGACGGCCTTTGCGGTGGCATGGCTCACCTCTCTCAACCCCCTGATGGCGGCCGGATGGTTTGCGGCCGCCGTGGAGGCGAAGGTCAGAAAGCCCTCGGCTTCGGACTTCCAGCGGATCATGGATGCAGAAGACTTCTCCCAGATGCGGAAGGTGCCGATCTTTCGGGTCGTGCTGGTGGCGGCGCTTGCGAATGTGGGTTCGACCCTGGGGACGATCGCGTACTTCGCCTTCATCTCGCCGATCCTCGGGATCGATCCGACGGTGATCATTCCAATGGGCTTCTCGAACTTTATCGGATGGCTTGGCGGTCTTTTTTCATTCTGATCTCTTTTTTCGGGCTTATTTTTCATCGTATGGACGCCGGAACCCCGGGCCGGGGGATGTCGTTTCCCATCCTTCGCAACTATTATCCTCTTTCCCTTCCCAGAGAGGAGCATGCATATTGGTCCGAATCTTGGGCTTACCATCATCAGGACGCGCCACTCGATCAGGAGCTACAAAGAGGATCCGATCGATGAGAAGATTGTCAGGAACGCACTCGACTGCGCCCACCTCGCCCCGTCGGCAAGGAACGAGCAGCCGTGGCTTTTCGGTGTCGTCACGAAGAAGGAGACGCTCTCCCGGATCGCCGCTCTCGCCGATCACGGACGGTTCATCGCCGGCGCACCGATCTGCTTTGCGGTCTTCGGGAAAAGAGACGCAAAATATTATCTTGAAGACTGCTCGGCCGCCACGACCCAGCTGATCCTTGGCCTCTGGGCCTACGGCGTCGGCTCCTGCTGGGTTGCCGGGGAGAAGAAAGAGTATGCTGACGCCGTCCGCATGCTCCTCGGCGTCCCTGAGGACTACACCCTCGTCTCCCTGGTGCCGGCAGGCTACCCGAAGGAGGTCACCCTGGCCGCGAAGAAAGACCTTGACGATATCGTTTTTTCAGAGAAATATTCCGGGGCGTGAGATGGGGGCGAACGCCCGTACCCTTTTTTAGAGGCCAGCATCTTTCGGCCGGCAGAATATGAGGGAGAACTCCAGATAGTTGACGCTCATGACATCGAAGTGAGCGTCGAGCTCCCTGAGGAAATCGACCTGCCGCCAGATCTGCATCTCCGGGGAGAGCGTGGCGATCTCTCTCAGGAGAAAACCGCCGATGAGGGAGGCCTCGGCCATCTCCCTGGTGAGCGGCAGGAACGTGACGAGCTGCGCATCCGGGGCGAGGACCCGCGCGATCTCGGGCAGGACCACCCCAAGGTCGGCCCCGGCAAGGGCCGGGGCGATGACCAGATCGAAGGTCTGATCCCTGAAGGGGAGGCGCTCCTGCCTGGTGGCAACGGGAAGAAATCCTTCCTTTGTTGTTCCTTCACTGCTGACGAGCAAGCGCTCAGGGATATCGCCGGTCAGGTCGGCGGTCGCCGCAGCGAAGAGGGCCGCCTGCTCGCCTCTGAAGGGGTCGGTGAGGAGTGCGATCCGCTCGAGCGGGCGTTCGCTCTCGAACTCGGTCACCATCAGATCCTGAAAGGCGGCGGCGATGAAACGGTAATAGTCTTCGATGATCAGCCCGATCCCGCGTTTGCGGGCGTCGAGCAGGGCTTCCCGGCCGGCATCCGTAACAGAGTATACTTTTCTTTCCGGTCCGATCCCGCTCGGTTCCCTGACATAGGAGACAAGCCCCTTTCGTTCGAGGGAATTGATCATTTTGTAGAGATCGCTGTGACTTTTGTGGAGATCGCGCTCTTCGAGGCGGAACTTCAGCCCGTACACATGGGAGGGCGCGGTGTCGAGGGCGGCGAGGATCTCCAGCTCAGGGTCACGCATATACTATGGTGATGCAGGTGAGTAGTAATACCTTCTTAAACGCGTTCAGAAAAACAAGAGTTAATTAGCCGTGGCAGGTCACCTTTACCTACATGGAGAAGGGACTTTCTGGCGGCCCGACACAGGATGAGGTTGCGGCGGTGGCGCTCTGGCACCTCCGCCTGAGAGACGGGTGCACCGTCGCCGACGTCGGCTGCGGGACCGGGAAGATCGCGGTGGCCGCCGCACGCACGGCCGGCCGGGTGATTGCCGTGGACCGCCGGCCTGAAGCGGCTGCATGCACGAAAGAGGCCGCGAGAGTGGCTCTTGCCCGGAACATCCAGGTCGTCTGCGGCGAAGCGGCCGATGTCCTCAGGGGTGCAGGCCCGATCGATGCCGCCTTCGTCGGCGGGTCGCGGGACCTCGAGGCGGTGCTCGGTGTTCTCGCCGACGAGGTGAGGGGGCGGATCGTCGTCGACTGCGTCCTTCTCGGCACCCTCCACCGTGCGGTGGAGACGATGCAGCGCCTCGGTATCTTTGAGGAGGTCGTCTCGCTCCAGGTCGCCCGTTCCCGCCGTCTCGGGAGCGGGCTGATGATGACCCCGGCAAACCCGGTCTGGCTTGTCATCGGGGAGGTGGCCTGAATGCTCGTCGGCGTGGGCATCGGTCCCGGCGATCCCGAACTCCTGACCGTGCGTGCGGTGCGGCTGATCAAGGAGGCCGATGCGGTTTTTGTCCCCGGGCGGGTGGCGGCTGCGATCATCGCCCCGTACCGCACCGACGTGCAGGTGCTCTCTTTTCCGATGACCGACGATGAGGATTATATTGCCAGGTGCATCGAGGAGAACGCCGAGAGGATCGCCCCGCACGCCCGATCCGGCCTCTCTGTATTCTGCATCCTTGGCGACCCGAACTTCTACGGCACCTTCTCCCGCCTGACGGCCGTGCTCACCGCTCGCCACCCCGATATCGCCTGCGCCACGGTGCCCGGGATATCGGCGATCACCGCCTTTGCCTCGGCCGCCGGCGTCTCCCTTGCCGGGGGCGTCGGGGTGAGCGACGGCTCGCCTGAGTCGTCGCGTCTTCTCCTGAAGGTGAAGCGGCCGAAAGAGACGGCCGAACGTCTCAGGGAGGAGGGTTTCGACGAGTTCGTCCTCGTCGAGCGGATGTACATGGAGGGGGAGCGGATCTGCCGCGGTGACGACCTTCCTGAAGAGAGCAGTTATTTCAGCGTGCTGTTTGCGAGGAAAAACGCATGAATACGATATATTTTGTCGGTGCAGGTCCGGGCGATCCCGATCTGATCACGGTGAAGGGCAATGATCTCCTGATGCGGGCCGACCTGCTCATCTATGCAGGGTCGCTCGTGAACCCCGATCTTGTCGCCCGGTCCCCGGCCCAGGAGAAGTACGATTCCTGGGGGATGAAGCTCCCCGAGATGGTGGCGCTCATGCGCGAGGCCGCACTGGCGGGAAAGCGCGTGGTGCGCCTCCACTCCGGCGATCCCTCGCTGTACGGGGCGATCGTCGAGCAGATCGCCGAACTTGAGCGCGACGGGATCGCCGTCGAGGTGGTGCCCGGTGTCTCCTCGATGTTCGGCGCCGCCGCGGCGCTGAAGACGCAGTTCACCCTCAGGGGCGTATCTGAATCGGTGATCGTCACCCGCCCGGCCGGAGCGACCCTGGAGAAGGACATGATTGCCGAGTTTTCCCGCTCCGGCGCCACGATGGTCGTCTTCCTCGGCACCGAGCACCTGGAGGCAGTGGTGGCGAAGGCCGAGTGCCCGCCGGAGACGCCGGCCGCCGTCGTCTACCACGCCACCTGGCCTGACCAGAAGGTGGTCGTCGGCACGGTCGCCGATATCGCCGCAAAGGCGCGGGCCGCCGGGATCGAACGCTCGGCCCTGATCATCATCGGCGGGGTGGTGGACGCCGCCAGATCGGGCTATGTCAATTCGGACCTCTACGGATGAAGACGGCGGTGATTTCCCTCCGGCGTTTTGCCGGGGATGCAGAGCGGCTTGCGGCGGCCGTGGGCGGGGAGTATCTCCCCTATGCCCCCGGCGTCTTTGAACGGGCGTTCGAGGGCTACGACCGGGTCGTCGCCCTGATGTCCGCCGGGATCGCCGTGCGCGCCATCGCCCCCCTCCTCACCTCCAAGTGGCGCGATCCCCCGGTGGTCGTGGTGAGCCCCGGCCTCGGTTTTGCCGTCCCTCTTGTCGGGGGCCACCACGGCGCAAACGATCTCGCCCGCGAGATCGCCTCTGCCACCGGGGCGGTGGCCGTGATCTCGACGGCGACCGAGGCGCTGGGACGCCCGTGTGTGGAGGGGATCGCCGCCGCCACCGGGACGCAGGTCATAAACCCCACCTCCACCCTCCCGGTGAACGTCGCCATGCTCGACGGCGATGTGCCGGTCTATACGGTGGGCGGCCCGGCCGTGGTGGTGGCCGGTCCGGCGGTCTCGGTGCTCGCCCGCGGCGGGGGCTACGTCGTCGGTGTCGGCTGCCGGCGCGGCGTTTCTGCTGACGCCGTCGTCTCTGCCGTCAGGTCGGCGCTCGAAGAAGCCGGGATCGCGGCGGACGATGTGCTCGTCTATGCGACGACAGAGAAGAAACGGGACGAAGAGGGTCTGACCCGGGCGGTCGCGGACCTCGGCGGGGTGCTGGTCTTCCTGCCCGATGCCGTCCTGAACCAGGAGGCGCCGCCCTCGCCCTCGCGGGCCGGGCTTATCGGGCTTTCCGGGGTCGCCGAACCGGCGGTCCTCGCCCTTGCGCAGCGGCGCGAACTGGTGCTGAAAAAACGTGTCTATGGGGATGTTACCGTTGCAATCGGACGATAAATCAGGGAAACTCTTTATTGTGGGCACCGGGCCGGGCGGGGCCGCCTGGATGACCGGGCGGGCCGCCGAGGCGATCCGGGAGGCCGAGTATGTCATCGGAAACGCCTTTTATCTTGAACAGCTCGGATCGCTCCTCGAGGGAAAAACGGTGATCAGGAGCTCGATGGGAAAGGAGGTCGATCGTGCACGCCGGTGCATCGACCTCGCCCGTGAGCATCGGGTCGCCATGGTGAGCGGCGGCGATCCCGGCGTCTACGGGATGGCCGGGATCGTCCTTGAAGTGCTGGAGCGCTCGGGCGATGCGGTGGAGGTCGAGGTGGTCCCCGGCGTCACCGCCGCCTGTGCCGGGGCTTCACTGCTCGGGTCGCCGCTCACCGGCGACCACGTGACCCTCTCCCTCTCTGACCTGCTCACGCCCTGGGAGGAGATCGAGCACCGCCTCGACTGCGCCTTCGCGATGGGCGTGCCGGTGGCGCTGTACAACCCGAAGAGCCGCGGCAGACCTGAGAACCTCTCCCGCGCCCTCGCGATCGCCCTCCGCCACGCTGCGCCAGAGACCCCGGTCGGGCTCGTGCGGAACGCCTGCCGGGAGGGAGAGGCGACGTCGGTCACCACCCTGGGCGCCCTCGCCGCCGACACCTCGGCGGTCGATATGCACACGGTGGTCTTTGTCGGCGGAAAAGAGACGTTCCCGACGAAAAACGGCGGAATGCTTACGCCGAGAGGATACAGGAGGAAATATGTATATTGATCCCGGCGCCGACACCCCGGAGGGGTATCAGATCTCGCGGACGAGCCGCGCCCTTGCCAGGCAGGTGATCGGCGATAGGACGGTCGAAGACCGGATCAGGCAGCGGTGCGCGATCGCCGTCGGCGACTTCGTGATGGCCGATCTGGTCAGGTTCAGGGGCGACGCCGTCGCCGCCGGGCTTGAGGCCCTCGAGCGGGGGGCGCCGATCGTCACCGACATCCATATGGTGCAGATGGGGATCAGGAAAAACGAGCACACCTCAGAGGTGCTCTGCGCCCTCGATTTCGGGGCCGATATCTCGGCCGAGCGCGGGATCACCCGTTCCTCTGCGGGTTTTCTCGCCCTGCGCGACCGCCTGGAGGGCTCGATCGTCGTGATCGGCAACGCCCCCTCCTCCCTGCTCTCCCTCTGCACGATGATCAGGGAAGGGGTGCGCCCGGCGCTCGTGATCGGGATGGCGGTCGGCTTCGTGAACGCCGCCGAGTCGAAGGAGGAACTCAGGGGGCTCGAGATCACCTCGATCACCACGCAGGGGACGCGGGGGGGGACGCCGCCCGCGGTGGCGGCGATGAACGAGATCGTCACGATATTCGTGGAGCAACAGCGTGCGGCGTGAGGCGATCGTCGATCCGGTCACCGGTTTTGTCTATCCTGAAGCGTGGACGGCGCGGTGCGCGAGCCCGGATGGGCTTGACCTCGTCGCCTCGGGGCTCGGGGTGCTCACCGCCTCGGGGGCGGTGCTCCGCCGCGGCTTTACCACGGGAACAACGGCCGCCGCGGCGGCAACGGCGGCGGTGCTCTCCCTGAAAGGGCCGGTCTCGGCGGTCGCCGTCACGCTCCCCTGCGGGCTTGTCTTCACGGTCCCGGCAGAGGGGAGGGACGGCACCGGGTCGGCGAGAAAAGACGCCGGCGACTATCCCTCCGACGTCACGGCCGGCCTGCTCTTCGTGGCAACTGCTGAACGTGCCCCTGCCGGTCTCACCTTTGAGGCTGGCGAGGGGATCGGGCGTTTCGCCAGGGACACACCGCGGTATCGCGCCGGTGAGGCGGCGATCAGCGGGACGGCGATGCAATCGATCCTGCAGGGGATCAGGGGGGCGATGGCGGCGGTCGGGCTTTCGGGCGTGCGGGTGCGCCTCTCCATTCCTGAGGGGGCGGCGATCGCCGGGAAGACCCTCAACCCCCGTATCGGGATCGAGGGCGGGATCTCGGTCCTGGGTTCCACCGGGCTCGTCGAGCCCTGGGACGATCACCTCTCAGAATCGGCCTTCGAGCGGATCAGGGGGGCAGAGCGGGTGGTGCTCACCACCGGGAGGATCGGGCTGCGTTACTCCCGTCTCCTCTTCCCTGACCACGAGGCCGTGCTCGTCGGGGTGAACCTCGGGCGCGCCCTCGACGAGGTCGGGGGAGAGGCGGTGATCTGCGCCCTGCCCGGGCTGGTGATGAAGTTCATCGACCCCGGCGTCCTCGAAGGTACCGGGTGCGGCACCGTCGAGGAACTGACGGCGACACCTGTGTGGCCAGGGATCATGGAGCGGGCGTTTGCGCGCTTCAGGGCCGATCACCCTGGTGTCAGGGTCGTGATCGTGGACAGGGACGGCGGCGTTATGGGGGACTCGGGGTGAAGATCGTCGGCGTGGGCTGCGGCCCCGGCATGATCACGGCGGCGGCGGCAGCGGCGATCGCCGGGGCGGCGGTCATCTATGGATCAGATCGCGCCATCGACCTCGCCCGCCCCTATATCCGCGAGGGAACGGCGGTGCACGAGATCACCGATTACAAACGCCTCCGCTCACTCCCTGCCGACACCGTCGTCCTCTCGACCGGCGACCCCATGCTCGCGGGGCTCGGCTATCTCGGGGGCGAGGTCGTCCCGGGCATCTCCTCGATGCAGGTCGCCTTCGCCCGCCTGGGGGTCTCGCTGATCCGCGGTGCGGTTGTCACCGCCCATGGGAAGGACCACGCGGCGGCGATCGCCGACGCCGCCCTGGAGGTCTCGCGCGGGAAGGTCGTCTTTCTCATCGCCGACCCGGCCTTCTCGGTCCCCGACCTTGCGGCGGCCCTGACCCCTGAGGTGCGGATCGCCGTCTGCGAGGACCTTGGCTACCCACAGGAACGGATCGCCCTCGGGACGGCGGGAGCGCCGCCGGTGCCCCGGAGCGGGCTTTTCGTTGTGGTTTCAGGTCGATTTTGATCGATGGCTCAGTCGCATGCACCGGGGAACGGGCCCGCCGGCACATAATAGAACCATTCGTTCCCTGCCGGTGCGATCGCTCTCCTCGCCGCTTTTTTCCCTGCCTGCTCTTTTCTCTGCACGGCTGGGGCGATGCCGGCGATATTCAGGGCGGCATTCACGTCGGCATGCGCTTCATAGCCGCACGAGGGGCAGAAAAAGTACTTCCGCTGCCTGATTCCCATCTCGCCGCACCGGGAGCACCGCTTCGAGGTGCCGGTCGGGTTCACGAACTCGACCGTGATCCCTTTCATCTCCGCCCTTTTCACGACCGCTTTCTGGAGGGTATAGAAGAGCCAGGTCTCGGGGTTGTCTGCTGAGATCTCGTTGCAATGCCGTCTTCCAAAGAGGCGCTCCATCCTGATCCCGGCCCCTGTATCCCTGGCGAACTCGACGATCCCGGTGCTGATGGCGTGGTTCTGCTCCCTGATCACCCTGAGAATCATCTTCTTCTGTTTTTTCCGGTGCAGCCCTCTTTTCGATCCAGCCCGCTCGACGCCCCTCCTGAGGGACTCCAGACTTCTGCCGAAGCATCGCACCTCGCCGGTTGCAGGTTCGGCTGCAACGGCGATATGACCGGCGGTGTTCAGGTCCACGCCGACCCAGAAGAGCGGACGCTGGCCTCCCCCACCCTGGATGGAGGGGTCCGGGAAACCGCTATACACACAGGCACATTAACAATATTGCCATATAGTTATTTCGAATTTTTTGTGTTGGTTTTTATTAAATACCGGTATGCTAAGAAATTTTTTCCGTTAAAAAATGCCATTATGGTTTATATGGTGTCTCTATAGTTTCCTCGCCCACCCAAGCCCAATCTTCATCCATTCTGCCAACCAACACTCGACCGATGATCCCGGCAATCGTCATCGCAGGCACCCACTCGGGCTGCGGCAAGACCACCATCGCCAGCGGCGTCATGGCGGCGCTGCGGGCGCGGGGTCTTGTCGTCCAGCCCTTCAAGGTCGGTCCCGACTTCATCGATCCTTCCCATCACACCGCCATCTGCGGCCGCCCGTCGAGAAACCTCGATCCCTATATGATGGGTACAGACGGCGTGGTCAGGACCTTCATCTCGGCCTCGGCAGGTGCGGACATCGCCGTCGTCGAAGGCGTGATGGGGATGTACGATGGTCTTGAGGGCGAGGAGACCGGGAGCACGGCGCATGTGGCAAAGATCCTGGACGCCCCGGTGGTCCTTGTCGCCGACATCAAGGGGATGTCGAGGAGCGCCCATGCGCTCGTCGGGGGCTACACTGCCTTCGACCCGGCCGTCCGCTTTGCCGGGGTGATCTTCAACCGCGTCGGGAGCCCGCGGCACCGGCAGATGATCGAAAAATATCTCTCCATTCCTGCCCTCGGGTGGGTGCCGACCGAGCGGGATAAGAGCGTCGGAAGCCGCCACCTCGGGCTTGCAATGGCCGGCGAGGCGAGCATGGCCGCCTTCGGGGAGGTCTGTGCCGAGCACTGCGACCTCGATGCCCTGATCGGATCGGCATCGTCGTCGCCGTCCGCTGCCCTCGCGCCGGTGCGGCAGGAGCAGCAGCCTTCCGTCCGCCTCGGCGTCGCCCTCGACACCGCCTTCTGCTTCTATTACCAGGACAACCTCGACCTCCTCGGTCGGGCCGGGGCAGAGATCGTCCCCTTCTCGCCTCTCACCGACGCTCTTCCCGACGTCGACGGCCTCTATCTCGGCGGGGGCTATCCCGAACTCCATGCCGGGGCGCTCTCCCACTCCCCCTGCACCCGCGAGATCAGGGCGGCCGCCGCGGACGGACTGCCGGTCTATGCCGAGTGCGGCGGCCTTCTCTACCTCTGCGAGCACCTCTCCTGTGAGGACGGAGACTACCGGATGGCCGGCGTCCTGCCCGGCGAGGCCGGTATGCACGGGCGCTTCCAGGCACTCGGCTACGTGGACGCCCGGAGCACGGGGGCATCGCCGCTCCTTCCGACCGGCCTCTCCTTCAGGGGGCATGAGTTCCACTACTCCTCGGTCGAGACCGCCGCCGACGCCCGCTTCGCCCTGAACCTCGGGCGGGGGAAGGGGATCGTGGACGGAAAAGACGGTCTCTCCGAGCATGCGACCCTCGGCGGCTACAGCCACGCCTATCTGACCGGTGACTTCGCCGACGCCTTTGTGGCGGCGATGGGGCGCTACCGGCGGGGACGGTGAGATTGACCGACGCCCTCTCGGCAATGGCGGCAGCAGGCTATCTTGTAAGGGCGGTCGCCCTCATCACCATCGGGATCGTCCTCGCAAACGTCATCACCGAGACCGGCGTCATCTCGCGGCTTCGGTTCCTCTCCTATCCGATCTCCCGGGTATCCGGGATCTCCTCAGGCTCGTCCCTCGCCCTCGTCGCCATGGTCGCCGACGCAACCGCCGGAAAATCCATGCTCGCCGCCTTCTATCACGACGGCCGCGTCGGGCGGGACGAAGTGGTCCCGACCCTCCTGATGGGCACCTTTCCGGCTGTCCTTGGCGAATCGCTCTTCCGGGTCCAGCTCCCGACTGCAGTCGTTCTTCTCGGCCCGGTGATCGGCGGGATCTATACGGGCCTGAACCTTCTTTCCACCCTCATCCAGACTGCCGGAGCGGTAATATGGCTCAAAGTGTTCAGGGGGAAAACTCCCGGCGCTCTTCGAGAAGAGGGAGAACCGTCCCAGATTAACTTCGACCGCAGGACCCTGAGAGCCGGGGCTGTAAAGGCCGTTTCCTCTCTCAAACGCGTCGTCCCGATCACCGTCGTCGCCACCCTTCTGTTCTTCGCTCTCTATGCGATGGGCGTGGTTGACGTGGTCGCCGCTCTATTTGCGCCGTTCCTCGGGTTTATCGATGTTCCCGGTGAGAGCATTGCGGCGATCGTTGCGCAGGCCCTCCACTTCTCGGCTGGTTACGCCGTGGTGGGGTCGCTCATGACGGCAGGAGTCCTTTCGACAGAGCAGGCGCTGATCACCCTGATCGCCGGATCGATGGTGGTGATCACGATGATCTACATCAAGTACTCGGCCCCATTGTACCTCTCCCTCTTCGGGAGAGAAGCGCCGGGAATTATTGCAAAGACCTACCTGGCGAGCATGGCGGCGAAGGTGATCACGATCCTGATCGTGATCGCTGTTTTCTGAGCGGTGCCGTTATGAGCCAGGGCCCCTCCCCTGCACCGGTTTCCCTGTCTGTTCACTCGTGGCAACGTATGCAGAATGATTTATATATCAGTAATAATACTGTTGGCACATTCTTCAGAGATACAAAAAAGACCCTTCCATCACACGGAGATGATATGATGAACTATGTACATGGCCTCTGCGATCGACTCTTTTTTCCGGTCATAGGTATCCTGCTGATCTTCCTCCTGGTCCCTGGCGCCGCTGCCGGATCCGGCGAAACGATTGGCGGCAACGTCTCCCCAGAAATCCAGTCCCCCATTGCGGAGGACAACTGGATCGCATCCCTTTGGTCGGGCATTTTCGGAATTTTCGGCGCACGCGTCGAGGAAACCCCGGCAGAACCGGAGGAGGCGCCCCCGATGTCTGACGACACCCGGTCGCCCGAGGTCGAAACCGTCCCGGAGACCGGTGAAGATGACTCATCCCCGACAACAGCGGACCTGGCCATTCTCTCCGAACCCGCCGGCGCCCTGATCTCCCTCGACGGCAAGTACACCGGGAGGACGACACCCGCAACCCTTTCCGCTCTGTCTTCAGGTACCCACACCGTCTCCCTCTCTCCTGACGGATCGTCTGCCCGCTTTGATAAGCCCCTTTCCCTCTCAGGCGAACAGACCCTCACGGTCGATCTCTCGACCGGATCGCACACCCTTTCAGACGGTCTTGTTGAGATCGAGGCCTATGACGGCACCGGGAGCATCTTCGTCGACTCAAAGCCCGACGGTGCGACGATCGTGATCGACGGCAGGACGCTCCAGTGGAAGACGCCCCAGGTAGTCTCCGGCATCAAACCCGGTATCCATACGGTGAGCGTGAAGAATGGCTGGGTCGACTTTTCCGTTTCGACGAAAAAATGCCTTGTCGAGTCGGGCATGGTGACCCGCGTTGTTTTCAACCAGGAGCAGTGCTATCCTCGTTCGGTGACTCTGAAGTCCGAAAGATTCGATAAGGCCGAGGTGTCGGTGAACGGAAAGCGCTTTAACCAGAAGATTCCGGCGACGGTCGAGGTATGGGGTGTCTCTTCATTCGTCTCTGTTCACGACGATACTGGATACTACTCCTTTACAATATCTGACTTTATCGATTGTGAGGCGGAATATGTGCTCGGCGATCCGGCCCCGGCCACCGCCTCGGTCAGGGTGACATCCAGCCCAGCAGGCGCCGGGATCTTTGTCGACGGTTTTGACACCGGTTATGCGACGCCCTACACGATTGAGCACCTCTCGGACGGTCCGCATCTGATCTCCGTATCCTCTCCTGGTTACATCTCCACCGAGCAGCGGGTTCTCCTCACAGACGATCTCACCCCTCTCGAAGACGCCGCCCTCTCCTTTGTCCTGGAGAGTTACCCGTACGGATCCCTGACAATCACCAGCAAATCTGAAGGTGCGATGATCTATCTGCACGGGAAGGATACCGGCAAGGTGACCCCGCATACTTTCAGGTACATGCGGATCGGAACCTATGATCTCAAAGTACTCTTCGGGGGTACGTCGCAGACTCGCGATGACGTCACCGTCCTGCCTGACCGGGATACGGTGTGCCGGTTCGATCTCTGAGGTGCCTGGGTCATGGCCGCTCATATTTTTTCGAACCTGATGTAAGGGCGGTGCTGCCTCTCTCTCCTCTCGTCGTGTGATTTTCAAGTCCGATGAGTAATACTTTTTTGAAATAGGTAATACATTTAACATATTGAATCCTTTTTAGTGTGAATCCGTGCCCGACAGGCGGCGTCGCTGGTGCAACGGATCTGCGTGAGATCGGATTATGACGAATGGTACGGTTGCGGTAATGGCATGGGGGAATGAACTCCCTCTCTTTCAGGAGGCAGCAGCTGAACTTGGACTGGAACTGAGGGTGTGGGCCGTTCATGATCTCAAAGAGCGTCCTTTGCTGAGGGAGGAATGCGGGCGCACCCTTTGCAAGGCTGATCTTGTGCTCGTCCATCCCTCGAGCGAACCCTGGTGGGATGAGGTGATGGATGGCATCTCCGCGGGGGCTACTGTGGCAACCTTCGGCTATAACGACGCCTTCTGGGACGCTTCGACCGCCCCGCTCGGAGTCGTCGCCACGCTGAACGTATACTATCTCTTTGGCGGGCGGGAAAATATCAGGAATATGCTCGCATATGCGGTGCATGAACTGCTCGGAATCGATCGTCCCTACGGACCACCGCAGCCGACCCTCTGGGAGGGGATCTACCACCCGGACGCCCAGACCCCGTTCACGTCGACCGGCGACTACCGTGCATGGCGACCGCGCCGGCACCTCCGGTCGGTCGGCCTGCTCTTTTCCAGGACCGCCTGGCTCACCGGGGATACGGCCGTGGTCGACGCCCTGATCCGGGAGTTCGAACAGGACTGCGACATCGTGCCGGTCTTCTGCTTTGGGACCGGCGACCAGGAGACCGGCGCCCTCTCATCAGCAGCGGTCATTGAGAGGTATTTTGGAGGCGGCATCGACGCACTTGTCGAGGCCAGGTCGTTCATCCATGCCTCCGATGCAGATGCCTATATGGCGCGCCTCGCTGCCCTCGACTGCCCGGTCGTCCATCCCCTGATCCTGTATCACACCACCGAAGAGGAGTGGCTTTCGTCCAGGGACGGCATGGGGAGCGACGAAGTGGGATGGTGCGTCGCCCTCCCTGAGTTCCAGGGGATGATCGAGATGCTTCCGGTGGGGGTTGCTGTTGCCGGGGAAACAGGTGTTCACTTTCCCCTCCCTGACCGGATCCAGCGCGTTGCCGACCGCCTCAGGGCCTGGATGCGGCTCAGGAGCACACCGCCGTCTGAACGGAAGGTAGGGTTCATCCTCCATAACAAGCCCTGCAGTTCGGTCGAGGGAGGCGTCGGGGCCGGCGCCCATCTCGATACCCTGGAGAGCGTGGCGCGAGTCCTCAGGGCAATGGCCGCTGCCGGCTATGCAGTTACTCCCCCGGCCGACGGAGAAGACCTGATCCGGACGATCCTCGATCGCAAGGCGATTGCCGAGTTCAGGTGGACGGCGGTTGGCGAGATCGTGGAGAAGGGAGGTGCGCTCGACCTGATCGAGGTGGAGCGGTACATGCGCTGGTTTTCCACCCTGCCGGACGACGTCAGGCAGGCGGTCAACGACGCCTGGGGCGAACCCCCGGGCGGAAAAGAGGGCGTGCCGCCCGCCATGGTCCACGAGGGGCGGATCGTCGTCACTGGCGTGCGCTTTGGAAACGCCGTCGTCTGCGTCCAGCCCAAGCGCGGCTGCGCCGGAAGCCGGTGCGACGGCACCGTCTGCCGCATCCTGCACGATCCTGAGATCCCGCCCACGCACCAGTACCTCGCCACCTACCGGTGGCTCGAAGAAGAGTTCGGCGCCGATGCCATCGTCCACGTCGGCACCCACGGCAACCTCGAGTTCCTTCCTGGAAAGAGCGTCGCACCCTCCTGCTCGTGCTATCCGGACATCGCCATCGGGCGGGTGCCGCACCTTTACATCTACAACGCCGACAACCCGCCCGAAGGAACGGCCGCAAAGAGGCGGGCCTGCGCCACCCTCGTCGACCATGCCCAGGCGGCGATGGTGGAAAGCGGGCTTTACGGGCCGCTGAAAGAACTGGAGATCCAGATCGCCGATTACCGGAGGGCGGAGGGGAGCGACGGCGCCCGTGCCCATGCCCTCACCCATACGATCAGGGAGTTGATCACCTCCTCCGGCCTGGCCGAAGAGATCGGGTGTTCCGGGGGGAAGATGGGAGATTGCCCCTTTGAGGATATTGTCGCCGCAGCCGAAGACCTCCTGACGGCCACCTACGACACCAGGATCCCGGACGGGATGCACATCTTCGGCGAGATGCCGGCGGGCAGGGAGAAGGCGTCGTACATCGCCGCCATCATGCGCCACGGTGGTGACCTCCTGGCGGCGGTCTCTCTGATGGCCGGCGTCGATCCCGAAACCGCCGATACCCCTGTCCGCCGTGATCTCGACGTTGCGTCCCTGAACTTCGTCGCCGCCCTTCTCGATGGGGATGGCCCGGTCGAAGCGGCGCGGATCGCGCTTGGCGATAGGCTGAAAAATACCGATGTTTCCCTTGATGCGGTCGTGGAAACGGTCCGCGACCTCTCGTCCCGGATCGATGCCTCAGATGAGATCGGGAGCCTCCTCCACGGGCTGGACGGCGGTTTTGTCAGTCCCGGCCCCTCTGGTCTTGTCACGCGGGGGCGCCCTGAGGTCCTGCCCACCGGCCGGAACTTCTACTCGCTCGATCCCTTCCGTGTCCCGACGCCGGCGGCATGGCGGGTCGGATCACGGCTTGCCGACCTCCTCCTTGCCCGGTACCTGGAGGAGGAGGGGGCGTATCCCGAGAACGTCGCCATGTACTGGATGGCCTCTGACATCATGTGGGCCGACGGCGAACAGTGCGCCCAGGTGCTCGCCCTGATCGGGTGCGAACCGGTCTGGCAGGAGGGGAGAGTGCGGTCCTTCAGGATCGTCCAGGTCGAGGACCTGGGCCGGCCGCGCATCGACGTGACGATCCGGACCAGCGGGATTCTCCGGGACAACTTCTACTCCTGCATCGAGCTGATCGACGACGCCATCCGGGCCGTCGCAGATCTCGACGAACCGCTCGATACGAACTACGTGCGCAAACATACCCGTGCATCGGGAAGCACCGACCGCATCTTCGGGAGCAGGCCCGGGACCTATGGCAACGGGGTCTCGCTTGCGGTATATGCCTCGGCGTGGAAGGACGAGGCCGAGATTGCGGATGTCTTTCTGCGATGGAATGGCTATGCCTACGGGCGGGGACGCTACGGCGCCGCCTCTGAAGAAGGGCTGTCCAGCCAGCTTTCTTCCGTCGCCATGACATTCAACAAGACCGCAACGGACGAGTACGATCTCCTCGGCTGCTGCTGCTACTTCGGGACCCATGGCGGCCTGACCGCGGCAGCCCGCGCCATCGGCGGGAGGGATGTGCCGGCATATTACGGCGATACCCGTGACGCCGACCGCGTGGCGATCCGGAGCCTGGCCGACGAGGTCAGGCGGGTCACCAGGACAAAACTCCTCAACCCGAAGTGGATCGAGGGGATGCGGCGCCACGGCTACAAGGGGGCCGGGGACATCGCCCGCCGCGTCGGCACGGTCTATGGTTGGGAAGCGACGACCGGCGAGGTCGACGACCGGATCTTTGACGAGATCACGCGCACGTTCGTACTCGATCCGGACATGAAGCGGTTCTTTGAGGAGGAAAATCCCTGGGCGTTCGAAGAGATCGGGCGGCGGCTTCTTGAGGCCTACGGGCGCGGCCTCTGGAAGCCTGACGGCGACGTGATCGACGGGCTGAAAGAGGCATACCTTGAGGCGGAAGGCTGGATGGAGGACTCGATGGGAAGCGGCGGGGAGGTGCAGGGCGGCGCGATCCATGCAATCTCCCTCGCCGACCTTGACGAATGGAGAAAAAAATGACTGGAAATAACCCTCTGAAACGGAAGACTCTCCCTTTCTCTGCGATCATCGGGCAGGACGAGATGAAACTCGCCCTCCTTCTCAACGCCGTGAACCCTGCCATCGGCGGCGTGCTGATCAGGGGGGAGAAGGGCACTGCAAAATCGACGGCAGCGCGGGCGCTTGCTGACCTGCTCCCGGAGATCGAGGTCGTTTCAGGCTGCTCTTTCGGCTGCAGCCCTGACGATCCCGAATTGCAGTGCGACCGCTGCCGGGAACGCTATGAGCAGGGCGGGATCCTCGAGCGCGATCGGCGGCGCGTCCGTGTCGTCACCCTCCCCCTCGGCTCGACCGAGGACCGCGTCGTCGGGACGGTGGACGTGGAGCGGGCGATCAGGGAGGGGATCTGTGCCCTTGAACCCGGTGTTCTCGCCGCCGCAAACCGGGGGATCCTGTACATCGACGAGGTGAACCTCCTTGACGATCATGTCGTGGACATCCTCCTCGACGCCGCCGTGACCGGCATCAATATCGTCGAGCGCGAGGGGATCTCCCTCGCCCACCCGGCGCGGTTCATCCTGATCGGGACGATGAATCCTGAAGAAGGAGAACTCCGCCCGCAACTCCTCGACCGCTTTGGCCTCCAGGTGACGGTCGGCGGCATCACCGATCTCGAGGAGAGGATGCGGGTCGTCGAGACGGTCGGCGCCTTTGAGGCGGATCCTGATCGTTTTCTGGAGGTGTGGGAGCCCGAGCAGGAGCGCCTCCGCAGGGCAGTGGTCCGTGCCCGTGCCCTGCTTCCCGGCGTGACCATCGGCCGCGACCTGACCAGGCAGGTCGTTGCGGCGTGCCTCTCTCTCGGGGTCATGACGCACCGGGCCGAACTGACGGTGATCAGAACGGCGCGAACGATCGCGGCCCTCGAAGGACGGGACGAAGTCCTGGCGGAGGACGTGAAGCGGGCGATGGCCCTCGCCATCCCGCACCGGATGCGAAAACGTCCCTTCGAGGAGCCGAAACTCGATCCCGAAACACTGGACTCCCTCATCGGTGGCGACGATATCCGTGAAGACGGGGGCGGCGATAACGAACCAGATGACAGCCCTTCCTCAGGGGGGAGTGATGGAGACGGCACGTCCGGTCGCACAGGGAAGGAGAGGGAGCAGGTCTTCTCGCCAGGAGATGCCGTAGACCCCGGCGCGATCAGGCCGGCAGAGCCCGACCGTGTGATCAGGAAGGCGTCAGGCCGGCGCAAACCCGTGATGACACGGAGAGGCGGCCGGTCGGTCTCGGTCCGTCAGGGGAGGGAGGATCTGGACCTTGTGGGGACGGTGCGGGCGGCGGCGCCGCACCAGCGCCGGCGAGACCGGGGCGCCCTCGCCCTTGCGGTCGAGCCCGGGGACCTGCGGCAGAAGGTCAGGCGCGGGAGCGCCCCGGTGGGTGCGCTCTTTGTCGTGGATGCAAGCGGATCGATGGGAACCGAGCGACGGATGGAGAGTGCGAAGGGCGCCGTTCTCTCCCTGATATCTGATTCATATATCCATCGCGACCGCGTCGGTCTGGTGGCCTTCAGGGGGAGCGGCGCCGATCTGGTTCTCCCGATGACCCACGCCCTCGATCGCGCCGCGCTGTGTCTTGCCGGGATACCGACCGGAGGAAGGACGCCGCTTGCCGCGGGTCTCTTGAAGGGGCTGGAGGTACTCCTTTCCGAACAGAGGAAAAATCCCGATCTCGTCCCCCTGCTCGTGCTGATCAGCGACTGCCGCCCAAACACCGGGTCTGGCGGATCGATCAGGGAGGAGGTGGTGCGGGCGTCTGCTCTCCTGGGCGAGCGCGGGATCAGGACGGTCGTGATCGATACAGAAACCTCTTCCCCGTCTATTGTTCCGCTTTCATTGGGTTTTGGCCGCACGATCGCCGAGCATGCGGGGGGCAGGTATTACCGGATTTCCGACCTGACAGCCGGGGGGATAGGTGCGATTGTCAGGTATGAACAGGGGTTATCAGTGGAGTCTGAAAACAAGTATGCATAATTCAGGATAAATTTACTAATTTAATTTTATCTTTTTTTTGTAATAATCTGCTATAGTAATACTAATAGAAACTTTTTTATTACCTCGGGGCGATGGATGATCAGGCATCGTATGGTGCCAGGGGGAAGTCATGACAGGTACAATTGAAACACTCCATCCCGGGAGTAATGCGGGAATGAGGGCCCTTACTCTGAGGGAGACGGAATATGAGCGTCTCATGGCTCTTGTAAAGGGCGGCGAATCCTTATCTGATCTGATCGAGCGCCTGCTCGATTTTCATGAGGCACATTCGGCTGGCATCCAATCCAGGGATCCGGCAGATTTCGAGCATGATCTCATCCTCCCGGAGTCCAGGGTCTACCGGCAGGTGGCAACCGCGCTCCTTAACCGGACGCTTGCACTCGGGGAGAACGTTTCGTTCGCTATCGGCTACGATCCCCTGACCCCGCCGCTTTCAAGAACCGGGAAAGGTCTTATCACCTTCTACAAAGAAGGGCGACGTTTCTGTCTCTTCAGGGTCGGAAAAGAGCATATGTGGCTCTATTTCCCGACTGAACGTGAGGACACGGAGCTGGATGGATGGGAACTGGTCCAGAACGTACTGCTCGACAACTATCTGGAAGAAGGGGGGATGTGGCTCATTCAAAAGCAGTATGCGGCTCTTTGAACGCACGTCCAATCAGATCTGAATGAGAGCACCAATCGCCTCATCCTTATATCCTGTGCAAATATCAAATATGATCTTCTTAACCCTTCATCTTTTTTTATTCTACGAATGGCGAAATGCATAACACCTTATGCTGCCCATCATGCCACATGCATTACACCGGGTGCCGCATGCTCTTCCTCTGCATAATGGTCTGTGCTCTGTCGATCCCGGCCGTCACGGCCCACTATGACTTTGAAGGGATTCCTCTCGAGGTGGTCGCGCAGGGAGAGATCCACGGCGATATTGTTACCTATGGCTTGTACGGTCTCTCCAACCCGCCTCTCACAGTCACCTTCACCCTGAACGCCACCCCTTCGTACGCGCGCACTTTCTGCGGGGTCTGGGGGGGCAATGAGATGTACACCGGCTGGGCTGAGATCGCGGTGAATGGCCATGCTGCAGAACGTATCGCCCTCGGAGGAAAGGGGGATGTCGGCGAAGAGGTATATGTTTCCGGGCACGGTGTGCACTGGATTGCCCGCGAGATCACCCCTCTCCTTGCCAGGGGCGAGAATACCATCACCATCACGACGTCCCGGGGGGTGCAGGGGAACAGGCTTGATGGCCGGATCTATGCCGCCGGCGTTGTTGCGGCGGTGGAGGACCGGACGCGGCCCCTCACGCGGTATGTGATCGCCGAAGGAAATGAGAACCTCCATGGCGAAGGGTGGGCCGGCACCCTCCAGACCAGAAAAGATTCGGCCTCTGTTGCGTTCGGTGGTGTCCCCGACCGTGTGGACGAGGCACGCCTCACCGTTGTTCTGCTGGCGACGAACCAGGGCCAGCCCGACTATGTCGTCTTCAACGGCCATGACGCTGGCGTCGCCGGTGATATCGGGGACGAACGCTCTTTCAACGCCGAAGGTGGCGCCGGGATTCCGACGCGCTACACCGATGCCGAGACCTTCGACGTGACGGCATATCTCGGCGGCGACAACCTGCTCACCTTCGAGCGCGGGCGGGACACCGACGGCGACGGATCGATCTCGACGACCGGATCTGATCCCGAGGGCGAGGATTATATCCACCCGGTCTTTGCCGCTCTCGTCCTCCGCCCCCGGAACGGCATCGCCGCACCCGATATCTCCCTCCGCGATCTCACGGTGAGCGGCGCCTATGCCGGCGAGACCGCCCGTCTCTCGGTTCGGATCGATAACCGCGGCACCAGACCGTCGGCGATGACCGTCACCTGGAGCGTCGACGGCGCGCCCGTGGCGACGGATCGCCTCACGCCTGCGGCAAGCGGCGTTCAGACCGCCACCGCCCAATGGCCCGCGGTCGAAGGCGTCCACGAGATCGGCGTCCGGGTGGATGCGCCCGGCGACCGGAATGCCGGAGACAATGCCCTGAGCCGGACGATCACCGTGGGATCGCTCCCTGACATCGTCGTCTCAGTCGGGGCCCCGGTGCGCTCGGGCGATGCGCCTGCCCCGACCGCCTCGCCGCTTCCCCTCACCGCCGCCCTTGCGGCGATGGGCATCGGCGCCCTTGCCGCAGGTCGATCGAAACGTTCGATCGCCGCCTTCATCATGGTCGCCCTGGTCCTTGCCGCCTGTACCATCGCCCCGGCATGCGCTGCAGGCAGCCTTGCCGGCTATACCCTCCCTGTCACCATCAGCAACACCGGCGGCAGCGACGCCGCCCCGTTCTCGGTCTCGGTGTTCATCGACGGGGAGAAGGCGACGGTGATCCCCTTTGACGATGGACTGGCTGCAGGGGGGGTGCAGCGCCTTGACATACCCATACAGGCAGCGGAGGGGACGCACACCATCCGCGTCGTCGCATCGATCCCCCGGGGCGAGAAGGACCAGAACCCGGCCGACAATATCCGGGAGGGAGAATATGCGTTCCTGTAGTCCGGCCCTCCTGGTGCTCCTTCTCCTGCTTGCGGCGCCTGCGGCCGCCACCTATGCGGGGGACCGGCCTCTCGTCCCCGTCTATGCGGGCACCCTGCACGGGGGCTATCTCTCCTCCCAGGGGAACAGCACCTATTCAGGCACCCTTGAGCCCGGAGAAACCTATGCCGTCAGGTTCGATCCCCTCCTCCCCGACGGCGCCGCCGTCGAGTTTGGCCGCCTCTATCTCTACTGGTCGTGGAGCAAACAGGGGCAGGCGGCCGTGTACCCCTCGATCGCCGTCTCGATCGATGGCGCATCCCTCGAGTCCACCGCGCGCTATCTCGACTCCAAGGGCTTTGTCTCGAAAAATGACTTTTTCTCCGGTGTAGACGCCTTCGATACCGGCGTTTCTGGGCTGGAGCCGTTCACGCTCACCGCAACGAACACCGCCGCCACCAATGCCACCTTTGTGCTCCAGGGCGCCGCCATCCTCCTCGTCTACACGGAGGCGGGCGCAACCGAAGCGACGATCCAGGTGCTGGAGGGCGCCGACCTGCTCTATGCCGCCTACGGCATCACGCCCGCGATGGCGACCGCCGTCATGACGTTTGACGAACCGATCGATAGGGGGCGCGTCGCCTCGGCAGAACTCTTCATCGCAGCCCCTTCGGGCGGGTATACCTCCACGGAGGTTCCGGAGAAAAACGCCCTTTCTTTCAACAGGGGCGGCGATTCCGGCCTCCCGTCCTTTATCCAGGCGATCCTGGACATCATCTTTCCCACGGCCAACGGGAAGACCTGGACCGATGTGCTGGATGCCGACGAGGCGAGACAGGTGGGCACCGACCGCCGGGATGTGACGGTATGGCTCCGCCCATCGGGCAATGTCGCCGAACTCACCGACAACGGCGACTATCTGCTCCTCTCCAACGCCGTCCTGGAGGTGAGGTACGCATCATGAACGGTGCCATCGAGGTGCGCGGCGTCTGGAGGCGCTACCCCCCGGCCGTGGAGGCGCTGCGCGGCGTGAACCTGACGGTCGACCGCGGGGAGTTCGTCGCTCTCTTCGGCAGGAGCGGGAGCGGGAAGAGCACGCTCCTCAACATCCTGGGCGGTCTGGACCGCCCGGACGAGGGCACGGTCAGGATCGCCGGGGTCGAGGTCGATTATGCCGATGGAAACGCTCTCGTTGCGCTCAGGAGGCAGACGCTCGGTTTTGTCTTTCAGGACTTCAACCTGCTCCCCTCGCTGACGGCACTCGAAAACGTCGCCTTCCCCCTCCTCTTCAACTACCAGGATCCGGGCGAGCGGACCAGGAGGGCCCTTACCCTCCTCGAGGACGTCGGGCTCGCCGACCGGGCAGACCATTACCCGCGGCAGATGAGCGGCGGGGAGCAGCAGCGGGTGGCGATCGCCCGGGCCCTCATCGCCGATCCGCCGGTGATCCTGGCAGACGAACCGACAGGGAACCTGGATACCAGGACGAGCGCCGGCGTGATCGAACTCCTCCGCCAGATCAACAGGGAGCGCGGCACCACCTTCCTCATCGTCACCCATGACCCCGAGGTCGGGGCAGAGGCCGACCGGACGATCGAGATGCGCGATGGGGAGGTGGTGGCGTGAAACTCCTCGACTTCCTCTCCTATGCGGCCAGGCAGGTGACCAGAAAGCGGATGCGGGCTGTCCTGACCATCATCGGCATCGCCGTCGGGATCGCCGCCGTCATCGGGACCGTCTCCCTCGGCGAGGGGATCAGGGCGCAGGCGATCGGGGCAATCGAGGCGCAGTCTGATCTCACCCTCGTCGAGGTCTCTGCAGGTGGAGGGGGCGAGGCGATGCACCTCGTCACCGGGGCCCGCGTCCAGGCGATCGCAGGATCGCCGGGCGTCGACGCTGCCGCACCTCTGGTGAGGGACAGTTTTGCCTCAGAACGGCAGACCTATCTGGCGGTGACCGGCATCGGTGCAGATGGCTTCTCCGCCGTCCTTTCGCCCTCATATGCACAGGGGCGGGTATTTTCTCCCGGGACGAACGAGGTCGTGCTGGGCGCTGATATCTGGGACACCCTCAGGCGCTACGAGGGGGTGCGCCTCGGCGAACCGATGACGGTGCTGGTGCGGGCGTACGCCGACACCGGTTCTCCGGAGGACCGGAAGATCGTCCTGGTGCCGGTCGGCGTGATGAGGGAGCGCGGCGACGCCTTTGATACTGCAGTTGTCGGCGATATCTCGTTTGTCGGCGCAGTGCGGGAGCGTGAGGGGCACTATGACGGCCTCCTGGTCAGGGCGGCGACGCCTGCCGCAGTATTCCCCCTCGTCGACCGAATCGAGAGCCTCGGCCTCTCGGCGACCGGTTCGTTCGAGGAGATCGAGTCGGTGAACCGCCTGATGGATATGGTCGTCGTTGTGCTCGCCTTTTTTGCGGCGGTCTCCCTGGTCGTCGGGGCCCTGATGATCATGACCACGATGGTCACCTCGGTCTTTGAGCGGCGGCACGAGATCGGGATCGCCATGGCGGTCGGCGCCTCGCAGCGGGAGGTGCTCACCCTGATCCTCCTGGAGTGCGCGGTGATCGGGCTCATCGGCGGCATCCTGGGCGATGCCCTCGGGATCGCCTTCGCATGGTTGATCGATGCCGTCGGCAAACCCTTCATCGTCGCCGCCCTGGGTGAGAGCTTTGCCGGGATCTCGACGACCGGCATCACGCTGGTGACCCTGCCTCTCCTCATCTTCGGAGCAGGGGCGGCGGTCGGACTATCTGTTCTCTCCGGCCTCTACCCGGCACTGATTGCCGCACGGCAGGATCCGGTGGAGGCGATCCGGTCGCGGAGATGATGATA